>DAOTTX010000143.1:0-5910 GCA_034437515.1 Anaerolineae bacterium
TTCTGTGGTGGGCATAAAATGTTACGATTTTTCGCTGAAATTGGACGCTAATGCCATAATCCTATACATGAAATCGCTTTTATGAGCTGTTTTCTTCACCAATCTGCCCAATAAATAGCGATTCTGGGCAAAAATATGTCCGTTTTTGTAATAAATTTCGTAAACCACAGAAAGTGTTAGAACCAGTAACGTTCACCCGCAACCCTATAGCCGCCATCCGCGCCTGTCAGATGCCCGATGTCGTTCTGGTCGAGATAAATGAACAGATAACCGTTCATGGTCGCTGCGATCTTCGATGACAGTGGATTAGAAACTACCTCAAATGTCTCTCCCCGATGTATTCAAACAGCCGATCTTGATTTTCTGGTCGTGAAATAAAAGCATCAAACGCCTGGAGCGTCAGTTGTCCGGTTTGAGTCGCCATCGCGTGTTAGCCGCCTGTTGTCTGTGTGGTTTCGTAGCGACGTAGGGCTTCCCACTGGGGCGGCATGATGCGAATAAACGGTCGCCTGGATTTAATCAGTGTGACCGCGTCGTCCAGGCTCATGCCGGTGCTGATGAAATAGGCCGCCGCCATCGTCGGGGCGCGTCCGATGCCGCCTGCACAGTGGATGTAGACTTTCTCGCCGCGTGCGACCACTTCACGGATGAACGCTACGCCTTTATCGAGATGTTCGACGCTGGGTGCATCATCATCGACGGTGGGCAGATGGCAGTAATTGAGCAGCGCAACGCCATGTTCAGCGTCGTCGTATTCGACACGCATGTTCACGCCGTTCTGGATGCCGGCACGTTCAAGTGTGGTCTTGCCGCGTCGGTTGTACTGCGGTCCGACGTAAATCTCCGGTGTAATCTCGCTGTAGCGCAGCATTGGCACCCCGGTCAGTTTGGGGATGCCACGCCCAAATGCCCAGATCAACGTGGTCTTTAAACCCTGGTCGCGCAACCGCTGCGCAAGGATGCGCCAGCCTTTTTTGATGTACGTCAGTGGATTTTTCATCACGGTGCGTCCATTGCCAGGTCGCGGCGCAGCAGGTCGAGTGTGTAAATCGTCAGTAGGTTTAGATAACTCAGGCCGTAGTAAGCCTCATGTCCAGTGGTGTAGGTCAGCTTGCGATAGCCGCTAGGCGAGAGGTGTACCTGGTCAATCTCCAAACCGAAATCCGGCAAGACACGTGAGGCAGCCCAGAAGTTAATCAACGGCACTTCGTATTCGGTCGCCACTTCCGCCACCGCAAGATTAAGGTCGAGCGATTGCCACCAGAGGTCATCCTCTGGGTGGACGCTGAACGTCAGCAGCACCGGGATGATGCCGCGTTCCAGCGACTCCTCAACGATGCGCGTCATCTGTTCGGCGTAGCGGTCGGCATCCATTGAGCGCACGTCATTGGGGCCGAACAGCACGACCGCGACACTTGGCTGCCGGTTGCGATACTCACAGGCCAGCGGTGTCTCATCGGGGGCGCACCATTCAGCAGCGGCGAAGATCGAGTCGAAGACCGCAATCGAACTCAAACCGACCTGCGAGGCGACGCTAGATATATTCGTCCCCTCGCCGAAGAACAGCACCGTGTCTTCGAGGTAGTCATAGGGGCCAAGTTCGTAATCTGGCTCTGCCATCGCACCGACGAAAATCGCGTTACTGCTCACACTGTCACCGACTTTGGTCACGACATCGGCATGGTTGCCCATTTCTTGACCGCGCGCAAAGACCTCACGCATCGCCGGGCTGATGTCTGTTGGCACAATCGGGTAGGCGTAGAGTTCGGCCTCGGTGCGGCTCTCCATATTTTCGGGATCAAAGTGCGTGGCCTCAAAGTTGACCGGAATTTCACTAAACTCGACCGACTCATCGAGGATCATGCGTCCGGTCTGCACCCAACCTTCGATTTCCATACCGGCGTTACCCCGTTCGATATGAACGTGTAGCCAATCGCCGACCGGGTTACGTTCGATGATGGTGATGTCGTCCTGCCATTGCACGCGATTGACTTGATAATGTGTTTGTCCCGGCCCGGCATAAATGATGGCTTCTTCGCGTGGTTCGACCGCTTCGGATGATGCCCCAACCGGCAGCACAAAAAAGACGATCAAGAGTGCGGCAAAAAATTTTCGCATTGGGTTCACTCGGCTCCGATTGCGGAAAGGTGAGCCATATCGTTATGGCGGATGAGTAACCAGTGGTTCTGACTGCGTTCCAATTCGGCAATGCCTGCGTTATCCAAACGGAAGCGCCAGTATTTGGCCTCCGGCAGTTGTAATGCGTTGCAGATCATCACTCGCAGTGGCCCACCATGCCCGACGATGACAATGGTCTTCGCCAGCGAACGCTCAATTTCCGCAAGCAGAGTATCAACACGAGCGGCGACCTGCGCCACCGTCTCCCCGCCGTGTGTGGCGCGGCTGCGGTCCGCTCGCCAGGCGTCGAAGTCTTGCGGGTAGCGTCGTCGTAGTTCATCGGGGGTCAGCCCCTCGAACTTCCCCAACGAAAACTCACGCAGCCGTTTGTCCGTTTCGATGGGAAGATGATGTGCTGTGTTGATGGCCTGAGCCGTCGCTAATGCGCGTTCGAGGTCGCTGGAATAAATCACGTCGATGGAGACGTCACACAAGGCTTGTGCGAGTGCTTCGACTTGTGCCTGTCCGGTTGCGTTCAACGCCTGCTCACGCTGACCTTGCAACCGTGCCTCGAAATTCCAATTTGTTTCACCATGCCGGACGAGCAGCAACCGCTTCACGCGCCTTCGCCCTTCGTAAACAGCAGGTTGACGACATCCATGTGCCGCATCAGACGTTCGGTGAGTTCGCTGACTTTCGCTGTCTGTCCGGTGATGTCGGTCAGCACCCCCGACGCTTCGATGACCTGCACCCGGTCAAAACCAAGCGCGAGTACATCATGCAGGGTCGCCGTCGGGTCATAATCGAAGGCTTTAAGCGCCTGCGGATTGTATTCCATGATGAGTTTTAAGCCCGGCGACCGCTGAATCGTCTCACGCATCCCCAGCAGGGCGTTCATCTCCGCGCCTTCGATGTCCATTTTGACGAAATCAACTTTTGTTAAGCCGCGCTCTTGCACGACCGAGTCGATGGTGCGTGTCTGCACGGTGAAGGTCTGTACGGTGAAGTCTTCGCGCAGGCGCGGGGCAACATCGGTAACGGCGGTCTGCGCCCGTTGTAATTCCGCGATGTCCGCGTCGTAGTGCAGTGATCCACTGGCGGACATCATCAGGTAATCGTAGAGTTCGGCGGTGCCTTCGCTTTCTGCAACGGCGAGTTGTAGTGGAGTGACGTTGGTATGGTTAGCGGTGTTGGCTTGCAATGTGGCAAAGATGCGCGGATGCGGCTCAAAGGCCAGCACGCGCCCTGCCGTGCCGACCAAATCGGTGAAGCGCCGGGTATAATAACCGACGTGTGCGCCGACATCGAGGATGACCATGCCCGGTTCAACGAGCCGTTCGACCTGTGCCATTGTCTCGACTTCGTGTTTGCCGGTGAGTAGCTCCAGCCGAAACCAGAAGGGATCGTCTTTCATCGTATGAAATTGCTGGCGTGACTCCAACAGCGGAATGGCGCTGTGGCTCATCACCCAGTGGGTGACCCGGTGCAACGCCGGTACTCGTTTAATCGTTTTGCGATAGATATTCAGGCTGGTGGTAAACAATTCGGACATCGGTCTTTGTCTCTCCGTCGAGTAGCGCCAAGATTGTACTCAACCCGTGCCCCGTTGCCTACCTTTATTCTGTGTGATGGTAGCGTCGTTCTCAAACCGACGGCGGATGTCGTCACGACCGATCATATCCTGTGAAAGGAACTTAATGGCGACCTCACGATTGAGCCGGTTGTCTATCGCCTTGTAGACCTCCCCCATGCCGCCGCCACCGATCCGTTCGACAACATAATAGCGATCTGCAAAGGTTTGACCATTTGGATTGAAAATTGGCATTGTTTCCCCATTGAATCAGCGATTAATCAACTGTTGGATTGTAATCTTAGTCTACCGTAAGTTTATCAAAATGACGATAAACGAAATATCGGTATCGTATGGAATTATGGCGTCATCCAGGGGGGCGAGGCAGAAATGCGCGGATAATCAGAAGCACTTTACGGCGTTTTACATTCTCAAACCAGGTTATCCAAGTGTGGGCTTGAGCAGGAACCTCATTCGTCACCACTGATATTGACAGTGGCAACTGAGCGCACTACACTCGACTCGACTGTCTAAACGCTGTAAAGGAAACACCATGCCCAGAAAACGTCAAGTCGAGGTCAACGAAGCCACACGCCGCAGAATCAAAGATGTTGCATGCGAATTGATAGCGGAGAAGGGCACTGCTGGTCTGAGTTTACGGGCGATTGCACGTAAGATGGCGATGACCGCACCTGCGCTCTACCATTACTTTGACTCGCTCGATGATTTGATTACCGCTCTCATCGTTGATGCGTTTACCGGGCAAGCGGCATACATCCGGCAAGCAAGAGACGCAGCCGCCGAAGCCGGTCAATCTTATGGGGAACAAATCTTCACCGCCATGTTGGCCTATCGCCAATGGGCGGTTGAGCATGTGACCGATTTCCAGTTGATTTATGGCAATCCTATCCCCGGTTATGATGCGCCAGCCGATGTGACGACCCCTGCTGCGCAGCTCATCGGTGATGTGTTTATGGAGACGGTTTCCGCAGGCGTCGAAGCGAAAGTGGTTCAATTGCCAGAGAATTACACACGCATTCCTCCACTCGTATACAAGCACTATCAGACAAAGTACGGCATGGATGAAGAAGTAGCCCGTATCTTCCACGTTTTGAATCAAACGTGGGGATTGATACACGGTATGGTCTCACTTGAGGTACACAATCACACGACACCCGTCGTAGGCGATACACAAACCTTTTACGAACAGGCCGTGCGTGCCCACTTACAAACCTTTAATGTCACAATAGATTAACACCGTAAAACTTGTATCGCCATAGTGCGTAAACCTTAGTAGCGAGCTTGATAAATTGACCAAACAAGCATTTACTAAGGAGCGTAAACAATGGCAATGAGCAGCCGACAGTTTTTAGCGAGTCTTGGGGCCGGGGTAGGTGTGCTCGTCGTCGGCGGTGGGGTGTACCGTGCGACGGATCAGGGTGTGTTCGCTTCGGGGACTGGCCCGGCGTTTGAAGCCTGGGAAGATTGGCACACCGAACCCGCTGAAGGACCAATACGATTGGTGCAATCTGGCATTCTGGCAGCGAACCCACATAATACGCAGCCCTGGTTTTTCCGTGTGGGTCAAGAGCAGATCGAACTCTATGCCGATACCAGTCGTCACCTGGGGGCGATGGACCCATATCTACGCGAGATGCATCTCGGTCTAGGGTGCGCCATCGAAAATATGATGCTGACCGCACCGGCAGCAGGCTATCATGCAACCTTGAGCCTCGAAGGTGGGGAGTTACGACCACCGACAGAATCACCGCAGATGCGTAAAGTCGCCACACTGACCCTAACCGAAGGCGAAACTCGGTCGGGTGATCTGTATACGGCGATCCCACGACGACACACCAACCGCTACAACTATGACTCTGCTCGCATGATCGACGCCGTGCTTTTGAATGAGATGCAGAATTTCAGCATGTTGGAAGACGATGTACGCCTGTTTCTCTTCCAGCGTGGCAGCGAAGCGTTTGACCGTTTCGCGGAAAGCACGGTTGCCAGAACCTTGAGATCCGCCCTGGAAATATCAATAGGTTATGGCGTTTCCCGCGGCGGGTGAGCGGGTTGTTGCGAACCCGTCAATGAAGTGTTATTCATTTGTCAAGCACATCAACCCCGGAATGGCGCCTCGACCCGCCGGGAGGGAATGAGACCATGGCGAGCGAGCATCGTCCACCTCCCCTGCCTCCGACGCCCGCGTCCGACAAGCAGGC
>DAOTTX010000144.1:0-1518 GCA_034437515.1 Anaerolineae bacterium
CGCGAGTCGGCGCTGGTGCCGGTGGGGTCGCGCTGGGCACGCACGCCGCAGCGCGTCCAGGAGGCGGCGCGGGAAAACGAGTTACCGGAGACCGGTGAGGGGGCGACCACCAGCACGACGGGCAAGCCATCACCGCAACTGGTGGCGGTCTTTGGCGTGTTGATCGTGATCCTGGTCGGTTTCATGCTGTTTCGGGTGATCGGTGGGGGAGGGAGTGAGATCGACCCCGAAGCGACTGCTGAACCGTCGGCCACGCCGCCACCGGAGGTCAGCCCGACCCCCACACCCCTGGCGCTGGAAGCGCAGGATGATGTCATCACCGGCGGCGATTCGGAACGGGCGGTGGCCTATCCGGTCAACTTGCAGGTGGTCACACAGGACAGCAGCAGCCCGCGGGTGTGGGTGGTGCAGCGGCGTGGCGTGAAGGCCGCTGAGTGGAACTACGATCCCAGTCCGGACATTGCCTCGTTCGTCAACGGCATGAGCGTGCGTCCGGTGATCGGCATCCCCTACTCGGAAGATAACGCGGAGCTATTCGCCGCCATGGACGCAGGCACCGACTTCACGCTGACCATGAACACCGGCGCGATTCTGCGCTACGAGTTCGCCACCAAGACTGAAGTGCTGCGGAGTGACACGCGCATCTTTCGTCAGGTCGGGCCGGGATTGGTATTGCTGCTCATCGGTGAAACGGACGCAGATGGTTTGCCCACCGCCAACCGCACACTGATCACCGCCACCTATCCGCCGGAACAGGAACTCGCGCGCGATGGTGCGCTGATCGGCCTGCCGCAGACGGTCGCTGCTACCACCGCGACACCAACACCCCCGACCACGCCGACCACTAACTTCGCCGACCTCGATGTGCAGGTCATCGAAGCCGCGACCACACCGGGACGACTCACCACACGATTATGGCTCTACAACGACGGCGCGACGACACTACGCCTCACACCGGACGACATCACGCTGGCACTGGGCTACGCCGAGAACCCACCCGGCCCACGCATCCCGGCAGCGGGAATACGACCGTTCGATGTGCTGCCGGGGCAGGCGGTGGATTTGACGCTGGTCTGGTATCGGGCCGACGAACCCTACGCCGCGCTTCAGGTGGGGGGTTATCGCTTTGCCATCCAGCTCGAACGCTGACCTCATCACATCCCTCAAAACACAGCCTCTGGTTTCACCACGAAATCAGGGGCTTTTTCTTTGCCCGCAATCACCGAAATTTTTCATCCCTGAATTGAAATTTTCCAGCCGAAAACTGGAATCCTCGCACGGCCCGGGGAGGGCGCTTTGCTACGCTGATATGTGTGCGCGAGAGAAACTCGCGACGGAAACGCAGTGGCGGTGGGTCTCCCCAACGTGCCGGATGACTTGCGACGGAACGTCGCGCACACTCTGAACGATACAGCGTCATGGCGCACAGTCAGGACGAGCCACCGCCGCGATTTCCACACATCGTGTTCATGAGGAGGAACAGCAAGTGGATCTGGCTACCGCCATCGAGCAGTTTTT
>DAOTTX010000145.1:0-1666 GCA_034437515.1 Anaerolineae bacterium
CCTGCATCGCGTAACTGACAGGCGGCGGCGAACAGCTCATGATTGCGATTGCCATTCGTCGCACCGGACGAAAGATAGCTCTCGGTGCGCGGTGGCAGCGGCGCATTGCCGTTCAAGGTGACGACTTCCAGCCCTCCAATGCGCTCCACCTTCGGTCGCGGTTGGACTTCGAGCCAGTCGAAGCAGTCCAGCGGATAACGCCGATCTGGGTGCCAGTCGGTGATCTGCACCGCTGCACCATCGCGGTCAGGCTTGGTGTTGATGCTGCCCGGCAAGCGCATCACCGAAGCGACGGACTTCACGTAGCCATCGTCACCGCCGAGTGCAGTGAACAAGCCCTGCATCACCCGACCGATTTTCTGTTTGTTCTCCTCATCGAGTGATAGCGGCTCATCCATCAGCCAGTAACCATGCCAGCCGCCTCCGCTGGCGACGATGACGGATGGTGGCGGATCGAAGGCTTGCAGTCGTTCCAGATCGTGCTGGCGGACTTCTTCCGGTCCGTCGATGTCGATCCAGAGCGCGGGCAGCAGTGCCGCCGATGCCGCATTACCTTTCTTCCCCGCCCGTAGGCAGGGTGCGAAGTATACGCTGTAGCCCTCGCTGTTGAGTGCCTCTGCCTGCTTCAGCACGGCGTCGCGCTGTTTCTCATTGCCGATCTCCGTCCAGAGCGCCCGCACTTCGCCTGTGCCCGGATGGATACAGCGCAGTTCCAGCCATAAATCAGCGGGTACGTTTGGATACAGCGCAGAGAGAAAAGCATCTCTGCCCGCGTTTTCGTCGTTGGTCGATTGATGTTTCTGTGTCATACTGTAGTCACTTTCATCATTTGTATACAGGGGCTTGAGGCGCGTTCCGTTTGGTCGACGATGCGCTTCCGGCTCCTGTGTGCGTTTATCATCAGATGTCAAAATCCAGCGTTGGCCGCAGATCGTCCTCTCGGTCGATCTCGTGTGCCCCGGCTTGCAGGCGTTTTTTCAAGTCTCTAGCGGCGATCTCCGCTTCCTGGTGGTCGATGTCATCGGAGAAAGGACGGAATTGCAGGCTGGTCTTGCCGTTACGGTTGGGAAACACGCCATACACTCCGGCGGCGCTGGTATCCTCATCCGTCCGGCGCACGCCCACCCATACATAATTCCCGTCCCACACGCCATGAGGCGGCTCGTCCAGGATGACGTTCTCCTGCTGCTCACGAACGGCTGCGAGTTCGTTGTAGCGCTGCTCCCAGTCGGGTCCGGCATAGCGATCCATCAGATCCGTCATCTGCTCCTGCGTGACCTCGTGTAGCATGTCGATATGATTCACGGCTTTATTGCGACTGAAGTACAACGGCTTGCGCTGTCCCTCATCGGCGTCGTAGTAGGTGCCCGGTAGAACCACATGCGTATGTGGGTTATCCTGTCCTGGTGCTTCCTCTCCATCGGTTTGACGGTGGTGGGTCACGTAGCTAAACTCGACTCCGGTGTCGATGCCGCGTGCGTCGAAGAAGCCCTTGACCGTTCGCTCGGTGAGCTGGCGCACGAACGCTTCACGCTCATCGTGCGGCACCATCCGGATCAGGTCAGGATTGGGATTCACCACGAGACTGAACAGCAGCACATGGTCACTCTGGTAGCTCTCGCAGCGGTCGGCGATCTGCTTGACGCTGTGCCTCATACCGCGATCC
>DAOTTX010000146.1:0-1561 GCA_034437515.1 Anaerolineae bacterium
TAAGTATTCAATAACATTTAATACAATTGAAACTGTGTATCAATAACAAGTCCGGCGGTGCGACATGGCCTTGTTAACAAATCGTATCTGTTCAGCCGGTGGCGGAGCGCGAAATTAATGGGTAAAGGTAACTACTTCGACAATGTCACATTTGGCGTTTCAGCCGAGATCTTCGTGAGCGCGTGCGATTATCGAGATGTTTGACGACTAAGGCGCTGGCATCATCAGTTGAAAGTTGTGGCAAGGGCATTGCAGCTCGTAGCATCTCGCGCACATTCGCTATCGACAAGGCAGGCAAGACATCGGTTTGGTAGTGCTCAAGTAGAACTGTATCGGTGGGCATATCGCGCTCCCAATCGAGACGTGTTTCAGCCACAAACCAGGACGCCAAAATAGTCAGCGCGAGTTGATGCTCCCAGGCACGATACTTGATGGCACGAAAATTATCCCAGCCGAGTTCAGATTTGGTGTCCTGAATGCTACGCTGTGATTTGCACTCAGCAAGGTGTTGCAGTAGTGCATCGGGTGACGCATTGGTCAATGTATAGGTCACTCGGTCTTTGTCACGGCAACTAAGCAGGGTTTCGGCCAAAACGGTTCCGTCACTGCGGGTGGTCCACACGGCACGGCGGGCAAAATCAGCAAAGAGCATCTCCCGTTCGCTGGGTCATAAGGTCAGCGTGTGCCAGTCGGTTTGCGGGGCGGTCAGCAAGCTTTCGGCTTTCAGTGCAGGGGCACCAATCCACTGAAACGTTTTAAGAGGTTGTCCGCGCTTGCCCAGCACAAACTCGGCTGTGGAGGCGTCGAGATAGACCCAGCCATCGCACGGCAGAATATCCCCGATAGCATCCAGACCGGGCTAATGCGCCTGTGGATGCGACTGGTCGAAGACCCGAACCTGCTGGCAAATGTCGGTATCTTTGGGGCGATGTGGCGTGCATTGGCAATCAGCAAGTCCACCACGCTCCAGAAGCAGAACAAGAAGTATCTCCCCTTCACCGACATCGAAGGTGAGCTGGCGCTGGACGTGGACGAATACGGCATTCCAGGTTACTCATCCCCCACCGCCTGGCAGAAGTCGTCTGAACGTTGGGCACCCTGGGCAGCGAAAATCGACTTCCGGTTGGACATCACCGAGGCGATACACGCTATTGCCGAAGAATACGCCGACGACATCAAGGGACTGGTCGCACTCTACATCCTGACGACCAGCGTTGACTCGAAGGCGGCGCTGGAAGCACACAATCTGGCACACTCGATGGTCTACGAGCGCATGACGGCGATCAAGCATCGGCTTCAGCGCATTCTGAAGGAGTACGAGCCAATCCAGCCGCGCACCTGGCAGGAGCGACTTGAGGCGGGCGAGATTGAACCGTATCTTCAGGTGGTCGAACACTACTCGGATCGTCCGCTGGCACTGTTTGCGATTTACACGTTGACTACTGAGGCGAAGGTGAAGAAGTTCGCCCGCGACGAGAAAGAACGCAAGATGATCTTCTACTACCGGAAGAAGATCAAGAAGAAACTCGCCATCGCATACGGTTGTGTCGCTTAGACGGCT
>DAOTTX010000147.1:0-13433 GCA_034437515.1 Anaerolineae bacterium
TTGTGGGTGTGAGCAATTCGTTCAGGCATACGAGCAGTGGTACAATTTCAGGCATGGGCTTTTGCTTTGGTTAGTGTCGTTTTAAAGAACAACAACTATACCTCAAAAGCCCTCCATACTCTCGTTTTTGGCGAAGGTATTGCATAAAATAATTCAGGCTCTTTGGGATTTCGCGTGGTAAATCGAAAAATCAGTGAAATCACGGCTAAAAAACAGCAAATATGGGTGATTACTGACCATACATTGCCAATTTTGGCACAGAACCTATGTTCACCACGCAAGATCCTGGAGAACCACTTTTGGTAAAGCAGATCGCCACTTTCTTTCAAAAAAAGGACAAATGCGCCAATTTCCATATCCATACGCGATGGATAAGTTTTTTCCACTTCAGGCCGCAAAAATGCGTATTTCCGCCCAGATAGCGTCTCGTCTACCGTTTTATTATTCTTTTTCGCAAACACATTTTGAAACTCACCCTCCCGAAAGACCAGCGGCACATGATCGAACACGAGCTGTGTGCCTAAAGCGTTTAGCGTTATGGCCAAGCTGTCCGTCATGATCCTTTACTCCTCATCACGCACTTGCTTCGCCGCCTGGATGAATGCCTGCACCTTGCCAATCGCTTTGACACCTGGTTCGCCGTCCTCGACACCGCTGGCGACATCCACGCCCCAGGGCCGCACCGCTTTGACCCGTGCCGCGACGTTTGACGGATTCAACCCACCCGCCAGCATCAGCCGGGGTGTGGTCGCCTTGACCGCCAGCGCGACCGCATCGCTGGTCTGCGCCCCGGTGCCGCCATAGAGATTGGGATGATGGGCATCGAGCAGCAGCGAAGGCACCGTCTCTTTCGCCGGGATGTGTACGCCATAGTACGCCGAATCGTCCAATGCCAATGCTTTATTCGGTGGGCGAATGGCTTTGAACGCGATGCCGCGCAGCTCTTTAAGCATATCATCTGATTCATCGCCGCTGAGTTGTGCCGCATCTAACCCGACCTGATTGGTAATCACCGAGATTGTCCCGACCGCCTCATTGACAAACACACCGACTAACTGTGGACAGTCATCGCCCAATACCTCCCGCAGCGGATCACAGACTGCCCGTGCCGCATCTGGCGTGATATAACGTGGACTCGGCTTGTAGAAGTTGAAGCCCAATAAATCCGCACCGGCCTGGACACAGGCCAGCGCATCCTCGTAAGTGGTAATGCCGCAAATTTTAACTCTCATCGCCTTTACCTCACCGTGCCTGACCGCTAAACGCCTGCACGGTCGCCGGGAGGTCATCACCGGCTTTGACCAGCGACTCACCGACCAGCACCGCATGTGCGCCCATCGTACCCATCCGGGCAACATCCGCCGCATCACGGATGCCGCTCTCAGCGACCAACACCACATCAGCCGGCACCATCGACGCTAGCCGTGCGGTCGTCTCTAAATCGACGTCAAACGTCTTGAGATCGCGGTTGTTCACACCGATGAGCGATGCACCCAACTTGACCGCCCGTTCCATTTCCACCGCGTTGTGTACCTCGACCAGCGCCGCCATACCCATCTCGGTGATCTGCGCATGCAGGTCGGTGAGTCGGTCGTCTTCCAGCGCGGCGACGATCAACAACACAGCATCTGCGCAGGAGGCCCGTGCTTCTATGACTTGATACGGGTCGATGATAAAGTCCTTGCGCAGCAACGGCACACGAACCGCCTCGTGCACCGCCCGCAGATAGCGTAAGTGTCCCTGGAAAAACTTCTCATCGGTCAAGACGGAAATTGCCGACGCCCCGTTCTCGGCATAGGTGTTACCGAGGCGCACCGGGTCGAAATCCTCGATGAGCACACCCTTACTCGGCGAGGCTTTCTTGACTTCCGCAATCAAAGCGACGTTTCCCCCAGCACGCAACGCCCCGATGAAATCACGCGGCGGGTCAGCCGCCGAAGCATGATGCTCGACCTGCGCCGCCCAAGAGGGGAAGCCGTCATGATAGCCTTCCATGCGCATGAGTTCCAGAATTTCCCGCTGTTTCTCCGCGAGGATTTCATCCAGAATGGTGTTCGTCTTTTGTACCATCGCTAACTCGCAAACTGCTGACTACATTCGATGAGTGCATCGAGTTTGGCCTCTGCCGCGCCACCGTCGATGACTTCACGCGCCAGTTTGATCCCGGCGGCGATGTCATCAGCCTTGCCCGCAGCCATCAGTGCCGCCCCGGCGTTCAACAGCACCACATCACGTTTGGCATCCTGGATTTCACCACTGAGTACACCGCGTAAGATCGCCGCGTTCTTCGGGGCTTCGCCGCCCAGCAAGTCATGGATATTTGCCCCCTCAAAGCCGTATTCCAACGGATCAAGTTCGTAAGTTGTCACACGACCGTCTTTAAAGTGACTGATCGTGTTCGGGCCGGTCGTGGTCAGTTCGTCCAGGCCACCATAGCCGTTGACCACAATCGCCTGCCGCGCACCGAGATCGCCCAACACATTCGCCAGCAGATCGGTCAAATCAGGCGTGAACACCCCCATCAGTTGGTTTCGCGCTCCGGCTGGGTTCGTCAGCGGGCCAAGAATGTTAAAAATCGTGCGGATACGCATCTCGCGGCGTGGGCCGATGGCGTTTTTCATCGCCGGGTGTAATTTCGCCGCGAACAAAAAGCCGATACCGACTTCGTCCACGCACTGCCCGACCTGTTCCGGCGTTAAATCCAGGTTGACGCCGAGTTCGCCGAGCACATCGGCGCTGCCGCACTTACTGGTCGCCGCGCGGTTACCATGTTTGGCGACCGGCACACCCGCCCCCGCTGCGACGAAGGCCACCGTCGTACTGATATTAAACGTACCAGAACGGTCACCACCGGTGCCACAGGTATCGAGTAACTGCGTGCCAGCAAATTTGGTCGGGACATGTTCGGCGTTGGCACGCATGGCCTGTGCGCTGCCGGTGATCTCAGCAGCGGTTTCACCTTTCATACGCAACCCCATCAGATACGCGCCGGTCTGTGATTCGGTAGCCTCGCCGCGCATAATCTGGTTCAACACCGCCTCGGCTTCCTGAGCCTGCAGATGCCCGAAGCGGCTGATGACGTCAATCGCCCGTTGAATGTCCATTATAATCTTTTCTTCTTTCACTTGTGTTGTCACGTTGTTTTCTCTTTAATCTTACAGAATTTTGGATGAAACCCGCATACCCACACTCGCACGCACATCACGCAACAGCGGAGCCGCCAGCTCGCGTGCTTTTTCAGCACCGTTGACCAGCAACACATCAAGCGCGGCAGTATCGGCGAGCAGGGTATCATAACGTTCACGGGCGTCACTGAAGGTCGCGTCCAGCAACTCGAAAAGTTGTTGTTTCATCGTGCCGTAAGCCAGCCCACCCCGTAGATAACGCTCACGCACCGCTGCTACATCATCCGGCGCGGCGAAGTGCTTATAAATGTTGTAGATATTGCACACATCCGGGTCTTTTGGATCATCTGGTGTGCTAGAGTCGGTCACGATCTTCATCACCTGTTTGCGCAGCATCTTCGGCGGCGCGAACAACGGCAGCGTGTTGTCGTAACTCTTGCTCATCTTGCGTCCGTCCACACCGGTGATCGTGGCGACCTTATCCGTGATGATCGGCTCCGGCAAGGTGAAGACCTCGCCGTGTGTGTGGTTAAATGCCGCCGCGATGTCCCGTGCAATTTCAAGGTGTTGCTTTTGATCCAGGCCGACCGGCACCAGATCTGCACTGAACAACAGAATATCCGCCGCCATCAGCACCGGATAATTGAACAATCCGACATTGATTCCCTCGTCGGGCGCGTTCCCGGTGGCGTCGTTGGCATCGACAGCGGCTTTATAAGCGTGCGCCCGGTTGAGCAGGCCTTTCGGCGCATAGCAGGCCAAGACCCACATCAACTCGGCGATTTCCGGCACATCGGATTGGCGATAGAACACGACCGCATCAGGATCAAGACCGAGGACTAACCAGGTCGCCGCGATTTCGTAGACATGCCGTCGCAGACGGTCGCCGTCGCGTATGGTCGTCAGCGCGTGGTAATCAGCGATGAAGTACAACGCCTGATACTGCTCAGCCAGCGCCAACGCCGGGCGGATCATACCAAGGTAGTTACCCAGATGTGGCGGTCCAGTCGGCTTGATGCCGGTCAGTGTGATTTGTCGTGTCATGGTCTGCATGATCTGGTCTACGCCGGTATAAATGTATTCTCAAGGAAATTTTTTAGGATGCGCGGCCCGTAAGTGGTCAAAATGCTTTCCGGGTGGAACTGCACCGCCGCCACCGGATGCTGCTTGTGTCGCAACCCCATGATCTCACCTTCTTCGGTGAAGCCGATGATTTCCAGCGACTCCGGCAGCGAATCTTCTTCGACGATCAGGCTGTGATAGCGTGTCGCCACGAACGGACTCGGCACCCCGGTAAACAACGGGTCGCCCTTGTGATAGACCATACTGGTCTTGCCGTGCATCAAGCGTCCCGCACGGGTGACGACACCACCATAAGCCTGCCCGATGCACTGATGTCCCAGGCAAACACCAAGCACCGGCGTCTGCGCGCCCATCTCACGGATGATGTCCAGCGAAATGCCGCCGTCATCCGGTGTGCCCGGCCCCGGAGAGATCACCACATGGCTGGGGTTCATCGCTTTCACGTCCTCGATGTTGGTTTGATCGTTGCGGACGACGTGTAAATCCGCGCCCATCTCGCCCATCTGCTGGACGAGGTTATAGGTAAAGCTATCGTAGTTATCAATGACTAAGATCATCCTGTCGTCTCTCCTCGCATATCACGCGGCATATAGCGGCTTTCTAACCCTTCAAGGTGCATCACATCGTTCACAGCGACCACCCGCCAAACGCCATCTTGACGGGCAAGCGTTGATACGGATGAGTTCCCGAACTTGCCTTCCGTCATATCAATATCGGGGACAAGGTCTATCAACATGGCCTCAATCGACGTGGTATGAGAAATAATACCGACCGTGTCGATACTCTCGTCATTCGCATTTTCAATATATTCACGCAAGGCATCCACCACTCGCTCTTCGACTTGCTGCCGAGACTCACCGCCGGGAATTTGAAAGCCTATCGGGTCAGCCTGGAGCTTCTCATACTCCTCTGGATACCAACCGTGCATCTCCGGCACGGTTAGCCCCTGCCAGATGCCGACATTTTGCTCTCGTAGGCGTTCATCGAATGTCGGCTCAAATTCCAAACGTTCGCTCAGAATTTCCGCTGTTTGTCGGGCACGGCGGCTGTCGCTAGTGTAAAGTCGCTTCAAGCCGATATGCCGGACGAAATTCGCCAACCGGCTCACCTGTAAACGTCCATGCTCGTTGAGGGGTGCTGCCACCCACCCTTGAAAGCGCCCTTCGAAGTTCCAATCCGTCTCACCCGACCGGATAAATACAATTCTTTTAAGCATTTTTATCGCTCCTGTCCATCTGATGCACTAGCTTTTAGCATATTGCAACAGAAATCACAAACGACTACATTAATCCCTGCTCGGCATATTGGATCGCCACAGCCAACGCCTTCGCTTTGTTGACCGTTTCGTCGTATTCGCTGGCGGGGTCGCTATCGGCGACGATACCCGCCCCGGCCTGGATGTAAACGCGATCCCCTTGCATGACCAACGCACGGATCGTGATGCAAGTATCCATGCTGCCATCATGGCTGAAATACCCCACCGCCCCACCATATGGGCCGCGTCGTGTCCCTTCGAGTTCTTCGATGATCTCCATTGCACGGACTTTAGGCGCACCGCTCAACGTGCCTGCCGGGAAGGTCGCACGGAACAAGTCGAACGCATCAATGCCGTCACGCGCCCGGCCTTCGATGTTGCTCACGATATGCATCACATGACTGTAACGCTCGATATACATCATGTCAGTAACGTTAATGCTGCCGTACTCGCTCACCCGACCGAGATCGTTGCGTCCCAGATCAACCAACATCACATGCTCGGCGCGTTCTTTAGGGTCGGCGAGCAATTCTTCTTCCAATGCCTTATCCTCGGCATCGGTCGCACCACGTTTGCGCGTCCCCGCAATCGGACGGTTTGTAGCGATGCCATCTTCGAGGCGTACCATCATCTCCGGCGAAGCGCCCATCAAAGTGAAATCATCGCTGAAGCGCAGGAAAAACATATACGGCGAGGGGTTGAGCGCCCGCACCGCCCGGTAAATCATCAACGGCGGTGCGGTCGTGCGGCGGGTGAACCGCTGTGATAACACGATCTGGAAAGCATCCCCGGCGGCGATGTATTCTTTCGCTCGGCGCACATTTGCTTCAAACTCGTCACGCGGGACGTTGGAAACAAGATTTTCGTCTAGCACCTCAGTGGATATGGTCGGCTCCGGTAGCGGACGACCCAGCGTGGCGATGATCTGGTCGATACGGCGCACCGCGGCGTAATATGCCGCCTCGGGGTTGCCGGTGTTGTGCGCGTTCGCCAGCACGATCAATTGATGCTTGGCATGGTCAAAAACCACCAGCGTATCCGGCAGTAAAAATGCCAGATCCGGCACATCGAGATCACGCGAGGCTGTCTCCGGCAGGCGCTCGAAGTAGCGCACCACGTCATAGCCAATGTAACCGACTGCCCCACCAACGAGGCGCGGTAACCCTTCCACTGGAACGGGTGTAAACGCGGTTAATTCGGCTTTGACCACATCGAGCGGGTCTTCACCGGTGGCGAGTTCGCGGTGTGTTGTCTCACCATCGACCACACGTTTAATCGTATTGCCTTCGACTGTGATGATGCCACGCGGGTTCACGCCGAGAAACGAATAACGCCCGACCTGCTCCCCGCCCTCGACAGATTCGAGCAAGAACGAGTATTCCCCGGCCTGTGCCAATTTCATATAAACGGATACCGGCGTCTCTAAATCCGCCAGCAAACGACGGTATACGGGGACGAGATCGCCCTGTTGGAATAAAGCTTTTACGGTTTCAAACGAAGGGGTAATGTCTTTGCGGATTCGTGATGCGGTCTGTGCGTTCATCAAGGGTACTCCTGCCAGAAATAAAAAATCCCACGTCATCCTTACGTCAAGGACGAGAGGGAACTCCCGCGGTGCCACCTTGATTCACACCTCAAGGCTGAGGTGTACACTCTGGAGTACGGGCGATAACGCCGATACCCTGCGCTCTGGTTACGGTGCGCTGCCGTCACAAGCTAATTGTTGGATTCATAGAATCCCGTTCGCCTGTGCAACTCCCCGGCCCATTCACAATCGGCGTGTGTACCGCTTTCACACCTTACAGCGGCTCTCTGAACACCGTTTCGACGGCTACTCTTCCGGTTCAACGTCTTTAAGCTGATATTTACATTTGCCCATATCCTAGCGTGGAAGCGAGGCGCTGTCAAGCGTTTGCTAATTGATGTAGAAAATCTTAAGCTTGAAGCCGAAATTTGGATATAATAACTCTAGGATAAGTTTAGAGGATAAAACATGATTAATCGCTATGAAGCATGTGTAAGTCTCAGTCGCACTGATTGGATCAGGCTGATCCACTTTACCGAATACAGTACAGATTATAATTGCACTGAAGATGAACAGTGGGTCAAAAATTTCAACCATATCATCATCAAAGAAATAGAAAAATCTGCCGCCCAAAACCCAACAGTGACACACCATGTCACCGAATGGCGAAGACTCCATGATTGGTTAAAAAAAGGCACAATAGGTCTTAGACAAACCAACCCAGGTAAGTGGCTCATTAAAATTTGCCAGGCTATCTATGATGCAATCGAAGAAGCATGGGAATGCGAAGCAAGAGAGATTGATGAAGCAATCGCCTTTATAGCCATGCAAAATGAAGTTCGCTGTCAAGATAATTTTGTTTATCCACGGAAAAGACACGAAAATCGTTCTCACCGTAAAACAAGAGCGTTCAACGAAAAGCATGTAAAAAGCTCTTCAGCATGGGCCAAAAAGATGCTTGATGAGGGATTTCTTGTGCTTGATTATGAAACGACCGACATCAACGGAGAACCAGTCCAGATTGCGCTGATCGATTCCGATGATCAAACGTTAATAAACGAGATTATCTGCCCCTCAGAACAGATCAGTCCTGGTGCGCAGCGTGTTCATGGCATCTCAATGGCAGATGTAAAAGATAAACCTCGTTTTCAGGACTTGTATCCACTACTTCGCCATCACTTAGAAAGCCACACCGTTATCGCATACAACGCTGCCTTCGAGAAAAAGATTACTGAAAGAACACTGGATAAATATCATCTGGATAACATTTCTGGTATCAACTGGCAGTGCGCGATGCTAGAGTACTCAAAATTCAACCCTGGCAAGATGTCGCGCTGGGGAAAGAAAGGGGGGTGGTGGAAGTTGACAGAAGCAGTAGAACAGGAAAAAATCACTGTTTCTGGCAGCGCACACGATGCACTCATTGATGTCCGGATGACACTACAACTGATTGAAGCAATGGCTGGCAAAACCGTCTGAAAATCAACTCAATAATCAAAGCGTGCCGCTGCCAAGTAGCGAATTTCATCGCCTTCCCGGAACCATACCTCAGCAGCTTGGCACGCAACTAATGACGATGATAGGTGCGGCGCGTGCCAGAGTCGTACCAAAAAGTTAAGCGCCCACCAGAACGACCCTCCCCGGTCACTCTGTTGAGCGCGTCTCTTGACCTATGTTATGCGAGGTCGCATCCCGTAGGCAAGCAATTTTTAGACACGTTTACACTTGCGCACCGCCCCACTTTACGCTTAACTTGAGTGCAGCAAGACGCGCATCTGTTCGACAAACAATGGATAAAGCATCCAATGGCGTTGACCAACCGCGAAATCGCGGATATTTTTGAGACGATCTCAGACATGCTCCAACTTAAAGGGGAAAGCGTCCATCGTTACCTGGCCTACAGCCGGGCGGCGGAAACCATCCGCGAACTCCCCCGCGACCTGCACGCCATCCACGCGGAAGGCAACCTGACCGAGATTCCAAACATCGGTAAGACCCTCGCGGAAAAGATCGAGGAAATGCTGGAAACAGGGCAGCTCGAATTTTACGAGAACCTGAAGGCAGAAATCCCCGAAGGATTGGTCGAAATCATGCACATCAACGGCGTCGGCCCGAAGAAAGCCAAGACCTTCTGGGACGAACTCGGCATTACCAGCATCGCCGAACTCAAAGCCACCGCAGAAGCGGGCAAACTCGCCGAACTCAAGGGCATGGGGAAGAAAAGCCAGCAGAAAATCCTCGATGGTATCGAAGCCCTGTCTCGCCAAACCGGACGCAGCCGACTCGGTGACGCACTTCCGGCTGCCCGGCGCATCCTTGATGTCTTGCTAGCACATGAGGGCATCGTTGAAAGTGAAATCGCTGGCAGCATCCGCCGCGCACGACCGACCATCGGCGATGTTGACCTGCTGATCGCTGTCGAGGACATGCAATACGCCCCGCCGATTATGGAAACGTTCGTCAACATGCAGAACGTCGCCCGCATCCTCGGACACGGTAAGACAAAATCCTCAGTCGAGCTGCTCAACGGCTTACAGGTCGATCTGCGCGTGCTGGAGAAATTCAAATGGGGTACGGCACTGAATTACTTCACCGGCTCACAGGCGCACAACATCCGTATGCGACGCTCGGCGTTGGAAAAACGTCTGACGTTGAACGAACATGCCTTCAGCCCGGTTGACGACGATGACAACATCATTGAAGACGCCGAAAAGATCTACTGTGCGACCGAAGAAGCGGTCTACGCTATGGTCGATCTCCCCTGGATACCGCCCGAACTGCGCGAAGACCTGGGCGAGTTTGAAGCCGCCCGTGACGGCACCCTGCCCGACCTTATTACACTCGATGACATCCGTGCTGACCTACACATGCACACCACCGCTAGCGACGGCAAAGCCAGCATCCGTGAGATGGCGGAGGCAGCAAAAGCACGCGGACGCGAATACATCGTCATCACCGACCACTCGCAGTATTCGACCATCGCCAACGGTCTCGACCCGGAACGACTAATCCGGCAGCAAGAAGACGTGCGCAAGGTCAACGATGAGATGGGCGACGAGTTCCACGTCTTTCACGGTGTAGAAATGGACATCCGCGCTGATGGCGAACTCGACCTTACCGATGAATTGCTGGAAAAACTCGACTTCGTGGTTGCCTCGCTGCATTTCGGCCTCACACAAGATCGGGAGAAGGTCACCCGCCGCGCCTTGAACGCGCTACAAAATCCACACGTCGATCTGCTAGGCCACCCACGCGGACAACTCATCCCTGATCGCCCCGGTGCCGACCTCGACATGGACGCGGTCTTTGCGGCGGCAAAAGAACATGACACCGCCCTGGAAATCAACGCGAACCCGCGCCGCCTCGACCTGGAAGCCCAGTACGTGCGCCGTGCGGTCGAGATGGGTATCCTGATCGCCATTGACACCGATGCCCACGAACCCGCGAACATGGATCTGATGCGGTACGGTATAATGACCGCCCGTCGGGGATGGACACCGGCAAGCTGCGTCATCAATACATGGCCCGTCGCGCAGTTCCTGGCCTGGGTCAACCAACGCCAACGACCTTAGATTAGGGGGATCAATGGTATGACTGATCGATACCGCCGCGAGGACGACACACAAAACAATATCGCTGTCGATACCGACCGGATGACACCTGTACCGCCCGACCCGAACACCGGACGGCAGCGGCTCCCCGCTCGGCGACGGGGCAAGGCACGGCAACGCCGAGAGAGCGGCCTCTACCTGCCACTGTGGTCTATCGCGCTGATGCTGCTGGTCGTCGCCATGATTACCGCCGGAATCGTGTTACTGGTTGTGAACCTCGGCGGCGTCGACCCGACCGAACAACCCGCACCGGTGCTGATCGTCAACTCACCGGTGCCGACCGTCCCTGGTGCGGTCGCGCCTTCCCCGGCGACGCCGACACTCCCGCCGCAAGTTGACCCCGGCGTCAGCGGCGCACCTCCGCAACCGCAGAATTTCGTGCTGCAAGGGCCGACGCTGGAGGCCATCGCCACCTCCACGCCAAGCCCGCCGCCTATCGGTGTGGGGGTGATCGTGGTCGTGCGCGATGTCGAACCGGAGAAGCTCAACATCCGTAACGAAGCCGGCACACGCGATACTGAGATTATCTTCCGCGCCGACGAAGACACTCGCATGCAAATCCTCGAAGGGCCGGTACAATCTGATGGCTTAACGTGGTGGCGCATCCAGGAAACCGTAGGTGCCGGGCGTAGCGGTTGGGCGGCGTCGAACTATCTTGAAATCGCGACGGAGCAGTAGATGATGTGGTTCTGGGGCAGTCTCATTGCACTGGGAGGCGGTATCCTCGCCGGGTTCGGGTATTTACGATCACGCCGCCAGACGTTCGATTATCCCCCACCGGAGACGCTCATCCTCAACCCGGATGAAGATCTCCGTGTGATCCGTGACGACGACAACCGCATCCGCGTGCAGTGGCAGCGGATCGGAGCCGAACCGCGCATCTTTTACGAAGGGCGCACCATCAGTCATGCTGACGACGGTCAGGCGATCATCCACGATCTTGACACGGCGGTGCGCCACAATTTCGAGATTGAATATGAAGACCAGGACGGCAAACAACATCGTGTCACCGTCGCTGAGCGTGTGCTACCGTTCGAGGGCACCTATAACTTCCGCGACCTGGGCGGCTACCCAACCCATGACGGTCAACGGGTACGCTGGGGCCGCGTTTACCGGGCGGGGCGGCTTTCCGCGTTGACCCCGCGTGACTGGGCCTATCTCACCGAGTTGGAGGTCAAAATCGCCTGTGACCTGCGCAGCAAAGAAGAAGTCGAAGCCGACCCCGACCACCTACCGGAGACGGTCGAGTACGTACATCTGCCGCTCAAGGACACCACATCGACGGCAGATCGACTGTTCGCGCTGCTGTTTAACCCGAAGCGCCTACAATCCATGATGCCCGAAGCCTACACCCGCGTTATGATCGACCAGAACGCCCACATCTTCGGCGATATTCTCAACCGGCTCGCAGACGACGCCAACCTGCCCGCCGTCATCCATTGCACCGCTGGCAAAGACCGCACTGGGGTGGCTTCCGCCCTGCTGCTGCTGATGCTCGGCGTGCCTGATGAGATCATCATCGCGGATTACACCCTCAGCAATCGGTATTATGGCGACTTCCTCCGGGTGACGGAAAAACTTATCGCCCGGTTGAACTTCCTCAACATCAGCATTGATGACCTGCATCCATTGCTGACCGCACAGGCAGAAACCATGCAAATCACGCTGCAACATATTCGTGATCGTCATGGGACGGTCGAAACCTACCTCACAAATCATGCAGGTGTTTCGACCGATACAATTGAACGTCTGCGTGAGCATCTGCTGGAATAACAGAACGTATGTTACAATCAAAGAAATTATTGATCGAAAAGGACTTTCGCCATGTCCGATTTACGCCAGCAGTCGTTATTTTCGCAGAACCCCCAGTCGCCGCACGAGATCGGGCGTGACACACCACTGAACGCCACACTCAAACTGTTCGACGAGTTCCTCGAACGCGAGGGCAAATCGAAGAACACGCGCACGGCCTTCATGGGTGATATGCACCTCGTCACCGAAAGACTCGGCGGGGAAAAGCGTGTTGGTTCATTGACCACCACCGACCTGAATCAGTTTTTGCACTGGCTGGAATTCGAGCGTGGCGTCCCGTGCAGCCGTAAGTCCTATGCGCGGCGGGTGACTACGATCAAAGTCTACTTCCGCTGGCTGAGTGGGTTAAAAGCCATCCCGGATAATCCCGCGACCGCAGTCTTACAGCGTTCCGGCCCTGCGCCTCTTTCTGACGTGCTTTCCATGACACAAATCCGCCATGCCATTAACCACGCGCAAACCGCGAAACGCAAGAACGCGCAAGACTACCGCCCGGAGTTCCTGTTCCGGCTGCTGTTGGATACAGGCATCAAGAAAAGTGAAGCCGGTCGCCTCAAACCGGGAGACTTCGACCGCAGCAACCCCAACGCCCCCCAGGTGACCATCCGGCAGAAATCACGTAATGTCTACAAGGAACGACGCATCCCACTTGACCCCGATCTCATGAAGCTGATGGATCTCTACACCGCGCAATACAGCGCGACGGAAACCACGTTCACCTGCACACCGCGCAATCTCGAATACATCCTGACGGACATCGGCGCGGGTGCGGATATTCCATTCAAGCTGTCGTTCGAGGTCATGCGCTGGACGTGCGCGGTGCGCGATCACCGGCTGGGCATGGAAGACCGCGACCTGCGCGAAAAAATGGGACTCAGTGAGGCAAGCTGGTACGAAACCAGCGACAAAATCCGCAAGCTCGCCGCCCGCCTCGCCGAAGCCAAAAGCTAAAACAACCAATCAGGGTTTTCAAAGCCGCAGTATTCTTGAATAGCACCATAGACGTGCATGGCGAGTTCGGT
>DAOTTX010000148.1:0-1741 GCA_034437515.1 Anaerolineae bacterium
ACTGGTGGATCGCTACGACACGCGGCAGAAATCCGTCGAACGACCATCCACTGCCGAAATTATCGAAGCGGTGGAGGCCTGCGCCCATCTCAACGCCGTCGAGTGGGCCGAGCAGCGCGAGAAGTTCAAGACAATCACCGGTGACGGGCTGAAAATCAGCGACATCGACAAGCTGTATCGGGAGAAACGCAAGGCAATCGAACGCCAACGGCAGCAGGAGTACGTCGATACCGAGAGCTATTTGCTGCTGGATGGCAAAATCGTCTACCGCAAAGAGACCTATCGCGGTGTTATGGAGCGCACCGTCGCGGATTGGGCAGCCACCGCACTCTACCAGACCTGCCAGGTCGATGACGACGGCAAGGAAGCCCACGTCACCACCATCGAATTGCAGCGGGGATCAGCAGTGAAGAAGCTGGAAGTGCCCGGTGAGGTATTCGTTGATGATGTCGCGCTGCGCCGCTTCATCGGAGCCAACGCCGGAGCGCAGTATGTCGTCCGCGCTGGCATGTCGAAGCACCTGGTTCCTGCAATCGTGCATCTATCAGGCGAGTTTCCGACACATCGTCACTACAATTTCATGGGCTGGAAGCAGATTGACGGGCGCTGGGTGTATGTCTCACCCGAAGATTGCATCACGGCAAAGGGCAAGCTGTCTGAGCCGCCTTCGGTCGAACTCGACCAGCGCCTCCGTGACTATGGCTTGCAGGCGGTCAGTTGGGACGAAAGTCTGCGTGTCTTCGACGCGGTGACAAAGGTATTGCCGTCGAATCTGGCACCCTCACTCATTGCGTTTGCGCTGCTGCCAGTGATCCAGCGCTTCTTCCCGCCATCGGCGACCCGTCCAGCAATCCATCTGGTCGGCACGTCGGGCAGCGGCAAATCGGAAATCGCGTCTTTGTTGAGCAGCTTCTATGGGCAGTTCAGCCGTGACACGCCGCCCGCCCAATGGGGCGACACCATCAATACGGTTGAGATGTTGGGTTATCCGCTGGCGGATGCCCTCTACTGGGTCGATGACTACAAAGACATCTACGCCGATACCCGTACCTTCACCCGCTTTCTGCAATCCTATTCCAGAAATCTAGGGCGTGGGCGACTGACCCGTGATGCCAAACTGCAAACGTCGCGTCCTTGCCGGGGATTGATCCTCTCTACTGGCGAAACCAGTCTCGAGGGCGAGATGTCGGTCTCCTCGCGCATGATGGCACTGGAAATCCCGCCCTGGAAGCACCGTGATCCGCAGGGCAAGGCGTTGAGCGAAGCTGAGGCGCTGCGCGATAAGCTGCCCGGTTTCACTGCTCACTTTGCGTCATGGGTGGCACGCCAGCTGGATGAAGATGACTTCAAAGCCGAGCTTGCCAGCCGCTTCAGCCAGAACGTGATCGGCTACAACGCCCAGATCGCTGACCAGCTTGGCAGGTCAAACGCCCATGACCGTGCTGTCAAGAACTGGGCCGTGTTGGTGACGGTGTTCCAGATGCTCTCCAAGTTCGTCGCCGAGATGGAGGAGGACTATCTGCTCCTGACGTGGCAGGACTGTATCGTGGAGACGGTGCAAAATCTGCGCCAGGAGATTGCCAGCCAGGTCTTTCTGGACATACTGGGTCAGTTGCTCGCTGGCGGGCAGGCAGTCATTGACGATGACATGCGCAACCCGCGTGAGTACCCGCCGGGTGTGACGGTGGTCGGCTACCGCGATGATAACTTCGTTTACCTGCTGCCGGAGATCGCACTCAAG
>DAOTTX010000149.1:0-3605 GCA_034437515.1 Anaerolineae bacterium
GGTTTTGATCATTAAAACGCTTCTACCAAGCGTTTACTGTACATTGATTTAGTAGACGAGTTTATTGGACGACTTGGGTAACCATTTTATTGGTCTCACGCTTTTATGGAAATCTGGCTACTTCAGTAAATTTTTTCGGTCGTTTCTTTGAACACATATACGGCAGTGTGAAGACCCCAGCCAAAATCTATCATCGACACATTAATGCGAGTTTTTCAATTGCTTAAGCAACTTATCAAACTCCTCATGAGTTAGCCCAAAGATCAGTTCATCATGGTAATCGCCGTCCATGTAGATGTGACGGCGGATGCATCCCTCGCGCTGGCAGCCGAGTCGTTTCGCATGATGAATCATCGGTTCGTTTGAATCGACACAACGAATGTTGTACTTCTGAAGGCGCATCTCATAGAAGGCATAGCGCAGTACCATCACCTTCGCCTCAAAGCCGTAGCCTTTGCCGCGATAGGCGCGATAGATGCGGCTGCCGGTCTCGAATGTGCCATTCTTTTGATCCATCGAATGGATGTTGATACCGCCGATGAGTTCAGCGTCCAGGGTTTCAATTGAGAACATGATGCGCTCGTCACGGTTGTTGAATTCGGCGTAGCGTTCGGCAAAGGCTCGCCCATCATGTTCCGATTTAGGCAGCGTCATGCCGTAGTTGAGAAAACGAACAGCCTCACTGTCAGATTGTTCCTCTTCCAGCCACAGTTGCACATCATTGACGTGCATGGGCCTCAGTCGGATACGCTCGCCCTGCCAGTAGTGTCTGTTTGTCTGTGTCATTCCTGTTCACCTTTCGTCAGTGTCTTTCGCATGATGGTCAGTTTGTGCAAGCCGACACTCATTTCTACGCCCTCGAATCCATGCCGGGCATAGAACGTGACCTGATCGTCCGTGCTGAGGTACACACGATCAACTCCAGCATTTGCCACATGGTCAACCAAACGTGTGATCAGCTGGCTACCGATTCCGTGCTTGCGGTATATCGGTTGTACATAGAGTGCCGCTAACCAGGGAGTGAAATCTGGACATTCCGCCATATCGCTCTCGATCAAACACACGGACCCAACCGGCGCGACATCCTCAACGGCGACGAGTGTTGTAGGGATGGGCTTACCCGCCAGATGATCGGCGAGCAAGCCTTCGATGAACGCGATCGATTTGCCTGAGTCTTGCCAGAAGGCTTTATGGATCCACGCAGCGACAGTAGGCAAGTGCTCTGGTATGTGAGGCAGGTTAACGATCTCCATCGATGCCCTCATTCTGTGTCTGTGCCAGCACCGTGTTGACCATCACATCCGTGAAGCGGGACGGTTCATCCCAGCTTGGCGTGTGGGCCGAGTCCTCAAACCAGAACCATTCCTTATGCGGTGCATCCAGCAGAGTGAAGTAGTCTTCGGCAAGCGCGTTACTAGCGTTGATATCCCAACGACCCTTAACAAAGTAGACCGGTACATCGAGCTTTGACGCCTGCTCGCGCAAATCCACATCGTTCAACTGTGAATACACATGCGGGAACGTGTTCAGCAGCGATAAACCCCAGTAGACTTTGTCGAGCAGGCCGTATTCGGGCGCACCCATCGAGTCGAAAGCCAGGTTATGCCCGCTCCCCTCACCGTGAGCGTGTGCATCCATGTAATCATTGACGATTCCGTTCATCGCCTGGAAACGTCCCAACAGACTGTCCCGTGTATAAGGCGGTGGCCCATTGCGTTGCAGCGTTTCAGCCGAACCTGTGTGTCCCAGCTCAGTGGCCCGTTCTAGCGCAAATTCATACATTTCGATGTCGTTCGCAACCGGTGCAACCATCTGCCCAGTGGTAACCAGCGCGTGATACAGCTCTGGATGTTGCTGTACCATCCAGACACCCAGGATGCTACCCCATGATTCGCCGAATATGTATATCTTCTCCTCGTCGAAGCGTTCGCGCAGGTAGAGGGTCAATGCGTGCCCATCCTCGACAAAGCGTTCAGGTGTGAGTTGATCATGCGGCACGGCGTTGTACGACTTGCCGACCCCCGGCTGATCCCAGTTCACGATGATGAAGTGTTCTTCCAGTTCGGGCAGATACAGGCGCGTCATCGCCAGTTCACTGCCACCGGGGCCGCCGGATAGGAACAACAGCACCGGCAAATCCTCGTTGTGACCGCGAATCGTCATCCACTGCGTACTCCCGTTGATTTCGACGCTTGCCAGCGTGGCGATACTTCCGGGGATGACGTTACCGTCTTCGCCGGTGATCGGCGGTGTGGATGCGAAGTGCTGCGATAGAAACACAGCCAGCGCCGCGACGGTGATCCAACCCGCCACCGCACCAGCAACAGTCATTGGTGTATGATCCAGACGAAACAGGAGTGCGATAATGCCCAGGTCGATGAGAATCAGTCCTGCCGCGACCAGCACAGGAACGGAGGTCACGAAGAACAGCAGGATGACCGGCAGGGTGCTGATTAGAGCAAGCACGGTGATAAGTACAGCCAGTAAGCCGCTACCGATGCGGCGCAGTATGCGCGGCAGATTTTGCACTTTTGCTGTGCTTCCAGTTCGATGAAATCCAAATATTCGAGTTGTCATGTTGATTTCCTTTCAAAAGTCGATGGTTTCGACGGAATGTTGTCCGTTTAGTACGTGTAGGCGTGCCCCTGCGACGACGATGGTCGCCTGCTGGTAATTGGTGTGACCCTGACCGTGTAAGCGCCACCTCTCAGTCATCAGCACCAGATTGGGCTGTGTTTCCAGGTTGAACAGGTGATCCGCTCCGTGTGGCAGTTCAAGGTGCGGGTGCAACCCCTGGACGCTGTAGGTCACGATGCTGAGCTGTGGCCCTGCCGGACCGCAAGTCGCCAGCGTTGCGCTGCGGTAACCCTGCAATAAATCCTTGACTCGCTGTTGTAGATGTCCGTTCATCATGCTGTCCTCATCGAATAGAACCTATGAAGCGGTCAACGGTATCCTTGTTCCATTGGGTTGCTGGCTGGTTGATGATGAGCACTGCGGTGCCGTGATGTCCTTCAAAAACCAGATATGCACTTCTATAGAGCCGACCCTCGCCGTTGACACGTTCACTAATGGTCAGGGTTGCCGGTTGTCCGCGCACGCTGCGTTCTTCGGTAGATAGTACGGTCGCACGTCGCTGTGAGTGACGGCTCCAACCGCCGTAGACATGACCTTCAATCACAGCGTCATCGGGGATAATCCCAGCGGGAACGTCAACAAAAGCAAGGTGTGACTGTTCATCGCTGGATTTATAGGCTGCAAACGTATAGTTACCCACATCCAGCACATAGTCCGTCTGATAGTCGGGTGGCAGGTCAAAGTCAGCGATGCGGTGCGCGACGGCGTTTACCCGTTCTGGATTGATCGCGTTCTGTATGAGTATGACCAGCACAGCCATACCAAACATCAGGGTCATGGAAAGATAGATAATCATTTTGTTGTTCATGATTTCTCACATTCGGTAGTTGTTAAATCAAACTATCTCCACGATAGCCGTAACTTATGTTCCGCAGTTGATGCGCGTGGTACAAAAGTGCACAATAGGATCATCGATCGTGAGAAGGGAGACAGTGCCATGTCTCAGGCCAATCAGTTTCGTAATGCGC
>DAOTTX010000150.1:0-2058 GCA_034437515.1 Anaerolineae bacterium
CTGGTGCTGCGCCGTCGTCCGGATGACCTGGGCTTTTTGCCAGATGGCGCGATCAGGCGCCAAACCACTGAGCGTTCCCGTCCCGGATTGTCACTCTCGGATGCGCTGCACAGCCGCTTCTTCTGGATGCTGACGCTGGCGTTCAGTCTGGCCGTGCTGTCCGCCGCGGCTATCCGCGTCCATTTTATCCCGCTACTCATAGATAACGGCATTGACGCCAGTGCTGCCGCCGTCGCCAGCGGAGCCATTGGCATCATGCAGGTGATAGGGCGGGTGTTTTTTGCTCCACTGGATGCACGCCTGTCGGGGCGCGTTATGGTGGTGGGTATCTTTGCCATGCAAGCTGCCTCGATGGGCTTGCTGCTGCTTGGCTCGTCGCTGATCGCATTTGGGCTGTTCATCGTGATCTTCGGCATGTCTGTGGGTGCGAAGACACTGTCCCGGCCCTCGATTCTGGCGGAATTGTTCGGTTCCGCGAACTTTGGGCGCATCTCCAGCGTCATGGCGATTTTCCTCACCGCAGCGGGGACGATTGCTCCCGTCGGTGCCGGATTGCTGTACGATCGCTTCGGCAGCTATGACTTTGTGCTGTGGATAGTGCTGGTGTTGGCGGTGGCCGCTGCATTGGTGATGTTCTTTGCAAGACCATCGACAGGGTCAACATTTTACAATACAGAAGCTGCGCAAAGCGATGCATTGACTTAGACGGTTCCGTATACATTGTTCTATTCCAATTCATGCATAAATGTAGAACACTAGTGCGAAAGCAGCGACGAGTTAGGCATTATGGCTTGCTCCATCGCCATTGAGGGTAGCAATCTGTGAATATTCGTATTGATCGACAAGCTGATGAGGCAATTTATCGCCAGATTGCCTCGCAAATCCGGACGCACATCACCACGGGTCATCTGCCTACCGGTACCCGGCTCCCCACAGTACGCCAATTGGCCGAGCAACTCGGTATCAACCGCCTCACAGTGCAGAATGCCTATCAGGAATTGCAGGCTGACGGATGGGTCGAATCGATTGTTGGACGCGGCACCTTCGTGAAGCCACATTATCCGTTCCTGCATCCCTATCGCACGCTGGATTGTGAGCTAACGCCCAACAACATGATCGTTGATTTACAGACTCATATGCCAAAGAATGGGCTTCGCTCAATGGCGTCCGCAGTTCCGGATTTATCTCTGGCACCGGTGGATGAAATCATGGGGATGCTTCATTCACTACGGTTTGATGCTGTTGATCTGCTGGCGTATGCGACTTCCGAAGGCGATGAAAAACTACGTCTGGAAATCAACCAGCTTGTGAGCAGGCGTGGAATCCACACCCAACCGGATAAGCTGTTTACCACCAGTGGTTCTACCCAGGCGCTGTATATGATCCTGGCATCGCATATGCAGCCGGGAGACGCAATTTTGCTTCAGGAACCCAATCACATCGGCCTGATTCATACCCTTCAGGTGCTCAATCTCAAGTTAATCCCATTTGTCGTTCATGACGATGAACCTAACTGGCATGGAATGCGTTCTGCCATTCGGCAGCATCGTCCGAAGTTCCTCTATCTGTCTACCTTCAACAATCCTGATGGCACGTTGTTGTCCTTAGATGCCAGAAAGACGCTGTTGCACCTCGCTGAGGAATGCGATTTCTACATCATTGAAGATGACGTCTATGGATTGCTGGCTTACGATGCCGAAGCGCCCCTGCCGATAAAGGCGATGGATCGTGGTCAGCGTGTGTTTTACATCAGCAGCTTTTCGCAGGTGTTGATTCCCGGCTTGCGCTGCGGCTATGCGATTATGCCGCAGGACAGCCGCGAACGCTTCCTGGCGATGCGCCGTGCGATTGATGTCTCGAGTCCGACACTGATGGAGCGTGCCCTTGCCCTTTACCTGGCAGGTGGTCGCTTTGGTGGGCATGTCGAGAAAATGCGCGGTGTCTACCGGGCGCGACGCGATGCGCTGTTGAGTGCGCTGCATTCCTCTATGCCGCATGGCACAAGCTGGACAAAACCCAGCGGTGGTTTTTCCTGTTGGGTGACACTGCCAGAGATCG
>DAOTTX010000151.1:0-3118 GCA_034437515.1 Anaerolineae bacterium
CACTACCAGAACATGTGCGGCTTCAACGGCATTGAGACGGCGCGAAAGTACCTGCATTTGTTTGAACTGACCTATCGTTTCACCCCTTTCGCCAAAGACAACCGGCCAGTAGAGGGCCGCGAGCTAGATATTCGCGGCAAGTGTCCCCTTGAATTGGCTGGCTACGACATCAGCCAGATGCCCATAGCCCGAGTCTTGCGGGGACAATTACTCGGATGGCCCCCCGAACTTCTTCAGGAGGCTGTCCCAAGCGTGTAACGCTCCCATTCAGTAAGGTCGCTGCTGCCAGATACCCACGTATAGTTGGCATAGAAGTGTGTGTCGTCCATATATCCGTTGCTGGGTCGTATGCTTCCACGACTGATAGATAACCTAGTTCATTGTTATATCCCCCAATTGCATAAAGCCTACCGTTGGGGGCGGTTACCACAGCTAATCCGTGGCGCGCGGTGGGCATAGAAGCACAGACCGTCCAAGTATCTGTCGCTGGGTCGTATTCTTCCACCGTCGCCAGCGTATCATAGCCATCGTATCCTCCGATAGCATAGAGCCTACCATTGGGTGCAGACGCCGCGGCTAAATAGTAACGTGCGCTGGGCATAGAAGTGCGGGCAGTCCAAGTATCAGTTGCAGGATCATATACCTCTACCGTCGCCAAATTATACCCTCCCATAGCATAGAGTTTGCCATCTGGTGCAGAAGCCGCGGCCAACCCGTAGCGCGCGGTAGGCATAGATGCGCGGGGTGTCCAGGTATCCGTTGCTGGGTCATATTCTTCCATCGTTGCGAGAGAGTTACTGTCGTTATATCCTCCAATTGCATAGAGTTTGTTATTAGGTGTGGATGCTGCGGCCAGGTAACAACGTGCGGTGGGCATAGGTGATTGAGAAGTCCATGTCCCCAAAACACTATCCACCCCACTACCCTCGATAATCTGCACATCCCCGCTCAAATCACTATCTTTCACCCATACCGCCGTGTTACCCGCAATACAGTCCATCCCCCCGTTGGTCAACGTCACATCCTCCAGATAGGGTGTTGCATCCGTGCAGGCAATCCCGTTGGTCGCGCCCTCGATACGAACATGGCGCAGGATGTTACCGCTTTGATACACACCGTCGCTTGTGGCTTGGGCATCTGTGCTGGGATCGTCAAAGTGAATGCGCTGCCACGTTCCATCCGTGTGGCCCGTGAAAAGAATCGGCTGCATAGGTGATCCATCCGCGACCAGCGTCCCGCCGATGTTGAGGGCATAATCCCCAGCGAAGCGCACCTCGGTGCCCGGCTGGATGGTGAGTGTGTAGCCCGGCGCGACGCCCACGTTGCAGTCAATGATGTACCGCTTGTCGCTGGTCCAGGTCAGGTTCTCGGCTACCGTCCCGCAAAATGGTTCATCGGCGCTGCGCGTGGTGATGGTAAAGGGCAGCGTGGTCGTGTACGAGCCGGCGTTGGCCGTGATCGCCAACGTGAAGTGGATGGGATAACTGTAGCCCGCAGCCGAGGCCACGGTGAAAGTATAGACTGGATCGCTGACACCCGTCTCATCAGATGAGAGATCACCATAGCCGGCCACGTCTTGCTCCAGCGTCACGTGGGGATCGGCCGTATATAACGTGCCCGTAATCCCCTCGGCCTGCCACCAATCGTTGCGTAGGGTGACGGCAAGAGAGGCGCTCCCGCCCGGTACCGGGCGGCCTTCGGGATCATCGTTGATGCTGGTCGCTGCTAATTCCAGAATAGGATGAGGAGCTTGTGTCGCTTGGGCCGCGTTGATCCGTCCCGCGCCTAATTGTCCGGCATAGGCCGGATTCAGTGCATCTATCGCGTCAGCGGTTTGCAGAAGTTGATTACGCACCAACGCCGCGCTCCACGTGGGATGCTGACTGCGGATCAAACCCGCTGCACCTGCCACAAAGGGAGCGGCCAGCGAGGTGCCCGACGCCGGCCCCCAATCGCCGCCCAAGTAAGTTGTCGTGATTTCAACGGCGGGCGCGCTCAAATCTACCCAGGCGCCATAATCACTGAAGATCGCTTTGGTATCCGTCACCGTCGTGCCCGCCACGGCGAGCACATCCTCGTAGGCCGCCGGATAGAACGGCGTGTTGATATTGTCATTCCCCGCGCCGCCGACGATCACAGCGCCTTTGTCCACCGCGTACGTGATGGCCTCCTGCAACGCATTGGAATAGGCATAGCCGCCCAGGCTCAAGTTGATGACGTGCGCGCCCTTATCGGCTGCGTACTCGACGCCCAACGCTATATCAGAGTAATTGGAAACACCCGAAACGGCCATCACCTTGACCGGCATAACGCGACAATTCCAACAGACGCCCGCGATGCCCTGTCCGTTATCGGTCACCGCCGCCAGGACGCCGGCCACCTGCGTCCCATGCCCGTTGCCATCGAAGATATCGTTGGAGCCAGAGACGAAGTTCCAACCCTGCACGTCATCAATGTAGCCATTGTTGTCGTCATCCACACCGTTATCCGGGATCTCGCCGGGGTTGTTCCACAGATTAGCGACCAGATCAGGATGCGTCGTGTCAATACCGCTATCGACCACGGCGATGACCACGGTCTCCGTTCCCGTCACCACATCCCAGGCTGTCGAGGCTTCAATCTTGTCCAGGCCCCACTGCCCAGGAAGCAAAGGATCGTTCGGTGTCGTCTCCGCTGCATAGGCCAGGTAATCCGGCTCCGCCCACGCGATGGCCGGATCGGCAGCATACTTCGCTGCTGCGTGAGCGATGTCCGTATCCGCAGGGAAGCTGAGTTGGTAAATATCTCCCAGCGCGGCCTGCGTTGCCAAACTCTCTACTCCCTGAAATAGCGGCGCGATCTGCTGAATTTGATAACGGCGGCCCAATGTATCCACGCTGGCCACGCCCGTCTGCGTTGTAGGCCCTTCACTCTGTAACCGGCGCTGTAATAGCCGGCCAGCTTCGGGTTGCAGGCGCACCAACATCCGCCCCGGCGCATACCTTGGCGCCTCTGGACTGGCATCATCAGCGCGTTGCGTTTGCTCATTCGGCGGGGGAATGATCTGCGCTCGATTGTCAAATCCCGTTGTCGAATCCCGCCGGGCCAGTACAGGTTCAAAGCCGAAAAGGGTTAGAAT
>DAOTTX010000152.1:0-14952 GCA_034437515.1 Anaerolineae bacterium
GTTTTTGCGCTGGTTTTGATGGAAAAAGGTCATTGTTTAAGGCAAAAACGTTGTTTGCGCGGCCTTGAGCAAAACCTTTAGGGTCTCACCATGCGAAATCCCAGAGAACCTCCCTTTTTTGAGCTTTTGATTGTTGTTGGAGTCCCCCGCTCATGCTCGCAACCTGTCCTGAGTGCCCCGGCCGGGGGCAGGTTCTGAGCAGGGCGGTACATTTTGGGTGAACATGGGTGGTACATTTACGTCCGGCTCTTGACAACGGGTATTGATGCTAAACCTGGCTTCATTCACTGCCTGTATCCAGGCTCTCTGAACGCTAAGCCGCGTCGCTTCTGAAACGTGCCAATTTATCCTGGAAGACTGGGTGATCTATCACATCCGTGTTGACCACATGATCCGGCACTTCTCCTCTGAAGACCTGGAGAAAGCACGATACGTTCGAAACGACCGCATCATGGAACACGTCCAATGTCCCGGCGGCCCAGTGAGGCGAGAGAACCACGTTCTCCATCTCGGTAAGGGGATCATCGGCAGGGAGTGGTTCCTCGCAGAACACGTCCAATCCAGCGCCAGCAATTCGGCCGTTGGCCAGGGCAACGGCAAGGGCCTGATGGTCAACCACCGGCCCACGAGCCATGTTAATCAGGTAGGCTGTCCGTTTCATCGACGCCAACTCTGATGTACCGATCAATCCACGCGTCTCCTCCGTTAGTGGACAGTGGAGAGAGACAAAATCCGACTCCCTCAGCAGCTTATCAAGGGATACCATCGTCACCCCAATGGCGTCGGCCTCCCCCGAGTCCGCATATGGATCATGGGCCAACACGTGCATCGCCATTGGTGCCACTAGCTTGACAAGCTCTCGTCCGATACTGCCAAGCCCGACTATCCCAAGCGTCCGACCGCGGAGCTCAATGCCCATCACTTCAGAGCGCAGGTCCCACCGACCTCGTCTCACCAGGCGGTCCAGCTCCCAAAGCCGCTTGGAGAGGACAAGGATAAACATCAGGGCGGCAGAGGCTGCTGGAAAACGGAGTGCGTTCGGTGCGTTGACCAAAGCCACGCCAGCTGCAGTGCACGCCTCAAGGTCGATGCGATCGTAGCCCGCCCCGCAGCGTCCGACCACCGTCAGCCGTTCAGCGCCCTCGGCGAAGGTCTCTTGCGTGACATGTGGATAGATGATGGATAGGGCGTCAACGCTCTTGATCTGCTCTGGCGTGACGGGGTCCCGGTATTCGTCCAGGAAATGGTATTCGACCTGCGGCGACTCATCCAATCTACTCAACCCGAGGTCGCCATAGGCGACCTCTCCGCTGTCGTTAAGATAGTCTCGTGTGAAAGCGACCCGAAACGTCTTCTGAGTCATCTGAGCACCTCCGTGTGTAGAATTCTGAGTCGTTGCCACAATACACCCTCTCGTGGTTGGATGCTGGATAGGCCACTCCACGGTCAGCCTGAAGCCTCTTCCCCAGAGAGCGTTCTTCTGCCCACAACCATAGGCAGTGGCCTCTAGAGCGAGAAGGACGCGTGGTTGATCTCTGCGCCCAGAACGGCGAGGCATGATCATCGGCTGGCCCGCGAATCCAAGGGGCCTATGTACGCACCTGAGCTTCCTTGGAGCCTTCGAATCCTAGCTGCTGCGAGACGCTGGCCGCAACCGCGGAGACGAGGTCACCCAGTTCCGTAATGCGGTCAGTGGTCACGCGACCAGAAGAGCCGGAGACACTTAAGGCAGCCACGATGTTTCCCCTCCTGTCCCTGATAGGGCTTGAGACACAGCGAACTCCTACGTCATACTCCCTATTGTCAATGGCGTATCCCCGCTCACGGACGCTGACCAACTCTTCACGAAGTTGCTCTGAATCCGTGATGGTGTAATCTGTGTAGGCCTCGAGACCTGTCTCTTGGATGTAACGGTCTAGCTCCTCTTCATCGTAATGAGCCAGGATGCACTTACCAACGCCAGTGGCGTGAAGCGGGGCGTGGGCGCCGATGCGTGCGAACATTCCAACCGCTTGCCCACGATCACCTTGGGCCTGGGCCACATAGACAACCTCCCCGTCGCGAGGGACAACCAGATTGGCGAGTTCTCCTGTCTCGTGCGCTAGACGCTCCAAGTGACTCATCGCGACGCTTTTTAGATGAAGGTGTTCCTCTGCGGACGCGCACAGTCGCAGCGCTCCGAGCCCCAGATGGTAGTGCTTCTCACTGTCTTGATGGACATAGTCGTACTCCGCCATCGTGTTAAGGATGCGATGGGCCGTCGAAGGATGAAGCCCTAGGCTGTCGCTGCAGGCAGTCAGGGCGATCCCGTCTTTGTTTTCCGCGAGCAACTCCAGAAGAGAGAGAGCTCTCGCTACCGACTTCACGCGGTATGGGTGTTCTTTCTCATTCTTTGCCATGAGCGCATTCTCCCTATCAATATGGCTTCGCTGAGTGTCTTCTATTGTATGCGCACCCGATTTCACGGGCAAGCCTGCGTCGAAGCTTACGGAATGCGCAAGTGGGCGATAAGTGTCGCGATCCCGCTTGACAAATCCAGCTGATATTATACAATAAGAAAAGCATTTACGCAATATGAAATTTGGGGGTGAAATATGGGGTACGATCTAGTCATAAAGAATGGGCGTATTGTCACCAGTGGCTCCGATTTCGTCGGAGACCTTGCTGTCACCGGCGAGAAGATTGCCACTGTGGGTCAAGATCTCTCTGGCGAGCGTGAGATCGACGCAACGGGGATGCTTGTCGTCCCTGGTGCCATTGACGGTCACGTCCATATACAGACCGAAAGGCCAATGTGGAGCTACGACGAAACTTTCGCAACCGGCTCCGTTGCGGCTGCCTTCGGTGGGACGACCACTATGATCGATCAGGTCCAGGTCGAGCCAGGCCACACGCTCAACGAGGATCTCGACAAACGGCTGGAGACAGCTCACGGGCAGACAGCGATCGACTACACATTCCATCTGAACATCCGTGAGCCGGACCCGGTTCGTCTCGAAGAGATTCCCTCCATTTTCGAGCGTGGGATCACGAGTTTCAAGTGGTTCATGGCAATTGAGGGATGGAAGGTCCCTACCGATTTCCTCTTGCGCGGCATGTATGAGGTGGCGGCCTATGGGGGCTTGTCGGTTATTCACACAGAGACGCAAGGGGTCATCAATGAGATGAAGCGGCGTGTCAAAGCCGAGGGCCGAACGCAAGTGAAGTCGTTTCCGTCTATGTATCCAGCTCCAACGGAGGGAGCCGCAGCTGAATTGGCTCTCGCTTTGGCGGAGATATCGGGGAGCCGTGCCTTGATCTTCCATGTCACGTGCAGTCAAGTCGTGGACGCACTCCGGAGGGCCAGGGATCGGGGAGTGGATGCATCTGGTGAGCTCGGGTTGGGTTGGGCGCTCTTCACCGATGAGATCTACGAAGGCGATCCTGTGGCCGCTCTCCCGTTCCTCCTTACACCACCAATCCGGGATGCATCTCATCAGCGAGATCTCTGGAAGGCTCTCGCCGAGGGAACGCTCAATGTCATCGGCACCGATCACACAGCCATGTGGATGCAACCGGAGGATGAAGCCCTTGAGTTCGTCTGGGAGAACTTCTGCCTTCGGCCGGAGATCCCGGATAACGATGATAGCGTTCCGACGGACGCCGAAGGGAATCGGTTATTGCCGATGCTTCCGCCAGGAGGTGCTGAGGTCCGTCTGCCTATGATGTACACCCACGGGGTCCGAGAAGGACGCATCAGTCTGCATCAGTGGGTAGATGTGTGCTGTGCGAATCCCGCCAAGATCTACGATTTGGACGGTAAGGGACACCTCCTGCCTGGGTATGATGCCGATGTTGTGATCTTCGATCCGGAAAGAGAGGTCACCGTGTCCGTTGACGACCTCCATTCAAACACGGACTATTCGGTTTTCGAAGGCATGACCATGCGTGGCGCTGTCGTGAAGACTATCAGCCGAGGCCAGGTCATCGTCGACGGGGACGAGTTCGTTGGTGATCAAGCCCACGGACGATTCGTGAGGCGCTCGGTTTCATGAGGAACACGCTATTCGTGAGGGGCAGCCGCGCTGTCATTGCAGCGGCTATAGTCGGAAGACCGCATCTCCAATTCCGACTAGATGCTTGTTTGATCAGAGGACAGCGGAGGATCCTATGACTGTGCTTGTTACGGGCGGGACGGGCTTCGTGTTGAGCAACTTCGTGAAACATCTGCTGGACACCGAGCTAGAGGCAACGATCGTCGTTCTGGACATTGCGCCGTTCAAGGGTGTCGTAGCTCAATTCCTTGATGTTCAAGGTGATCGCCTCATCGCCGTGCAGGGCGATGTAAGAGACCGTGCAGTGCTTGACAGGATTTCTTCGGAGCATCGCATTACTCATGTGGTGCACGCTGCGGCGCTTACACATCTCCCGGAGTGGGAGTGTGCAAGACCGACCCGGTACGTGGACGTCAACGTGATAGGCACCGTCAATATGCTCGAGTGGGCTCGCACGGTCGACAGCTTGAAGCGGTTCATGTACGTCAGCAGCGGCGGGGTCTATGGTTCGCCCACGAAGTGGAGCCCCGAGGATGTCCAACCTGAGACAGGTCCTTTCGACCCACCGGAGCTCTACGCCGTCACTAAGTACACGGCCGAGCTGATTGTCCGGCGGTACGGCCAGATCTTCGAGCTAGATACGGGTCGCGTGCGGTTCGCGGATGTCTTCGGCCCGATGGAACGCCCAACACCTGGTCGGGCTAAGATGTCAGCGCCATTCCACATGGTGCGCTCTGTGATTGAAGATCGCCCACTTCGAGTGTCTCCAGGTACGCTGGAAGCTGGCGGGGACTTCCTCAGCGCCGAGGATATCGCGCCCGCCCTCAAGCAGGTGCTGTTCGCCGACTCGCTTCGTCACGGCGCCTACAACATTGCCTTCGGCAGCTACACGATGGCACTGGAGCTGTTCAACGCCTTCGAGACCGTGGCTCCAGACTTCGAGTATGAAGAGAGCAAAGCGGGACTTGCTGACGTTGCCATGGATCCCACGAAGCGCCTAGCGCGCTGGAACGCCTACTCCATCGAAAGAATGACATCGGAGTTCGAGTGGAGACCCAGACCCCTCTCAGAGCAACTGGCAAGCTACTACGAGTGGGTGATGGAAGACCCGCAAGTGCGCTGCCCTGAGCTGCCTGCGTCGCCCTCCCTGGGCGTCTAGAAGCTGGCGATTGGGCCGACGTGTCAACCAAGGAAAGAGAGCTGGAGAGGTGCCGAGCAACAGTTCACAGGATGAGATGATCATCCTCAGTGCCTGTCTGGCAGGCGTCAGGTGCGTCAACTACCCTTCATATCGAATGGAAGATGAGATGGTGAAGGAGCTTGTGGCGGCGGGGAGGGCTATTCCGCTTTGCTCAGAGCAACTGGGAGGATTGCCTACCCCACGCCCTCCCGCTGGATTCCTTGGAGGCGGTGCTGAAGGCTTCTGGACCGGGTCGGGGGCGCACCTAACGCGCTTGGTGAGCAGCGAGGGCATGACTTCAGCGAGCCGTTCTTGCGAGGGCCGCGGGAGATTCTGCGGGTGGCCCAGCTTGCCGGGGCGACTCAGGTCATCCTACACGATGGTAGCCCGTCATGTGGTGTGACGAAGACGACTGTCTACGACGAGGATGGTCACTTGGTGCATCGGCCCGGTCCTGGAGCCGTTACCTGGTTGCTGCGGTCGCACGGCATCACGGTCTATACGCCAGAATCCTGGCGGGAAGAGCACGGCAATTAATCGTCATATCAATCCTGTACAGGTCGATCCATGCGCAGATCGCCTGACCGTTGCCACTTGACAAGGAGGATGGACTATGCCTCTGTTTTTGCGCGAGTCTGACGTTGCGGAGCTCCTGACAATGGACGACGCCCTTGTCGCCGTCGAGGAAGCGTTTCGGCTGCAAGGCCTGGGTAAGGCGGATAATCGTCCACGCCAGCGCCCACGCCTTGAGCACACAATGCTTCAGGTGATGCCGGCCGCCCTGCCGGGCCTCGGTTTCGCGCTGAAGGCCTACACGGTCGCGTCCAAGAGCGTGCGTTTTGTCATCCTCCTCTGGGACGAAGAGACCGGTGACCTGCAGGCTGTGATTGAGGCCGGACGGCTTGGCCAGATGCGCACGGGGGCGGCCAGCGGCGTCGCGACGCAATACATGGCACGGCTGGATGCTGCAACAGTGGTCATCTTCGGCACTGGGACGCAAGCCCCGACTCAGTTGGAAGCTGTCTGTGCCGTGCGCGCGATTGAGCAGGTCTGGGTGCACAGCCGGTCGCCTGAGAACAGCGAGCGCTTCGCTGGAGAGATGTCAGCGCTGCTGGGCGTATCCATTGAGACCGTCGAACGTCCGCATAACGCCGTCAGCGAGGCTGACATTGTCATCACCAGCACAACGGCGTCGGAGCCGCTCTTTGATGGGCATTGGCTTAAACCGGGCGTTCACATAAACGCTACCGGGTCAAACAGGGAAGACGCACAGGAGATCGATGCGAAGACGGTGGAGAAGGCCGATCTGATCGCGATTGACGATCTGGCTCAAGGCCGGATCGAGGCCGGCGATCTGATCGCTGCAAAACGTCAAGGGGTCTTCAGCTGGGACAGCGTGGTCGAGCTGGGTCAGATCGTGACCGGCAAGCAGGAAGGCCGGCAAGACGATACCAGTTGCACCCTCTTCGAGTCGCTGGGAGTCGCCATTGAGGATCTAGCCGTCGCTCGATGTGTGTACCAGGAAGCCACGGCGTTGGAGGTAGGTGAACAACTACCCGAGACGATCCTCGGGTAGCACTTGTAGCTGCGTGTGATTCGCCCCCCCACCTCTGGGAAACCTGTGAATACTCCTCTCTTGACAGGGCCATAGGGCGGGCCAGTGAATGCCCCCCACTCTTGCGTCTGAGTCAGCGGGAATTAGCAGGCTGACCGCGTATGAAAGGGATCTTCAGAGCTACCCTCCCCACGTGCAGAGACCCCTGAGAGTCTTCCCAGAAGGCCATGAGTTGACTTCAGACACGTGGAGGCCAAGATCGCGCCTCCGATCACTCTTGCGCTGCGACACATTCTCCTCGGCGCACTAAATCAAGCACGGGACGATCAAGAGGCTCCGCCTAACAGCGTCCTAATACAGGTCGCCCGAGGATGGAGCCAATTGGCAGGAACAAAGTCCGTCCTGCAAGAGCCCGTTATAGCCAGTCCATCCACTCCTCCGCGCCAGCCTCGGTCAAGTCGTCTACTAGAGAAGCCCGTTCTGCCTCCGCGAGAGGCATCAAGGGAGGCCGAGGCTCCCATCCCGCGGCTCCATATCGTCTGGAAAGGAGATACTTGATTGTCGACGGGAAGGGAGGATAGCTCTCAAGGACAGCGCGCAGAGCGGTCAGTCGCGCCTGGAGACGCTGTGCCTCCGTCTCTCTCTGGAACTCGAAGGCCTGATAGACAGCTACATTCAGCGGAGCAAGGACGTTGACGGCGGCAGTTATGCAACCGGCGGAACCGAGTTGGAGTCCCTCAAGAAGCAGCCGATCGTTACCGGCAAAGATCCGTAGGTCTGGAAAACGCTGACAGAGGTCGCGAAGATGATCGGGGTCGCCGCTGCTGTCTTTCACGCCGACAACGCGATCGGGAAACACATCCAACAGACCCTCTATCAGATCGAAGCTCACCGACACGTGAGCGACCTGCGGAATGTGGTAAAGCATCAGCTTGCCGTCCTCAGGAACCGCCTCGTCCAACAAGCGCCGATAGTACGTCAGCAACCCCTCGAGAGAGACGTTCTTATAATAGAACGGGGGAACCACGATGGCCGCATCGGCTCCCGCCTCAAAGGCATAACGTGTGAGCGCGATGCAATCTCTGAGGCTGGCGCAACCGGTGTGAGCCACCACAAGGCCGGCCCCTGCCGCCTCAACGCAGACGTCAATGATTGTCTTGCGTTCGGCCAGGCCCATCGATGGCCCCTCCCCCGTTGTCCCCATCAGCAACACTCCGTTGCAGCCATCCTGAATCATCATGCGAATATGGCGCTGCAAGTTGTTCGGCCGGAGGCGTCCATCCGCGGTCAGTGGCGTAACGACGGGTGGAATAACACCCGCTAGATTGAACTTGGATGACATTGAGTCTCCTTCTTTGTGATTAGCACGCCACCGTCCGCCATCCTCAAGATAGCAGACGGTGGGACCTTCCCTGCGTCTTCGCTGTCAAGGCTAAACAAGAGTAACTCTTCAGGGTCAGAACGCTTCAGGCAGATCAGCCCTTGCTACGCAGCGAAGACTGAGAGAAGAGCTGGTTTGAAGCATGGATCCGGTCTTCTATCTCATCAAGGCATGAAGCGTTCCCAGTCACGTCCTGTCAATCAGCGCCCTGGCAACAGCTACAGCTCGGCTCGCGTCCGCTGCAAAGGCATCCGCGCCAATCTTCTCCGCAAACGCCTCCGTCAACGGAGCACCACCGATCATGATTCCCACGCTCTGCCGAATACCCATCTCCTCCAACACCTCAATGGTCAGCTTCATATTCTCCATCGTGGTTGTCAACAAAGCCGACATGCCAACGATCTGGGCCTCGTGTTCCTGTACGGCCTCGGCGAACGCCTCTGGACTGACATCCGTCCCGAGATCAAAGACCTCGAATCCCGCACCCTCCAGCATAATGGCCACCAAGTTCTTGCCGATATCGTGCAAGTCACCCTCGACCGTTCCGATGACGACCTTTCCCGAGGCCTCCACGTCCGCATCGGCCAGCAAGGGCCTGAGCTTTGCGAGGCCGGCCTTCATCGCTCGAGCGGCGACCAACATCTCAGGAACAAATATCTCTCCATTCTCAAAACGAGACCCGATCTCCTCCATAGGGGCAATCAGTCCCTCGTTGAGGACAGTCTCCGGAGAGATGTCTTGATCGAGGGCGTGCTGGACATTCGCCTCGACCTCGTCTCTATTCGCAGTAATCACTGATTTATAGATGGTTTGCAGTATGTCGCTCACAGCGTCCTCCAAGCAGTCGTTATCGTGTAACCTTGAGTCTTCCCTGTCGGTCTCCACACGGAAATCCTATATCGGGTCCGCATCCACAGGCTCTGTCCTTTAGTGGTGGGGCCAATTATGCACAGGCCCATCTAGCTCGCCATGGCAAGCTTTAGAGCCGCGAGCAGAGTCAACACATTCTCTGGCTTGGATGAATATCCCATCAGCCCGATGCGCCAGACCTGGCCCTTCAACTCACCAAGGCCCGCAGCGATCTCTATGTTGAATCTATCGAGCAATCTCCTGCGCACTTGGGCTTCATCCACCTTGTCAGGGACAACTACGGTCGTGAGAGTGGGCAGGCGTACCTCCTCGTCGACGTGTAGTTCCAGCCCCAGCGCCCGCAGCCCCTCCCACAGGAACTTGGCGTTGGCCCGATGTCGGGCGAAGCGGGCTTTCAGCCCTTCCTCCAACACCAAGCGTAGCGCCTCTCGCAGAGCATAGTTCATAGAGATCGGGGCTGTGTGGTGGTAGGTTCGTTCTTCGCCCCAGTAGTGCTCGAGCATGCTCATGTCCAGGTACCAGTTGGAGACAGCGGTCTCACGACTGCGGATCACATCAACGGCTCGCTCGCCAAAAGTAAGTGGGGCAAGCCCAGGAGGACAGGAAAGCGCTTTCTGAGTGCCGCTAAACGCAGCATCGACGTCCCACTCGTCGATCTTGACCGGGACGCCACCAAGTGACGTCACGCAATCGACCAAGAGCAGCGCGTTGTGACGATGCACCACGTCGGATATCGACTCGAGAGGTTGCATAGCTCCGGTGGACGTCTCGGCGTGGACAACGGCGACCACCTTCGCCGGTCGCTGATTCAGTGCTTGATCAACCTCCTCCTGCGTGAACACCTCACCCCAAGGGCGGGCAATGATCTCCACGTCAGCCCCATAGCGCCCTGCCATGTCGGCGATACGGTTACCGAAGTAGCCATTGATGCAGACCAGGACCGATTCACCTGGCTCGATTAGGTTGCACACGGCAGCTTCCATACCGGCGCTGCCGGTGCCAGAGACCGGTACCGTGAGCTGATTCTCGGTCTGAAAGACCCGACGCAGCATCTCTTGAATCTCGTTCATCAACTCAATGAACTCGGGATCCAAGTGCCCCACAAGCGGATGAGCCATAGCACGCAGGACGCGAGGATTTACGTTGCTTGGGCCTGGGCCGAGAAGTATGCGTTTTGAGGTATTCAAGTCTTGGTAATTCATTCAGTTTGTCTCCTTACTCACTTCAAGGACGTCCCCAACTTTGACTATCAGATCGGGATGTCCCTAATCTCTTCGCCATTGGAACTCGCCATGCAGGAGAGATGTCAATACCATCTGGGACTACTGCTCGACGATCGCCCTGATTGCCGCGTTTTGTTCTTCGTTGAGCAAGTTCTCTGCCGGCTCGGAGAGCACTTCTTCAACGTATGACTTGGCTCGATCGCGCAAGAGCGTTGCCCCGTTCTGCTCCCAGCCATCGTAGTTCTGTCGGTCAAGCAGACGGGGATAGAAATCCTCTTTGTAGTGTTCGGCCGTGTTCTTTGTCCCCAAGAAGTCGCCGTCTGCATCCATGACCTCTCGGATGGTATCCATAGCAATGGTGTGTTCGTCGATAGCAAGAGGTTTCATATACGCCTTGAGCCAGCCGATGATCTCGTCGCAGATTGCGAGTTGCACCAACGAGCCGGTAACGCCATTGTCCATGTAGCCGACGTCATGCACTAGAGAAGCACCAGCGTGAGCAGAGGCCATCAGCGTTAGAGCTGCTTCGAGAGCAGCCTGGGAGTCGACAGTCTTGGAACCGGTGACTCCGCCGATGCCGAAGCCCGGTAAACCATAGTAGTGTAGGAGATCTTCATTGAAGCCTCTGATCTCGGGAGCCGCGTGTTGGCCAACCATGTACTGCATATCGAAGGTACCTCCGGCGCATGCGTCCCGAATGAAGGGCGTCCCCTCACGGATGAGCTGGCTTAACACGAGTCCTGCAAGCGTTGCGGCGTTCTGGACGACGAGGAATCCCGCGCCAGTTTGAGGTGTGCTGACCCCCCGGGTGACCAAGGCTGCCCGATAGGTGAAGGGTAGGCCCTTCCGTGAGAGCCAAATGAGCTTCTTGATGCTCTCCGGATTGTGGTGCAGAGGATTCGCTATGTTGATGTAGCAAGCAGCGAAAGGACGTCGACGCAATTCTTCCGGACCACCGGCCACAGCTTCGGCCATAGCCACTTCCTTCTGAGCGAGGCTTAGATCGGTTGTGACGAACACAATAGGCTTATCAGTATACTGCAACATCGTCTCCATCTGCAAGAGCTCAGCCTTCTCCACCGGGACATCCTTGGGCAAAAAGCCACTCATAATGAAGTCCAGATTATCAAGCTTGTCGATTAGACGGGTGATGTCAACGACATCCTGGAGTCGTGGGGCGCGTCTCTCGTTGCTACGATGATCGATGATGTAGAGTAAATCGGATCCATTCCCGAAATAGGAGCAACGGCCCTCAAGACGAATAGCTGATCTTCCAGTCTGATCGAAGAGCGTTAGACGTTTGGGAGCTCGCTGCAGCGCCCATTCTACCCGCCAACTCGGAATGCAGACACGGTCGGCGGCGACCGTTGCGCCGCCTTTCTCGAAGATCTCGAGCGCTTCAGCACTCCTGAAGCGAATGCCGATCTCCTCCAAGAGCTGCAATGTCGCGTGGTGCAGAGTATCCAACTGTGAATCTGTAAGTCTTCTATAGAATAGGGTCTCCAGCGATAAGTCATTTACTTTGTTCATCTGCTCTAACTCCTATGTATGGTCACTTAACCTGACAGATTGTTGGGCGGCTGAGCCCAGCCAGTCATTCTCGGGGTGACTGGCAACCCCTGCGGACCCTCATTGATTATTAACTCGCCCAGTTCACTGCGATTACATCCGCCAGCCAGTCCGTGATGATCTCAATACAGACTTCTCCTTTTTGTGGCGTCGCCAGGGAGGGATCTCCAACAATGGGCGACCCCCCAGCTTCATTCCAGTAGTCCTTTATGGGTATGAAAACTCCACCTCCAATGAGAGGAGAGTAGGCGAAGGGAGGAAGAGCTTCTTCATCAATGCGCCCCTCTCCAATGACTTGTGACGATGGAGCCATATCGGCCGTCACCATGGGGAAGTGGGCTTCTGGCACACGGTCCATCTGGACTAGCTCGGGAATGACGGCCATCATGTTCGACGTGTTGATCTCCCCACCGTGTCCATCCGGCCCCTTCGACTCTGAGAACTCGGCAACCCTGGCCTGCATCGCCAACACCCAGTTCAATGCCATCACTTGAGCCTTGGTCTCATCTACGATCTCCTGTGCGGCTTCCATCATAGGGAAGTAGTCTCCCCCGTGACCAAGAATCAGGGCGATCTTCTGGAACCCCTGATGATGAAGCCCCAGACAGATTTCCTTTATTACTGCCTTGAGCGTGGGCCCCGAAAGGCTGCATGTTCCAGGGACATCCCGGTAATACGAAGACATGCCGAATGGAACGATAGGCCCTGCTACTGCACGAAAGCCGCGGTCGGTGAGTTTGGCCACCGTTCTCCTGGTGAACTCCGTGACTTGGAACGTGTCACATCCCAGAGGGATGTGACCACCGTGGGACTCAACAGAGCCCACCCCTACGACTACGGTGTCGGCTCCGGCGTCTAAGGCGTCTCTTACTTCTGCGTCGGTCATCTCGGGCATCGTCTTCGGCCCGCGGACAGTATAAAGCTCTTCTCTCACGTTTGCCTCCTTAAGTAGTTGAAAATCCTCGATATCCAGTGCTTTCTTGTGTCAAGTCTCGTAAAGTCGTGCCGCCCTACTGACGAAACGGCAGCGAATTATCACTTCACATTGCTATTGTGTTGGCGCAGATCACTGATTTGTGCGAAGTGTCATAGGATTGGTTAATTTGGGCTGCTGCAAATAGCTATCAATTGGCTTCACTACCCGACATTCGTGGCCAAGAGTCTGATTTTCTATCACGAATCACACGAATGGTCGAACTTCACGAATGTTTTTTGAAATTCGAAGCCCAGGAAATCCGACTTGACCCTTCGAGAAATACATATCTTATTTTGCTACCCCCATATCTAGGCAGTACGGGCGAAATTTGCCTATATAAAGGGGCTCTACACGGATTCGAGGGGTAGAAAGCGAAAAATGTTGGGATCGCTTTAATTACTCCCCGTATCTGGTTATAGAACATTGATACCCGCTAGATATAGAGGGTGCAGAAGGCTATTCGATTCATAGACTTTTTTACTCCTCGAATCCGCGTAGAGCCCTTTTTTCATGCCCCTGGCGTCCAACCCACCTGCTACATAATTGCTACAAAACCCTAATGTCACAGATCGTCTTTTGCGCTACAATAGGCCTAAGATTGACACACATTTGAAGGCACACTATCTAAAGGACTAAGTTATGAAAACCCAATCGGCAAATGATAGGTTCTGCCACTTCTTCCATTGCTCGTTGCAACATATCCTCAAGTACGAAAGACTGCAGCGATTGATTGATATCTTTCGCTTCCCAAGGACTCACGCGGAAGAAATCGGCCACAGCGCTGGTGTCGGGGGCCTCTACACACTGGCGATACAGATTAGCCAGGGTTTTTCGCCCTTCACAGACAATAATAGCATCTACCACACGGAGCAAGTGCTTGCGCTGAGGTTTGGAAAGGTTCAAATGCAGCATCAGGATAAATGTGACAAGAAACGGCGACGAGCCGACTATTTGTTTCAACATAGGGCTACCTCCCAGCTTGGAATAAATCCTGACTTTTCGCCAAGATTACCAGAGATAGCCCGTTCTTGCAAGTTGGTCTAAATTTGCCAGAGTCCAGTAAACGAGCATAAAAAGATAAATATCTACTTTATTCTGGAGTTTTCCAGTTGATGTTAACTACTGCTGCGGTCATCTTTGAAAACCGTCTTGCAAGCTACAAATAGGGGCTATATGACCCACCGTCCTTCGGCCGGTGAGTCATATAGCCCCTATTTGTATTGGTTCAAGCTGACCCATCCCCCACATATGGGAGTCTGGGTCATTTGAACCAATAGGAAATACGCACAAGGAAGCATACTTTGACCATAATTAACCTGCCTTGGCAGCGACTTGCAGATTGTTACAGCCAGGTGGAAGACTCCAGTTTTATTAGGAAGGATAGAAAGTGAAATTAAAATTAATAACCCTAGCTATCGCATTCGCCTTCTTTTTGTTATTGAGCCACGAGGCGGTCTCCGCGCAGGAACCCTACCCCGTCACCATCGAGGATCAGACGCCAACGCAACCGCTCGCCCATCCCACGGCAAGCGATTTTCAGCCGCGCTACATGAGCAGCTTTGGGCAAGATGACGCCTTCACGGTCTTCTTCGAGGATCGCGACAACAGCGGACGCATCTCTTTCAACCAGACGACGACCGGCCCGCTGGGATTCAGCGCCGCCAGCACTGCGACCAACATCGTCGATACGCATTTCGTGGTCAAGGATTGGCCCGTCGTCATCAGCGGCACGACCTATGACTATCGCGGCTGGGGATCGGACGGCAACAACTCCCAACACAATTTCTACGTCTCCAATAATCTGATCACATGGACGCACGTCTCCACGTTCACGATTGCCAACAGCGCGGCGTTCACCACCGCGCAAGGGTTCGTCTATTACGGCTTCCACGACGTCATTCCCCTGAACAACACGTATTATGCCTTCGGTGAGTCCAACGGCGGCCAGACGATGATCGTCAGCAGCACCACGGGCACGGACGATTGGATCGCCTTCGCCGGCGTGGGCGGCATAGATCCAGCGGATGGGCCGTTGCAGATGCCTGGATCGCCGACGCCCACGGGAAATTTTCTTCCCCTGACCCAGGATCGCGGCTATGGCAAGCTCCACGTGCGTGGCGACGACGGCGGCTTCTACCTGGCGGTCAATACCGCCGCGCAGCCG
>DAOTTX010000153.1:0-6064 GCA_034437515.1 Anaerolineae bacterium
ATTGTCGGGGCCAACGACCTCACCAACCCTGACCGGCTCTCTATCGGTCAAGAACTGGTTATCCCGGTGGATTAGTCGGCATCCGCAGCAGCATTGTGAAGATGCTGCTGCCTATCCCCCTAAATCCCCCTTGCACCTACAGAGCCGCAAAATGCACGAATAACTAGCAGCTAAGCATTAGTAGTGATGATACCCTTCCTGTCAACGGGGAGGGTGGGCTGACCGCAGGTCAGACCGGGTGGGGTCGAAAGAGCCTAAATTGACATGCATGAGACTGTTTTCGACCAGCCTATTGATGAGTGTGCTTAACGTATGCTGGAATTCCTGCGGGGGTGGGATGGCTTTGCTATCGTCGCGATCGTAGCCCCATGCTTGATCAGGGTAAGTGTAACGCCGTCCCTGTTCATAGGTTTCTGGGAGCGTGTAGCCTTCACCTTTCCACGCACGTTCGGTGATCCCGGCGGCAAATGGATTGGCACACCTCAAGCGGTAAAAGCCAACCGGCTTCATCACCCGTGCCACCTGTTGAAAGACAACCCGCACCTCTGGCAAGAGGTTGAGCGCGTAGGGTTGATCGACCACATCATAATGTGCGGCAGGTAACACGGCGACAGAACACACGCTTTCCGGCGACATCACCAAAATCCTCCGCACCGATCAACGCCGTAGCACTTTCTAACGTCAGGTCGAACTGTGAGCGCGTGAACAACGCATCCGCTTCCACCAATCGCCGCCAACGATCACGGTCGCAGACTATAGAGGCTAGTCGCCGACACCCGCTTGGCGACTATGCAGGATCTTATCGACCGCACGCAGCAGTTCACGCATGGCAAATGGTTTGACGAGATAGCCGTCCGCACCGTGTTCTCGGCTCGCTTGCCGGCTGTTCGGGCTGCTTTCTGCCGTGAGGAATAAGAAGGGTACCCCCGCCGTGTGAGGATTAGCACGCACACGTTTGAGCAGCTCGACTCCGTTCATTTCCGGCATGGCGACATCACAGACGATGATGTCGGGTAGATGCTGGGCGATCAAATCCAGCCCTTCGACGCCGTTACGGGCTTCACGCACATCAAACTTTCCATTCAACCCGGTCACGACCATCTGTCGCATCATCGGATTGTCGTCAATTATAAGGATATTCATCATGTATTTTCCCCAATACTGCTACAAAGTTGTGACAATTCTATACATCTATTTATTCATATACTACTGGCAATGTCACCCCATCCCGTACTAAAGTACTATCTCAACGAATTGTCTTTGCGGGGTTTGGGAGTGTGTTTAGGATTGAGATTCCTCCGAATCCCGACCTCGATGTCACCCTGTACCCGGACGCAGCCAGAATGAGTCGCTGCTTGTATGGCGTTGTTCGTAGGACTATACTCGACAATGAGAAACCTTAAACAAGGACAATAGTTCATGTCATTTACCAAACAGGATGCGTTAGATTATCATCGGCTGGGACGACCGGGCAAAATCCAGATCACCCCGACCAAGCCGCTTGCCACCCAGCGCGATCTTTCACTGGCCTATTCTCCCGGCGTCGCCGAAGCGTGCCTGGAAATCGACCGTGACCCGCTGCAAGTCTTCGAGTTGACCGCCCGTGCCAATCTGGTTGCGGTCGTCAGCAACGGCTCGGCGGTGTTGGGGCTGGGCAACCTCGGCCCGTTGGGGTCTAAGCCGGTGATGGAGGGTAAAGGTGTGCTGTTCAAACGCTTTGCCGATGTGGATGTGTTCGACATCGAAATCGATTCCACCACTGCTGATGAAATTATCGCGGTGTGTAAGGCCATCGCGCCGACCTTCGGCGGCATCAACCTGGAGGACATCAAAGCGCCGGAGTGCTTCGAGGTGGAGCAGCGTCTTAAAGAACAACTCGATATTCCCGTTTTCCACGACGACCAGCACGGCACCGCGATTATTTCCGGTGCGGCACTCATTAACGCCTGTGAGATCAGCGGGAAGAAACTTGAAGACCTCAAGGTTGTGGTGGTTGGTGCTGGTGCGAGTGCCATCGCCTGTGCCCGGTTCTATACCAAGCTCGGCGTCAAACATGAGAACATCATCATTTCGGATTCCAGCGGCGTGATCTACGAAGGGCGGGAGCGGGTCAACAAGTACAAAGCGGAGTTTGCAACGAAATCCGACGTGCGCGAACTGCCGGAAGCGTTCGAGGGTGCGGATGTGGTGCTGGGTCTGTCCGTCGCGGGCAGCATCAAGCCGGAGTGGATCGAGAAGATGGCGGATAATCCGATCATCTTTGCGATGGCAAACCCCGATCCCGAAATCCGCCCGGAGGACGCCCACGCTGTACGCGATGACGTTATCATGGGTACCGGGCGCAGTGACTACCCCAATCAGGTCAACAACGTGCTGGGCTTTCCGTTTATCTTCCGGGGGGCGCTGGATGTCTACGCGATCGGCATCAACGAGGCGATGAAGATGGCGGCGGCTCGTGCCCTTGCGGAGATGGCCCACGAGGACGTCCCCGACAGTGTGCTCAACGCCTATGATCTGAACGCGCTCAAGTTCGGGCGCGAGTATTTGATCCCCAAACCGCTTGATTCGCGTGTGCTGTTGTATGTGGCTCCGGCGGTGGCAAAAGCCGCGATGGACTCCGGCGTTGCCCGGCGGGAGATCGACATCGACGAGTACCGTGAGCGTTTGATCGCCCGGCAGGGGCAGGGGCAGATGGTACGCAATACCATCGTCAACCGCGCCAAACGCGGCGACCACAAGCGGGTGGTCTACGGCGAGGGCGAACATCCCAAGATCATCCGGGCGGCCTATCAAGTCTACGACGAGGGCATTGCGGAACCGATCCTACTGGCGGAAAAAGACGACGTGATGCGCATTATCAACGAGCTAGGGTTGGACTTCCACCCCGAAGTGATTACCCCACACAGTATGGATCGCCCTGACTTCGTGGACGAATATCTCAAAATTCGGGCGCGGAAGGGTGTCAGCCGGGCACGGGCCAGCAGCATGATCCAGGGCCGCACCCACTATGGCCTGATGATGATGCTCACCGGCGAGGCCGATGCGTTCGTCAGCGGCTTAACGCACGAATACCCGGACATCATGCGCCCGGCGTTGCAAGTCTTCGGCACTCGCGGCGAAGTACAACGGGCGTGCGGTGTTTACCTGACGCTGGTCAAGGGCAAGGTCTACATCTTTGCGGATACGACCGTCAACATCGACCCAGACGCGGAAACACTGGCGGAGATCGCCATCCTCGCCAATGACTTCGCGCAAACGCTGGAAATCGACCCGAAGGTGGCGATGCTGTCGTTTTCTAATTTCGGCAGTACCCCGCACGAGCGTTCTACACGAATTCAGCAGGCGGTTGATATCGTCAAAGATCGCCGCCCGGATATTGTGATCGACGGTGAAATGCAAGCCGATACCGCCGTCGTCGCGGAGATCATCGAGGAACGCTACCCGTTCAGTGAGGTCAAAGACGCCAATGTGCTGGTCTTCCCCAACCTGGACGCGGCGAACATCGCCTATAAGCTGCTCGACCGCCTGACCGAAGCCGAGGCCATCGGGCCGATCCTGCTCGGTATGGGTGCGCCGGTGCATGTGCTCCAGGCCGGGGACGAAGTCGAGGAAATCGTCACCATGACGGCGGTCGCCGTCCGTGACGCGCAAGAACGCTAGCATCTGGAGATAAGATCGGGCACGCCTCTCACCCTGGTGTGCCCCTTAGTACCTGTCACCCCCATGTGTCAGTCTTGAAAATGCCGTTATTGCAGCTGAAAAGGCACATGCTAGCGCTAATAGGAGGTGCAATCAGGTTGCTAGCGGCACTTTTGGGCTTACTATGCCCTGCATTGCCGATGGTACTCCGAGGGGTGACAGGTACTGAGGGTGTGCCCAACCATAGGGTGATCGTACAAAGGACGTTATAATCATGTGCATATTACTCACGAGCAACGGTTAGGGATGCACTATGCACCATGATGACGGCTGGATTCAGCACGAAGCGCAGCGCACACTCAAACGGTTGCTGCCCCGCGTAGAAGCGCAGTTCACCGAGCAGGAAGATTACGCCGCCTTCGCCAAGCGCCTGAACGCGCACTTCCCGCGTGCGTTCGGGCATCTGCTGGCGATCTACGGCGACAAATACGACTTCTTCTATCACTTGCAGACGATCATCGAGACATTGGTAGAGGCGTATCTAACCCGGTCTGCTGACTTGCATCAGCTCGACCGACTGCGCGAGGAAAACCCACACTGGTACAAGAGCGAGGATATGGTCGGCGGGGTGTGTTATGTCGATCTGTTCGCCGGTGACCTCAACGGCGTGCGTGCGAAGATTCCGTACTTCAAAGAACTCGGCCTGACCTACCTGCATCTGATGCCGTTTTTCAAAGCACCGGCGGAAAACAGCGACGGCGGCTATGCGGTCAGTGACTACCGGCAGGTCATGCCCGACCTCGGCACGATGGACGACCTCGCCACACTGGCAGCGGCACTGCGCGAGGTCAATATCAGCCTGGTGCTGGATTTCGTGTTCAACCACACCTCAGACGAGCATCGCTGGGCGCTGGGGGCGCTCGAAGGTGACCCGGAATACCAGGATTACTATTATCTGTTCCCCGACCGCACCCTGCCCGACCAGTACGAAGACAACTTGCGCGAGATCTTCCCCGAACAGGCACCGGGTAGCTTTACCTATCGTGATGAGATCAGCCGTTGGGTGTGGACGACGTTCAACGACTTCCAATGGGATTTGAACTATAGCAACCCGGCGGTGTTTAACGCCATGCTCGGTGAGATGCTGTTTCTCGCCAACCAGGGGACGCAAGTGCTGCGGCTGGATGCGGTCGCGTTCATCTGGAAGCGGCTGGGCACCCCCTGTGAGAACCTACCACAAGTGCATGACATCATCCGGGCGTTTAACGCGCTGGTGCAGATCGCCGCCCCCGCGATGATCTTCAAGTCTGAGGCGATTGTGCATCCCGACGACGTCGCCAGTTATATCGACTGGCATGAGTGCCCGCTGTCGTACAACCCGACATTCATGGCGCTCGTCTGGGAGGCGCTGGCGACCCGTGAGGTCAAGTTGCTGCGCTACGCGATGAGCCGCCGCTACGAGATCGAGCCGCGCTCTGCGTGGGTAAATTACATCCGCGTGCATGATGACATCGGCTGGTCGTTCGCGGACGAGGACGCGGCGGCGGTCGGTATCCACAACGGCTTTGACCATCGCCAGTTCCTCAACGCCTTTTACACCGGGCGCTTTGGTGGCAGTTTCGCCAACGGCCTGGGTTTCAACTTTAACCCGCACACACTGGATATGCGTATCTGCGGGACGACGGCCTCACTCGCCGGGTTAGAGCAGGCTATCGCTGCTGAAAAGGGCGATTGGCAACTCGCCGCCCAGCAGCGCATCGCCATGATGCACAGCGTCATTCTAGGCGCGGGCGGCATCCCGTTAATCTATCTCGGTGATGAGATCGCCATGCTCAACGATTACAGCTATAAAGAAATCCCCGGCAAGGCTGACGACGGACGTTGGGTGCACCGCCCGGCATTTGACTGGGAACGCGCCGAAGACCGTCACAATCGCGGCACCGCACCGGGCTTCGTGTTCACCGCGCTGCAACGGATGATTAACGCCCGTAAGCGCACACCCGCCCTTGCTGACCTGCACACGCTGTTCTTCGACAACGGCTCACCGCATGTGTTGAGTTTCATTCGTAACAGTCAGGTGCTGGTGCTGGCGAATTTCTCCGAGAATCATCAGGATCTAGAGCGGTCGCTGGTCAATTATTATTGGCGTGTACCAGCGGAATGTGTCGATCTTATCAGCGGCGCGACGGTGCAAATCGACGACCGCCTACACCTTGCGCCGTACCAATATCTCTGGTTGATCGACTCGGCAGCGATTGAGTAGGGGCAAAACGCGGAAGCGGGGCGACTTCATCGAACGCCCCGTCAAATATTCCATCTATTTCATCCGTCGATCAAAGCCCGGTGGGGGGGAACTTCTCACGATAGAGTTTCATCGAGTTATGAATGGCTTCTTTCGCCTCAGCCGCGCCGACCCAGCCGTCGT
>DAOTTX010000154.1:0-2501 GCA_034437515.1 Anaerolineae bacterium
TCGCCCCGTATCACTACTCTAGTCGCGCTGCTTGCGACGCTTGAGGTACATTCCCAGTCCGCCCAGTCCGCTCACGGCCGCGAACATCGTGATCGGCTCAGGGACCGCCACCATGGTCACCGGGTCTTGGCCGTTCAGGGACCATGTGTTGTCCACTTCCGTGTTCATGAAGAATCTGAAATCAGCCTTATAGGCGTCTGGGTCGACGTCGCCCCAGAACCAGTCCGTGTCAAACACGCTGTTGGCGCTTCCCGTGCCTACGCCAGTCAGCGTGCCAACCTGGAAGTAGCCGAGGGAAGTACCAGCGAAGGTTCCCAGCCCGCCACTGATATCGAAAGTTGACGAGAACTCCGTCACCGTGGGAAGCGCCCCAGCCGCGAAGAAGCCGGGAGTGGTCTCCGCCGTCAGCCAGAGCGACGAAGAGGCATCGTCTCCGATACTGGTGTAATCCCACGGGTCGGTGTTTCGGTCACCAGGCCCGCTTTGACTGAAGGTGCCAGCATCTTGTTCCCAGATAGCCACCTTCAGACCGGAGCTTTCGGTGGTGGTCGTCGTACCGTTGATCGTGACGGCCCTGTCCTGTCCGCCCCAGAAGATACCAACCAGTTCCTTCCCACCGGTACCGTCACTGAAAGGCGGTGTACCTCCACTGCTGCTGATGTTTTTGTGGGGGACCTGCACGAGGCCGGTATTGATCGTCGTGATCTTGAAAATACCCCAGGTGTCTTCACCAGTCTTGGCGCCTGGGCCAGGAGTGCCAGCAGGCCCGAATACGCCTGAGTCGGTATAGGTTCCATCCGCCAGGCCCGAGTACGTGGTACCGCTGACCCAGGTGTCCATCTTAATATGGACCGGACCATTTGGCACGGTCACTGCCCATGCCGGTGCTGCAAGGGCCACTATCAGGCCCGCCATCAGAATAAGTCTCATGTGTTTCATTGTGTGTCACTCCTTTTGTGTGAGGAATCTCTCTCGTTGTTTTTGAGTCCCCGGTGCCCGTCATCAGGCCTTGACCTGCAACGGCTACCCTTTGTTATTGCAGCCGAGGGCCCATTGCCCTCAGTCCTGCGCATTCTGCTCCCAAATCCGTTGAGTCCTCCTTCCCGGTTCTCCACCCGGGCCGTCAGGCAGCCGGCCGGCTGAACCGCATTGGACTTCCTCAACATTTCGAACTGCCCATGTCCCGGCCCCGCAACAGGCCAACGACGTCACTCACACACAGCCGACAATACTCATCGCCAACAGCACGCGCAAGACGCTTGCACACAGGCATCACACACGAAGGAGAGGATATCTCTCGCAAGGGGGCAGGTCAAACTATCCTCGCGCCTCGGCTTTGAATCCCTTTACAGCCGGATCCTCACTTCGTCCGGAACCTTCACCGGACAACGCCGAGCCTTCCATTCCATGCTTTAACGGCTCGTTCCATAGCCATTCGCGCCGGAGCTGCCGACGGACGGGCCCTTCCCACATCGATTACTATACCCCGGCCCTGCATAGTTTCAAGAACAAAGTTCAGAAAAGCTCATGCAAACATCCGACCTCAGAGATTCCCTGAACGTGCATCTATCGCGTAAACAGTTGTCCCCGGCCTTCATGCGGCGACTGCGCGTGCACCAGAGTGAAGTGATGCAGCCGGGCCGATTGGGTCAGTCGGATTGCTCAGGGTCAACCTGCGTTTGGTCGCGATGCGGGCTGGCGGTGTCTTTTCGGTCTGCCACGGCCGGGCCAACGTCCTCGGCGATTGGCTGTATAGGCAACAACGTTCCGTTGTTACCTGGGGGCGATGTGGCGATGGTGGTGTACCGAGCCATCGCCCTTTGGATCAAGGCCAACCATCTCACGCCGAGTATTCGGAGTTTGCATAGAATGCATATAAAATGTCGAGTCGGTATAGGGTGTATCATGTACAGGTGTTCAGCAGTTTGCCCTTATCGATATAAGACAAAAGCGGTATCAAAAAGCATAAAGAAATGGAATTTGGCTTGCGGAATCAGGGGGTTGGGCTACAATATACCAGTTCATGAGGCCAGCTGCCTCGTGGCCGTGGGAACCGAAAAGGCGTACAGCTGCGAAGCTGGCGGAAATGGAGGCGTATCCGTCGCTCGCAGGTTGCCTGCATCGGAGGATGTGCTGCCGGCGAGATCGTCCCTCGGGGCGTTTTCGGAGGTCCGGTGGTAAGGGCAGCAGATCGTCAGCAGTCCCTGGCTGGAAGGTAAACGGAGGTTTCCTTCTTCCAGGCACATGTTTTTGTCGTGTGCGCATTCCTGCTGACGGTCCTGCGTGAGTGTTCGCCTCCAGTGCGTAGTGTTTACCCCGCATAAGCGGGAAGACACGCTGCTGATGCGAGGCGGCAACAAGCCGCCAAACGAGCAAAGTGAGGACAATTGAAATGCCAGAGCCAATGACAATGATGGCCGTGGGTAGCGGGATGTTCGGCGTGGCCGGGTATCTGGCTCGGCGGTACTTCGAGATGGCCAAGGAGGTCTTCGACATCCTCC
>DAOTTX010000155.1:0-2140 GCA_034437515.1 Anaerolineae bacterium
GCAGGCGATCAACGGCTCCACGGCTGGCTCGCCAATCTGTCCCAACGCATCCACCGCAGACGACCGCACACGCCAATCCTCATCGCGCAGGCAGGCGATCAACGGCTCCACGGCACGCGCATCGCCGATCTTTCCCAACGCCAGCGCCGCAGACCACCCCCGTACATCACTATCCGTATCGCGCAGGCAGGCGATCAACGGCTCCACGGCTGGCTCGCCAATCTGTCCCAACGCCTGCACCGCACACCAACTCCGCACACTCTTATTCGCATCGCCCAGGCAGGCGATCAACGGCTCTACGGCACACGCATCGCCGATCTGTCCCAACGCCCGCGCCGCAGACCCCCGCACATCACTATTCGCATCGCCCAGGCAGGCGATCAACGGCTCCACGGCACGCGCATCGCCGATCTGTCCCAACGCATCCGCCGCAGACCGCCGCACATCTGCCTCCCCATCGCCCAGGCAGGCGATCAACGGCTCCACGGCGCGGTAATCTTTGACCGTCCCTAATGTGACGATTGGATTTGAAATGGTACTAGACAAACCGCCTTGTCGCCAATAAGACTGATCCCGCAACCGTGGTAGCGCAAACGTATACGCCAGGAAATCTCGCAGCAGCAGATGCACAAAGCGATAGTCCGCCTCGTTGGTCGGCGCAAGGATGTTGAGATGGGTGGTCATCTGCTGAAATTGTTCTACCCGTTCAACATCTTTGACCACGTATACGAAGTCATAAGGGATCAATACGTTTTCTTCAGGTTTTGCCTCATCATACCTCCGAGCTTTACGAGGCCGCACATTCTGTGCGTTCCACATCGCCAGTTCACCCAGCACCGCCATCATCTCGGCGTAGGTGAAGGGCAGGTCGGCATTGCGTTTCTTCGCCTCATGCTCATAGCGTTGGCGGCAGTAGGCTTCAAAGATGGCGTCGCGCACATCCCCCGCTCCCAGGTCGCCTTTCGATTTGATGGTATCGTCCAGCTTATCCCAGGCGAAGGTAATCAGGCTCAGCAACAAGGGCGTCCGCGAGAGGTCGCGGAGTTGCTCATCCGCCTGGATAGCCGCGTAAATGTCTGGGTGATCGGCCAGATACTCGCTCAGTTGATCATCGGTCAGCGGTTGCAGCGTGATCGCGCCATCTAATGGGATTTGCTGCCCAATCGCGGCGTAATCGGCGACGCGGCACGTCACCAACACCTGATTATCGGCGTGCAGGTCACTCACGGCGTCAATGAGGCGTTGGCGCGGGTCATATTTTTCGCCGTCCGGCTTCTGTGGATCAATCGGACGCTCCCCGCCGAGTTCATCCAGCCCATCCAGCAGCAGCAACGCCTTCCCTCCGGCGATGATCGGCTTGAGCGCGTCCGCCAACCTCTGGTTGGAATTGCCGGCTGCCCAATCGACAAGCGGCATAGGCGGGTTGGATTTCCAGGTGGCGGCGATCTTGAGCAGCGGCAGCGGCAGCGTGGGATCCTCCAGGCGGGCGGCGACGGCATCCCGTGCATGGGACATCAGCGTGATGGTCTTGCCAGCCCCCGGTTCACCAAGCAGCAGCAAACGGCCTTTATGATGGTTGAAGGCGTCCGCAAATGTGGTGTGCTGCGGCAGTTCTTCAGTCGGATCACTGGCGAAGATCGAACTCTCGAAGAATTCCAACAGGATGTCATCGGTCTGTTTTTGTGGCACCGCATCCGGTGCAGTCGCCGCTTCCAGGTCGATGAGCTTAATCACCACTTGATCCAGATAGCGGACAATCTGCTGGTAGAGCTTTTGTGAATACTCGCGGAAAGGGTCGTCGGGCGGTGCCTGATATTCACCGGATGGTTGTTGCAGGTTCGGGTTGCCTACCAGCTTGAGCAGGCGTGCAAACGCGCCGTCCCAATCCTTGTGGAATTCCAGCCATTCCTTGTTGATGATGGAAATCGGCGGTGGTACATCCAGCACCCGGCAGGGAAACGCGGGCTTTTTTACCACATCGGCATATTGAATCTCTCGGCGTACAAAGCTGTTTTTTCGCCGAATATCGGGCGTCACGCAGACCGCGATTACATCCGATTGTTCAATACCCATCTCGATCTCGGCGGTGAAGTCCTGGTTCGGGTTGATGTTGCGGGTATCGCGCCAAACGCGATAGCCA
>DAOTTX010000156.1:0-4647 GCA_034437515.1 Anaerolineae bacterium
AGCCAGTCGTCACTGTTGACCCACGCCGTGCCCGTTTTCGGGTCGAGATGCACCTGTCCCGGTTCGACGTGGATGTCCAGCCCTGCTGCTGTCGCCACATCCTGCGTCATGACGTAGTAGCGTCCGCCGCTATATGGGACGCGCAGCTTGCCGCGTTCTAGCCCGACCTCCAGCCGCTGGATATGCCCGTTCACCAGCTCCTTGACCATGCCCGGAAACCACGATGCCTCCCCGCCGCGAGCAAAGAAACTGCGCAGAGGCCACGCTTCGAGGTCTTCGGTGGTTGCCCGTTCGAGGCGCGCCATCGCTTCCGCCTTCTTGCCCGTTTCGACTGCCTCGCGGAACAGCGCGCCCTCCTGTTCCAGATAGGTGAGCATCCCCTCAGCATCCAGAAACGGATGCAGGTTCATGATGCTCTGCACGTCCAGCCGCATGTCGTCGTGACCATGCACGAAATTGAAGCCGACAAACGCCGTGCCGTCAGTTGTGCGGACATCCTGCTTGATGTCGGGCGGCAGGCGAAAATCCACGTCTAAATCGTCAACGACAATCGCGTGCCCTTTGAACTGCCCATCACCGTTGACAATCGTAAACTCCACCCGCCCGATGTGGGCAATCTCGTCGCGCAGCCGATCCTGTGCCGCTTGGGTCATGTGTGGACTGAGCTTCATGCGCAGCAGGGTGTCACGGCTGACCAATCCTGCCCCGTCCCAGATCTCCTCACCGGTCTTGTCCATGTCCATTACGTCAATCGTCAGGCTGTCCTCCGGCACACGGTCGAACACGCGATAGTCACGCAGCGTCCGCGACATGCGTTTCGACGTGACAAAGCCATTTTTCGTCACGCGGAACTCAAGCCCGTAGGCGTCCATCCAGTCCTCATGCGTCATGCCGTCCACGTACAGCTCCACCCGCTGCGAGCCGTTCTGCCACGACAGTGTGGGCGTCTCCATGCCGAAGTTGTGCGAGCCATCCAGCGGATTGTCGCCAATCGTGTCACCATCGCGGGACACCAGCACCCACGCCCGGTCGGATGGCATCAGCGGATAGTACGGCGTTTTCTCGCCGTCCCAGGCGGTGCCGACGACCTCATAGCCACGCGGGATCAGGTCGGGGTTCGGCGGCTCTGGAAATTCGTAGGGGCGCTCGGTGAGTGTCTCGATTGTTTCAAACATCACGCCTGCGGCAAGATCAAGCGCATAGTGCCGCGCAAAGTAGCGCCGTCCTCTACCGCCCATCGCGTTCCGCCTCCACCCGCTGCCAGCGGTTCGGATACACGCGCACGTCCACCCGCGCCATTTGAGCGAACGGCTCACCGTAGCACAGCACCGCTGACGGCATCACGCGCTCACACAGCACGTCGAATCCGTGTAGAAAGTCCCATTTGCGGCGGCGCGTGCCGAGTGTGGTCAGGGCAACGACACTGTGCGGCGCAATCCCATCGAAGCAGAAAGCGTAGCTCTCCGGCGTGCTCCAGCCAACGGTCGGAATTACGGTGTGTCCGCGTGCGGTCCAGTGGGCGGCGCACCAGCGCGAGCGATACACGTTGTAGACTTGCAGCGCGAGTGGCATCTCGGCGTGCAAACTGAAGTCAGGCGACAGCAGCACCTCAAACCGGTCCAGGTAGCGGGCGGATTTGGTCGGTGCGTTCCACACGCTCTCGAAGATCGCGTCAAACAGGAAGAAGTGGACTGCGCCGCCGTCGGTTGGCTTGTCGCGGGTTCGCGTGCGATACGGAACCAGCCAGTCGGGAATGGCACTCAACGGCGCGTAGGGTAGGTCGGGAATCCCCCAACCGCTGCTGGACGTGTAGCGCGGCTTGTCGGCGATGGGATCAGAAGGCATAGCGACGGCCTTTCATTGTTTTTTACCCCTCACGTTACCGATTGTCGTCACACTTTTCCAGCAAATATTAACAACTATGGGATGAAACCCATAACAATCCCCTTTCCCACCTTTTCGGCTTACGTCTATCCTGAAAGCACTGACCCATATGTTTTGGAGAACCGCATGACGGATACGACAACACCCCGCCGCCTCCAACCCTACGTCGGCTGTCTGGGGTACAACGACAGTCCCGATGAACTGGGGGAGCCGGGCGGCTTCTGGCACTTTACCGACCAGACCGCGATGTGGACGTCCTTTTCGCGCAGTGAGGGCCTCAACGACGCCTTCGAGACGCTGGGCGCGCCCACCTACAGCGCGATCTTGATCGGCACCGACGCCAACCAGTGTGTGACCTTTCACGTGCTGGTGATCTCAACTCAACCCATTCGGCCCCGCGAGGCCGACATTCTGGCGCAGACGCAAGCCTGGCTGGACCGCCGCCTGGACGATGAAACGCCCGTTGACTGATCCCCACCCCCCGGTCTGTTTTCCCCACAAAAAAACAAGGGCCATCCCCGGGTGGGGACGGCCATGCGATATCAGAGCACTACCGCGCCCCGTTGTCGTTCAGCTGGCTGAGCCAATCCTTGGCGTGCGCCAGCGACCGCTCGGCGGCTAACAGCTTCTCACGCTTGTAGGTCTCAGACGGCTCGTTGAGCAGCACCAGCCGCGCCAGCGTCAGCAGCGCGTGAGCGGCACTCACGAGGTTGTTGACAATCACGCCGGAGATGCCACGCAGCCCGGCGCTCTGGGAGACCAGGTCGGCCAGGTCATGATCGCGCAATACCATCAGTGCCAGCGTGCGGTCGGCAAAGTCGGCGCTGGCGGCCCGGTCGAAGTGGGCCAGGTGGGTTGCCATCAGGCGCACGGTATCGGCGCTCAGTCCGGCGTGCAGCACCGCCGCCGCCAACCGGTCGCAGCGTCCGCGCATCAGCGGATGGCCGACGAACTCGAGCGCGACGTCGATGAACAGGTTCATCAGCGCGTGTGCTGGCTCGCTCGCCAGCGCCTCGTCCAGCGTCATCGGCTGTGATGCGACCACCGGGCCGTGCAGGTCGGTCACGATCGCGGCCTGGGCCGCCTGGTAGGTGATGTTGTTGTAACGGGCATGGTAGGTCTGAAGGGCCTGGGATTCGGGGGTCATATGGTTGTCCTTTGCTTGTGAGATTGAACAGCAGTTCGGGTGGATTCGGGGAGTAGCTCCGGCTTGAGGTCGCTCAGCCACAGGTCCTGACGGAAGCTGTAGCCGGTCACCGCCTCAATCCGGCAGTACTCGCGGTAGGTATCGGGGTTGTGGGTTGCGCCGTTGAGCAGGTCATTGACACTCGCCAATATGCACAGGCTGCACGACAGGCGCTGATTGGGTCGGGGGAGTCGGTAGGCCGGATGACAGTGGTCGCCATGCTCGCGGATACAGCCCCAGACATCGGTCTCGGTCCAGTCGTGAATCGGCAGCCAGTCGTACACAAAACGCCCCTTGGTCGGGGCGGTGCAGTCCTTCCGGGGCCGGAAGATGTCGCGTTTGGCGCGGGCGTGGCTCTCGGCGGCGCGTAGGCCCATCGCACAAATCACATTACCGCTGGGGAACAGGTTTCTTATCCCCCGCGACAGTGGACCGACCTTCACGTCAGAGGTGCAATATCTTATTTTGGACGAAGGCCAGGGCGGACGCGTCTGGTTTTTCTCCCAGCGCATCCAGATTCGGTCGATCAGGTCGCCGTGGGTGTAACGCACCACATGGAGTGGCACGCCTTTTCGGTCCGCCAGATCGCGCACATAGGCCGGGGTGGTCCCCCACTCCGCCCGGCCCAAATCCGCGTGAAGCAGCACCACCGGCCCCGGCCAGTTTTCGGCGGACCGTTTATCCAGTAAGTAATGGGTTAATGCGTCACTGTCCTTGCCACCACTGACGGACAGCACCAGCGCCGCGCCATCGCGCAACAGCGACAGCGGATCGGGCGCGTCCGGCTCCGGCAGGTCGAACAGCGGCAGTTGGCGGCTCATGCGCGCACCCGCTGCATCAGTGCCCACTTGCTGTAGTCGCGCTCCGCGTTGTACTTGCGAATGGCGTGGTCAGCGGCACGGTAGGCCCCCTTCGGGCTGCTGCGGGTGGCCCGGTAGAACAGGCCCCAGTTGTCGAGATGCACGGTGGCGGTCACCTGACGGCGACCGCCCCAGTAGGCGTGTGCAATCGTCACCGTGAAGCGGGGATCACGGTGACGGAACGTGGTTTTCACAGTTGTTCTCCTCGGTTGTTGGTGGGGGTAGGGGGTGTCGAACCCGTTGGCCCGACAGTTGATCAGTGTGCGTCGTCGGCAATCTCCCACCACACGTCCTCGTACAGCTCATCGTGGTCGCGGCACCAGTCGCCGACAGCGTCGCGGGCCAGATCGTCCTCCCAGATCAGGTCAAACGCCTGATCGGTGTCGATAACGACCTCATCCAGCAGTTCCTTGGTCCACCAGTGGTAGATCAGAACACGGGCAAAACGTGGCATCGGGTTCTCCTGTATTGGGTTGTGATTTTGTGGGGGATTATTCGGCGTTGAGATATGCCAGCACGTTGGCGCGGGTGAGGGGCTTGCCTGCGACCGTACCGTTGTCGGCGTCGATGAACGTCATAAAGGTGCGGATGGGCTGGCGGTGCAATAGCTTGTAGGTATAGCTCCCGATGACCGTTGCCATCCAGTCGTTCACAAGCAAATGCTGAGCGCCATTTTCTACAAGGTCGCTACATGAGAGGTCAGACTGAGGTTTTGCT
>DAOTTX010000157.1:0-2604 GCA_034437515.1 Anaerolineae bacterium
TTGATAGTCGCCCAGGTAGCCCTGGATGATCGTCTTGCCGGTGAACACATCCAGCCCGGTTTTGCCGTCCTTCGGCGCGATCTTGAGCCGCCCCTCCAGCCAGCCGAGGAAGCGCCCGACCTCTGCCTGCTTCTCTTTGTTGAGGTCGATCATCGTCTGTGCCAGATGCGCCAGCACGTCATGGACGACATCGGTTTGACCGGCAGCGAGTGCCGCCTGAACGCGGGACAGCGCCCCGGCAGTGTCGCCCAGATCAGTTGCCCCGGTGATCTCACGGACGAGCCGTTCGCGCTCGTCGGCAGGGGTGATGAAGTCGATACGCGGAAATGGAAGTTGCTCGACCTCATATACGCCCACGTTAGTTGTCCCGCTTGTTATTCGGAAGCGTTGGTCAACAAGTCGAGAGGATAGAACCGCAAGCAAATACGCTGCATGGTAAGGTGGTTTTGGCGATGCAAACTGCGTTGTATGAGCAAGTTGCACTCCGGGTTCAATCAAAGATGCCAGAAAACGGTATCTGTCCTCTGTACCTGTCAGGCGTTGCATCCCAACCCGATGTGCATCGAATCGCCTTGGATTCAATTGCTTTTTCGCTTCGTCGATATTGAGATAGAGCTTTTCGCCTTGACTGAGACTCGAAGCTAATTCAAATCTTTGCAATTCAGCCCCTCGTAGAACTTCAACGTCTGTCGCATCATCAGTAAAGTACGGCTTATAGTACGTCAGATGTATCTCGCCCGCGCCGATCTCTGCAATTTCGCTCAACCTGACAATTTTCAGATCTTGGTGAATTTGAACCATTAGATCCCATACTGCTTGAGAAGTCAGCGGATATGTGAAAGCGTGACTATCCAGTATGTTTATTGCCTCAGGTGACGCTGCAACACTGGTTGCTTGTGTAGTTAGGGATGCTCCAGAGCGTGTATGTATGGTCAATTTGTTGTCTGGTGAATGCTTATTTGCACCTACAAGTATGGCAACAGATGTCTTCGCATCAGCAAACACACGCTCATTGGGATTGTAGCGGTCAGGGAAAGCATCAATGCTCTGTAGAGAGTGTTGCATCAATAAGTGTCGCCGTAAATTGCTACAGCCCAAATCTGTTGCTACAGACAGTGGGATGATCAAACCAAAGCGGCCTTGCTTCTGTAAAATAATGACCCAAAGAACTACGAAGAAACGAAAGATGTTGAGCTTGCCGCCGAGTGCTGGCTCGTAAATGGAGTTCGTGCTCAAATATTCGACGAAGCTATCTAGTGCATCAGTACGGGCATCACCTATGGCTTTTTCCATCACGTCGTATGGCGGATTGCCCACAACTGCATCGAAACCGCCGTCTTGCCTCAACTGCACATCCTGGCCGCCCGGTTTGCTCGGCGCGAAGAACACCTCCGGGAACTCCAGTTCCCAGTGGAAGAAGCGTTTCTCCTCAGCGGCTTGCAGGGCGGTTTTCGCTACCAGCCCGGCCTGCATGTAGTCGTCGGCGGGCAGGCGGTTCTCCGGCTTGGTGGGGTCTTCCAGCCAGGCCTGGGTGTCGTCGCGCTGCAAAAATGCCGTCGTCGGGTCGAAGGCGGTCGCGCCTTTCTTCGCTTTGCCCGGTGCGTTGCCGAACCAGCGCGAGGTGTACACATCCAGCACGCGCTTGTAGGGCGCGAGGTGGTCGCGGGCATCCCGATACGCCTGGGCGCTCTTGCGCGTCTGCTCGATGGTGTTGTCGCTCAGGTAGCTCACCTGGCGCATGAGGTCGGTTGCCAGCATCACCCCGGCGAACTTGTTCTGGCTGAACAGCGTTTGCTGTCCTTGCAGCGCCGCCTGCACGTCCGCCACCCGCGCCCCGATCAGGCTGTTGCCGTGTTTCAGGTGATGGTCGAGGAAGCTCAGCGGTGCGCCCAGCGTGAAGGCATCCAGCCACAGCGACACTTTCGCCAGCTCCACCGCCATCAGGTTCAGGTCCACGCCGTAGACGCAGCGTTTCAGCACGGCACGCTTCAGTAGCGCCACGCGGGTCAGGCGGTCGGGGTCGATGCTCACGCCCTGGCGTTCCATGTCGTCGAGGATGTCCTGGCGTGTCTGGTCGATGAAGTGCCACACCGGGTTCTCGCTCCACCCGTTGAGAAAGTCGATCAGGCGGTTGCTGATGGTGTCCACCACCTCCACCAGAAAGTGCCCGCTGCCCATCGCCGGGTCCAGCACGCGCACGTTCAGGCAGTCGTCCACAAGCTGCTGCATTTCGGGATTGTTCCAGTACACGGTGGGGTATTCGTCCTTGCCGCTGGATTTGCGCCGCGCTTCGACCAGTTTGGCGTAGTCGCGGTAGCCTCTCTGTGCGTTCCGCAGGCGCGGCTCACAGGCGGCGAACTGGCGATCCAGCACCGGTCCGACGGTATGGCGCACGATGTACTTGACGATGTAATCGGGCGTGTAGTAGCTGCCGGTGGCTTTGCGCTCCTGCTTGTCGTTTTCCAGGTACACGTCGCCTTTTTCGAGCGTAGCAATCGCACGATTGCCCTTGACATTCTTGGCAGGCTCGTAAACCTCTTTGCCTTTGGTCTTTTTGACCGCCAGCTTCTCGGCGGCAATCTTCAGCTTGAACTCCAGCAGCCC
>DAOTTX010000158.1:0-94057 GCA_034437515.1 Anaerolineae bacterium
AAAGCCGCCATCCTGGAAAACCTGAAGATGCTGCAACATGCCGATATGGTACGCAATCTGGAAACCAGCTACGCGGCGAAGGAAGGCGAAATTGCCCGATTGCAATCCGAACTGGCTGAGCTGGAATCAGGCAAACGGGAGACACACACGCTGCTCGACTCGCGTCCGGTGCTGGACATGATTATCGCTCGTTGGGAGGATGTGCCCCGCGACAAGCAACGCGAGTTGTTCGAGGCGCTGGCAACGCACATCACCTGCAATCCGATTAATGAGGTGCAGCGCGAAGCCACCGTCCACTGGCGCGATGGAACAACGACATCGCATGTGTTTCGCTGGGGCGATGGCACCCGCTTTCACTGGTCACAGGCTGAGCTTGAGAAGCTGCGCCAGATGGTCGATAGTGCCCGTCCACAATGGGAGATTCTGCGTGAGTTCCCACATTGGAAGTGGAGCGGCATCACTAACCGCTACGCGCAGCACTTCACTGAAGATCGCCGCTTCGTTCCCCACTATAAAGGTGAGAAGAAGTATCCCTATCGTGCCACCTGGTACGATACCGAGGAGTATCAGCAGGAGCAGGCTGCACTTGCTGGTTTAGCGGCGAGTAGCATGTCTCCTCGACGCCAGTATGATGCAGTACAAAACTCCCTCGTTTGCCGTCGAGTGTGCCGCTGATGTGTTCCAGGCCGGTGAAGGTGGTCGGCTGGCCTTCGCCGCTATAATACATCAGATATTCGAGTGTGCATTCGCCTTCGATGTCGCCCTCGTAAGCATAGGCCACATGGCAGCGGGTGAGCTTACGTCCGTCTTGTAACGCTTCGATGGTTTCTTCTTCCCACGTTTTGATAGCGAAGGTCGCGTTTGCAGTTGGCATGTGTGTATCCCTCAACCATGACTTGAACAATAGGATCACTTTACATCGCCATCACGCAAACGTATTGTAAAAACGCGCCAAATTGGAACTTTTGTGCTATCCTAGAGTTATCACCATGTCGTGCGACGATAGAACGTTATCTCGTACCCGCAGTGAATACAGAAATCCAATCTCTCTAATCTTGGCGTCTTGGCGGTCGAATTATGCAAACAGGACATGAACACACACGCGGCATTCTCCATCCCCACGCAGGGCGGCAGCAGTTTGACTTGCAACGCTACCCACCCGCGCCCGATCTCGCGTTCTTCGTCGAACGCTATTGGCGCATCCAATGGGATTTAGACACGCCCTACACCCAGCGGACGCTGCCCTATCCCTGCGTCAATCTGGTCATCGAGGCGGGACGTTCCGGTGTGTTCGGTGTGGATACGGGCAAGTTCGCCCGCACGCTTGCCGGTTCAGGATGCGTGTTCGGGGTAAAGTTCAAACCCGGCGGCTTCTATCCGTTCATAAAGCAGTCAGTCGCCGAAATGACCGACCATGTACACTCACTTAACGACGTCTTTGGTGAACCAGGCAATCGAGTCGAAGCGGCGATACTACACTGCGACAGCGACACCGAACGCATCACCCAGATCGAGTCATTTTTACGAGAGCGCACCCCGACCCCGGACGACAACATCGTCTTGATTAACCGGATCGTTGATTGTATCGTCGCCGAGCCACAGCTTACCCTTGTCGATCATTTGACAGAACGCTTCGGCCTGAGCAAACGCAGCTTGCAACGCTTGTTTAGCGCCTATGTCGGTGTCAGTCCAAAGTGGGTGATCCAACGTTATCGCCTGCACGAATCCGCCGAACGCCTCGCCATCGGGGAGCCGGTCGATTGGACGGCGTTGGCGCTCGACCTCGGCTATTTCGACCAGGCGCATTTCATCAAGGACTTCAAAGCGATGATCGGCATGACCCCGGCGGCTTATGCCCGTTCAATCACGCTTGATCGCTCGATGTGACTGAGCGCGGCCTCAAGAGCAATTCACCCGCCACGAATGTGTGTTTATGCTCGCGGCACGCTCTATTCGCTTTCGGAAGTTGAAAGTCGGAAGCGACTCGCTGACAACAATCAATCCATCAACACGCGGGCGTTGTCACGCTTCCAGAACACACGAACAGGCTGGTCGAGCTTGAACGCCATCGCATCCTGATAATCGGTGTTCTGTGTACGCACGGTCAACGCGGTGCTATCGTAAATCCGCACCACATAGCGTGTGTCCGTGCCGATGTAATGCGCCTGTTGGATCTGCCCTTCGAGGCAAGTTGTCTGGTCATCATCCGGCAGTGAGTCATCGAGGCTGCGTAGTAAAATCCGCTCCGGGCGAATCGCCAGCGTGACCTGCTGTCCCGGCTGTAATTCGTCACTGCTTAACACCGCGTCGGCATGGGTACCGTTGCCGATCCGCATGGTGCCGCACTTGCCATTACGTGAGACCAGCGTCCCCGCGATGAAGTTCGTCTCACCGATGAAATCCGCAACGAAGCGCGTGCGCGGCGACTCGTAAATCTCCTCCGGTCGTCCGATTTGCAGCACATCACCCTCGCTCATCACCGCGATGCGGTTCGCCATCGTCAGGGCTTCTTCCTGATCGTGCGTGACGTAGATAAACGTGATCCCTAGCTGCTGCTGCATCACCTTGAGTTCAAACTGCATCGCCCGGCGTAGCTTGAGGTCAAGTGCGCCCAGCGGCTCATCGAGCAGCAACACACTCGGACGGTTCACTAACGCCCGCGCCAACGCCACCCGTTGCTGCTGACCGCCGGAAAGCTCACGCGGTTTGCGCTTGCTTACACCGGGGAGCTGCACCAGTTCTAAGGCTTCGCTAGCGCGGCGTTCGGCTTCTTTGCGCGGTACATCCGCCATCTTGAGGCCGAACATCACATTTTGCAGCACGGTCATATGCGGGAACAGCGCGTAATCCTGAAACACCGTGTTCACCGGGCGATGATAAGACGGAATACCCTGCATCGCTTCACCGTCGATTAAAATTTTGCCCTCGGCCGGCTGCTCAAACCCGGCGATCAAGCGGAGTGTGGTCGTCTTGCCGCAGCCACTCGGCCCCAGCAGCGCGAAAAACTCGCCTTCGTAGATTTTCATTGATACGTCGTTGACCGCCCGGACGCTACTATCACCGCCGCGACCGTCGAATGTTTTCACCACGCCTTGCAGTTGAACTTTGATCTCACTCATGCTTGTGTGTTGTGATCCTATTGCTCGATGTTTGATGACTTTGATGATACTGAAAACGACTGACGACATCCCAGGCAGAATTGCACAGAATACAGAACCCCACCCCCGCCCTGAGCACGTCGCGCTGATGCCGCCCCCATAGCGTGCGACATCGTCGCACAGCGGATTGCGGGAGTTGGCCCGACGCAGTCGGGGACGGAGGGAGGGTTAAGCACGGGCGTGTGTTATCGCGTTAAATTAGCAACTGTCGATCTCCACACAGCCTTCTATGCACCACCCAGGATCAAGATTTCTTCCCAGGCGTTGTTATAGTTTTCCTCGGCATCGCCGATATCTTGCAGGAAGAACAGGTTATCGAGCGAGTCCTCGCTGGGGAAGATCGCCGTACTGTTGAGCAGGGCTTCGTCGATGACGCCGGTTTCAACAGAGGCTTCGTTCGGTGTGGCGTAGACCGCATCGTTGACGATCAACGCGCTGACGACCGGGTCATGGATGTAGTCCATAAAGACCAGCGCCAACTCTGGGTTCGGCGCATCTTCGAGCAGCACCATCGTGCCCAGGTCTACCACAGACCCTTCTTCAGGGATCACGTAGGCGAAATCATCGCATTCGCAATCCTGGATGATCTGGAACACGTCGCCGTTGTATTCCAGCGCGATGTCTACCTCACCGCGTTGCAGCAGCGCCTGTCCGTCATCCCCGGCGATGGCCACCACGTTGTCGGAGTTTTCCAGCAGAAAGTCACGCGCTTCGGCGATTTCGTCTTCATCGGTGGAGTTCGGCGGATAGCCTAGCAGTTGCAGTCCAATGCCGATAGTCGAGCGCGAGTCGTCAACCCACGCGACACGCCCGTCAAATTCGAACACATCATCCCAACTGGTGATGCCATCTTCGACCGCGTTCACATCATAGGCGACACCGAACGTCCCCCACAGATACGGCACGGAGTACTCTTGATCGGGGTCAAAGGACTGGTTGAGCCAGCGTTCCGCGATGTTCTCAAAGTTCGGGATGGCTTCGACGTCGATCTGTTGGATCAACCCGTCACGCGCCATGATTGCAACCGCGTAGTCACTGGGGAACGCGATATCATAACCGGGGTTGCCCTGTCGCAGACGAGCGATCAGCGACTCGTTGCTGTCGTAGACGTCGTAGTTGACGGTCACGTCGCACAGTTCTTCAAATGTGGAAACGGTCGTTTCTCCGATGTAGGTCGCCCAATTGTAAACACTCAGCGTATGCCCCTCGAAGCCTTCAGGACACGTCCATTCGATCTCCGGGTCTTCAGCCGATTCTTCCGTCGCCTCTTGCGCGACGGTGACGCCGGTCACCATCAACAAAAGCAATATCAGAATAATCAATTTACGCATGTTTTTCTCCTCAACTTGTCTTGTGTGAATTATGTTTGGCTGAAACTGCGTCTTTGCAGTATCAGAGAAACACCGATTAGGAAGGTTGATGCAACCAGCATCAACGTGGAAATCGCGTTGATTTCCGGGGTCACGGCGGTTTTGAGCATACCATACACAAAAATCGGCAGTGTCGTCGTGCCGACGCCGTTGTTAAAGAACGTCACCACATAATCATCCAGCGACAGCGTGAACGCCAGCAACGCCCCCGCAATGATACCGGGGATAATCTGCGGAAAGGTAATGTGCCAGAAAGCCTGCCAGCCGTTCGCGCCCAGGTCACGGGCGGCTTCTTCCAACCGGGGATTCATCCCCGCCAGCCTCGCCCGCACCACCACCGCCACGTAAGAGATGTTAAACACCACATGCGCGATGATAATCGTGGTAAAGCCGAAATTTGCTTGCGCGCCGCTGATGCGCTCCAGGTAGTCAAAGACGATCATGAAGAACATCGCCAGCGAAATCCCCTGCGTAATTTCCGGGATGACGATCGGCAACAGCAACACCCCATCGAACAACTTTTTACCGGGGAACGTACCGCGTGCCAGACTCAGCGCGACCATCGTTCCGATCACTGTGGCGATGAATGTCGCGCTCAAACTGACGATTAAACTGTTCTTGACCGAATCCAGCATTAACGCGGTGGAAAAACGTGCTTCCGTCCCGGCGATGTCGTTGAAGATGTTCTCGTACCAATCGAACGTGAAGCCCTGCCACTCATTGACGAAACGCGAGTCATTGAACGAAAAGAACACCAACATGATGATCGGTGCCCACAGAAAGGCAAACCCCAACACAGAGAACGCCACAAAACCGGCGTTACCGACATTGTGCAAGAACACCGCCCGCCGCGCCCGTGCCATGATAGTGGGTCGTGCCGCTTCGGTTTGCGGTGCCGGTTGCTCGTAAACGTCATTGGACATCGGCTTGCCCTCTCCCCGCAAAACGAATGTAGATCAACAGCGAGATCATCACCATGCTCATCACGACGATGGAAAGCGCGGAGCCAAGCGGTTGGTTAGCCGTGCGCGTAAACTGCCCGTGAATCAAGTTGCCGATCATCAGACCATCGCGCCCGCCGAGCATATCTGGCGTGACGAACGCCCCAATCGACGGGATGAACACCAGAATACACCCGGCAATCACCCCCGGCATGGTCAACGGGAGCAAAATGCGCCAGAAGATATGCCAGTCGTTCGCGCCCAGGTCGCGGGCCGCTTCCACAAACCGGAAGTCGAACCGCTCCACCGACGCATAGATCGGCAATACCATAAACGGCAAAAAGCCATAGACCAGGCCAATCAACACTGCAAACTCCGTCAGTAAGACCTCCAGCGGCGCGTTGATGAGACCAAGTTCCAATAGCACACCGTTGATCGTCCCTTCTGTGCCGAGCAGCACCCGCCAGGCATACGTCCGCACCAGGAAATTCGTCCAGAACGGCAGAATGACGAAAAACAACGCTAACTGTCGCACGGACGCACGGCGGCGCGTCTTGATGAAAAACGCCATCGGATAACCGACGACCAGACAAACGACAGTAGTGATTAGGGCAATCCGCACAGAACGGATGAGGATGCCATCAAAGAGGTTGAAAATACGTTCGTAGTGTTCCAGGGTAAAAGGCAATTCGCCCATGCCGCCGGTGCCGCGTGTCATAAAACTGACGCCGAACACCAACGCGAGAGGTAACAGGAAGAATAAAGTCAGCCACAGAATCGCCGGCAATGCCAGCAGTAAACCGTTGTGCTTGCGTAGTTGTGCGTTCAACCAGGACGCCACGGCACACCATCCGCAACTGCGTCATAGAGCGTCATTGTGTCGATCAAAAAGGACAGCATCGTTGTTCCATTAAGCATCCGACGGGCACGTTATACAGATTAGGGTTAATATGGCATGAGTTTGTCGAACAATCAGCGATAGCTCACTTCCGTAACAGATAGCAATGCGACACTTGTTAGAGAAGCCCACACTCGGCGATAACCTGCTGATCGTTGACGTTTAGAGGGCTAAACATCGCTGTTACCGAGCGAGTATATTATACGCGGACGTCGCGTAATTACCAGATAAAACTTGGTTATTTGTAAAGGACAAATGATGCCCATTTTATATACCAGCACGGCCTACCCACCATCGATTGGCGGGGCACAATTACAACTTCATATGTTGGCGCAGCACATCCAGGCACACACACCCGTTGGCGTGCTTTACCAGTGGGACGAACACCGCACCGATTGGTTACGCGGCACGACGATCAACGCACCACCCGCTCGGAAAACACCCCCCGTCGATGGCGTACCCGTGTACCGCGTCACGTTGGGTCAAAAGCAGCGGCGGCAGGTACTGCCCTGGGTCTATCTCTATCCATTGTTGCAAGGCCCGGCAATTGATCGCATCTCACAGGCATTGTATGCACAAATCGAAGCGGCGATCCCGCAAGTGATCGAGCAACCGCCGCAGATCGTCCACAATACCCGCATCGGACGAGAATTCCTGACAGCGGCGTCACTGCGCTACGCCCGCCAGCATGACATCCCCTTCGTGCTGACCCCCAACCACCATCATCATTGGCGTGGCTGGTTTTACCGGCACTTTCTCGAACTCTACCAGCAAGCGGACGCGGTCATCGCCTACACACACTACGGACGTGATGAATTGATCGACCTGGGCTTATCGCCCGACAAAGTGTATGTCATCGGTGCCGGGCCGATTCTCGCGGAAACGGGCGACGGTGAACGCTTCCGCAGCACCCATCAACTCGCCCCGGATGTCCCCGTTGTCTTGTTCCTCGGTCAGAAGTACGAATACAAACGCTTCGATCTGGTCTTAGAGGCTACGTCGCAGGTCTGGCAACAACACCCACGAACACATTTTATGTTCATCGGCCCGCGCACGGATTACTCACGGCGCGTCTTCAGCCGTTTCAGCGACCCACGCATCATCGAGGTTGATTCGGTCGATCTACAGACCAAGACCGACGCCCTCGCTGGTTGTGATCTGCTGTGCGTGCCATCGGAAAAAGAGAGTTTCGGCGGGGTGTATATCGAAGCCGCACATTTTCAAAAACCGGTCATCGGTGGCAGCGCCCCGGCGGTGCGCGAGGTCATCAAAGACGGCGAAACCGGCTTCGTTGTCGGTAGCCGCATCCGTGAACTCGCCACGAAGATTAACACGTTATTGAGTGACACGGCGATGAGTCGGTCATTCGGTGAAGCGAACGAACAGCACGCGCAGCAATATACATGGCCCGCCCTCACCGAACGCGCCCGCCTGCTCTACGCGGACTTACGTTGATGCGACCTGCCGCCACACATCCACTACGGCCTGCGCGGTGTGTGTCCAATCAAAATCAGCGGCGCGGCGCAAGGCTTTATGCCGCCATGTCAGGTTTACGCCCTCATCGTGGAGTAACCGTCCCAGCAACTCACGCAGCGCAGCAGGGTCATCCGGTGGAAAGTTCGGCGCGGCATCCCCGGCGATCTCACGCAGCACGGGGATGTCGGAGACGATGACCGGTGTACCGCACGCCATCGCCTCGACAACGGGCAAACCGAAGCCCTCGTAAAGCGACGGCTGCACCACCACTGACGCCAGCGTGTATAAACCGGGCAGGTCTTCGTCACGCACATAACCGATAAATTGCACATTAGCACCCATTCGCCGGGCAAGATCGGGAAGCTGCGCCTGTTCGTCGTTATGCGGCCTCCCGGTGATGACCAGCGTCGCATCGTTGACCTGACGAAAGGCTTCTAGCAATGTCGGTAAGTTCTTCGACCTGTGCCACGCCCCCACATACAGCACGAACTTACCATGCAATGAATACACCTTACGGATCGCGGCGAGAGCTGCCTCGTCCATCACCGGATGAAACCGCGCATCCACACCGGCGGAGACGTTATGCACTTCCGTTGCTGGCACACCAAAATAGCCGATGATCTTCTGCCGTGAAACCGCACTCGTGGTGATAATCGCCGCGGATCGCTCGGCAAAAATCGGCATCATCCGCCGCCCGTAAGTTCCCCAGAAGCGGTCGGTTTGCTGCGGTTGGTCAATGTACGCGAGGTCAAAAAATGTCGAGACAAGCGGCACACCACGCACCAGCAACGGGTTAAAGAAGCTCAGCGAATGGAAGACATCAGGCCGCATCTGTTGCACACGACGTAGCGGCTTCACTTGCGTCAGGTAAAAGTGTCCGGCGAAGTTTTGTCCGCGATCCCACAACGACCGCTGCCCGCTCATATGGGTACGGTGGGCGTAATCTTGCGGACTGAAAGCAAGGTCAAGTGCAGGCGGCAGATGGTCGATCAACGCCCGGCTAAAGCGCCCGATGCCCGTATTGTTCCGGTAGGCTTCGCTGGCCTCAATCAGCACTCGCACGGGCAGGCGCTTTCGGGGCTTTGAATCGCTTGTTGTAGGCCTTATACACATCGTCGGTAGGCCCGTCCATTATCATCTCACCCTGATGAATCCAGACAGCACGATCACAGAGCTTTTTCACCGCCCCTTCGGAGTGGGAGACGAAAACAATCGTTTTCTTATCTCGCTTGAGCTGATTGATCCGCGTCATGCACTTCTGCTGGAAGGCCGCGTCACCGACCGAAAGCACCTCATCGAGAAAGATAATATCCGGTAAAATGTGGATGGCGACACTGAACGCCAAACGCGCATTCATCCCCGTCGAATAGTCCTTGACGGGCATGTCAATAAACTGCCCGATGTCGGCAAACTCGATGATGTCGTCAATACGTGTCATAATCTCGCCGTATGAGATACCATGAATCGCGGCATTGAGGATGATATTCTCACGTCCGGTCATCGTGTTGATGAAACCGGCACCTAACCCGATCAACGCCGTGTAACGCCCGTGAATCCTGGTGTACCCCGTCGTTGGTCGCATGATGCGTGTCATGATCCGCAGCAGCGTGGACTTCCCCGAGCCGTTACGCCCGATGATCGCCAGCGCCTCACCGGCTTGCACGCTGAATGAGATGTTCTTGAGCGCGTAAAATTGTTCCGGCTTCTCACCGGAGACCTTGCGCAGCAAATACCGCTTGAAGACTTTGGTAAATTCCTCACGCAAGTTCATTTGCTTGGTCAGCGGAAATGCTTTTGAGACGTTTTCAACTTCGATTGCCGTTTTACTCATTGTAGATCGACAAACCTATCTTCATTCACCTTGAAAAATACATACCCATAATAAAGCAATGCGACCGATAGCACGATAGGCACAAACAATTCTTGAAGATCTGGCGGGCGAGCGTACAGGATAATATCTCGGAAGGCGACCGCAATCGCCGCAAGTGGATTTGCAGACATGATGAATTCGTATTCCGAAGTGGCGCGTTCCGGACTGTAAAACACCACCGTAAAATACAATAACTGCAAAAGCACCCCGATGAGTTGCTTCATATCTCGGATGAGCAGGCTAATCCAACTGACGATGAACGCCAATCCAGTCGAAAGCACCAACATTAAGAAAATGGGGATGGGCAGGTAAATATAATAAATGTTGGGGTAGATACCATAAAGCGCGTTGATGACCATCAGCACGATGAATGTGAAGAAAAAATCGACCACGATTTCACCCAGGTTTAAGATGATAATGATCTCACGTGGGAAGTAAACCTGCTTAATCACCCCGATATTGCTCATAATGGTTGTCAGCGACTTCTGGACAGAACTTCGAAAAATGTCAAAAATGACCTGCCCACTCAATATAAAACAGATCAACGGTACCCCAAACCCATCCGCACGGCCTAACAACTGCGTAAAAGCAAAGGCCAACACCGCCGAGGTCGCCAGCGGCAAGAGCACAATCCACAAAATGCCCAAAAAAGTCTGCGAATAACGCGCCGCGATGCGGTAGCGCAGCCAGGTGGCGATCAGCGATGAATTCTTAAAAAGGTCTTTGATGTTCTGAATAATCGTCACTTTGACGTAAGCTGAATCACGCAGGCGACCGGGCAGCACAATCGTCAAAACACCGACCGCAATCGTCATCGGTGCGAAATAGGCAAACTGCAACTGCGAGACCTCCGGCAAGAGAAAATAGATCAACACACACGCGAGGAACGTCGCAACGATTAAAACACGAAACTGTTGCTGCGGTGAGATGAAGCGCGCCAGACTGGGCACCTGCGCCGTGATGTATAGTATGATATACGTCCCAACGGCGGCAGTGATGAGGATCAATGTCAAAATCAAAGGCCAGGGTTCGTATTCCGCACCAAGCGTTTTACCAAAGGGGAAATAATAGCGTAGCCACACGGCGACCATCATCCCACCGACGAGCATCAAAAAGTTAAACAGGCAAATAAGCACCGGCGACTCTGGTGACAGATTATCAATTGAAAATCGCGGCTTAGGGTTATAGGTATCCATCAAACGTTGACTTCCTGAAAGTTTCTAACCGAGGTTCATTTTATCGCCTCGACAAGCCGCTGTATATGGGTACTAAAACATTAGAGATCCATTAGAGGTTATGTTTTGGTTTGTGCGGCTTTGTTGAGAGTCGATGTATGTTCCCTACCTCCCCCTGGATGAAATGCACACAAACCAGCAAAACTGCTGAAATTAAGTGTATCAATTATTTTTTTGCCCTTGAATCGACCGCTCAGCAAAAGATTTGTTAAGACAATTTAATTGTCAAAACAGGCAAATGCCACTACAATCTATGAATGGAGTACTCAATTTATCTATTTTCTTAGCTAAGGAGAAAGCATATGCTCTCTACAAAGCGTATTATTGCCGGGCTGGTCGCATTGGCCGGCGCACTCGCAGTGTTCGCGTTCGCAGCTCTGCCCTTCGGCAACGTTGGTGACAACGTTGACGCGCAATACATCACGGAAGAAGCTGGCGAATGTTTCAAGAACGCAGTGTTCCAGATTCGCTTCCCTGGTGACAGCGTGATCCCCTACTTCGGTGATCCTGACCTGACCGTCATCCAGGGTGAGATCAGCAGCGTCGGCAAGAACCTGCAGAAGTATCTGGTCTGCGAGTTCGCTGGTGACGCCGTCCTCATCAACCTTGCTGGTACTACAGTCTGGGTGCCCGCTATCGGTGATGTCGTCGGTCGTGGCCTGCCAGACGGCGTTTCCTAAACAGACTGAAATCTGTTAATAAAGAGGCCAATCACTTGTGGTTGGCCTTTTCTATTGCCTATGATACGCACATCAGAACAAACTCAACTGACATTTTTACGCCCACTTCAACTTGCGTTGGCATCTGCGGTGATTTTCTTCGGCATCATTTCACGCCCCCGCATCGCCATCGCGCTGACTTCAGATCGCCTGATCATTCCGATTGACTATCGTTCACTCTCACTCTCAATCGCTGACTTTCTCTTCCTTACCTTTATCCTGTTGACGCTCTTGCGTTTAATCGTCGATGACGGTTTTCGCACCCGGTTAATGGCGACCGGCACCCGTGTGTTACAAGGTCTCGGCGGTTTCTGGTGGTTGCTACTTGCCCTTTGGATTATGCCCGGCATCATCTGGGCGTTAGAACCAGCAGCCATCCGCTTTGAATTCTTGCATGTGCTGTTATGCCTCGCACTCGCACTGACTATCGCTGAAGTCGCTGGTACACCCGACGACCGCTATCTGCTGCTCGCACTGATCGCCGGTGCGGGTATACAGGCCGTCATCGCCATCCTACAATCACTCAACAACGATCCACTCGGCCTCGACTTCATTGGGGAAATCGAACGTTTCTATTACGAACCCAGGTCATACTACCGCGCACCGGGGCTAGCCATGCACTCCAATTATCTCGGCGGCTACCTCATGCTCGGTCTGTTCGCCTGCGCGGTGATGCTCTACCAGCAATGGCGGCATAAAGGCACCCTGCTACCTTTCCTCGCAGTGGGTCTGCTTATTGGCGTCGGCATGATGGCGACCCTCTCGCGCAGCGCCATCGTGGGTACAGCAGCGGGGTTCGCGCCAGTCGTGCTGGTCGTCATGCTCAATCTGCGACCACGCCTGCGGTTAATCGCGTTCAGTGGCTTATTCATCGCAGTTGTCGGTGCCGGGATTGTCGGTTTTACGGCGCTCGGCAGCATCGAAAATGTACAGCAGCGGCTCTTTAGCGGACGCGAATTCTTCTTCGAGTTCGGCTGGGAACTCATCGAAGAACGCCCCGTAACGGGTGTCGGTGCGGATAACTACATGCTCGAAGTCTGGGAAGATCGCTACGCCGCACAGCAGCACATCCTCCCCGTGCATAACGCCTATCTCTTCGTCTGGGCGGAACTCGGCATCGTCGGGATGGGATTGTTTATCGCCGGGTGCCTGTGGGCGTTGTGGTGTGCCCTGCCCCCGCGTCTGAGCAGTCGTTTCATCTGGGGATGCGCGTTCCTGGCGGTCTGTGTGGTGATGCTGTTCGATAACTACTTCTGGGCGGTGCAGCCTTTCCGTGTCTTGTTTTTCTGGGTATTGGGGTTGCTGTGGGTGTATACCGTCAGTGAAACCGACGTCGAGCAACCGGCTTAAAATGCGCCCTCACCCGTCACCACGACCAAACAGGTACGCATGATGATCTTCATATCGAGCCACAGCGAATAATTCTCGATGTAGTACAGATCATCCTCAGTGTGCAGGTGCATCGGGCGGTTCGCCCGTCCGTTGATCTGCCACCAGCCCGTCATCCCCTGCGGCACCTCAAATCGCTTGGACTGCCACCATTCGTACTCACGTACACGGTCGGGGAGTTCCGGGCGCGGCCCGACGATACTCATATCCCCGCGCAGCACGTTAAAAAGTTGCGGCAGTTCGTCGAGACTGGTGCGCCGCAGAAAATGCCCTACACGCGTCACACGAGGATCATCGGGTTTTTTCATCACGTTGATTCGAGTTTCGTCGAAGTTGGCCTGATCGATTTGTGCGTACATCGAACGGAACTTGTACATATTGAACGGCTTCCCATGTGTGCCGATGCGTCGCTGTTTAAAGATCACCGAACCGGGACTTTCAACACGGATAGCGACCGCGATAAGCAGCAGAATGGGCCATGTGAAGAACAGCACCATCAGTGCCACCGTGAGGTCAAACGCACGCTTGATGAGCCGCTGCATGGGCGAAAACACCGGCTCACGCAGGCCGATCAACGGGATACCCTGAAAATTCTCCGTCGAAAGGTGGAAAAACACCAACTCAGAGTAATCCGGCGCGAGACGCACATTAATCGGTTCCCCTTGCAGCAACAGCATGATCTGTGAAATATCATTCGAGACCTGCGGGTCGTACCATTTGAACGCGATAATGACCTCATGCACGAACCGATCTTCGATCAACCGTTCCAGATCATCGACCTCACCCAGATAAAGACCCGGCATCAAGTCAGTGAGGATCTGATCATTCGGCATCCCTACATAGCCGAGCAGATGTAAGTTTGTGTTATCGATGACCTGCTGCGCGACACGAGCGGCGTTTTCGTTGCGACCGACGACGATCACATTTTGTGTCGTCGGGATCAACTGGTGGACGCGAGGACGCAGCAAATGTCCGATCACACGATACCCGACCGTAAAACTTAACGTAAACGCAATGACGTAAAATGCCTGTAGGCGAGAAAAATCACGATACCCGACATACAAAATGCCAAAAAACAGCAGAGACGCGGTAAAATTACCCAGCATCACATTCCACAACTCGACGGATAGATGCCGGCTGTACTTCAGGTGATAAACACTACTTTTTTGCAGGGCGAACATCCAGATCACCACAGCCACGCTGTATAACCATAGCGGCGTGGTGAAAGCCCAATTTGGGCCGGGCGTACCGAGGTCGAGCGAAATGCGCAGCACGGACGCCAGCTTCAATGCCGCCAGCACCGCCAGCGCATCCAGGATATAGTAAGCAAGCATAAGCCGCGATTTTAGCATCGTGATATAACCCTACATGACAAATGATCCAACAACATTCTAGCAAGGAAAAGCCGACATGCAATCGAATGTCTGTAATATCTGGGGAATTCCGACCACCGCACAACGATTTAAAGAGGCCATCACGCAGTTACAAGGCTGGTCACAAGACGGTCGGCGTTATGTGTGTACCTGCCCGGTTTACACGCTGATGCGCGGTGTCGAAGACGACGCCATCGGCGCTGCCCTACGTGGCGCGGCAATGATCGCCGCCGATGGCATGCCGGTCGTCTGGTTGCAGCGCCGCCGTTGCCACCCGGCGGCAGAGCGCGTCTACGGGCCGGATGTGCTGCTGGCCCTGTGCGAAGCCACCGCCGATACGGGCACCGCACACCTTTTCTACGGCGGGATGCCCGGCGTGCCGCAAGCACTCGCAGCAAACCTACAAGCACGCTATCCGGTGCTGAATGTCGCCGGAGCCATCGCCCCACCCACGATCAAAATCGATGACGCACCCGACCCACAGGTGATCGCACAACTCAACGCCACCGGCGCAAATGTGATCTGGGTCGGGCTAGGCTCCCCCAAGCAAGACCTCTGGATGCAACTTTACCGCCCCCACCTCGATGCCTCCCTGCTCATTGGGGTGGGGGCCGCGTTCGACTTCCTCGCCGGGACCAAGCAGCAAGCCCCCCGCTACTTGCAGCGCATCGGGTTAGAATGGCTCTACCGGCTGGCCTCGGAACCCCGCCGCTTATGGCGGCGTTATCTGGTTTATAACACCCGCTTCGTGCTGCGTGTACTGCGTGATTTACGATCCACACGCGAGGATGTCTGATAGCAACAGCTCTGGAAATCAAGCCATCGTTTGTCGTCTAAGCTGGCTATCAGGGAAAAATGGTAGCGTTGTCTCAATGTCTATAATCACATGGATGAGATCATGCCTTTACCCGAACACGCATACACCCAATTCACCGATGATCTACGCATCTGCCGCCTGCTGAATGGCATGTGGCAGGTCGGCGGCGGACACGGCAACATTGACCCACAATCCGCTGTCACGGAGATGCTCGACTATCACGAAGCCGGCTTCACGACGTGGGATCTTGCCGACCACTACGGCCCCGCAGAAGACTTCATCGGCGCATTTCGTGAACGTCTCGCCACCCAGCACAGCCTGACCGAAGTCGAGACGAACAGCCAGGCATTCACCAAATGGGTGCCACGCCCCGGCCCGATGAAGCGCGAAGTGGTCGAGAAGGCCATCACCGTTTCCCTACGGCGCATGAAAGTAGACGCCCTCGACCTGCTCCAGTTCCATTGGTGGGATTACAGCGATGGACGCTACCTCGACGCGCTCGAACACATGACAGTCCTCCGCGATGCCGGAAAGATTCGCCACCTCGCGTTGACCAACTTCGACACCGAACATTTACGGGTCATCACCGAAGACGGCGTCCGCATCGTTTCCAACCAGGTGCAATTCTCGATCATCGACCGCCGCCCGGAAGTGGAAATGATCCCCTACTGCCAGGCAAACAACATCCAACTGCTGACCTATGGCACTTACTGCGGCGGCCTGCTCTCAGAAAAATATCTCGACCAACCAGAACCGGGTTTCCGCGCCCTGAACACATCCAGCCTACGCAAGTACAAGCAAATGATCGACACCTGGGGAGGCTGGACGCTGTTCCAAGACCTCTTGCAGGTGCTCAAAGCCATCGCGGATAAACACGCGGTCAGCATCCCCAACATCGCCGTGCGTTATGTGCTTGATAAACCCACCGTCGCCGGGGTGATTACGGGCGTCCGGTTGGGCATCAGCGAACATCGAGACGAGAACGCCCGCGTCTTCGGCTTTACGCTCGATGACGACGACCGCGCCCAGATCGAGGCGGTCACGGCGCGGTCACGCGATCTACACAAGGCCATCGGTGACTGCGGCGACGAATACCGGCGCTAGTCAGACTACCCTTCACCTCGTCTGACCTGCGGTCAGCCTGTCTCTATCCTACCGAGTGGAGAAAGACGCACCTTCGGCATCGTTGCGGCGCAGCCGCGTTCCTCCCTCGCCCCAGGTTCCACAGGAACCGAAAAGTGGGAGGGGTTGGCTCGCACAGCGAGACGGGGGTGAGGGAGCAGAAACGATCATAAAAACTCAGTTTGTAGTAGACCGTATGTGCTAATTCTATCGGAAGGATACACCACGATGCCCGTAACCGCCGAAACCATCACCCAGGTCAGCGACAACGCGACCCAGGCGACCGTCCCCGCCACCAAACACTTCGACACACAGCAGAGCATCAAGTTTCTGAGCGACAGTGGCGCGGTCAATCAACTGGATGACATCAACGAGGACTTCACCCGATTGCGGCGTGCCATGCGACTGCGTGATATCCCCTATCTGGTCATTGTAGAACCCGGTGAGGGCGACTCAATGCGGGTCACCGTGCAGGCCGCCGACGACCAACCCGCGCCCGGCGACGAGATCATGCAAGCCGCCGCTGAATGGGCGAACCGGCGCTTCTTCCTCGATGTGGATATGGATGCCGTCAAAAAGGCGCTGGCGGTCGATGATTACGGCAAGATGCTGGTCGCGCAGTGCTGGCCTGCCCGCCCGTCGAATTATGGCGGCCCGTGGGATGCGCTGCTCAAGGGTGTCATCCACGCCCAGATTTACCCCGGATTCGCTTCAAAATTGGATGACTACGTGCGCGTGACCTACGGCGAACGTGTCACGTTCGACGGCGAGACAATTAACCTGTTCCCACGCCCGATTGAACTGGCCTTCGCCAACGAACACGATCTGCGAGCGGCGAAGTTCAGCCGCCAGAAGGCCGATTTCGCCGTTAACCTTTCACGGATGCTGCTGGACGACCCGGTTACATACGATTTCGAGACGCTGCGCCAAATGCCCGGTGAGGACGTCGTAAAAACACTCAAGACACTGCGCGGTGTCGGCGAGTGGAACTCACAGAACACTGCCATGCGCGGCCTACCCCATCTGGATGTGTTCATCGACGAGAAGACCACACGCAAAGCCATCGCACCGCACTACAGCCGCACCGACGATATGAACAAGCGCGAGGTCGCCGCAGCCGTCGAACGTTTCGCGCCCTATCGCACCTTCGCCTGTTACTACACGTACATGCACCATTTCGACATGGGCGGTAAGGGCTAACCCGCCAGTTGGGTAAGCGCGACCGCTTCATCAGGCGTCAGCGACTCGCCGCGTTCGACCGCCGCATCAAACAGCGCCTCGGAGAACGTCGCACGGAAGTCGTCCAATTTTTCGGTGAGCTTCTCCGCCGGTTGCCCCTGACTCAAGAGATATTGCCGGACGAACACCAGTAGCGTTATCGCTTCTATGGGATGGCCTTCATCGTTCAATAGGTCAACAAAGTGGATGAGCGGCCCCATGTAGTTGTTGACGACCCCGGCCTCCACCGCCGTAGCCAGCGATTGTCGCAACATCGCCCGCGCTTCACTCAGGTTGTCCTGTAAACGCTCAAGCGCACCCAGGTTGCTATAAGCCTGGATGATGTTCGGGGTCACGCCCGTCCGTTGGCTGACTTCCAGGCTTTCCCGCAGATACGTTTCGGCCTGGACATAATTACCCAGATCTCTTTCCAGTATACCCAGGCCGTTCAGGCCGCTTGCCAGCGCGAAACTGTCCCCCAATTGACGCAGAATCTGTAACGCTTCCAGCCGCAACCGCCGTGTACTGTCGATGTCGCCCTCGGATTCCGTCACATAACTCAGGTTAGATAGCGAATAGGCAATCCCCTGGCGATCCTTAATACGACGGCGGATCGCCAGGCTTTCGTTATAGCACTTCCGCGCAACATCCCGTTCGCCAAGCATCTCATTGGTGATCCCCAGGTTATTCAGGATGCGTGCCATGTTCAGCGGCTCGTCGAGATCACGCAAAATGGCAAGTGCCTTTCGATTGATCTCTCGCGACGCTTTTACGTTGCCTGTCTGCGCTTCGATCACGCCGAGGTTCATATTCGAAGTCGCAATACGCAGCGGAATATCCAACTGCTTATAAATTGCGATGCTTTTCTCCACCCATACACGGGCTAAATCGAACTTCCCCTGACGGAAATCTGACTCACCGAGGGTCGTGTAAGCATCCGCGATGCCTCTTTCGTCACCTACCTGCTGGAACCCTTCCAGCGCGGTATGTGCCAGTTCACGCGCCTTCTCATAATCCCCCAGGCCATAATGCGCCTGCGCCATTCCCTGACGAATTCGGGACAGGGTGCGTGTAGGATCATCGGTATAGCTGGGGACATCAATCGCCAATGCACGCTCGTAGAGCCGCAACGCCTCACGATGCTGTGCCGTCGCGTCTGAAAACCGATGCGCCGCAACCAGAATATAGGCGCTTTCCTTCTCATGGTCACCGGCCTGCTGCCAGTGATGCTGAAGCACACTCGCATACTTCTCGATGTCGTCCATGTGCAGTCGCTCAATCGCTTCTGCGACTTGCCGGTGGATGCCAGCGTGTTCATCCGCTTCCAGGTCTTCGAGCACGGCCTCGCGTAGCTTATCATGGGCAAAACGTACCCGGTCTTCCCGTATATCGAAAACGGCGGCGTTCACCGTGACGGTAATCCACGCTTCGAGGTCAAGTGCCGGGTCAAGCCTTGCGATCAATTCCCGGTCAACATAACGGTCAATCACCGCAGCGACCCGCACCGCCGGTCGCGCCCACGCCGGCAGTTGCCGTAAGCGTCGCTGCACGACACGTCGCACACCACCGGCAAAAATTTGATTGGGGAGCGTCACACTGCCGATGTCACTCAGACGCCCGGCGTCTTCCGCCAGCGCACGCACCACCTCGATCAGGAAAAATACATTACCCTCGGACTCATTCTGCAACACACTGACCACATGCGGACGGGTGCCAGCCTGACCCAACATCGACTCGCTTAACTCGGCGATTTCGTACTGTTGCAGGCGATCCAGTTGGATAAACTGCATTTCTGGCAGTTTCTCTGCTAATTGAGGGGCTTCATCGCTGCGGAAGTTACCGATGATCATCAAGGGGATAGTGCTCACAGATTTGATAAGGTTTTCGAGCACTTGTAGGCTCTCGTTTGACCAGTGTAGGTCTTCCAACAGGAGCAGTATCGGTTGTTCCACAGCGACCTGCCGGAACATATCACCGATAATCATAAGCAAACGTTGGTTATTGGATTGACCCAGATCGGTTGCCTCTGGAAGCTGCCGCCCGATGATCTGGTCAAGGTCATGGACGAGGGCTTTTAAGAGAATCGCCTCGTCATCAGGCAGGGCGATATTCAACGCGAGGCGGCGCAGCACACCCCGCCACATCTGATAGAGCAACCCGCCACCGCTCAGCGCTTGCCCATGCAGCACCAGCGCCCCCTTGACCATCGCTTGCGTGCGGATTTCTTCCATCAGACGAGATTTACCCACACCGGATTCACCGCCGATGAGCCACGCGCTCCCCTGTCCTTCATCCAGCATATGATCGAACGCGCCTTTAAGCATCTCACGCTCAATGACACGACCGACAAATTTTGCAGATTGCAGAAAACTATCCTGTATTGAGCGCGTCTCTTCGGGGATGGACAAACCGACCGCATCACACAGTTCAGCCAGGGCGATCAAGGCACTGTCATAACGCTCCGCCGGGTCTTTTGCCAGCAATTTGTAAAGCACATCGGCTAGCGCCTCACCGATGTCAAGATCGGAGAGATCCACAGGGTTGAACAGGATATTATTGATGATGTCGTTAACGCTCCCGCCCTCGTAGGGATGCGCCCCGCCGATGATCTCCGCCGCAATCACACCGACAGTGTACAGATCAGACAATACACTGGCGGGCGTGCCTTGCAGCACCTCCGGCGCGATATAACTCAATGTACCGACGGTATTGCCATCCTGCTTGTCTTGATCGACCGCCAGACCAAAATCCAACACATAGACATGCTCGTCTTTGACCAGCACATTGCCCGGCTTTAAGTCTCGATGGATGATCCCACGACGGTGTAAATAAGCCAGCGCCAGCAGCATCTGTGTGACGTAGTCAATCTGAGTCTCTAACGGCAGATCGCGCGCCGCCTCGACGATCGTCTGCGGCTCGTCCAACAGCAACATCGTAAAAAATGGACTGCGTTGCTCGTCAACACTTTCAAAGCCATAATCCAACACACTGATGATATGCGGGTGTCGCAGTGAACTCAGCGTGCGAAACTCGTTCGCCAGTGTCATTAACGGGCTTGTGCTTGTATCCGCCCTTGAATTGTGTTGTAAATTGCTGGGGTCGGTGAGCAAACGCTTTAACGCGACCTGTTGACCGGTCAAACGATCATGCGCTCTGAAAACAGCACCCATACCGCCCTCACCAAGTTTATCGACGATGTGATAGCGTTTGCCGATCAGTGTAACTGCCGAGGCACGCGTACTCATAGGCATTTCCTCTGTAATTCTGGTGTTATATCATCATCAACTAAACATAATTGTAACATGACGAAAAAAGTCCGGTGATTAAGGTCATACCCGGTAGTACCTTTGGCATACCGGCACTATAATCAAACAAATATTGAACACTAATATGGAAAAATCAATATGTCAGAGAAAAAAGAACGGTTCGAAGCACTCGCACGTAAGATCGCCCCGATCATCCACGCTGACCAACAGAAGAACGGCAAGTTAAAGCCGTCGTATACATCGCCCAAGTTCTGGGTCTACATTCAGCGTGAGATACGGCAGTTGGAGGAAAAAGAAGCCCCAAAATCAGAATAAACGCACGCCCCGCCGTATCCCGGCAGGGCGTGTGAATGCCAATGATTGCTTATGGACAAACCAGTTAGAATTGTCCGAATGTAGGGGCAGACCAGTGTGCCTGCTCAGGGCGACCACGCCGGGTCGCCCCTACGAATTGCGAATGTTCTTTTGCTTTATCTATTAGTTGCTGCTTTGCAGAACGTCTTTACCGTTACGCACCGGGATCTGGCGCGGCTTGGCTTCTTCGGCCTTCGGTAGCATGAGGGTCAGCACACCGGCGTTGTAGTTGGCCTCGACATCGTCCACATCGACCAACTGCGGCAGGTTGATGCGGCGGCTCATCTTACCGGTGAAGCGTTCCTGAAGCAGCACGCGGCTGTCTTCACTAGTTTCGGTCTTTTCGATCTCGACCGCAATGGTCAGCGCACCATCATGGAAGTTCACGTCGATGTGCTCCGGGTTCACACCGGGGACGTCCGCAATGACGGTGTAGGCGTTGGCGTCTTCATGCACGTCGAGTTCGAGCGTGGTCAAGCCGTTGCCGGTGGCCTGCCATGCGTCGTCAAACATACGATCCATCGCGTTCTGCATAGCGGCGATCTCACGAAGCGGGTTCCAGCGTACAATTGTATTAGCCATTTTTCATCACTCCTTGTGTCTACTGTTGTTTAAACTTATGCCTCCAGTATAGGCAGCAAGTGTATGAAAAATTTATGCGCTACGTAAGAAAAATATCTGCAAATATCAGTATTGCGTAAACAAAAAGGCACGGTGCAGATCCATCCACACCGCGCCATGTAAGATTATATGTGATATGTGCTAGCCGCGTAGCACGTTCTCGCCATATTCGCCCGTACTATGGACGAAGACGCTATTCACGATTTCGCCGTCGTTGTTCGGTTCGCCCCCCAGCATCCACTGGTAGATGTAACGCGCATCACTGACCGTCAGGTTGACGCAGCCCCGGCTCTGGCGATAACCGAACAGATCATGCCAGTACGTCCCGTGCAAGCTGATGTCGTCATCAAAGTACATCACCCAGGGAACGGTTTGCAGGTCATAGGCGTTGGGTGCGCCGGTCGAGCCAGACATGCCGTCACGCTCCAGCCGTGCCCACACCTCAAACAGCCCTTCGTTCGTTTCAGTCGGCGGGATGCCCGTCGCCGCGATGGTCGCAAACACCGGCTGGTCACCCTCATAGGCGACAACGGTCTGCTCGTAGAGGTCAACCGCGACCCAACGCTCGCTCCGGTCTTCGGGGCGTTCTTCTTCCGCCAGCGGCTGGAACTTGCTCACGAATGTCTGCTTCACCCACTGATCTGGGCCGATCATATACCAGCGCCAACCCTCATCATCCACTGCTGTATCCCAGATGTTGATGATTTCATAGCGTTGCAGGAAGCGGTCGGTCTCCTGGGAGGCCGGGCCGCCCGGTTCAGCCGAGACATACGTAAAGCTGAGGTCAAGCACCCAAGCGAAAGGCCATTCCCAACCTTCCGGCAGCGTTACCCCGGTGAAGTAAGACGGCTCGGTGTATTCCGCATCAGCACGAGACACCCACGCCCCACCCTGGATTTGCAGCCAACCTTCGACACTCCAATCAATCGCGGTGACGAAGTTAAACCCGGCAGGGATTTCGCCGATCACGTTACCACCGGGCGCATCATAACGCGGGGTGGCCTCCGGCCCCACACGCCAGAAGCTATAAATGCTCAACGTCTGCCGATCTTGCGCGATTTCTTCCACCGGCGGGACGGGGTACGTTTCCATCATGGTGAGGCACGCCTCGGTCGTTTCGCCGAGGTCGTAAGTCCCCTCGCAGACGGTCGGGTCATATTCAAGTTCAACGGTTTGTTCCTGGGCGGCGGTCACTGCGGCGATGGTAAATACGATCACCAGTGGCACCAACCATTTGATGGGACGATTGCTCATGACGACAATAGATCTCCCTAAATATTCAAATCGCATATGTTCATAATTAGACCATAAAATTGACCGGGGGGAAGATTCAATTGCCGACGATTTGCCTACGAAACACCCTCTGCCACCCTGCCCCATCGGTACTATAATAGAATGTAACGTTATCGTTGCGGGAGCGCACTATGTCAAAGTATATCGTTATCGTCGGTTGCGGTCGCCTCGGCGGGATGCTGGCAAATCAACTGAGCGCAACCGGCAATCGCCTGGTCGTGGTTGACCGGCGCGAAGCCGCGTTCGACAAACTCTCGACCGAGTTCAGTGGGTTCCATGTGTTGGGGGATGCCAGCGAACTTGCCGTGCTGCGTGAGGCCCATTCATCGCAAGCAGATTATCTATTCGCCATCACCACCCAGGATAACATCAACCTGATGGTCGCGCAGATCGCAAAGAAGGTCTTCAAAGTCCCGAAGGTCATCGCCCGCGTTTATGACCCTGCCCGCGAAACGATCTATCGTGAGTTCGGGATTGATACCATCAGCCCGACCAAACTCTCTTCTGACGCCTTTATGGATCTCATCGACCCGGATTAACCAATCGAGGAATAAATTATGCGTATCATTATGGTCGGTGGGGATAAAACCGTCTATTTTTTGACCCGCCAATTCGTCAACAAAGGCTACCATGTAACCGTCATCAACCGGGAGATTGAACGCTGTCGTGAACTCGCCGAGCAGACCAAAGCCGCCATCGTTCATGGGGATGGCAGCAATGTGAGTCGCCTGGAAGAAGCCGGTGCCCGTCGCGCCGATGTGGTTATGGCGCTGACCTCGCACGATCAAGACAATTTGATCACCTGCCAGATCGCGCAGAAAATCTACGGTGTGCCACGCACAATGGCGCTGGTCAACGACCCTGAAAACGAAACCGTTTTCGAGCAACTTGGCATCACCGTCGTGTTCTCCGCGACCAAAGTCATCGCCTCGGTGATCGAACAACAAGCTGATTTCGAGGACATCACCTCGCTGATCCCGCTGGCGAACGGGCGCGTCAACGTTACCGATGTCCGGCTGGATTCCGACTCCCCCGCCATCGGCAAATCACTGGAGGAGATCGACCTGACACACGGCTCACTGGTGGCCTGCATCCTCCGCGATGATGAGGTGTTGGTGCCGCGTGGCAGCACGCGCCTACTCGTCAACGATCACCTGATCTTAATCAGTCAACCGGAAAATCAATCGCAAGACCTGGTCGTTTTGTGTGGCGTCAATGAGTAAATTCAGCCAGCAACGCTATCGGAACTACCTGCGCCAACGCTACCGGATGATCTTCGGCTATGCCGGGAGCATGTTGTTTGTCGTCGGGCTGCTGTTGCTGGTGCCGCTGCTCGTGCTGCCCTTCTACCCTGACGAGATCACTTACGCTCCCGCGTTTATCCTGCCAGGGCTGGTAATTTCCATCACGGGCTTTTTCATGTGGCGGCGGCTCATCCCCAAAGAGCAGACCAGCCTCACCGTTCAGGAGGGCATGGTTATCGTGGTGATTATCTGGTTGGTCGCCATGTTCGGCGGGGGCGTGCCCCTCATGCTGGCGATTGACCTCAACTTTACGCAGGCGACCTTTGAATCAACCAGCGGCTGGACGACCACCGGCCTCAGCGTGGTCGATGTAACTGAAGCACCGCGTATCATCCTGTTTTACCGCAGTTTTATTCAATTAGCGGGTGGGGCCGGTTTCGCCATCATCGCGTTAAGCGCCATCTCCGGGCCATCAGGCGCAGGGTTGAGCGCCGCCGAAGGTCGCGGTGACCAGCTCGTCCCACATGTGCGCCGGTCGGCGGTGTTGGTACTTACGCTTTACTTCGGTTACATCACGTTCGGTATTATCGCGCTGCTGTTGGTCGGCATGTCGCCGTTTGACGCGATCAATCATGGTTTTACAGCAGTAGCGACGGGCGGCTTCTCCACCCGTGCGGAGTCCATTGGGTACTGGGATAGCGCCGCCGTCGAGGGTGTTATCATCATCTTGATGATCGTAGGTGGTACCAACTTTTTGACGGCCTATACACTGTTTACCGGCAAGTTCAAACCATTCTTACGCAACGGCGAGATCCGGCTGGCGGCAGCGCTGGTGACGGTCGCGGCGCTACTGCTGTTTCTCATCACCACCAACGGCCTTTACACTTCGACCTTCAAAGACATCCGCGTGCCCATCTTCGAGGCCGCGTCCGCGCTGACCGGCACCGGCTTTAGCTCGGTGAACTATGTCAACAATCGCTGGGTTGATTTCGGTTGGCTCATCCTCATCGTGTTGATGACCGTCGGCGGCGGCAGCGGTTCTACAGCAGGCGGCTTAAAACAGGCACGGGTCTATGTGCTCTATAAGGCGCTCATCTGGGAATTTCGGCGGGCGTTTATGCCCAAACACTCGGTCAACCAGCCGGAAATCTGGGAAGGGGAACGCCGCCGCTTCCTGACCAGCGAACGGTTACGGCAGGTGTCCCTATTTATCTTCGCCTACCTGACCTTTTACATCTTCGGCGCGGCGATGGTCGCCGCACACGGCTTCACGATGGGTGAAAGCCTGTTCGAGTTCGCCAGCACACTCGGCACGGTCGGTCTGTCGGTCGGCGTCACCGGACCGGACGAAGCCAGCACGCTATTGTGGACCAAAACCCTCGGCATGTTCCTCGGTCGCCTGGAATTCTTCGCCGTCATTATCGGTGTGGCAAAAATCACACTCGATACCCGTCATATGTTCGAGTGGGGACAATTCGGTCGGGAACGCTAATCCCGCTTATTGAGCACATAGGTCGGCACGACCGACCCCCCACCCGCCGTCACGTTGAGCAGCGCCAACGGAGAAAGGCGCGTCAAACATCCGCTGACACTTTGCCCGTTAAAGACATAGGGGTCGGCATCCACATAGCGCGGGCTGATGTTTAACTGACCGTTGACCCACGACGGAAAATCACGCTGCACGGTCTTTACCTTCTCCTGCACCACAAACGGCGACTCCATCGCCTGATGCAAGGCCGCCGTCCAACCGTCGTCGGAGCATTCCCAGCCCAGTGTCACGCCTTTGCCTCCGTATTCGTCGTTGGGTTTGATGACGAAACGTTCCTTATTTACCGAGACAAAATCGATGAGATCGACTTCCTTGCCCTGATAGCGCGTCTTGCGTTCTTCGACCACCCGCGTCCACGGGATGTGCGCTTCGATCGCGCCGAGCTGCGCCGCCGTAAACAGGTGATGGTTCTCCACATCACTGAGGAACGCCAGACTCGCCTTTTTCGCCATCAGCTTGGCGCTGGGCGAGTTGGTGATGCAGACCGCGTGATCACGAATGGCGTTGATGACCGCGTTGTCCGTCCCCAATAACTCGACTAACTCGTTGTAAAGCACCCGCTTGTAGATGATGTCGATACGAAAATCACCTTTCCACAGGTGACCGGCACGATAATCAAGCTCGTGCGGATCAGCGAGGATCGCCTGAGTGCCGTTGGCCTCAAAGAACTGGCGTGTGATCTCATGTTCGTTGAGGGTCGGCACATCACGCCAGTCAAGGATGGCGATCTGCGGTTCTTCGGTGCCGCCCCATATCTTGTACGCTTCCAGCAAGGCATAATGCAGGCTATGCTGTGAGGGCATCGCGTTCATGTGGAAGTGCTTCTGCATCCGCTTGACCGGCCCAAGTTCGTTAAAGGCAAAACTCAACTCATCGCCGTAGCCGATGCCGGCGGGTGTTTCCGCGTTGTATTCAACCACCTTTAACGACCGTTCCTCGACAAGATAGAACGTGTCCAACCGTGAAGACGTCCACGGCACCGGCCCACCCGCATCGAGCTTATGCAGTTCTTCTTCATACGGTTCCAGAAACAACCGCTCACGATAATCCGCATTGGCGACACACACCTCGTGCGTTCGCTGGAAGGCGGTCAGCAGTGTTTCCAACCCTTGCTTTAAGAACTGCCAATCCGCTTCAAAGTAAAAATGCGGACGCAGCACAATGCACAGCGGACGTAGCCCAAAGTATAGCCCACGTTCCCTGAGCCGCTGGCGCATCAAGTCATCAGTGGCTTCGGCGATCTCATCGGTAAGCGCAGCATGATAGTCGTCGATGATGTCCTGAATGTGCGTCATGATTTTTTCTTCTTTTTCGTACTGTTTTCCGCCTTTTTCGCCAGTTTGCCCCAGGTGTAATCAGCACGTGTGCCGTCTTTGCGACTATCCGCCAGGGCGATCATCTCATCGGCCATGGTATGCACCATCCAATCGAAATGATTCTTCCCCAATGAATTTACGTCCATATCCGGCGCGGGGTTCATAAAGTCGATGGCATACGGCACACCGTCTTTGATGGCGAACTCACAGGTGTTCATGTCATAGCCGAACGCCTGGCAGATTTGCAAGGTCGCCTCATGCAGTGTCTCGACCATCCCCGGTGTGCTGAACTGCGGTTCGGGGAAGTAGTAACGCTCGTTGGGGTTATACTGCATCACCCGTGCTTTGCTCTGTGCGATGCCCATACAACGGGCGTATTCCTCCCAATGGATAAATTCCTGCAAAATCATCGTGAGCAGGCCGCTGGTGTTATAGGCATGGAATAACTCATCCATCGAATTACAGATGTACACATCACGCCAGCCGCCACCGTGCGCGTCCTTCAGCACCACCGGGAAGCCGCCCAACTGCCCCACGATGCTATCCCAATCAATTGGATACGTGAGGTTGCGCAGGCTTTCCGAATGGACAATCCCTGGCACATATTCTTTATTCGGCAGCACAAAAGTACGCGGTGCGGCTAAACCCAACTTGACGATCAGCGACGTGCCGAAATACTTGTCGTCCGCCGTCCACATAAACGGATCGTTGATAACCTTCGCCCCTTGCAGCGCGGCGTTCTTCAAGTACGAACGATAGTAAGGGACTTCATGCGAGATGCGGTCGATAATCACATCATAGGGGCAGGGTTCGTCCATAAAGGTGCCGCCAATTTTGACGTACTCAGCGGTGACACCCGTTTCCTCACTGCGACGATTGACCTCTTCGAGAAACGCCGGGGGCCACGACCATTCCCGACCGATGAACAGACCAATACGTTTGGTTTGCTTTTTTGGAGGCATAGTTTTTCCTCTGTTGTGTTCTGAACTGCTGCGAATATACCGCAGTTCCAGCGGAAAGGCTAACACATCGTTCGCAGCGCATGTCTCATGAAGCACTCAGGGGATGTTCAAGGCGGTTTAGGGTGAGGTTTATCCACGTCATACACAATAAATACAGAAAAGCAGATTTTGAAAGGCGTAAAAAATGCCAGATTTTCCAATAGAATTTCATAGTGAAGTCGATATCGGTAAGGAAATGGAGATGCAACTCTACACCCTCACCGAGCAAAAAATGGACAAAATCGCGAAGGGTCACCATGATGTCACCAGCGCAATGGTAGACATTACCGACCCGGCAAAAGGCGAAGGTATGCCGACGATGTATCAGGTCAACGTCACACTCTACGCCCGACCGAACAACATCGCCGCCATCAAGAAAAACGATGATGTTAAAGCCGCGCTGCGTGACTCACTCGACGCGGTCGAACGGCAAATCCGCGAGAAACGCGAGCGCCTGCGCGACCATTAACAGATAAAACAATAAAGAACGTCCACAATTCGTAGAGGCGACCCGGTGTGGTCGCCCTGGGCAGACACGATAATCTGCCCCTCTTACGCATCAAGGTTAACAATCGTCCCCTGTGCCACCGCGCACAATTTTTCTTCACCTTCGTTGACCGCATAAATCCGACACTCGCACACGGCTTGACGCTTGCCAGCATAAATCGGCGTCCCCCGTGCGATCAAACGTTGCCCGATGCTAGGCCGCACATAGTTGATCTTAAACTCAGAAGTCAACACATTGGTGCCCAGCACCGTCCCCCCGGCGAACGTCAGCGTATTATCCGCGAGATAACTCACCACACCACCATGCACAAACCCGTTCTGCTGCTTGTGCTCCGGGCGCACGTCGAGCACTAACTCGCTCAACTCAGGGTCAAACCGCGTGATCCGCGTGCCCAGATGCTTGCTGAACGGTTGTGCATCGAGTACCTGCTGTGCCATTTTGAGCGGTTCCATCGCTAATCATGTCCGTTGATGTAAATCTGCATCATCTGCATCCAGTAAGGCCAATCATGCGCCCAGCCATCCCACTCACGAAGCGCGTTACCGATGCCCTTATCCCACAACACCCCAGACATCACCTTAGAGCGATTCCATAAGCGGTCGCCCCTGCCCACCGCCATGATGATGTCCAGTTGGCGCAGCAACCACAACCGGTGCCCGTCGTTCTCATTGGCGATGAACTGCACCGGATTGTTGTAATACACGTAATCATCGACGTAACCGTCCGTCCAACCCCGAATGTCATACACCCCGCTCAAACCGATGATGCGATTCACAAGCTGCGGGTACTTCAGGCCGAATGCCATCGCGTGGTAGGCACCAAAGCTCGCGCCGACCGTCATCAAAAACGGATTGCCGTTCTTGTGATACGAGAGCGGCAGCACCTCGTTCAGCAGGTACTCAAAATATTGATGATGCCGGTACGCCCTGCCGCTAGGGTGCGCCCAGCTACAATACCAACTTTCTGCATCGACGCTATCGACACAGTATATTTGAATCCAGCCGTTGTCGATATGATGACCGAGTGCATCGATCATGCCGCGATCTTGCCACTCGTAAAAGCGCCCCTGCGAAGTCGGGAAGACCAGCACCCGCGCCCCCGCATGACCGAAGATCAGTAATTCCATATCACGATTTAAGTGCGGACTGTGCCAACGATGATATTCACGGTGCATAAGTTTTCGCTTTCCGTTTGCGATGAACTCCAGAGTTGCGCGAATAGTAGCGCAAATGCGGCATTTTGTCTATTTTTGAAAGATCGAGTCACGCTATCGCGTCCAAAGCCTATGTATGAGACGACAACGAAAGCGATAACACCATGCCACAACTTTATGAAGAATGGACGCTGCGCGGGGTCACGTTCCGCAACCGCATCGGCGTTTCCCCCATGTGCCAGTACAGTTCCGAGGACGGTTACGCCAACGACTGGCATCTGGTGCATCTGGGCAGCCGGGCGGTCGGTGGGGCCGGGTTCGTGATGACCGAGGCCGCCGCCGTCGAACCCCGCGGACGCATCAGCGCGGAAGACCTCGGCATCTGGAAGGACGCCCACATACCCATGCTCAAGCGCATCACTGACTTTTTGCGCGGGCAAGGCGCGGTTAGCGGGATTCAACTCGCGCACGCTGGACGCAAAGCCGCCCGCATCCGTCCCTGGGAAGGCCCCGGCGCGTTGAGCGATGCTGACGGCGGTTGGCAAATCGTCGGCCCTACTGCGACTCCGTTCTCCGACGACTTCCGCAACCCGCGTGAACTGACGTTGGACGAGATCGAAGCCATCATCGAGGCGTTTGTCGTCGGAGCCAGACGCGCCGATGATGCCGAGTTTGACGTAATCGAGATCCACGCCGCGCACGGCTATCTGCTGCACAGCTTTTACTCGCCCCTGTCCAACACCCGCACCGATGCCTACGGCGGCGACTTCGACGGACGCACCCGGATGCTGCGTGAGGTCGCCCGGCGCATCCGTGCCATCTGGAACAAGCCGCTGTTCGTGCGCCTCTCCGCGACCGATTGGGTCGAACACGGTTGGACGCTCGACGACTCGATCCGGTTGGCGGCCTGCCTCAAAGAAGATGGGGTCGATCTGATTGATTGCAGCGCGGGCGGTGTCGTCCCCGATGTGTCCTACCCGGTCGGTGCAGGTTATCAGGTGCCACTGTCAGAAGGGGTCAAACACGGCGCGGGGATCATGACCGCCGCCGTCGGGATGATTACCGAACCGATGCAAGCCGATGAACTCATCCGCAACGGACGCGCTGACATGGTGCTGATGGCACGGGAGTTCCTACGTCACCCATATTGGCCTTTGCACGCCGCCGATGTCGTCCATCAGGCCGACGCGAAAGCCGTCCCGCCACAGTATCAACGGGCGTTTTAGCGACCCTGCCTCGCTAATTTCGCCGCCGCTTTAACGGCCTTTTTCGGATTAACCACACCCGCACCCTGACGCTCCCGCGTGATGTGACCCAGTGGACGGGCGGTGTCGGTCAAAATCTGCTTGATCTGCGCGGGAGCCAGCACGGGATTGGCCTCAAGCATCTGCGCGATGACAGAGGAGACAATCGGCGCGGCGACCGATGTGCCATCGACATGCTGGTAATGCGTGTTAATCAACTTGTGGTGATGGATGCGCCCCAGCAGATAGTTTAGCGTGGGTTCATCGAGCACGGCGGCTTCGTCTAAGCCGACGTCATCGCGTCCCTCATCAAGGAGTTTTTGCAAGGTCGTAACACTGTCACCCGCCAGCAGTTGACCGAGCCAGCGCATCTCTGGCACCACCGACGAACTATGCAAAATCGGCGAGGCGATCCAGCGTGCCGGGGCGATGAGGTCGGGCTTGGGCGTGCCGTCGTGGGCGTGACCATAATTGTTGTTGTACCCGTGCCACTTGCGCCGGTCGAGCGCGTTTTCATCGCTATAACCGCCAACCGTGATCACTTCCGGCGCACTTGCTGGCGGCACCAGCACATCCACCCCGCGATTACCCGCCGCAATCACGACGACCAACCCTTCCTCGACCAGGTCTCGCACCGCGCGGTGCAGCGGATGCACCGGATTATCACTCGGATAGTCCCCACCGACGGAGACGTTCACTACACGCACGCCGTACCGCTTATGATGACCGAGCAGCCAGTTCATCCCGCGCAAAATATCAACTTCTTTCAGGCGAAAATCCGGCGTGCTGATCTTGATAAGCAGCAACTCACTCTCATAAGCCAGACCACGATACACCCCATCGGAGTCGTGACCATCCCCGGCAGCGATGACGCTGGTCATCTGCCCATGCCAGCTTGCCGGGCCTTCGTTCATCACACGCGGCTGCACTTTGATCTCCGGCGTGGACGCATCCACATGGGCGAGAATGCGTCCGTCCAGGTCCGGGTGATTGGCGAAACCGGCATCGATAAACGCCATCATGACACCACGCCCGGTGTATTTCTTAGGCGCGTCCAGGCGCTCCGGTGTGGAGAGCAGCGTACCGGTCTTACCCGGCGGATAATTCGGATAGAACGAAAACGGCTTCGTGCTCGACAAGGCTCTTACTCCAGGCTATCAGGCAGAAAAGACATCGTGCGCCATGTCCCTGTTTCCATTATATGCAAACGGGTGAGAAAAAGCGTTAACCTGTGTTGCCCGTGCGTTGCGGCTCCCAGGGGTCGGCAACGGCGGTGAAGTCCTCGGCGAAACGCCGAGTATAGTCATCCAACAACGCCGTGACCCGCTCGCTATCCGGTGCGGCGACGATCAACCCGGCGTGATAGGCTTTGTCTGCCCGCCAAACGACTTCCGGCGCGTCATACCCGGTCAGGTCGGGGTGTTCCTGTTTTGCCAGCGTCATCAACAGCGCCGCGTAATCGTCTTTCCTCTGTGGCAGTTCGTAGGATTGGTCGCGCATCACCATTACTTCCAACTGGCCCCACTCGTACCAGAGATCAATACCCGACGCCGCATGGATCAAATCCGCGATGTTGGCCCCGCCGACCCGCGCCGCCGACTCAAGGAAGTAAAACGCCCCATCCTCATGAGCGCGGATGAACTCCGTATGCGCAGCACCGTTAAACAGACCGAGCGCGTTCAACACCCGCGCGTTCAAAGCCCGTAATTCGGTGGCCTCATCGCCATCGCGGGGCAGCACGCGCGTCGTGAACACCCCTCCACCCTGATAGATCGACATGGGCGGTGCGCCGTACTTCTGCGCACTGGTGAAGATCACCTCGCCGTTGTAAACCAGCGAGTCGATGTGATAGACATCACCGGGCAGAAATTTTTCCAGCAGATAGTACGATTGATTATCACCGAGTTCGTCCAACGCCCGCCATAGCGATTCCTGCGTCTCGATTTTGCGGATGCCCATCGCGCTGGCCTCGGAGCGTGGCTTGAGCACCCAGGGTGGCGTGACCGTCTCAATATAATCTCGCAGATCACCGTAGTTCTTAACACCGATGAACGCCGGGACGGGAATATCAGCATTTTGTGCGACTTCGCGCATGGTCAGTTTGTCACGAAAGCACCGCGCCGCCGTGACCCCCATCCCCGGCAGACGCAGATGTTCGCGCAGCATCGCCGCGATCTCGACCTCGAACTCATCCAACGGGATAATACGGTCGATCTGCCTTCCCCGACACAGGTAAGACACCGTGTTGATGACATCGCGATACCGGGCCAGGTCGGGCGTATAGAACACCTCATCAATGGCATCAAAAGGCCAGGGCTTTTCACGATGCTTCTCTTCGGTCAACAGTAGCACATAGCAGCCCTGCGCTTTGACCGCCTTCAGCATGTTTTCACCCTTAAACGTGCTTGAGATGAATAAAAGTGTCTCTGGCTGTGTCATGGCGTATTATCCTCTTCGTCATCCGGTTCTTCTTCTATGAGAAAATCATCGAGTTCGCTATCGAGTTCACGATAACGTGTGATCCCCAAGTTAATCACCTCGTTGCTGTTGCTGCAATCTTCGTTATAGATCTGGTTCAAAACAGAATTCTCGTCACCGATCAACGAGCGCAACGGTTCAAATTCGCCGTCGTTATCCGCTGCAAGCTGCGATGTCAGGAAGTCATACACCCGGCGATACGCCCCACAATCAAATGACAACGCCGTCCCCGCGATGAGATCATCGATCAGTGCATCAATAAAAAATACCTGATATTCCGGCGTCGAGGTCGGGGTCGCGGTAAACGTCGCCGTCGCCGTCGCGGAGGGTTCCGGTGATGGTGTGCGCGATAGAGTCACGGTCGCGCTGGGCGTTGCCGTGTCGGTCGGCGTCGCCGTTGCCGTCGCAGATGCCGCAATTTCCGTCTCGATTTCCTGCCGAACTGCAACACGAGTCGCCGTTGCATCGACCGGGTCAAGTTCGGTCGCGGTGACTTCCGGCGTCGCTTCTTCGGTCACATCAGCGATGATCGCCACATTGCCGCCCTCACGCACTTCGTTGAACACAAATAGACCGATCAAAATGACAAACAACGCCACAATGAGCGCACCGACCGCGTACTGTGTGCGCCGGTTCGGTGACTTCTCAGTTCCCGGACGAAATGGCATCGTTATCCAGTTACGGTCTACACCACGCGCCGCCTCAGAACTAAACACGATCTCATTACCATCGACGTCGGTACCTCGTGCCGTTCCCGTGTTGATACGCACGATCACCTTACGATGCTCCTGGATGGCTCGCTCAAATTCACTGGCGAACGCTGTCGCCGTTTGATAACGTTTGTCCGGTTTCTTTTCCAGGGCTTTCAGGATGACATTGTCAAGTGCTTCGGGGAGATCACGGTTTAAGCTGCCCGGTTTCGGCGGTGGCTCGGTGAGATGCTTGTTGATGATGACGAAAGGGTCTTCGCCGGTAAACGGCAGCTTCCCCGCCACCAGCAAAAACGCGATGATACCCAACGAGTAAATATCGGAGCGGTGGTCAATCTCATCCGCGCCGCGTGCTTGCTCCGGCGACATATAATGCGGCGTCCCCGGCATATAGCCATCAGTCGTCAGCATCGTATGTTTCATGTCGATGACGCGAGCGATACCGAAGTCAGTCAGGTAGGCGTGGTTGGCATCACTCAACAGGATGTTGCCGGGCTTGAGGTCACGATGCACGATGCCTTTTTTATGTGCATAATCCAACGCGCTGGAAATTTGCAGCAACAGGCGCGACGTCCCGCCCAGGCTAATTTCTGCGATTCGCTTGATCTTATCGGAGAGGCTCCCCCCTTCGATAAAGTCCATCACGATATAGGGCTGATTTTTACGTTTACCCTGGTCCACATAGCGGATAATGTGAGGGTGTGAGATCTGCATCATAATCTGTGTTTCACGCTCGAACCGCTTGACGACCTCCTCGTGCTGCGCCCAATTTTCTTGCAGCAACTTCAAGGCAACCTCACGGTTAATTTGCGGGTCAAACGCCTTGTAGACGATGGCGACCCCCCCGGCTTTCAGCCGTTCCACAATGATGAAACGATCCAAACGTTGATTGAGAATTGATTCATCCATAGGTTGTTCGCATCTGTCGAGGGATTATCGAGCGTTCAGCCGATAATTCTAGCACAAAACAGCTGTCAAGGCATCGCAGCCCCTCACATACTGACAGTTTCCTTATGTTCCATATGACGCAGCGCGGTAATCGCCTGTTCCAATTCATGTATTTCCGCTTTCAGATAACCGCCGATCAACCGGGCGCGAACAAACGCCAGCAGCGGCAGCAAGACCACCGCCCACGGACGGTAACGGCGCGGCAGCAGCCACCAGATCAGCGGCAAGGCCAACGTCACGAACCGCGCTTGAAGATAAAGCCGGTTCCGCTGCCGCTGCGCGGTGATGATGCCTCGCTCCAGCTCATCTTGTATCTTGCGTGTGGCATCTTGCAGGCGTTCGACGTCAACAGCGGGGCGTTCATCAGTGATGATGTCTTGCAGAGATAAACTCAGCCCGACTCCAAAATGATCGGAATAGGCCATGCGCCGATTCGTGTCCTCGATAAATTTGAAATCCAGCACGGCCTGCTGTGTATTGATGCGCCGCTCGGCACCATCACGCACGAAAACATAATCCAACCGCTGCGGCGGTGATTTTACGTAGGGGTTTTCGGGGATGTATGTCGGGTCGCCGGCACCGTTGACCTCGACGTAAGCATCGCGCAGGGTCGCCGCCGTAATCACGATGTCGTAAGGCAGTTGGTGTGGGTGCATGTTGAAGTCTCCACACACGAGCACCGGGTTTTCGCTGGTATGCACACCAATAAACTGTACCAGTGCGTGTGCTTGTGCCGCCCGGTGTGGCCCGTGCAGATCCGGCGGTTCGATTTGCATGACGAAATGCAGGTTGTACACATCAAGTTCACCACCGGGCGTTTGTACACGCGCAAAGCCGATCCCCTTACTCGCCAGGTAATGATGTAGCCGCCAGGTACCGCCGAGGCTGCCATCCAACTCGAAACGATGAAATGCCGTTTTCATAATCGGATAGCGAGAAAGCACAATTAACCCGCTGCCATATCCCTGTGAGGCAAAATAATGATGATAGGTCAGGCCACCTGCTGCTGCCCCGGTGATAATGGCACGCAGGTCTTTACGATCCCAGACTTCCTGCAAACAGATGATATCGTAATCTGTATGTGCGAGTGCGGCACACAGCGCACGGATGCGCCGCCGCTTATCCGTGACATATGGCACCCCCCATACATTTAGTGATAGAATCTTCAAATCGGTATGAGACACAAGCATTTTCCTTCGTAAAATGAATGCTTTAAGTATACGGTTTTGCGGCATAACTACAAGAAAAGGATGGCTGCACATGGTGGAGTTACTGAACCTGAGTACAGCGGAGATCGCCCGTCAGATCAAATCTCAGGCACTCGACCCGGTTGACGTTACTGAAGCGCATATCCAACAGATTCAACGAGTCAATCCGGCGATCAACGCGATCGTCACGCCGATGTTCGAGCAAGCACGCGAGCAAGCACAGGCCGCCGCCGACCACATCGCATCACATGGGACGGACGACTTACCGCCGCTGTTCGGTGTGCCGGTCACCATCAAAGACTGTTTCGGTGTCGAGGATGCGCTGTTCGTCGGCGGCTCACACTTCCAGCGAGAAATCATATGTGAGCTAGACGCCGAACCGGTGCACCGCCTGCGAGAAGCCGGTGCGATCATCCTCGGCAAAACCAACTGCCCCGATATGTGTTGGTCTGCGGAGACGGTCAATCCGGTCTTCGGACGCACAAATAACCCCTGGAACCTCAAACGTACCGCCGGTGGCAGTTCCGGCGGCGAGGCGGCGATTATCGCGGCGGGCGGCTCGCCGTTGGGTCTCGGCTCAGACATCGCCGGCAGTGTGCGAATACCAGCGGCGGCCTGCGGTATCGTCAGCTTAAAGCCGACCGGTGGACGAGTCGACTCCAGTGGACACATACCAATTGCCGAGGACGCCGTGCTAGATTGGAACACTGCTGGCCCAATGGCACGCCGGGTGGAAGACCTCGCGCTGGCGCTCGAAGTCCTCTCATCCACACCCGTGCGCGATTATCGTCAGACCAAGCTGGACGACTTAAGCGCATCGGTCTATTTACAGACGCCTATCTCGCCGGTCAACCATGAAATCAAAGAAGCTGTCTTGATGTCGGCGGGGGCGTTACAAGCCGCAGGCGTTCGCACAACACGCAACGACGACCTGCCATTCGTGCCGGCGGCTTTCGCATTCGGCGCGATCTTCGCTCGTGAAAACATCCCATCGCTGAGTGAGCAACTCGGTGCCGGTATCCCGATTGCGTTGTTCGATGAAATGCAAGCTAACCTGGAAAAACGAGGACGCATTTCAATGGTGGTGCTGGTCAACCTGCTGCTGACGAAAATCAGCGGGAAGATCGCCGGGTGGTTGGGGAACGGCGGCCCCGATCAACTCGAACATCTGCGGCGGCGTTTTCTCGATCAAATGGGCGATGTTATCCTATGCCCGGTGCTGACGCGCCCGGCCCCCCGGCACAACTGGACGTACTTCATACCGTTCCAACTGCCCTACACCTTTATGTTCAACGCGCTAGGTTTCCCGGCGGTGTGTGTGCCGGTCGGCTTCTCGAAAGATGGTCTGCCGCTGGTGATACAGGTGGTCGGGCGACCAGACGAAGACGAAACCACACTTGCTGTCGCCGCCGAGTTAGAGCGCGTTTTTGGCGGCTGGCAAATGCCGCCGATGGCTTCAGGCCAGCAGAGCGCCTAAAGCCGCCGGTGTGTCGGTCGTGAAGTGACGCACCCCGGCCTCATACAATCGCGTGATCGCTTCGCTTTGTGCGGGCACATCGAGCGTCCAGGCGAACAGATCAACCTCACCGATGGCATCGACCCAGTTGAAGCCGTCATCAAGCGAGGCCAGCAACAACTTATAATCGAGGTAAACCGCTGTGATCCCTGGCACCTGATGCAGCAGCAACTCACACCGGTCACGCACATAATCCGCCGTAGACATGCTGCGCTGCAACGAGAGCAGTGCATCGTCGTGGTAGCCATAAGCGCCTTCTCGATACGGCGGCAAACGCGGATCGTATTCGACATCAGGGTCACGACGCGCCAGGTAAAACTGCGGGTCAAAACCGAGCGCGAGATTCGCGTCGATGCGACGCAAGCCGCGCAGATGCCAATCCGCCGGACTGCTGACCAGCACGCGATCTTTGACCGGCGCGACGAGCGAGGCCAACCGGCGCAGCGGCTCGTCATCATGGAACGGCAGAAAGCTCTTGAAATCCAGTTGCAGCCGCGTCAATGCACCACGCGACGCAAACAGATCGACCACCGCGCTCAACAACGGCACCCGATAATCCGGCTGTGCTTTGAGCCGCAATCCGTCCGCTTGCGCTGCGGGTAACTCACCGACCACGCCGCTGCCGGTCGTCTCCGCGCTGAGGTCGTTGTCGTGCGTCACCAGATAATCTCCATCCGCCAGCGCGAACACGTCGATCTCAATCCAGTCGGCACCGGCATCGAGACAATGGATGATCGCTTCCAACGTGTTCGGCGGGTGTGGACTGGTGTCATGATTGGCTTTATGATGAACGACAGTCATAGACTCACCTATCTACAAAAGTGGAGAGCTTAATTATACATGCAACTCGTCACACTCAACATCGGCGGTGCGCGTAAGCTGCGCCCCGGCCCCTATGACTACACCGCTCTCGCCGCTGACCTTGCCGCCGCCCTACGAGACGCCATCGACATCCACGCACCGGCAATCATCGCCCTGCAAGAGACGGGCAGGGCACAGCGCGACGGTGTAACTCATGCGGTCGGCGCGGCACTTGCGGCGGCACTTGGCGACACCTACATAAGCGCGTTTGCCGCCGAAGTCACCATGCAGCACCAGCCACACAGCCGCCTCTGGAGCCGGGAGACCTATGCCGGCCTCGACCACGCCGCCGAGGGTAACGGCATCGTGACCAACCTCGCACCAGCGGCCTGGCCCTGGGCGACGATCAACACCACCTGGATGATCCCGACGACCATCAGCGCCGCGACTCTCTACAGCACCGGCAATCGCGACACCCAACCCCGCAACCTGATGGTCGCATCGCTAAATTATAAAGAAACCCCGCTCTATCTGCTGAACACCCATCTCGGCGTGGTCACCGGCGAAGACCGTTACCAACCAGCGCACCCGCGCACGCAGACCGGCACCCGTCGCCGCCTCGACCAGATCACGCAGATCATGCGCGTGGTCGATGAACTGCGCACAGCGGAATCGCACCACGCGCAAGCACCCCGACCACTCATCCTGACCGGGGACTTCAACGCCATACCAAAATCGACCGAACTCGACCGGCTACGTGAACGTTTGGGCTGGCTGCAACCGGAAAACCCACCGGATGAACGATGGTCGCACAGCAAGCATCGCATCTTGATCGATCATGTGCTGGTCGATGATCCCATGCGACGACTGCCGATCAAACGCTGTTACGTCCACACTACCCTGCCGGAACTGAGCGACCACCGACCTGTTATCGCAATCTTTGAGGAGACCTGAGCATGGACGCTATCATACTCGCCGGGGGCAAAGGCACACGGATGCGCCCCCTCACCGACGACACCCCCAAGCCGCTACTCAAGGTGCGCGGCAAGCCGATCCTCGAATGGTCGCTGCTGAGTCTGCGCCCGGTCGCCGCGCATGTGCTGGTCGTAGCGAAGTACCTCAAACCACAGATCGAGGCGTACATGGCGACACAGACCATCTTCGAGCATTACACCATCGTGGAGCAAACCCCGCAGCCGCTCGGCACCGGGCACGCCGTCCAATGCTGCCAACCACACCTCAAAAGTGACTCGTTCCTCGTCGTCAACGGCGACGACCTCTACGACACCGAGTCGCTGCAACGCCTCGCAGATGCCCAAGCCGGTCTGCTGGCGGCGAACAAGGACGACCAATCTCGCTGGGGTGTGCTGGTCACGGATGAAGACGGGCGGCTGCTGCACATCCATGAAAAACCCGACGAAGGCACCTACCCACTCCCGGTACAGATCAACATCGGCGCGTACAAGCTGACCAATGCCGTCTTTGAGTACGATCTACCATTATCTGAGCAGCACGGTGAATATCTCCTCACGGACTATGTGACTTATCTCGCCGAACGCACCCCCATGCAGGTGATCTCGGCGGCGTTCTGGTTGCCCATCGGCACCGTAGACGACTACGAGCAAGCACAGAATATACAACTCGAACAATGGATTCTGTAAAAACTTGCTTACTCGTCAACGGCACTTTCCTATGAGCTGAACTACAATAAACACATTAACTCGACACATCGGAGGCGACCATGCACAGACTACAACAATCATCGACCGGCTTACTCTGGCTGCTGGCAGGTGGACTCATCATGCGGCGTTTGCTCCGGCGAAAGACCACGCTGCAAGACAAAGTCGTCATCGTCACCGGCGCATCCGCGGGGATTGGACGCGCCACCGTCCGTGCGCTCGCCGCGCAGGGCGCAAAGGTCGTGCTCGCCGCCCGCCGTGAGGCCGCGCTCAACACCGTCAAAGAAGAGATCGCTGCTACAAGACACGGCCCCGCCGCGCTCGTCGTCCCCGCTGACATCACCGATGAGGCCGCACGGCAGCAGCTCATCGAACGCACGCTCGCCGCTTTCGGTCGTGTGGATGTGCTGGTCAACAACGCCGGTCTGTCGATGGGTGGGCCGCTCGACGAACAAGATAGCGATACACTGCTCAAAATGCTCGATCTGAATTTCACCGCCGCCATCCGCTTAACGCAGATCGTCCTTCCGCACATGCTCGCGCAGAACAGCGGACACATCGTCAACATTAGCAGCGTCGCCGGGTATGCACTCGCTATGGGACAATCTGCTTACGCCGGGACAAAAGCCGGACTCAACGGATTCAGCCACGCCTTACGCCGGGACTTACTCCGAACCAACGTCAACGTCTCGATTATCGCGCCGGGCTGGACGTACACCGATATGATGGGCGAACTCGACCTCGATGCCATGCGCGAAGTCGGTCTGCTGTGGCCGCCCTTTCTCATCTTAGATACCGCCGAAGTGGTCGCAAAAGCCATCACAGATGCGGTACGCTATAATCGTGCGGAAGTCATGCTGGGCGGGGTTGGTTTCAAGATGATCGCTTTGCTACATCGTCTGTCACCACGCCTTTCTGATCTGGCACAGCAGATTTATTTCCGTAACCATAAACGCTACATGGATGTGATAAGGACACTCGGCTAATGGCGATTCATCCGGTCATCATCGAAGAAGGCAGGGACAAACATTACCACCGGGTCGGCGATCATCGCATCGCCTATCTGACCTCCGGCGACCCGGCGAATCCGCCGCTCGTCATGGTACATGGCTGGCTCTCGCAAGCTGGCATCTGGCGGCAGACGATGGCTCAACTCACCTCACATTATTATTGCATCGCGGTCGATCTGTTGGGGCACGGGCACAGCGATAAGCCGCTTGCCGCCGATTATAGTATCCCGGCGGCGGCAGCAAGCGTGCTCGCTCTGCTGGATGCACTCGGCATTGGTTGGTTTGCCTACATGGGGCATTCGATGGGCGGCTTCATCGGCAAGCACCTCGCCGGGGGCATCGCCCGCGAACGGGTGACGCGCTTTGTCGATGTCGATGGTGTAACGACCGGTCGCCTTTCGCGTTACGTGCGGGCGGTGATCTTACCGACGGTGATCGTCGGGCGTTACCTCCCGGCAGTGTGGAACCTCTCGCGTGTCGGGATGCGCTATGCGTGGTATCGACAGATCTACTCAGATAACGTCGTCTACTTTACGCGCCACTTTTCCGAGTTTGATAGCGCGGGCATTCAGATGAGCATCCAGCGCGGTGTGGAAGTGCCAACATATAAAGAAGCACGGGGCATCCTCGCGCACGATACCACACCCCTGCTCGGCAAAATCACCGCACCCACGCTAATCGTCTTTGGCGCGCAGGACAACACCGTACCGGTCATCGAGGGACAGCACGCGGTTGAACACATCCCCGACGCCAGATTGCTTATCTATGATCGTTGCGGACATATCCCGATGGAAGAACAACCGGAACGATTCTTCGCGGATGTGCGTACATTTTTGATCGATGAAGTGGAATATATTTGATGCAAATCAAAGAGATTTTAGAAGTCTGCATTTACGCCGATGACCTCGACAAAGCCGAGTCATTCTATCGGGATGTGCTAGGACTAAAGTTGCTCTCCAAAGTAGCCGGACGGCATGTGTTCTTCCGCTGTGGGGCGCGGGTGCTATTGATTTTCAACCCGGCAGAAACGCTGAAGACCCCTGACCTGCCCGCGCACGGTACCACCGGTGATGGGCATCTGTGCTTTGCAGCGCGTGCGGATGAACTCGACGCATGGCAAGCGCATCTAATCGAACAGAGCGTCGAGATCGAACATGAGGCGACCTGGGGAGAACGGGGCCGGTCGCTCTACTTCCGTGACCCTGCCAGGAACAGCCTGGAAATCGGCACCCCACGCATCTGGGGCATCGATGAGGACGAAACACTCTAAAAAAGGCAGACCGCCTATCGAGGTGAAAGGCGGTCATATTTGACCGGCACATCCTGGTCAGGGGGTAGCGTTACGCTCTATGTGCCGGTTGATTCTATCTTCAAATATCTGTCTATTCCCCCACCCGAAGGCGGGGGCGACAGGCTATCTGGCTAATTCAGTCGTTAATCTCAGGGATCTCAGGGGCGACCACATCACCTATATCTTCGTCAAGTTCTATTGAGGTGACACCAACACCCACCGTAAAGGCTTGGAGTGGTGACCACACCTGACCGTCGTCTTCGTTGTAACCACCCGGCCCCCACGCACGCAACACCCACTCGTAATTCCCATCAGGGAGCGTGAGCGTCAACGTGCAGACACCGGCATTCGCACAGTTCAAATCAGAGGCGACGTGCCACTCATAGTGATCGGTCGCATACTCACCACCGATCTGATGCCCGACCCAGATGTTATACCAGGTCGCATAGGCGGGGCCGTCCCAACTGATAGACACGGTGCCATCACCATTTTCAATCGTGTTGAAACCAGTGCTGACCGCAGCAGGCGCGACGTCCGCAATGGTCACCGAGGCCGGCCCTTGCCAACCGTCGATCCCACCACCACTGAAACCACTCGGCCCCCAGGCACGCATCCATACGTCATAGGTACCGGGCAACGGGTTGACATCTGGCATGAAGTTACAGCGCGTACCGTCACACATCACGGCGGATTTCTCCACCCAGTCGAAGAACACTTCAGTCTGGCTGTTCCCTAGGTAAATCTGGAACCAGGTTGCAGCGGGGTCGTTATCCCACGCGATGGTCGGGCGGCCCTGGTTGGGCGTCACCTGGACGTTGCTCACCGGCTGGATGGCGTTCACGGTCACTTCGAAGTTGGCGGTGCCACTGGTCACACTCTGCCATTGACCGGGTGTGGCTTCCGTCCACCCGCTGACATGCCAGTCATACACACCCGCGTCGAACACATACGGCGGGACTTTGTCGAGGTAGTTCAGGCTGCATTCCACTTCCATGCAGGCGTTCACAGCTTCGATCCACTCATCAACGACGGTCATGCCGTTTTGTGTGATGAGCACGTTGTACCAATCCGCCGGAACTTCGGTGTCATCCACGTTGATGCGATGCGTCCAGTGGTAGGTCAGGTCAAGCGGATAGTTCCCTAGATCACCGGTCACATACAGGTCGAAGGGCACGGTATCGGTCGGGTTAAAGATCGTGATGTTAAACGTGGTTGCAGCGGTCGGCGTGGTGCCATCGGTGACCGTGAAGACGAAGTTGTCCGTACCGATAGTCATGCCGGTGTGCTGGTAGGCCACCTGTCCCCCGTCGATCTGCGCCTGGGTGAAGGTGTTGCTCGCAGCTCCGTTGACCAGAATGTTACCGACGGTCGGCACGATGCTGATGTTGTACTGCAATCCGGTGTTGTCGTCGTCGATGTCCTCGGCGGCGAGCAGTGCATTCGTGATGGTCGCCGTATCACCGACCTGTAGTTCAAGCGTGTTATTGGTGGTCACGGTCGGCGCATCGCTGACCGGCGTCACGTTGATAACAAAGGTCGCGGGATCGGTCGTCGCGGTGCCGTCATTCACAGTGAAGGTGAACGCATCGGTCGCCGTTTCGCTACCGTTATGGACGTATGCTACTGTATCCGCGTCGATCTGCGCCTGGGTGAAGGTCCCGTTGAGCGCGACCGTCGCCCCACCGACTTGCAGCGTGCCGTTCGCCGGGAGCGCGGTCACGGTATATGTGAGTTCACCGGCGCTGTTATCGTCGTCGCTGGATTGCAGCAGCGCGGTGCCGATGGTCGCGGTATCCCCTTCAGCCACAGTCAGGGCGTTGTTGGTCACGATGCGCGGTGCGTCGTTCTCCGGTGTGATGATAATGTTGAACGTCGCCGGGGTGGTCGTCAGGCCACCATCATCAGTCACATTGAAGATGAAGCTATCGGCGGTGGTTTCGGTGCCATCGTGGGTGTAGGTCACGGCGTCCGCGTTGATTTGCGCCTGTGTGAACGTGCCGTTGAGCGCGACGGTCGCACCGCTCACCTGTAGCTCGCCGTTGGTCGGGAGCGCGGTCACAGTGTAGATCAGCGCGTCGTTATCACCGTCGATGTCATCATATTGCAGCAGCACCGTGTTGATCGTCCCAGCATCACCCTCAGCGACGGTCAGCGGATTGTTACTCGTCAGGGTCGGCAGGTCGTTGTCACTGGTGATATTAATGATGAACGTATCCGTCAACGCCGGGGCGGTGCCGTCACTCAGCGAGAAATCAAAGCTATCAGCGGTGGTCTCGCTACCGTTATGGGCGTAGGTCACCGCATTCGCGTCAATCTGCGCCTGTGTGAACGTCTCATTCTGCGCGAGGGCAGTTCCGTTTACTCGTAGCTCACCGTTGATGGGCAGCGCCGTCACCGTGTACGTCAGCGGAGCGGAGTCACTATCCGTGTGTTGTAACAACAGTGTGGTGATGGTCCCGTTGCCCCCCTCAGTGACCGTCAGTGGTGCGTTAGCGATAAGTTGCGGCGCATCGTTGACTGGTGTCACGGTGATGTTAAAGGTTGCTGGCGCGGTCGCCTCGACGTTATCGCTTACGGTAAAGACGAAGCTGTCGGCGGTCGTCTCACTCCCGTCGTGGATGTAGGTCACGGCGTCAGCGTTAAGCTGTGCCTGTGTGAACGTCCCGTTCAGGGTGAGGGCTGCACCACTGACTTGCAGTTCACCGTTCGCCGGCAGCGTGGTCACGGTATAGATCAGGGTGTCGTTGTCGGCATCGGCATCGTCGGCTTGCAGTAATGTACCCGCGATGATGCCTGCATCTCCTTCAGCGACGGTCAGAACGCTGTTGGTGACGATCTGCGGGGTGTCGTTCTCCGGTGTGATCGTGATGTCAAACGTACCGGTCAGAGCAGGTGCGACGTTGTCACTCAATGAGAAGTCGAAACTGTCGGCGGTCGTCTCACTACCATCGTGGACGTAGGTCACGGCGTTCGCGTTGACCTGTGCCTGTGTGAACACGGCGTTCAGCACAGCCGTTGCCCCACCGATACGCAGTTCACCGTTCATCGGCAGTGCGGTTACAGTGTAGGTCAGTTCGGCGGCGCTGTCATCGTCGTCGGTGTGTTCGAGCAACGCTTGCGCGACGGTGTCGGTCGCACCTTCAGCGACGGTCAGCGTGTTGTTGGCGACGAGTTGCGGCGCGTCATTGACCGGGGTCACATTGATGTTGAAGGTCGCAGCGGTGGTGGTCGCGTCACCGTCACTTACGGTAAAGACGAAGCTATCCGCGTTGGTTTCACTCCCATCATGAGCATAGACGACGGTATTCGCGTTGAGCTGTGCCTGCGTGAACGTCCCGTTCAGGGTGACGGTGGCACCGCTGACCTGTAGTTCACCGTTGACCGGGATCGTCGTAACCGTGTAGATCAGTGTGTCGTTGTCGTCGTCCACGTCGTCAGCTTGCAGCAGAGTATCTGTGATCGTGCCGGTATCACCCTCAGCGACACTCAGCGTATTATTGGTGATGATCTGTGGTGCGTCGTTATCCGGCGTGATCGTAATATCGAACGTCGTGGATCCGGTGGTCTCCTCACCATCGCTCACGGTGAAAGCGAAGCTGTCAGCGGTCGTCTCACCCCCATCGTGGGCGTAACTGAGGTCACCCACGTTAATCTGCCCCTGCGTAAACGTGCCGTTGGCGACTACAGCGACACCATCGACCAGCAGGTCGCCGTTCACCGGGAGCGTCGAAACCGTGTAGGTCAGCGGATCGTTGTCTGCATCGGTGGCTTCAAGCATCGCCTGGGTGATGGTAGCGGTCGCGCCTTCCGGCAGCGTCAGGCCGTCGTTGGTATCGACAACGGGCGGCTCGTTACAGTCGAGTTTGTAGATTTCCAGTGCGTTAATCTTCGGGTTCTCCACGACATGCAAGAACTCAATCTGAATGTCAGTGTCGGTGATCGTCACGGGGATGGCAACACGCAAACCGTGATTGAAAGTGCTGTCTGCATCCAGATAGACCTGATAATCGTCTAAGACAAGTTCGCCTTCGACTTCGACATCGAAGATGCGCTCATCCTCACCTTGATTGGCGATCTCCGCGAAATACAGATTGACCACATAGTCGCCTGTATTTAGATCAGGGAATGTCCACAGCATTTCGGCGGCTGCGGGTGGGTCCCATCGTTCGGTCTTAAATAGGTCAGACGGAATGACTGCCGAGTCTACACTCGCGTCGAGGGTGATTGTCGCATTGGTAGAATAGGTGCGATTACCGTTTTCGGTGTCATTAACGTAAGGCGACGGATTGCTGTTGCGCACATCAGGTGACCAGACCGGGCCAGCATCCAGCGCGGCGATTTCCGGGCCACCCGCGTTGACGCGATACACTGCCGGACACAACACCGGAATGTCAGTGACTTCAACCGTAATTGTCGCCGTCTCGGAGGGTTTGCCGAGATCATCAGCGACGGTGTAGGTCATTGTGCTGGTACCGAGGAAAATGCGCTCCGGCGTAAATGTCACGGTGCCATCATTGTTGTAGACGTATTCACCTTCACCGGCAATTGTCGCCGCTGTCTGCTGGCCTGCCGTCGCAGGGTCGAGGTCTACGGTAGTGATGTCTACCGTGCCGTCAGCGTCAGTATCGTTATCAGTGATGTTGAAACTCACCGGCTGATCTTGTGTCGTCGTCGCATTGTCATCAACGGCGACCGGTGCTTCGTTGCAGTCTAGTGGAACGATCTCAATCGCGCTGATCTTCGGATTCTCGACATCATGCACGGTTTCGATCTGGACATCGCCATCGGTCACATTGACCAGTGCTGGCAGGCGCATACCTACCCAGCGGGCGTTACCTGCTTCGACGTATGGGTCAAACGCCTCGAAGATCGTTTCGCCTTCGACTTCGATGCCAAAGACGCGCTTGTTAGCTGATTGATGGTAGATCTCGTTAAAATAGAGATTGACGAGATAATCACCAGCATCATCGACCGGGAACGTCCAGGTCATCACCGGGTTTTGCGGGCGATCCCAACGCTCAGTATTAAACAGCGTCGTCGGCACCACAGCAGCGTCAACGGTTTCGTTGATCGTCATGGTTGCGTTAACACCGTAGGTGCGGTCATTCGCATTGACCATGTTGTGATAAGGCGAAGGTGTCCCCGACTCAGCGGTTCCGCCAGCGCGTGCGTTCGCCGATGCCTGATCTTCCGCCCAGGCGATGCCATCATCAAGTGCAACCGTCTCCGGGCCGCCTGCGTTGACGCGATAAATCGCCGGGCAATCTGTCGTCGCCTCGGTAACAGTCACGCCGATGGTCGCTACATTAGAGGGAAAGCCAAAATCATCAGCGACGGTGTAGGTCGCCGTGCTGGTGCCGACAAATGCGGGATTAGGTGTGAAGGTCACGGTGCCATCGTTGTTAGCGGCATATTCACCTTCACCGTCAAGCGTTAGTGCTGCTTGCTGCCCGGTCGTTGCCGGGTCGAGGTCGATGCTAGTCGGGTCGAGTGTGCCGTCGCTGTCACTGTCGTTGCCGATAACGTCGAAGGTGATCGGCTGTACATGTGTGGTGTTGGCGCTATCATCGGTGGCGGTCGGCGCAACGTTGAAGGCACATGCGGAATAAATTTCAATCGCGCTGATTTTGGGATTCTCGACATCATGCACGGTTTCGATCTGAATATCACCATCGGTGATGTTCGCAGATACCGGCAGACGCATTCCCACGTAACGGGCATTACCCGCTTCGACATACGGGTCGAACGCCTCAGCGACAGTCTGGCCCTCGACGTTAATGTCGAAGACACGCAAACCCGGTTGTTGCTGGAAAATCTCCGCAAAGTATAGGTTCACGAGGTAATCACCCGTCTCAGTGACCGGGAATGTCCAGATCATCGCCGGGTTTTGCGGGCGATCCCAACGCTCAGTATTAAACAGCGTCGTCGGTACCGCAGCAGCATCAACGGTTCCGTTGATCGTCATGGTTGCATTTGCACCGTAGGTGCGGTCATTCACATTGACCATGTTATGGTAAGGCGAAGGTGTACCAGCCTGTGCCGAGCCGGCGGCACGCGCCCCCGAAGCTGCCTGATCTTCCGCCCAGGCGATGCTTCCGTCGAGCGCGGCGATTTCAGGCCCGCCCGCGTTCACACGATAGAGCGGTTCGCAGACCTGCTGCGCATGAGTGACCGTCGCCGGTGTGGCGAACGCAAATAAGCCGCCCACAAGTAATGCTGTAAAAATCGAATACGATAAGAACTTTCTCATAATGTTGCTACCCCCGGTTGTCAACTTCGTTGATTGATAATGATGACGCAATCACGACCAGGTAGACTGCGCTATATTCAATCATGCAAAACGGGACTTACACCGGCACAAAAGCGGGGGATTAAGTTTGGGTGGTGTTTATGTTACGTTAAGTTCATATCTCAATGTTTATTCAACTATTTGGCCGAACCTAACATAAAGTTAGTAAATTTCTTTTACACCTTTAGGAACGACCCAAAATTTGTACGAAGAATGTAAACACTGCCTATCAAAACTCAGTGGCGAACAAACAGCAGTGTTTACACATTTTATAAGGTTTGCAAGGTTATTCGCTCACGATGAGGTGAAATCCGGTTTCATCGTGGAATTTTTCGTTGACCTGTGCCAACTCGACCTCATCCGGCACTTCGGCAAGTTTGAACGAGACCGCACCTTGCTCGACATGGATGCCCGGTCCTTTGCGGATCGACCATCCCGCATCACGCGCCAGCTTCGAGGCCACCTGAGAGATCATCTGTTGGTTGGGGTGTGGATGAATTATCATCGGATAGCCGGTCTTTTCCGCAAGGTCGGCAATCGTCTCACGGTGCCGGTCACCCACCTGTGGTGAGATGAACGTCAGCACGAGCTGGCCTTGCTTTAAACCGACTTTGTAAAGACCATGTGGTTCTAACGTCACTCGGACGAGGCCATAAGAAGCGTTAATCTCCATCTGGTTGGTGTTCTCTGGCTGTACAGCGGCATCAGCGGTGCCGTTATCGCTATCACCGCCAGTGATGTTCTGTGACGTCACCAGCCGGAATCCGGTCAAATCCATGAAGTCCTGGCGGAGCGCATTGACATCATCCACCCTTTCCACATGCACCCCCACTTCGCTGCGATCCATGTAAAACGAAGGCCCCTTGACCAGCACACCCTCGTGTTCTTCGAGCAATTCGTTAACTGCGAACCCTAACGCTTGCTGGTTAACACCCGGTTTGACACGCACATCCCAGCCGGTCTGGTCTTCGAGTTGTTCTAGCTCTTCGGCGTACTGGCTTTGTGCCCGGTCGGGGAAGTCAAACGTGAGCGTTAGCCGTTTACGATGTATCTCCATGCCGACCTTGCGCAGCCGTGCATCCGGCGGGAAGGCCGTAAACGCCGTCTCTCGCGCATGGTTTTGCTCCATAGGGCCATCTTCGAGGGCGCGTTTGGGCAGCAGACCGCCCTGCTCAACGACAGCACCATCCCCGGCAAGCGCCAGCACAATGCCGACCAACGCTTCATGTTCGGAGACATCAGCGGGCAATACATCCGGCATGAGGCTCTCCGGTTTGATGGGCTGCCCACTGGCGACGATCTGCTGGCGATGACGGAAGGGCAGCAAAGTGTCCTGATGTGATTTGGCGCTGCGTGCAAGTTCGTTCAACTGGCTTTTGAGGCCCTTCTTTGCCGGGTTGCCGGGCGGGTAACCCGCCCAATCGCCAATAACCCAGAGCAACGCATCAGCGGGATGGTGCTGGCCTTTGGTGTTTTGCACAGCCGCCTCGAAGGCGTCTTCGCTGGCAGCCCGCACCACCGCCACACGCGGACGGTTGTTGCTATCGCGCATGACGATCAGTTTACCGACGAGGTCAGGGTGTGCCAGCATGATCGCGCGACGGCGCAGCGTCCGTTCGACCTGTTGCTCGCTGCGGATCTGAAATGTGTTCTTGCGCCGCCAGTCTGCGGCGAAGTACACGCTATTATCGAGTATGCGGACGGCCTCGTCGGCGCGTTCAGCATCACCCCACCACATCTGCGCAAGTTCACGCGCACCGTAGAAGCTGCCAGCCTGCCCCTTGACCGCATCCCACAACGCCTCCGGGTCAAGCGGGCGTGTTTCACTGCCGGACTTCACCTGTCCTATCGCCCAGGGGCGTTTCTTAAATTTGAACGACTCCGTCTGTCCAATGCGTGGGGTGATCGCACGCCGCCCCCGCTGACGTAAGCCGGTCGCAAGGCTGTGCCTTGCACCGGGGTCACCATGCACCAGCATGATCTCTTTCGCTTCGTAAGCCTCCGCCATGTTGATGAGTTCCTGCTCGTCGGCGTGGGCAGAAAGCGCGTATGTCCCGATCTGGCAGCGCAGGGTGATCGCTTTGCCATCGATCTTCCAGGTCGTAGATTCATTCTCCTGCCGTTCTCGCATCAACCGTTGCAGAAAGCGCCCCGGTGCTTCTTCGTCCTGGTAGCCGGTCAAGAAGATAGCGTTCCGCTTATCCCCGGCGAGCGCCTTCGCGTAAGCGACCGACGCACCACCGGTTAACATCCCGCTGCTGGCGACGATAATACTCGGTTGGCTGGCGTTGGCGATCTGCTCACGCATGGCGCGGCTCTGCACTGGCTTGACCTTCTCACGAAAAAACAGGTGCTTATCTCCGGCGGCGCGGACGCTGCTCTTCGGCAGCAAGTCCTGGAAGTTGTGGTAGCCTTCACAGACCGCCCGCACCATCCCATCAACGTAAACCGGCACATCAAGTTGATCTCGATATGCCAGGAGGATCTGGATCACCTCCTGCGCACGACCCAGCGCAAACGCCGGGATAAGCGCCGTCCCACCACGTTCGATGACCTCTTTAAGCGTCTCGATTAAACGGCGTTCTTCCGCGAGGCGATTGGCGTGCAGTTTGCCGCCGTAGGTACTCTCAAGCACCAGCGCGTCGGCTTTGATGTTGGGCATCTGTGCGCTAACCACCGCCCGCTGGTCGTTCATCGAGACGTCACCGGACATGACCAGCACACCCTCTTCACCCTCAAAGACTAACATCGCCGCACCTGCGATGTGTCCCGCCGGATGATACGTCACCTGTAAGCCTTCACCCAACCGGATCGGCTGGCGAAAATCAACCTGTTGGAAGGCATCCATCAGACGCTGTGAGGCAACCTCATCGAAGATCGGTAACTCGCCTTCCTGCTCATGGCGTGACTTCATGATGCGCTGGGCATCCTTCTGTAGAATGCGCGTCAACACAAACGTCGGGATCGTCCCTAGTACCGGGACATGCGGATACTGCTCAAGGATCAACGGAAGTGCGCCGGTATGGTCGGTGTGGGCATGCGTGACCAGCACATAATCCGGCCCGCCGCGTTCACTGATTGGATGTAGGTCAGGGAGTTGGTCATTTTGAATACCGCGATTGGTGCGCGGCGAGATGCGAATACCGGCATCCACCAGGATGCGCTTACCGCCCATCTCAATTAACGTGCTGCTCGCGCCGACTTCGTCCGCGCCGCCTAAAAATGTAAGTTGCATATGTATGCCTATCAAACTGATTTCTGTTCGTTTGGGAATTTCTATTATACCAAAAACACCCCGCCATTTACGGGGTGTCTCACTTCGTGTTATCGCACCCGATTGGTCAGGCCGAGCACGGCAGATTGATGATCGCTAATCGTTCACGGTCGGGTCGAACGCATCACGCACGCCGTCACCGATGATGTAAAGACACAACACCGTAATCGAGATCAGCAAACCAGGGAAGATCGCCAGATGAATGGCATCGTTGCGGAAGAACGTCTGCGCTTCCGTCAGCATATTACCCCAGGTAGGCACACGCGGATCTACACCGATGTTGAGGAAGCTCAATGCCGCCTCTGCCAGGATGATATTGCCGATGCTCAAAGCCAGCGACACCGCCAGGATCGAGATCAGATTGGGGAAGACATGCGCACGAATAATGCGAAATGGCGACGCACCCAGCGCCCGCGCCGCCATGACGTAGTCCAGGTCACGGATGGAGAACGTCTGACCGCGAATCAAGCGCGTATCACCCGTCCAGCCGGTGACGGCGAAGATAAACACCAAAGCGGTTGGCGACGGCTCAAAGATCGCGGCAATTGCGATGAGCAGATAAAGCTGCGGCAGTGATGACAAGGTGGTGATTACCCAGTTGATGAAGTCATCAAAGATGCCACCGAAATAGCCAGTCGCCATGCCTAAAACCAGTCCGATCACGACGGTGATAATCGCCGAAGCGAACCCAATCGCCAGCGAAATCTGCCCGCCGTAGAGCAACCGGGCGAGGTGGTCGCGTCCCAGGTCATCGGTACCGAGGTAGTTGCCTGATTGGCAGGAAAGATAGGCCGGGTTCGTTTCATCGGCAAATGGATTGCAAAGCGGACGGAAAGCGTTGTAGCCGTCCGGCTTGTAAGGATCAACGTTGAGTACGTTCGTCACCAATGGCGCACTGATCGATACTATCGCCAGGAAGACGATGATGAATATCGCGCCCATCGTCAGGCGGTCGTGGCGGAGGCGACGTAAGGCTTTTGTGAACAGTGACTCACTTTTGCGCATGGTTTCCTGTTCACCAAGTTGAACAACACCTGTTCTGCTTTCTTCTGATGCCATTGTCTACCTCCTTAATACCGAATTCTTGGGTCGATCAGACCGTAGAGGATGTCCGAGATCAGGAACCCAAGAATGGTCGCCAACGCACCGTAAATGGTCACTGCCATCACAACGTTATAATCTCGCATCCCAATCGCCTTGAACACTTCCAGGCCGACCCCCGGGTAGTTGAAAATCTGCTCGGTGATGATCGCGCCACCCAGCAAACTCGTAAGCGCAGGGCCGACAAATGTGGCAATCGGGATAAGTGCGTTACGCATCCCGTGCCGCAACCAGATGCGCCGGCTCGAAAGTCCTTTCGAGCGAGCGGTGCGGATGTAGTCCTGATTGATGACATCCAACATCGAAGCCCGCATGAAGCGCGAATACCCCGCGACCAGACCGGCGGAAAGGATAATTACGGGCAACACCATATATTCGAGGCGCTCCCATATCGGCGGGCAGCTATCCTCCAGGGTGATGCCACAGCGCCCACTGATGGGGAACCAACCTGCCTCGAACCCCAGATAGTACAACAGCAGCAAGCCCAACCAGAAATTCGGTACCGCATTGATAATTACCGCAAAGATACGGCTGAAGTTATCAAAAACCCCACCGCGTTGGATGGCGGCAAGGATGCCGACGAATATCCCCAGAGTGATGCCGAGCGCCAGCGCCGCCACGCTAAGCTCTAATGTAGGCGGCAATCGTTCTACTAGAATGTCGAGCACGTCACGTCCATTTTGCGCTCGTCCAAAATCCCCGCGCAATACGCCCTTACGGTCGCCAGGGGGGTCATTGATGCCATCGCCATCGGCATCGAGATCGATCAAGAAATTTTCGTCGGAGAGGCCATCACCATCGGTATCCCAACGCATCCAATCATCCCCAAGCAGCCACCGGAGATACTGAACGTAAATCGGGTCGTTCAACCCAAGCCGTGCCTCCAAACGTTCACGGAAGTCGGTGCCGCCCTGGATGCCACCACCGGTAAACGCGGTGATAGCAGCGGGACCGCCGGGCGTGGCAGTCATGAGCAAAAAGGCGAGGATTGTGATACCGAAGAGTGTAGGGACTGATTGGATCGTTCTCCGTATTACGTATTTGAACATAGGACTTTATCCCACTACTCAGAACTACATGGACTTGTGCTATATAACGTTACCGACCTGCCAGGGTCGGCAAGTCGGTAACGATCTTACTGGGTCAATTCTTACAGTCTATGCTGATGGAATTAACGTGCGGCTTCTTCCAGACCGATCACCCAGGCGTCTTCGTTCCAGAAGCTGAGGCCGGGGCGCGGGTCGAAGTTCTCGACGTCACCCTGGACGGCGCTCACCACGATGCCGGTGCTAATCCAGAACCAGGGGGTGTCGTCACGCAGGATGCGGTAAGCTTCGCTGTAAAGCTCGGCACGAATCTCACGGTCACAACCGTCGGTCTGCGCCGGATCGTTAGCCTGTGCCATCAGTTCGTTCCATTCGGGGTTGTTGTAAGAACTTGTGTTGAACCCACCACCAACCACGTCGTTTTCCGGTGCGAAGACGACCTTCGCGCCGTCCGGATCATCCGGGAAGCCGAAGCCCCAGAACACACCGAGCATATCGTAGGTCTGTGCCTGGAAGGTCTCGACCGCAACGGCGAAATCAATCGGGTTGAAGTCGATACCGATACCAACAGAACCCCACTGATCTTGCAGCAGCAGGCCCATGGATTCCTGCTCGTCGTTACCGGCGTTGGTGATGTACTCAAGTTCCATCGGCGTGCCATCTTCGGCATAGAGCGCACCTTGCGCCACACGCGGTGTTGACGGATCATCGTCGTCATCGACCCAGCCGGCTTCGGTCATCAGCTCATCAGCCAGTTCCTGATCAAACTCATAGAAGGGGATGTCAGGATCATAGGCCCAGGATGTCGGCAGCACATGGCTGGCAACCTGGATGCCCTCACCAGCGAACACAGCCTGGTTCAACTCTTCCCAATCTACCGCGTGCATCATCGCCTGGCGGACGCGGACGTCACCGAGGATGGGATGGTTACCCTGGTCAATCGGCTCACCGTTCTCATCGAGGCCATCAAGCGGGTTTTCCGGATCAGCAATGTTGAAGGACAGAAAGCGGATGGTGGAAGCAGGGGCTTCATAGACCTGAATTTCACCAGCATCGCCCAGTGCGCGAACTTCGTCTTTACGCTCACTCGGTGCGCTTGACAGGTAGGTCAGGTTACCCACGAGGAATTCTTCCACGATCAAGTTGGTCGTGGCGACGTTGCGATAGACCCAGCCTTCCGGCACGACTGCGCCGAGGTAGGCATCCGGGTAGTTGGGATCAGCAACCAGCGTCACCTGTTCACCAGGGCGGAAGTTGCGGAACAGCCAGCTTTCAGCCGTCGCGGGTTGCACGGAGAGGTTGAAGTCACTCTCGTTCATGTCCGCGAAGGTCGAGAACTGTTCGCTGTAGACATGCTCAGGCACAACCGGGATCGCGGCGATGTTACCCAGTGCGGAGCACTTCGGCTCGGTCAGGGTGACTTGCACCGTGTAGTCATCGGGTGCGTCAACAGCCGCAACATCATCGAGGACGTAGGTCAGTGCGGTATCGGTCTCGCCGCTGGCGATGGCATCAAATGAATACACGACATCTGCTGCGGTAATCGGTGTGCCATCGCTCCATGACCAGTCATCACGCAGGGTGAAGGTGTAAACCAGACCGTCGTCCGAGATTTCCCAGTCCTCTGCTACCAGTGACCCAGGCACACCCGGTGCATAGTTGAGCGTATCCGGGCTGATGCCGATAAACGCCGGGAAGATGCGTGAAATCACGGCATTGGAGGAACCGTCTGCTGAAAGAATGGGATTAAGTGTAGAAATATCGTTACCGAGGTTCGGGAAGATGATTGGATCACCTTCGCCGGTTTCGTAGTCGCCCTCTTCCTGGGCACCTACAGTGGTTACAAGTGCACTTAGCATAGCCAAGATTACACCAACCACCAGCAATCTGGAGATGTGTTTCATGTTTTCCTACTCCTTAGAAAATTAAATTATTGTAATTCATTGTATTCAGTACATAGCTCTACAGCCACATACATGATACACAATCTAGACGCAATTTTTTGCAACAATCTGCCCAAACGATCGTAAGTTTCAACAGAAAATGTGCTCAATTGCCAATTGCAGTCTATTTTAACGAGAATTAGAAGAATTGCAAATTATCATTATCGTAATACGCAATGTTATGTAGAGTGCATGATTTACTGGATATGTTGCTTTTCGAGTTTGGCAATCTGCGCTTCGGTGTTTTTGAGGAGCTTCTGCGTCATCTCCAACCCGAACTTTTGATCGACGGGCTGCTCTTCAAGCACTTTGATCTTATGCCGAAAGGTCGCGGCTGCGCGATGTAATTCTCGAAGTTTTTGCGCGACCTCTACTGGTAAATCCGCTGGCAGATTAAGCTTTACATCAGGGACAGGTGACGCTGCCGGTTTTTCGGAAAAACTGTTGTGCTGCTGGCTCTTATTCTTGTGCTTGAATTTGTCATTCTGTTGAGCAGTCCGGTCAGACTTACCGGTCGGTTTCTTGCTTTTGACTTTCGCTTTATTACGCTCAGTTTTTCGCATCTTGCGCGTGGTCACCTGCGTGGCATAGATCACAAACGTCTCAGTCTCCTGATCGTAGAGACAAATACCATCGACAATCATCTCATCGTTCGGGTCTTTGATCGCATCTTCGACCTGCTCCCACTGTTTGGAGGAGATATACACGCTATACATCACCGTCTGCGGAACAATGCTGGGCACGCCCCTGGGTAATGTCATCTTCTCATTGATTTCATACGCCATCGTCGTGACGACGAGATCCTCCCGGCGCTCGATCTCACCTGGACGTCCGATAATATTTACGTTCATTTCTTTTATCTCCCCCGATGATGCGTACAATTTTTCGATCAAGCCGTGACGATTGGCCCAATCGAACGCCGGGAACTGTGCCTCATATTCGCGGCGTCTGCGCTCGGTAACGCGCCAGTTGTAGAAAATTTCTTCTCTCAACTCTTCAGACACTCGATTGCGCGCTAGATGAAAGAACACGCCACCAATGCTTCGGCGACGCTGCCCTGATGAGATGAGCATACCGCCATCCGCTTCTACCTTGAGGGTATCTTGCATGAGGGTTTGCGCAAATTCTGGGCCACACATTTCGACGATTGTATGAATCTGCTTGACTGGTTTCGGTTCTTTTTCGCCGAGCTTGGCGATAATCTCATTAGCGATTTGTTTGTGCTGCTGTTTCTCTTCTTTTTCAGACAAAATTTTACCTTCGCTACCACATCAACTACGTGATTTATGTAGAGTTTAACAAACATTTGGTTAAGCGAAAACTAGTAAAGCACCTCAGCAGGTGTTCATCGAAGGTTTATCGATCATTCACAGATTGTTTCAGGGTACCCAATGGATCAGCATCATGCTGTAATTGCAACAAGCGTTGACAAGCAAATCTAACGACAAGGAGCTTTAAGCATGAACGATGGCATTTGGAATCAGATTAAAGGCAATTGGAAACAGTTCAAGGGTAATGTTCAAGAACGCTGGGGCGAACTAACCGACGATGAAATTGATGAAATGCAAGGTGAGCACACCCAGCTCGTGGGGAAGATCCAGGAAAAATATGGGGTTACTCAGCAGGAAGCCGAACAGCAAGTCGATGAATGGGCAAACGACGTCAATCGCTAGACGGTCAGGTGTCATCACGAAGGCGGTCTGTTGACCGCCTTCTACGTTAATTGTGAATTATTTCACAAAATGCCACTCGTCAGTTTCCACCAGCGCATTTTCAAGCGCGTCATCTAATTCACCCTCACTATCGAAGGCCGCTTGCCTCAAACGACGGACTTCGAGTTTGACCGTAAATTCATCCGCTACGAATATCCAGGGATCAACACGAAGCGTCTTATCCTGGCGCTGGTAAATAGTGCTCATCTCGCCATCGAGTAATGGTGTGATGTCAAGCTTGCGCTGGCGATCAGGTAAAGTACGCCCACAGAGAATAAGCGATAGACGATCTCCCCAACGTACTAGAGCGTAAGCGTCTTCGACTTCCGATTTGCTGACGTCCAGTGAACGCCGCCACCTTTGTTGATTTTTATCTTGCTCTTCCAAAAACTTATCAACATCGTCGTCCTCACCACGATGCTTGTCCATCACAAATGTGTTGTGACATGAAATCATCAGTGCCATCCAACGGCTCTATTGTTCTGTCAGCGTCAACACATAGCGCGCTTGCTTGAGATTGGTTTCCGTCGTAGCACGGCGAAAATCCAGCGGCATCCCTGTCTTTGTCAAATGACGCGATTCATCCCAATAACGTTCTTCATCGTCGTGCTGCACAATAGCGAACAGGGTTTCTAACCAGCGCTGCGGACGGTATTTTTCCTGCCAGAATGAGACCAATTCTGCCGCCAGCAGCGCGTGTGAACGTTGATAGATAATTTCCCAACCATCATCAAATTGATTGACGATCATACAGCATATCTCCCGTTTTTGGTTTGGACTAATTGAGCCGTTCGAACTTCAACTCATCTTGATGATAGAGCAACAGTCGATTAAACAAACTCTGAATTGAGTGAGAGATCATTTCTTGTCGCGCGGTCTTTTGTCGCGTAGAATGATGGTATCTTTCAACAACCGTTCGGGTGACCACATAATGAAAGTTTTGACACTTCTAAACGAAAAAGGTGGTGTGGGCAAAACTACGTTAGCCGTCCACATTGCAGCCGGGCTTGCTATTCGTGGCAAACGTGTGCTTATCGTCGATGCAGACCCCCAGGCACATGCTACTGTTGCGCTGGGTGTAAAAAAAGAACCAATGCTGCATGACTTGCTGGTGCGAGATTTGCCCTTTCAACAAGCAGTACGTGCAGTCCCCAAAGATTTTTATGAAATCCCCGGCGAGAGCGTAAGAGGCGAATTACTGATTATCCCTTCTGATCTCTCGACGCGCGTTATCCCTCTAATGACCTCAGACGTCATGGTGGTGAGAGATCGCATCCAGGAACTCGAAGATGTGGTTGATGTTGTCGTCATCGACACAGCACCGACACCATCGCTACTACACGGCAGCATCTATTTAGCGTCTGACGCGATTGTTTACCCGACCAAATGCGAATATCTGAGCTTCGATGGTCTGGTCGAAAGCCTCAAACATCGTGAGGAAGCCTCCAAACAACGCAAGAATATGAGCCTGCCGGATCTGCGTATCGGCGGCATCGTTCCTACCATGTACCGTCGTGGCACATCCGCTGACGAGTACGGCATCCAGGTACTTAAAGAACGTTTCGGTGATCTGGTCTGGCCTGAGATCGCACTGCGCACCGTCTGGAACCAGGCGTCATTTGCCCGCCGTGTGCTGTTCAATTTTGCACCGGAAACAAAAGCGGCGCGTGAAGCGTGGCGCACCGTTAAACTGGCGGAGGCAATTTAAGCGATGGCAAAGAAAAAAGATTTTCGTCCGAGTGACCTGTTCGAAGATGGTCAAAGCGACAACGCGGATTCATATAATTCCTGGGAGGACGTCTCTAGCCAGATTTTCGGGGATCTAGAGAAAGCCGACGCGCGTGCATCACGCGAAGTCATCCGACCGGTCAACATTTTTGACATCACCCCAGACACTACGCAACCGAGACGCGCAATGCCTTCTGTCGTCCGTGATGATTGGGATGGCGACCCTAAGCATCTCATCCACATTTTTGATCGCTGGCACCAGAAAGCGGAGGCCGAGGCGAACCGTGAAATCCGTGTGGCGGACTACCTGGACGACGAAGTAAAACAACCGGAGGAAGTTGCGACCGATGAAGTATATACACCTGGCCCTGTTGAGCGGTCGTTCCTGAGGGCACTACAATTGGCGAGCAGCATCCTCCATAACGGCCTCACCAACCCGATCACCGTTGTGCAGAAAAAAGACGTCGAACGCTATCAACTGGAGACTGGTGAGCGACGCTGGCTTGCCTATCATCTGCTGCACATGTGGTTCGGCGACGATGAGCAAGTACAAAAACGCTGGTCAAAAATTCCAGCGCGATTAATGGATGAGGTCAGTGTATGGCGTCAAGCAAGTGAGAACAATGCTCGCGCCGACCTGAATGCGATTGAAAAAGCACGTCAATACGCCCTGCTTCTAATTGATCTCTTTGAGCAAGATGACGCCACTAGTGATGAAGCAAAGCCGCTTCCGTTTGCCAAATTTGAACACGAACAGGGTTACTATGCCCAGGTCGCGGAAGCTGGCATCCCTTATGGCAAGGGATCTATGATCCTGGCAGCTATGGGTGTGAATAGTCGCTCCGCACTGACACGCTATCGCAAAATTTTGCGTTTGCCAAATTTGATCTGGACGCAAGCTGATGACCTCGATATGGCTGAAGAACGGCTTTACAATCTGGCAAAGCTGGCGGAAAAATCCGAAGCACAGGCGATCAAGAAGTTTCGAAAAATTGTTGCGGGCCAGAACAATTCATCGAAAAAAGTCAGTGTCAGTGAAGTCAACTACTCACCCGGTACGAAGCGGCACTTCAGCGCGATGACGAGTGCGGTCACTCGCGCCGTCAAAGGTGATAAAGTAGCCAGCAAGGACGCATTGAAATCTATGCGCGAACTCCGTATCTGGTTGGACGAACAAGAAAAACGCATACGCCAATCGAAAAGCTGATAAGCGCCCGATAAACAAAGTGTCGTGAGTCAGGTCGTTTCCCAAATAACAACCTCTCATGGCGCTCACCCCCTCCCCCACTGCCCTCACAGTTGTGAAAAAAGTAAAGACGCTAAGCGAAGAAAAATCATATTTTGGGAAAAGAAGTCACGGGTAGGGCAGGCTGCGCCACTTTGGGATAAATATCCACACATTACTCACCCAGCACTTATCACTACACATAGAAAAATTACTCACCCTGCACTTATCAGAGTCTCTCGTAGGATAGAACATCTCATGTCGACTTGCTCGACTCACCCCGTAAAAGGACGTGGATAAAGCCGGCAGGATTATAGATATTACGACGCTTCTCCAAGATTTTCATGGCGCTTTCCACCGCCGCGATACCGTGCTGTCGAACCAACGCAGCGGCCTTCTTACGCGATAGGGCACGCGCCGGATTCAATGCTCGTAGCAGGTCATAGAGCCGTTCAGTACAGCGACCGATGTCTAAGCCTGAGTCATGCTGTCGGGGAGTGTCGTCTGCCTCCGGTTCTTGACCCGGCGATTGAAAGATAGGCGCGTCAGGCACGATCTCTGGCGTGTCCTGCTCCACGACATTTTCAGGCTCCGGTGTTTGGAATGTTCTGGGCGGCAACATTTCTTCAGAAGGCGGTTCCTCAGCGATCTTAGTCGCATCTTGCGCTGTGGGGAAAAGCACAGGTTGTGTCGGCACTGTCATCAGCGGCAGGCCATATAAGTTAGCATCCTGTGTTTTGAGCACCACCCGTGACTTGCGGACGAGCAGCATACGGGCGATGACCGTTTTCGCTGGATAACGCTTGCCGTTCTGATCTTCAAGAAATGTACCCGCAATGTCGATCACAGGGACGGCCTTATCAACGTTGGCCCAGGTGATCTCGGTTTCACGATAGGTGGGCTGTACCGTGATCTCATGTGCGCGTTCGTAGCGACGGCAGCTATCTTTAGAGATGCCCAACCGTTGCGCCAACCAGCGCCGGGGATAATGTCCGGGTGACCGTTCAAGCAGCGCCGTGTGCAGAGCGGCTCGATATGTCGCGGCAGTTTGTAAATCCTCCGGCTTGAGTTCATCACCGCCACGATTACGCAACTCGAAGCGTTCACATAGCGTCTGGACATCAGGCATGAGAACGATCTGCGTGGGTCGTCCGCGATTTTTTGTCGGGTTTGCGACCCTACCAAACAGGCATTGTTTGGTCTCCTCAGCGGAGCGTCTAGCAGCGTTAGCGTTTGTGCCAGGGGGGGGCGGGGGGGGAAACGTGACTACCGTCTTCAACGCGGCGATTACAGTACCACGCCCGATGCCGAACTCTTTGACATGGTCATACACACTGGCAACGGTCAGTTCGGTAAGCGCATCAACTCCGGCAATGAGCAAGGCATCAAGCACACGGGACGCCTGGACAAGTTTCTGCTGTAAGAGAAATTCACGTAACACATTGGGCAACTGGCGAAAATTGTTTTTCGAAGTGATCCGCTCACGCGGTGATCGAGTGAATGCGCTCGCAACCGTCGCTACAGCCTCACGAACACGAGCAGACAAGGACTGGGGCGCATGTTCATGGCGGGTAGGCTGATGCGCGTGCAGATCAGCCAGCAGTTGCCCGGCCTGTGCCTCACTTAGTCCATAATCTCGTGCCAAGCACGCCACATAGAAAAGTGCATTGTTACGTCCGTCCAAATAAGCGCGTTTGCGATACTCTCTGATGAGCCATTCCACATCGGGTGGGCTATCTATTTCAGAAAGCGGTTTTGCAGGCTCTGAAGGCACTTGAGAGCGTTTTTTGCGCTTTTTATGTGCTGTTGTGTTGAAAAAGGCTGAAAGACGGCTTAAATCGCTTTCTGTAAGCTTTCTCGGTGTGCGATTATTTTCCACCGACCACACCCGTTCACCGATCACAGTTCCCGGCGCGACGATATAATTGCCATCGCTGCGAAGTTCGGCACCCGGTAAACGGGTTGATGGTATTGTCTGTTCGACCTGAAAATAATAATGGGGCAATCCACGCACACCCGACCGAACGGTTAACGTATCGATCAGATCAGGAAAGGCGGCAGCAAATTTTTCAGCTTGTTCGATCGTATCAATATCGATGACGATGAGTCCTGAGATCTGACCGAGAACCACGCCAATTGCCTGATACCCCAGGCATAATGTGCTTGGGTTTTCGGGATCGTAGAACCACATCTTGACCTCAGCTTGGGATGGCAGGCGGGTCTGATATTCCTTCCACGAAAGCAGGGCGGGGGCTTTTGGTGTACGCATATCCGACGCACCACGTAGCGGAATGATTGACCATCCCTGGTCGAGAAAAAACTGTGCTTGCTGTGCTAGGGGCGCATTAGAATCGCTGAATATTGACAATTTTCTTCCCATTCTGGAGGGAAGATGTATTGCCAAACATGGGAAACGCCGTTATACTGTGAACGTAACATGGTGTGAATTGCAGATCGACCATCGTGATTTATGCTGTTAAGCGATCTACTACCGAACACCGACATGTTTGGTGTAGTGACCTTAGTTACTACAGGCCCGTGCTTCTAAACTGGTGTGAGGGAGCGGGCTTTTTCTTTTCCCAATCTTACCAATCTTAGTTGAAAAAGCGTGCATTCTCAATCAGCTGAAACATCAGGTACAGTGTTAATGCGATTGCTACCAGGTCACTAGCGACATCTTCCTTTGAGCCATAAAAACAAGTGACGAAATGATAAGCGACCCCGCATTTTAGTCCCACGATGCCCTAGTAAACCTTGAAGAAGTGTGTTATACTTTTGACATCGAATGGTATTTGTCGAATATGGGCGGGTTTCCTATATCGACTCTATCGCAGGTGGGTGATTTGTGGCACTCACCTGTTTCTTTTTTCTGTCATCAGTATACACTAAAACACAGAAATTAACAACTATTTAAGTTGAACCCCTTCTGCCTTCCGATTTATCCACCGAATTTGATACAAATTCCACAATGCAAATCCCCCAAAAGACAACGCATAAGTAAGCATATATGGGATAAAACCTGGTGCATAAACACACGCCAAAAACAGGCCAACCAGCGCATATCCAGTCAAGAAAAGCTCACCGATTGTGATGCGATCTGTGTTAAACCGTTGTAAATCAAGGGTCTGTTTGCGATGGGTCAGGTGAAATTTTGGTGTGCGCTTAAAGGTTTGCGTATGCGCCGGTTGGAATAACCCGGCAAGCACCGCCTGTGAATTACTCAGTACGATGGCGACTGCCGCCATAAACTGAACCGGAAAGTACAGTAGCCGCTTACGCCAGTCGTCATACAATTCAAACTGACCCAGTGCGATCACTAACGGTGGAATGATCCCGACGAGCGCAAAGGCCGTCAAATTGGGCAGGTGATAAAAATGGTTCGCCCCGATAAGCAATGGGGTGAGTAAGAACATCGCGAGAATAACCGGCTGCACGGCATACTGCGCGAGATGTACCAGACCCATGAGCTTTTCCAGCGGTGAACATCGATTGCAGGTGAGCAGGGTAAATAAGTGACGCCGTAAACACTGTGTAGAACCCGTTGCCCAGCGTGCTTGCTGTGTTTTATAGGATTGCACCAGCGGTGTTAGCTCACCAGGAACCGCGACATCAACAAGGTACAAGAAATCCCATCCAAGCATATACACCCGATAAGAAAGATCGAGGTCTTCGGTCAAGGTTGCGGCAGACCATCCACCTGCATCTTCAATAGCTTCTACGCGCCAGATTCCCCCCGTGCCGTTCATCGACATCGGAAGTTTGCCTCGGTTTCGTGCCACTTGTTCGACACCAAAATGTGCGTCGATGTTGAGCGCCTGGGCGCGAGTTAACCAGTTGTAGTCTACGTTGAGATGACTCCATCGTGTCTGGACTAATGCGAGGTGAGGGTTGTCGCTGAAGTAAGGCATCGTGCATCGTAAAAAATCTGCTTGAGGCACAAAATCTGCATCGAAGATTGCAACACAATCTGTGCGAACACGCTGTAAACCATAAGCCAGCGCACCCGCTTTGTAGCCATCGCGTGTTGACCGGTGCAAATGAACAATATTGTGAAATCCTTCACTTTTCAACTGATGCAGCTTTGCTCTGATGTAATAGGTGGTATAATCCGTCGAGTCATCGATTATCTGTATGCATAGTTTGTCTGCCGGATAGTCGAGCCGGGCACAGGCTTCTAGTAGACGATCCACGACGTGAGGTTCGTTGTAGATTGGCAGTTGGACTGTCACCGAGAGCAGATGGTTGTCAACGATATGGGGTTGCTGGGGGTGCTGATGACGTTTGCGGACGTAGATTATCACCAGCACACCGAATGTGCTGACGAAAGCGATCAAGAGAAGGCTTCCCACCAAATAGAGCGCGGCTGCAATTTGTAAAATAACGCCAATCAAGCAGTAGACCTTAGATACTTAACAATCCAGCGCTTGATTATATCGGGACACAGGCAAATTGTAATGACCGATGTATCATAGAAAAAACAATCATTTTCTGAAAAGGACTTCTTTATGGACATTGGAATTATCGGACTCGGCGTCTATGTGCCGGAAAAAATAGAAGTCGCCGCAGATCTTGTCGAACCGACGGGCATTCCTGAAAATGTCCTGCGGGAAAAGATGGGAATCAACCAACGTCACATCGCCGATGATACAGATACGATCAGTACGATGGCATCGGAAGCGGCAAAACGGGCTATCGAACAGGCCAATATCGACCCTGCACAGATCAAGTTAGTGATTTCGCACGGCAGCGAACATAAAGATCATGTTGTGTGGAACGCAGCGGGGAAGATCCAGCATAATGTAGGGGCGGTGAACGCTTACGGCTTCGAGGTCTATGCGCTGTGTGCGGGTGCGCCGATTGCGCTCAACGTCGCACGTGGGATGATGTTGGCTGACCCGGACTTAGATTATGTGTTGCTCGCTGCCGCCAGCCGAGAGAATGACATCGTCAACTTACAGAACGAGCGCACACGCTTTATGTTCAATTTTGGCGCTGGTGCTTCCGCGCTGGTGTTGCAACGTGACGCGCAGAAAAATCTCGTACTGGGTGCTTCCGCGCTGATGGATGGCGCACTTAGTGAAACCGTCGTACTGACCGAAGAAGCCATCGGTGCAGGTGAACCGCCAGTTGTTGGCGACTTACACGGACGGCTCGATGTGACCGATCCGCAGCTCATGTCAGATCGACTTGGTACGTCTTCGCTGCCGAACTTCATCCGTGTGATGCGTGAAGCAGTCGAGAAGAGTGGCTACACACTCGATGATGTTGATTTCCTCGGCATCACGCATATGAAGCGGTCGTTTTATCTGCAAATCCTTAGCGAACTCGGTTTGACAGAAGACCAATCGGTCTACCTCGAAGACTACGGACATATTCAAAGTGTTGATCAAGGGATTGCAATCCAGCTTGGTCTGGAACAGGGCAAAATCAAAGACGGTGATCTGCTGCTACTGGTTGGTGCAGGCGTGGGCTATACATGGAGCGCGGTCGCTGTACGCTGGGGTTAATCTCCGACTGATATAGGGATCATGACCGCCCGATACAATAACTTATACTGACAATAATCGGAAAGGGCGCGTATGTCATCACCAGCACAGGAAGCAAAGCACAAAAAAGTCTTGTCACTGGCAAGTGGCATCATCGGCCTTCTCAGTTGTTTGGTCGTCGTTCTCGCAGACATCACCGGAATTATCGTCAATGATGGGTACAATCCAATTAGCGAGACGATTAGCGACCTGGCAGTAGGTGGGCAAAGCTATATTTTGGACTATGGTTTATATGCATTTGGCATCGGTGTCATGGCCTGCGCTCTAGGCTTATTGACGTGGAACCTGGGCGGTCGTCGTTGGAAGCTGAGTGCTGGATTATTGATTTTGCTTGCTATTGACATCATCGTCATTGCTGCGAGAAACGAATACGGCGATGGTAATCCTGGCGGAACAGAGATTCACGTCTACCTGGTCTACATCTTTGGTATTCTTTTTACGATTATCACCGCATTACTGGGTTATGATTTCGAGCGCATCAGTCCATTTTGGAAAGTGTTTAGCTTTGCAATCGCGGTGGCCTGGATCATACTTGCGCCGTTGTTCTTCTTCGCGCCGGATAACTGGGACGGTGCCTTTGAGCAATTCGTCGGTCTGGTGATGAGCGCCGGGGTGGTTGCGATTTCGTGGTTGTTGTTGCGCCGAGGGTTAGGAGACGAGAGGCTGCCATGAATAAAGCACAGAGACTACTTGCTCTCCAGATTGGATTGTTCATCACTTTGAGCTTATCATTAGTAATCTTTCCCTCGGAACAGAATACCATTTTGCGCGTAATCGGGTTACTGCTGGCGATTTTTGGCGGCGTAATCGGGTTGCTGGCGATCCGGCAGCATAAGTATGGCCTCAACGCGGTACCGACTCCGCGTGACTCAGCGCCACTGATTACAGCCGGGTTATATGCACAGATCCGTCATCCGATTTATACCGGCGTGCTGCTGGCGGCGTTCGGGCTGGCGGTGTTTCACGGACATCTGGTGCCGTTGCTGATCGCATTTGCATTTGTGCCCTTTTTCACATATAAATCAAGATACGAGGAAAAATTGTTACGTCAGGTCTACCCGGAGTACACACATTACATGACCTACACCGGGCGCTTCTGGCCACCAGGGAAAATAGAGTTATAGAGGCATGTTTTATGGAGCCACAAAAGTCTTTTTACGTGACCGACTTTTTAAGCAAACGCGCTGACCTCTCGCCGGATCGAACGGCGCTGAGTTGTACCATCACCGGACGAGAGATCACCTATGCTGAATGGAACGCGCAGGTCATCCAGACCGCAAACTTCCTCCATGCGCTGGGTGTGGGCAAAGGCGACCGTGTCGCGGTCTATGCAACCAACAGCGTTGAATACATGGATGTGTGGATGGCCTGTGGCAAGATCGGCGCGATTTTGCAAAACCTCAACTGGCGGCTGACCGCACACGAATTGGAACAACTCATCGTTGATGCCGCGCCGGTCGTGTTGGTCTACTCGGATGATTTCGCCGAGCAAGTCCGACAGTTGCGGCCTAAACTCGATAGTGTGCGGCAATATGTCGCTTTCGATACGCCGATCCACGAAGGCGATAAACCTTTCAGTTCCCGCGATGACCAACATTCCGATCATCTACACACACGCCCGGCACTGCACCCTGATGATCCCTGGGTGATCTGTTATACGGGCGGGACGACGGGGTTGCCGAAGGGGGCAATCCTCACGCACGGCAACATGACCTGGAACAGCGTCAATACGATCACGAGCTGGGGGTTGGATCAAGACGATGTGGCAATACTAAACGCGCCGTTGTTTCATACGGGTGGGTTGAATGTGTTTACGCTACCGTTGATCCATACCGGCGGGCGCAGCATCGTGTGTAAGACATTCGACGCGGTGCAGGTTTTTGATCTGATCGAAGATGGTGGTGTGACCGTATTCTTCGGTGTGCCGACCATGTTCGTGATGATGCAGCAGCACGACCGCTGGGACACTGCCGATTTTTCCGGTCTGAAGTTAATCATCAGTGGCGGTGCGCCGTGTCCACTGCCGGTATTCAAAAAGTTCTGGGCGCGGGGTGTTGATTTCAAAACCGGCTATGGCCTTACGGAAGCCGGGCCGAATACCTTCTGGTTGCCACCCGCTGATGTGCATCGTAAGCCGGGGGCGGTCGGCAAGCCTTTGATGCACATTGACGTGAGCGTGGTCAACGCGCAGGGGATTGAATGTCTGCCAAACACAGCCGGTGAACTGTTGATCCGAGGGCCGCACGTCACACCCGGTTATTGGAACAATCCCGACGCAACCCGTAAGGCGATTGTCGATGGTTGGCTGCACACCGGCGACCTCGCAATTAAAGACGATGAGGGCTACTACAGCATCGTCGGGCGGGTGAAGAACATGATAATCAGTGGTGGTGAGAACATCTATCCGGCGGAAATCGAGAGTGTGATGCACGCCCATGACGCCGTTTCCGAGGCGGCGCTGATCGGTGTGCCAGATGAAAAATGGGGCGAGGTGGGTATGGCGGTCGTCGCGCTCAAGCCAGGCCAGCAACTCGATTCTGCATCGCTACTTGACTTCATGCGGGAACGACTGGCGAAGTATAAACTACCCAGGTCGGTTGTCTTTGTTGATGAACTACCCAAGACCGGCCCCGGCAAGATTGACAAAAAATTACTTATCCAGCAGCATAGCTAAAAACAAATTACGAAAGTGGGAAAAATAATGACTGTTCCAACACTTGAAGGTATTACAGCGAAGACGATTGAAAGTGACCGGCTACGCACCCGTGTATTATTCAGCGGTGATGACGACGGGACGCCCGTGCTGTTTATTCACGGCAACGCATCCTCGGCGACGTTCTGGGAAGAGATTATGCTCGGCTTGCCGGAAGGCTTCCGGGGCATCGCGCACGATCAACGCGGCTACGGTGACGCCGACATCGAAAAGAAGATCGACGCAAGGCGCGGTATGGGCGACCTTGCCGACGACGCAATGATGCTATTAGACGCGCTGAACATTGACAAAGCACATCTAGTGGGGCATTCGATGGGCGGCTCGGTGATCTGGCGCATCATGGCGGATTACCCGGAACGCATCCTTTCGGTGACGCAGGTTTGCCCCGGTTCGCCGTATGGTTTCGGCGGGACGAAGGGCAATGACGGTGAGATTTGCTTCGCTGACGGTGCGGGTTCAGGTGCGGGGATCGTCAATAAAGAATTTGCCGAAGCCATTGCCAACGATGACCGCAGTGATGGGCCACAATCACCGCGCACGGTGATGAATATGTTCTACTGGAAGTCACCGTTTAAGCCGGAGCGTGAGGAAGATCTGTTATCCTCGCTGCTTTCGACGCATATCGGTGATAAAGACTATCCCGGTGATACAGTGCTATCGTCGAATTGGCCCGGCACCGCACCCGGCGAATGGGGCCAGGCCAACGCGCTTTCTCCGGTATACATCGAGGACGTGGACAAGCTCTATGCAATTGATCCGAAACCTGATGTGTTGTGGGTGCGCGGCAGCCAGGACCAGATCGTCAGCGATACGTCGATGTTTGATTTAGGCACGTTGGGGGCGGCGGGGATGGTTCCCGGCTGGCCCGGTGAGGATGTATTTCCCTCACAGCCGATGGTGAGCCAGACGCGCACGGTGTTGGAACGCTATCAAGCCGCCGGAGGTAGCTTCCGTGAGGAAGTGATCGAGGATACCGGGCATTCGCCCTACATCGAAAAGCCAGAAGCGTTCAATCGGTTGTTCCATGTGCATCTGAAGGCGGATTAGCTTTTAGTCATCCGCTTGCAGCGATCAGTTAAAAATCAGAGGCAGCGATGGTTACTGCTTCTGATATAATTTCTTCTGGTCAATAAGACTCTATAAATCTTTCTCCTTGTCAGTTACTTCGCATACTCATGTCATGGCGGTTTGGCTCTAGAGGTAAGGACTCATGACCGAACACAAAGCATTACTCCGACAATTGCAAGCCGATGATCCAGCGCAATCTATCGCGGCAGCGGAGGCGCTCGGTCGGCAGAAAAGCATCGTTGCTGTCGAAGCACTGCTCGACCTGCTGCATCACGATGATATCGACGTCAAGCGGGCGGCGGTGGTGGCGTTGCGGCGCATCCGTGACGAACGGGCCTCAGTGCCGTTTATCTATCTGTTCAACGACGAAGACGATGCGGTGCGGCGGGGTGTGTCGGCATGGTTCATGGGGCTGCGCGGTGATCAGTCACATCTGGTTGAACCGCTATGCGAAGTCCTCACCGCCCCGGAGAGCCGAACCAGCACCCGTGAGTTCGCCGCGATGCTGTTAGGCAAATTTGGTGATGAACAAGCGCTCGATGCCTTGCATAATGCGCTGGAGACGTATCCAAAGTTGCGGCTGCGCATCACGCAGACCTTGCAGCGTACCGCTGACCCGCGCTCGGTGCCATACTTAGTCCCGTTGTTGGATGCAACTGGTGATCCACGACTGCCGAGAGCGGCGGCCAAAACGTTGAAAATGATCGGCACGCCAGCGGCTCTGGCGGCGGTCGAAGCGTGGCAACAGCGCGGATAATCTCCTGATATTCAAAAGAAATTAACTTATCCAGCGGGTGAAAGCATAGTTTCTTTTGCACCGCGTGGATTTTCCCCGTAACCCGATACAATGAACGAAAAATTAGAAAGATTATTATGTCTGGCCCTTTATTGAGCGGTGGTTTCGATCAACTCGACCACACCATTCTCGAAGAATTACAACAGAATGGACGAATCAGCGTGGCGGATCTCGCCCGTAAGATTCATCTTTCCCAACCGGCGGTGCATAACCGCATCAAACGGTTGGAGCGTGCCGGCATCATCAGCCAGTACGTCGCACTGGTGGATCGTGAAGCCGCCGGGTTTGACTTAATGTGCTTTATCCGTGTGACCATCCAACCGCATACTCGTGAGCATTTCGCTTGTTGGGAGGAGTCGATAAAGACACTGGCTCCGGTGCTGGAATGTCATCACATGACCGGCGGTTGTGATCTGTTGTTGAAAGTCGTGATGCGTAATCACAAAGCACTCGACGAATTTATCAGTGAGCATCTGATGTCGCTGCCCGGTGTGGAGCGCATCGAAACCAACGTGGTGTTGAATACACTGAAGGCGACCACCGCTTTAACACTAGAAGAAAATTAAGAAGGCTGTGAACTTATGTTTGTAGGGGACTACATCGGCAGACGTGCACTTTACACACCGGATCAACTGGCTGTGGTCGATGCAGGTAAAACGCCGCACCGCATCTTTACTTACAAAGAGATGGACAACCGCGCCAACCGACTCGCAAACTGGTTGCGCGAGGGTGCAGGGATCAAGAAAGGTGACCGGGTCGCGGTGTTGGCACATAATGGTGTGGAGTATCTTGATACCTTCTTCGCCTGTGGCAAGCTGGGCGCGATCATGGTTGGTTTGAACTGGCGGTTACACTGGCGTGAACTGGTCAAGCTCATCGAGAAGACCACACCGACCGTTTTAATCTATTCCGATGAGTTCAAAGACGCGGTTGTCAACATCTTAGACGCCTGTGAGTGTGTCAGGCATGCCGTTCACATCGAAGGGCAGGGTGTTGATGGCAGCCGCAACTTCGAGAAAACACTGAGCGAGTCGCTGTTGCGCCCGGTTTCTACCGAGACGGTCACCGAAGAAGACATCGCCTGTTTGATCTTCACCGGGGGGACGACCGGCCTGCCCAAAGGCGCACAGATCAGTCACCGGATGATCGGCTGGAACACACTCAACACGGTCATTCACGATTTGCAGCACGGTGACGTCACCGTGAACACGTTCCCGATGTTTCATACCGGCGGGTTGCTGGTGTATACCATGCCGCTGATTATCCTCGGCGGGACGGTCGTGCTCACGCGCAAATTTGACGCGCAACAGGTGCTCGAAATTATCGAGGACTACGCGGTGACGGTCTACGCCGGGGTGCCGACCATGTATCAGATGTTGGCGACCGCGCCCAACTGGAACGATGCCGACCTGAGCACGCTGCGTTTTTGCACTAGCGGCGGCGCACCGTTGCCCGTGTCGCTGATCCGGCGCTTTCGTGAGGAAAAGGGTGTGGTGTTTAAGCAGGGCTTCGGCATGAGTGAATTCGGGCCGGGGGTTTTCGCCCTTGCGCCGGAAGATGCTATCCGTAAAGAGGGCAGCATCGGACGCCCGAATTTCTTCGTTGATGCGCGGGTGGTCGATGAAGACAACCAACCGCTGCCACCCGGCGAAGTCGGTGAACTGGTGCTGCGTGGCCCGTCGCTGTGTTCGGGATACTTCAACGAACCGGAGGAAAGTAAGGCTGCGGTTGATGAAGGTGGCTGGTTCCATACCGGTGACCTCGCCATGATGGACAGCGAACAGTATTACACCATCGTGGATCGCAAAAAAGATTTGTTTATCAGCGGTGGGGAGAATATCTACCCCACCGAAATTGAGCATGTGCTTTACCAGCATCCCGCCGTAGAGATGTGTGCGGTGGTCGGTGTGCCGGATGACAAGTGGGGCGAGGTCGGCAAAGCCTTCATCGTGCTACGGCAGGATCGGCGCGCCACTGAGGATGATTTGCTGGCACACATGCAGCATCACCTCGCCGGCTACAAGGTGCCCCGGTTCATCAGCTTTATGGAAGAACTGCCGATCAGCGGTGCGGGGAAAATTCTCAAGCGCGAACTCAAGTCGGGTTACAACGGCAATGAGAAAACCATCGAAAAGGAGCAGTCCTGATGGAAATCGGTACTTCTGCACAGCGAGAATACACCATCACCGATGCGATGATCCGTGCTTTTGCGGAAGCATCGGGTGATACCAACCCGCTGCACCTCGACGATGATTACGCGGCTGATACGCAGTTCGGGCAGCGCATCGCACACGGGATGCTCACCGCGAGTTTCATCAGCGCGGTGTTAGCGAATGACCTGCCCGGTCCCGGTACGATCTACCTGGGGCAGGAAGTTAAGTTCAGAGCACCCGTGTTTCTTGGCGATGTCGTCACGGCGACGGTCGAACTGACCCAATTCCGTGAGGACAAACGCATCGCCACCTTTAAGACCATCTGCGTTAAGCAGGATGGCACCACAGTTTTGGAAGGGGAGGCGGTGGTTATTTCACCACCCCTTTAATTCAATATTTTTAATCTCTAAGAGGAGAGCAAATGTTACATAAAAAGTTGTTTGGGTTCGTAATCGCACTGCTGATGCTGCTGCCCGCTGCGGGTAACTCGTTGGCGCAAGATGAACCGCTCGTCGTCGGCTTGATGGTCGATCAGGCGACGGGACTTTCGATCTACAGTACGGAGTTAGAAAATGGCTTCAAGCTCGGTTTAATCTATTCGGCTGGTTTAGACCCCGCCGACTACGATAACGATGTCGAAGCCGCGCTCGCTGATGTTGAGATCGCCGGGCGTCCGGTGGAGATCATCGTGAGTGACTACATGGGCGATGCCGACGCCGCCGCCAGCCAGGCGCGTGAGCTGATCGAAGTCGATGGTGTGGAAATCCTCGTGGGTGCGCCGAGTTCCGGTGTGACGCTGGGTCTGCAACAGGTCGCCGCAGATACCGAGGTGCTGCTGTTCGTGGCTCCGGGTGCGTCCCCGGCGATTACCGGTGAGAACTTCAACGACAACACCTTCCGGGTATGCCGTAACACCTTCCAGGACTCGCTGGCACTGGCTTCCTTCAGCACCGAACTCGGTGAGGAATGGATCATCCTGGCGGCGGATTACGACTTCGGTCGTTCATCAGCGGAAGCGTTCGAGGCGACATTGGGTTCACAGGGTGTTGAATTCCCCGGTGATGTTATCTATGCACCGCTGGAAACCAGCGATTTCACGCCGTATCTACAAGAGGTGTTGGCTTCCGGCGCGGACGCGCTGCTGCCGATCTGGGCGGGTGATACTGCTGTTGCGCTCTACCAGCAGATCGACGAACTTGGTGTAGATGATGAACTGACCGTCGTCGGTGCGTTTAACTCAAACGATGTGGTTGCCGCGAGCAGCACCGACGCTAACATCGGCAACGTAAGCTGGATCGTCTATCATTACACGTTCCCGGATAACCCGATCAATGACTGGCTGCTGGAAAATCACCTCGCGGCCTACGATGACTATCCCGATCTGTTCACGGAATGCAGCTTTGCGACCGCACAGGCCATGTATCAATCCGTAGATGCTGCTGATGGTAACACGTTGCCGGAAGACCTGCGGCCTGAACTCGAAGGGTTGGCGTTCGATGGCCCGAAGGGCACCTACTACATCCGCCCGTCAGATCATCAGGCGCTGGTGCCGATGTACGTCGCTGAACTGGCGAACTACGACAGCCCAGAGCAGGACTTCTACACACTACTAGGGGAAGTCTCCGCGCTGGAGTCTGCGCCGCCGTGCTTGCTGACCGGTGACAACGCCGAACGTTGTGAGATGGACGCTGAGTTCATGGAAATGGTCGCCGAGATGGAAGGTGGCGACATGGAAGAAGAAATGGACGCAGAAGCGACTGAAGAATCCGAAGAATAATAGCATCGTAGGGGCGACCTGACAGGTCGCCCTTATGGTCATGTCGTCCCTGCGTTTATGTCGTCCACCATACGATAAGACACACCCGCACTAAAAATACGTACCGTATAAAGAACACAAACTATGGCACCTATTCTTGAGACGCAAAACTTACGTAAACAATTCGGTGGGCTGGTCGCCGTTGCAGACATTAGCATTCAGGTCGAAAAGGGCAGCACACATTCGATCATCGGGCCGAACGGCGCAGGCAAAACCACCTATTTTAATCTGCTGAGTGGCAAATATGCGCCCACTAGCGGCACGGTAATCTACAAAGGTGAGAACATTACGACGGTGCCATTGCACCAACGCGCTCATCTTGGCATCGGGCGCTCGTTCCAGATTACCAACATCTTCCCCAACCTGACCGTGCTAGAAAATGTGCGGTTGGCGGCACAGGCGCAAAGCAAAGTGAACTTCCGTTTTTTACGCCGTGCAGATGCCTACACGGACTTCATCAGCCGGGCGCTGGTGGTGCTGGAATTGGTCGGCCTGCGTGACCTGGCGGGCGTCCCGGCGAATGTGTTGCCGCACGGCGGCAAACGTAAGTTGGAGTTGGCGATTCTGCTTGCACCCGACCCGGAACTGCTCCTGCTTGACGAGCCAACGGCGGGGATGGCCTCCGAACAGGTGCCGCAACTGCTCGAAACGATTGACAACATCCGGCGTGAGGGCGGTAAGACGATCGTGCTGGTCGAACATAATATGAGTGTGGTCATGGGCATTTCCGACCGCATCAGTGTGATGGATCGTGGTCAACTGCTGGCAGAAGGCACCCCGGCAGAAATCGCGGAAAACAGCACCGTGCAGGATGTGTATCTCGGTAAGCTCTATGAGGACGAACTCGATGGATAATGTACTCGAAGTGCGGGATATTCACACATTTATTGGGCAATTTCATATCCTCGAAGGTGTGACCGTCGCCGTGCCGAAGGGCAGCATCACCGTGCTGTTGGGGCGCAACGGCGCGGGTAAGACCACCACGCTGCGCAGCATCATGGGATTGACCCCGGCGCAGTCCGGCAGCATCACGTTTGAAGGGCAATCGCTGATGGGCAAACCTGCTTATGACGTCGCCAATCTCGGCATCGGCTACGTACCGGAGCACCGGGCGATTTTCAAGGAACTGAGTGTGCGCGAGAATCTGGTCATCGCCGGGCGCAAAGCCGATGATCTCAAGCAGCGCGTCGATTACATCTTTGATTTATTCCCCGACCTCAAACGGCTCTACGATTTGCCCGGCGGCAATCTTTCCGGCGGGCAACAGCAAATGTTAGCGATTGCGCGGTCGCTGGTGCCGGATAATCGGCTGCTGTTGATCGACGAGCCGAGCGAAGGACTTGCACCGGTCATCATCGAGCAGTTGATGGCGGCGATCCAGGCGTTCGCCGGGGAAAAGACCGTGCTGCTGGTCGAACAGAACTTCCGCGTGGCGAGCAAACTCGCCAACCGTTACATCATCATCGACGACGGGCAGAGCGTGGCAACCGGTGATATGGCGGCGCTGCGTGATGACAAAGCGATGGTGCAGCGGTATCTGGGTGTGGCGTAAATAAGGGCAAACTGATGTTACAGAATATTTTTGATAATTTGAAAAGTGGAGCCGGACACCAGCAGGACTCATGGCGGGTGATCGCCGCGCTGCTGGTCGGCATTGTGATCTTCGCGTTTATCTCCGCTGAGGGTGACGCCGGGATCTTTAGCATTACGATGCTGAGCGGTTTATTACGAGCGATGCTGTTGTTTCTGGTCGCGGCGGGGTTGTCGCTCATCTTCGGTTTGATGGACATTCTCAACTTCGCACAGGGCGCTTATTTTATGGTCGGCGCATATCTAGCGTGGGATTTTCAGCACCCATATTCGCCGGAAACGGGCGAGGCCATCGGACAAATCCAATTCGGTGACATCATCCCTGACCCGAACCTACGCTTTATCGCTGGTGTGATTATCGCGGTCGCTGTGGGGGCGGTGCTTGGCTATTTGCTGGAGCGTGTGCTGTTGCGTCCATTGTATAAGCGTCCGCTGTTCCAACTGGTGCTGACCTTCGGTGTCTCCATCGTGATGCTAGAAGCGATTAAGGCGATCTGGGGCACCAATCAGAACTCATGGCGGGAAAACATCGCCGTGCAGGATGCACAATTTTTCATCTTCGGGCAGCAATTTTCGGTGTACCGATTATTCATCATCATCATGGGCTTCGCGCTGATCGTCGGGATCGCGCTGCTGCTCAACCGTACCCGCATCGGGATCATTATCCGTGCCGGGGTCGAAGACGCCGAGATGGTGAGCGCGTTGGGGATTAACGTGCGGGCGGTGTTCACGCTGGTGTTTACCATCGGCTGTGCGGCGGCGGCCTTCGGCGGGGCGGTGGCTGCGCCGTTCCTCGGTGTGTTTACGACGATGGGCACGATTTACCTGTTGCCCGCCATCGCGGTGATCGTGCTCGGTGGCTTAGGCAGTTACATTGGCACAGCGGTCGGCAGTGTGATCGTCGGGCTGGGTTGGGCGACGATGGAACAATTCACGCTGTCGGCAAATATCGGCTCTGTGTGGGGCAGCATCACGCCGATGTTATTGCTCGTGCTGGTGCTGCTGTTGAGACCGAGCGGCTTATTCGGGGAGGCACGCTAACATGATGACACGACTCTCAGACGGGATTGTCTTCGTCATCGCGGCGGTGCTGCTGGGGGCGGTGTTGTTGCTGCCCTGGCTGGTCATCGAAGATCGGGGCGAGCTTGCCGGAATAGAACAGACCGCCGTCGCGCTGTTGACCGATACGCCGGAGGAGGGCTTTGCTGAACCCTTGCTGACGGAAGTCACCGCCGGAGATGAGAACCGCCGGGCATTGGGCAGCGCGACCTCGACGATGTGGGGGGTCATCAATCATGGCGTTTACGTGCCGTTGATCGCGGTAGTCGCGGTTGTGCTGGCGGCGACGCCATTGGTGTTGCCACGCTACCGGGATTTCATCTCAATGTTGCTGTCGGGGTTGGGTGTGTTCGCGCTGCTGTACTTCGTGCCGATCTTCACCAATGACCGTTTTACTGATTACGGCTTCGACCTGTTTACCGGCGTCGGTTTCTGGGTGGCGCTGGTGGCGGTGGTCGGTCTGGTCGTCCAGCTTGCTATCCCGCGCCAAACACCCGAATCGCCGGGGTGGGTGCAAAAAACGCGGCGCTTCCTGTGGGAGAACCGTGTGTATCTGGTGTTGTTTGCGCTGCTGATGATTCTGCCGCACGCGATCGGTTGGTTCACGGATTCGAGTCCGTTCGCGTTCCAACGAGGGCGTGTCTTCCGCATGACCGGCGCTTCCGGTCAATGGATGCGCACTTTGATCGAGACATTCGTCATCGTGATTCTGGTGATGAGCTATAATCTGATGTTCGGCTTTACCGGCGTGATCTCGTTTGGTCATGCGTTGTTCTTCGGCATCGGCGGTTATGGGGTGGCGATGATCTTGCAATTGACGGGTGTTGGCAGCAACATCGGTCTGCTGGGGTCGGTGGTGATCGTGCTGGTCGTGACGGGCGTTCTGGGCTTTTTAATCGGCCTGGCATCGCTGCGCTTGAGCGGTGTGTACTTTGCGATCTTTACGCTCGCCGTCGCGGAGATCGCATTCATCTATGCGGGCCGGTGGGCCGTCACCGGCGGCGAGGAGGGCTTGAATATCGAGGCGTTGCCCCAGTGGATCGACCCCGATGCCAGCCGCCTGAATCTGTACTACATCGGCCTGTTTATGTTCGTGTTGTTCTTTCTGTTCATCCAACGGTTGGTGAATTCGCCGACCGGAGCGGTCTTTAAAGCGATCCGTGAGAACGAAGAACGCGCCAAGTCCATCGGCTACAACACACTTTACTACAAGCTATTTTCGATCAGTGTGGCGGGCATGATGGCGGGCATGGCAGGTTTTCTGCACGCTATCCTCAATGAGAAGATCGGCCCGGAATTTTTCGGCGTCAACTACACAGTCGAGGCGCTGCTGATGACCATCATCGGCGGGGCGGGGACGCTTGCCGGGCCGGTGATCGGCGGGGCGGGGTTGCATCTGGCGGATACACAGCTCCGTGATGCGCAGTTCGAGCTACTCGGCACGACTGTAGACATCGGTGGGAACTGGTTGCTCATCCTCGGCTTGATCTTCATCGTCGTAGTGATGGTGTTTCCATATGGTATCGTCGGGACGTACTATAACCTCAAGGCGAAGCTGGCCTCATGGCGACGTTCGGAAGCACAACCACCAGATGCAGACGCGGGTCAGCCGGTGCAAAAAGCGGATACGACCTCATCTGTTTGAGGCAGTCTCGATAATCACCGGGGCGATCTGTTCGGCGAGGGTTGCGACACCTGCCGGGGTTAGGTGAACTGGACTGTCGGTAAATTCCAAGGACGGTAACAGATTCCACATGTCGAGTAGTGTCCAGCCGCGTTGCTCGGCGGTGGTGCGCAGCAGATCACGGTAAGCATCATAAGCCCAGCGCGGGAACAGCGCGTTATAGCGTCGGTCGCTGTTCTCACCATCGCTGACTAGCATCGGCTCATTGACCAGCAGCACCGGCACCTCACCGGCACGAGCGATCCCCGCTGTCAGCACATCGAAAGCGAGGTCGTCGCGGGTGAGGTCGCGGGGTTGCTCGATGCCCTCCCACGCGACCTCGTCACTTAGATCAACGGTGGTGAGAGTGTATTCCTCCGGGATAAATTGATCGATCCCAGTTGCCGCCCACGAAAAACCATAAAGCTGCAAACGGAGCAAGTCGGCGAGGGCGCGGCGTTCCCCGACAATCGTCTGATCGAGGAAATCAGGGTCGTTCAGGCGCGGATCGTCGGCGTTGAGGTCGAGATCGTAAGCGGTGATTAGATCGTGGACACGGTCGGCGTCGTTGCGTACCAACGGCGGGAATAACTGCTTTTCGCGTGGAAATGATTCCAGCGTGAACAACCACACGATCATGTCCGGTTCGTAGCGCATCGCATAGTCGAGCAGCAGCAAGTCTTTGGTTAGTGACATGATCGGATAGCCGAGGTTGTACGCGACCACCTGCCGACCGTCAGCGGTGGTGTAACCGCCGGCGTTGATCTGTGTTGCCAGTGTGTGCTCGTTTTCGAGGAACCAGCCCCAGGTCGCCGAATCACCGAGCAAGAGCACGCGGAACTCGTCATCGGCTCTGGGTGTGCTGACCTCGTGTGCGGCGAACATCGCTGACAGATTATACAGGCTCAAGTTATAGGACAAGTCGGCGTTCTCGCCGTAGGGCAGGCGCTCCCTGCCGGGGATGACGGTATTGTAGAGTGACAGCTTGCCGAGTGTGGGCATGGGTTGCAGCAGCGCGAAGATCAAGTTGATGACGACGAACAGTAGCATAGCCTTAACGACCACGCGCAGCATGAAACGCCAATCAAACGAGGACTTTTCCAGCCAATCCCAATGAGGCATTCTAAACTCCAAACAACTTGCCGAAGACATCAACCGCGAGGTTGAAATCCGGCAGGGCGAACCAGACCCAGCCGAGCACGACGAAATGAAATGTGATGAACCAACCGGTAACCGACCAGGCGCGTTTCTGTGCCGGTTGGTCGTTCAGACCGCGATACCAGCGGCGGGTGCGGTCGCTCCATCGCTTGTGGATAAACAGGCCGACACCATGCCATAAGCCCCAGATCAGGAAGTTCCAGGTGACGCCGTGCCACAGCCCGATGGTTATCATCGTTGCCAACTGCGCGGAAAGTACCACGATCACTGGTGAGGGCTTCGGTTGGCGTGTGAGCAGCAGCCGCGAGAGTGGGGTAAATACGTAGAACCGCGCCCAGTTGCTCAGGGTGATGTGCCAGCTCTGCCAGAAGCTGGTGATATTCGTCTTGAGGTAGGGACGGTCGAAGTTTTCCGGTAGCTTGACGCCCAACAGAATGCCAATGCCAATGGCGATGTCAGTGTAGCCGCTGAAATCAAAGAATAGCCGCAGCGCGTAGCCATACAGCAGTAGCCACAAGCCGAAAGTCGAGTCGGCTTGCAGGGCGTTGGTGGCGTTCAGCGATGCGCCAAGCGCTAGGCTATCCGCGATGACGAATTTTTTGAAGATCCCCGCACCAATGCGCGTCAACCCCTCTGTGATGCGGGTCGCGTCAAGGCCGCTGTGGTCGGGCAGGGTACGGAAGTCTTTCACGAAGCGTTCCGCCCGGTCGATAGGGCCGGCGATATAGGCCGGGAAGAAGATCACATAAGTGGTGAACTCGCGTAGCGATAGCGCGGGTAGTCGCCCGGTTTGGCGATCACGCAGGGTGTGGATCAAACGGAATGCGACGTAAGAAAAGCCGAGCCACGCCAGATCACCGACGGAGGCGAGGTCGGCGCTGCGCCCGGTTTGCGTCCGCCATAAACCGATGATTTCAAGCGCCAGCGTCTCGGTTTTGAGTACGATGAAAACGCCGATGATGAGCAGTATCACACCGGTGATCGTGCGCCGGTGCGAGGCACGGCTCGCCGCCGAAGATATGCCCATCAATACCGCGCCGACACCACCGACCACCAGCAGCACACGTAGCGGATCAGGGGGGCGGGTGGTCAGTTGAAAATCGGCTTGTAGATAGCGCGTCGCGGCGACCCCTAGCACCACCAGAGCGATTACCGCCAGGGTGATTATATCTTCACGGTGGAACTGTTGTTGTTCTTCGTCGTTGGGCTTGCGCGTGACCCACCACGTCAGCACGGTGAGCGCCAGCGTCAGCGTTGGCAGGATGTAATCCGAATAGCGGATAATCAGTGGGGGTTGCAGCCAGTAGATCGCAATTAGGCTGCCCACCAGCAGCGCCCAACCACGCAGCCGGGCCGGGATGGCGATGCTGTAAGCCAACGCGCCCAGGCAGAGGATGGTGATGGTTTCGAGGTCGAAGGTCACAGTCGGCTAAAAGCCCTGGTAAATCCACTGCGGGGAGGCGTCGCTCGTCACGATCATCAGCAGGATGGCGATCATGCACAGCCCCAGCGCAAACAGATTTTCTCTTGAAAACAGGCGATCTAATATTTTGCGCCACATGATTATGAACCCGCCGCGGTCTCACCACACCAGCGCCAGACCCCATCTTCCTGCACGACACGGTAAGTCTCTAATTCAAAGGCGGTGTCATCACCGGTGCCGTAGTCGCCGATCATCCGTCCGTCACAACTGACGGTTGCGCTGTCGTCGGTGGTGCTATCGAGCGTGCAAGCCATGTCTTCCAGCCGCAGATTATCCACCGCCGCGAAGGACATCGCCATCTGCTCGACTTCGCCTTCGCGCTCCGCACAGACCAACTGCTGTAGGGCGGATTCGTCACTTTCCACCCGTGCCTGCAAGTAGTTCTCGATGGCTTGCACCGCGCCACTCGACGCCGCATCGCCGCCGTCGTCATCCGCGCAGGCGGTAAGGGCGAAGGCAAGGATCAGCAGTAGACTAAAAGTAACTTGTTTCATCGTGTTCAATGTTCCTATCCAAAGCATTCTACACAGCGGAGTCTAGCCCAAGACGGAACAGACGCATAGCCCGTTCTGCCGCGTGGGTGATGAGTTCGGCGGCATCCGTCATCGCTTCATCGAGTGACATGGGACGATGGAGGATGGGCACAAGGGCGTCGATGCCGTGTTCGTAAACCACGCCAGCATCGACGGCGATGCTGCCAGCAAGGGCGATCACCGGGATATTACGTTGTTGGGCACGCCGGGCAATGCCGATGGGTGCCTTGCCGTAGATGGTTTGCGAGTCGATGGCACCTTCACCGGTAATGACCAGATCAACCCCGGCAAGTTTGCTATCGGTGTCCAGTGTATCCAGCACGACATCAACCCCTGATTCGATCTCTGCACCGAGGAACGCCGCCAACCCCGCGCCGAGGCCACCCGCCGCACCGGCACCGGGCAGGTCGGCAACGCTCACACCCAGGTCACGACCGATGACTTGCGCATAGCGGGTGAGCAGTAATTCAAGTTGTTCGACCATCGCCGGGGACGCGCCTTTCTGCGGCCCGAAGACCCGCGCCGCGCCGGTTTCGCTCAACAGGGGGTTGTTAACGTCGGAGGCGACGATGAAATGTGTCTTACTGATGCGCGGGTGGCTGCCACGTATGTCAATCTGTCGCAGGTGTTCTAAACCGTCACCACCCGGCGAAACCTCATTACCGTTGACATCGGTTAACCTGAAGCCGAGCGCCTGCGCCATCCCGATACCCCCCTCGACGGTGGCGCTGCCGCCCACACCGATGATGACCTTTTCCGCGCCATGTTCTAAGGCCGCCTGGATCAACTGTCCGGTGCCGTAGGTGGTGGTCTTCATCGGATCAAGCTGATAATCCTTGATTAAGCGTAAACCGGAGGCCGCCGCCATTTCGATGATGGCTGTGCCATCGTCAAGCAGACCGAATTGTGCGTCGATCTCGTCGCCGAGCGGGTTTTTCACCTTGACGGTGATGGTTTCGCCGTTCGCTGTCGCCATGATCGTCGCCAGGGTGCCGTCGCCACCATCAGCGATGGGTAGTTCAACCACCTCGATTTCAGAATCGACACGGCGCAGGCCGCCGGCGATAGCCCGTGCCGCCTCGACCGCTGTCAGGCTACCTTTGAAAGCATTGGGGGCCGCTAACACCCTCACGGCTGTACCTCAAAGTTGTAGATGACGCCGTTTATTAGCAAACGCAATTGGTCGCCGTCACGTCCGTAGGTCGCGCTGGTGATGGATGGCAGCAACTCTAAGTCCAGGGTAGCGATGGCCTGTGGTTCGGCATCCGGGTTATCCAGTGGCAATGCCCACACACGGTCACCGCCGCTGATGCGGGTAACGGTAGAATCACTGCTGCCATAGATGAACAGGTCATCTTCCGGTAGCACGATGCTGAACCGGGGCGGGACGAGGCCGTTTATCGCGTCTCTGGTGAAGTAGTCAGCCTCAGCCTCGATACCTGTGAAGTCGAGCAATGACTCATAATCGCCCGTCGCTGGATCAAGCAGGTAGGCGTTCCAACCGATGGGTGCGAACTGTGCATTGGCATTTGACATCATGAAGACGATCTGGTCACCGTACCATGTCAGACCGTTAAACATCAACGGTTCTGCCCACTCCGGCAGGCCGGGTAAGGGGGTTTCCTCCTGCATTCCGGTCGTCAGGTTGACGATCTGCTCAGCGTCGCCCGTGCTGAGGTCAAAAAGCCAGATGCCCGCTACGGGATCATCCCGAACCGATGGGCGGATGATGACCGCCATCTGTGATCCATCTGGTGAGATCGACGCTGTACCGTCCGGGCTGTCGAACATCGCATTGTAGATAGAAAAAATGCGGTCTTCTTGATTGATTTGGGCGACGAGTTCCGGTTCGGTGGTCTCGAACAGTTCGCCATCACCACCGCCTAAACCGAGTATGCCACCACTATTGCCGGGGATATGATAAATACCACCAATGCTGGGGTTGTCCTCGTCGGCTTCTGGTTCCCAACGGAAGAAGTAAAGATCGCCATTGGGTGCCCATGTGGGTAGGTAATCAACCAACGGTGGTGGTTCATCTTCGTTAGATTGGATGAGGTTGCCATCTGTTTTGTCGTCGGTACGATTAAAGAGACGGTCGTTTTCGGCATCATACAGCCAAAGGTCACCTTCGATAAAGAGCCGGAAGACGTCTTCTTCAAGCGCGAGTACGTTGCTATCCGGTGACCAGGTGAGTCTCGCAATCTGGATGCTTTCAGAAACGTCTGTACAGTTCTGGCTTGCTGGTGAAAACGTTAGAATGCAAAGTTCGTCAACGTTGAACCATGCCAGCCGGTTACCATCTGGTGAGAGGCGAGCGTGACGGGTATCGAAAGGCGCGTCAATGAATTGCTCTGTTGAGGTGCTGCCGGTGGGTTGTAACGGTATTTCAGAATCATCCTGGGCATTGAGGCTAACGGCGACCAGGAATACCAAGAGCATCAGCAGGCTATATTTGCGCATCTGTCACGACTCCTTGAATACTTCATCAATGAATTTCTCTCGATTGGCGCTACGGGCAATCTTACCACTACTGGTCTTGAGGAGCCACTTAGGTCTGACCAGATGTACATAGCGGGCGGCGACATCGGTGCTTTGCCCGATGCGGTTGCGCACCTCGCGAATAATATCGGCGGTAGCGGTGCGGTCGGTGGGGTCAATACCGGCTTCGACTTCGGCGACGATAGCAAGGTCTTCGGTACCCAGCCGGTCGTTGAACACCCCAAACGCGGTCGCCCGACCCGGATGCAAGCCGGGGACGTCGTTGAGCAAGTTTTCAATATCTTGCGGATAGACGTTCTTGCCACCCACGATAATCAGGTCTTTTTTGCGCCCGGTGATGTAAAGTTCGCCGTCCGCGATGTAGCCCATGTCACCGGTGAAGTACCAACCCTCGCGGATGACCTGCGCGGAAAGCTCAGGCCGTTGGTAGTAACCGGTCAGCATCGAGTCGCTGCGCAGTGCGATCTCCCCGACGTGGCGTTCGGGTAAGTGCGCGCCGTTCTCGTCTGTGATTTTGACCTCACAGTTGGGGATGGGTGCGCCGCAGGAGACGAATGTCTGCGCATCTGTGTTTTCGTCGGCAGGGGTGGCGCGGCGATGCGTCATGATCTCATCACGGTTGACGTAGTCAACTCGTGCTGCTCCGCCCATGTGTGATTGGGTGACGGCGAAGGTGTTTTCCGCCATCGCGTAGCAGGTCGTGAGGGCGTCACGAGCGAAGCCATACGGTGCGAATTTTTCCGCAAACAGGCGGTGACTTTCCGCATAGACCGGCTCCGAGCAGTTGACCAGCGCCCGAACCGATGACAGGTCTATGCCGTCGAGGTCACGGTCACGGATGCGGGTCGCCATAAAGTTATAGGCGAAGTTCGGCAACCAACAGAGTGTGCCGTTGTGCCTGTAGATGGCTTGCAGCAGAATTTTCGGATCACGCACCCACCGGAAAGGCGACATCAGCACCAGCTTGACGCCCTGTAAAATCGGTGTGATAAAGCCGGCGATCAAGCCCATGTCATGGTACAGCGGTAGCCAACTGACGATCACGTCATCGGGTTGCAGGTCGATGGCGTGGCTGTAGCTGGCGACCTGATTCAAGACCGCACGGTGAGAGAGCATCACACCTTTTTGCAAGCCGGTGCTACCGGATGAATGTTGCAGAAAGGCGGTGTCTTCAGGCTGTGCCGGGATGCGGTTGAGGTAGTGGGTCGGGTCGCCGCCAGGTTGTAGGTCGTCGGCGTTCATTAACGTAGTCGCTACACTTTGCAGATGCGCTTCAAGCTGTGGGCGCAGCGCGTCGTAGGTAATCACGACGCGGATGTTTTCATTAGCTACCAGTTGACGCACACTGTCGAAGTATTTGTCACGGTCGAGCTTTTCGGTCAAAAACGGGAAGATCGACGGCACCGCGCCGAGCAGCATCGCCCCCCAGAACGCATAAAGCACATCCTCGCCGTGTTGCAATACCAGGGCAACCAGATCACCGGGTCGGATGCCGGCGGCTTGCAGGGCGTGGGCGTAATGGGCGGCCCGCTCGAAGAATATACGGTAGGTGATAGCTTGTTCGCCATCCGGCGTGAGCATAACGATAGTGGTGCGGTCGGGGTAATTTTCGTATAGTCGCTGTGCCTGATGCAGCAGAGTCGATGGTCGGTTTTGAAGGGTGATGAGCAAGGGTTAATCTCCGGTTGGTGTAAGTTTGCCATACACCCCGCTATGGTATCACACGATCCGGTAACGTAGAGGGTCGCCGTTGATATGACGCAAAATATTGGTGTATTGGTCGCTGCGTTCCTGTTGGTTGGCATCGTCCGTGCCAGCGGCGGTGTGTGGGGTGAGCAGTAGATTGTAATTATCGACCAGCGCCAATAATGGATTATCGGGTCGCAGCGGTTCCCATTCGTAGGTATCCAGCGCGGCTCCGGCGACCTGACCGATGGTGATCGCCGTTGCAAGCGCGGCCTCATCGATGACACTGCCGCTGCCCGCGCTGACGAGGAACGCACCCTGTGGTAGCGCATCGAACCAGGTAGCGTCGATAAGCTGATCGGTTTGCGCGGAATAGGGCAGCAGGTTGACCAGGATGTCACTCTGGTCGAGTAGGTCATCTTTGCTGGCATGGGTGATGTTCAACTCACGCTCGACCGTATCAGGAAAGGGTGTGCGCTTGTTGTAGCGCACGGTCACATCCCAACTACGCAGACGCCGCGCCAGTTCCGCGCCGATTTCGCCAAAGCCGACGATGCCAATATGTTTACCGGCGAGGCCGCCGATTTCCGTTCGATTTGACCAATTATAGGCGAAGGTGTCTTCGTCGGTGCGCTGGCTGGTGCGCCAATCTGTGCTGGCATTTTGCGCGATGCGCTGGACTTCGTTTAGCTTTTTGACCAGTGCTAGCATTTGCATGACAACATGTTCGGCAACCCTTACCGTGCTCTGCACGGGCCAGTAGCATACCGCGACTCCGGCAGCGCGGGCGGCCTCGGTGTTGATGTCGTAGGTGAGAGAGCCGAGCCGCTGGATGAGTTTGAGCTTTGGCGCACCTTCGATGATTTCTGCGCTTACGGTGCCGCGCCGCTCGGAGATCAAATATGCAGCCGTGCTCAGATGTCGAATCAGGGTTGGGTGGTCTGGTGCGCGCAGTATGGTGATGTCGAGTGCGGCGGGTGCGGCTTGTAGGGCGGCCCGCTGATGTCGGTCGCCCCGTTCCGTAGTGAAGATGACTTTATGCGACATCAGGCGGCGGTTGCTGCCTCGTTTTGACGCCGCTCACGAATATGACGAAAGACCACATAAAGGTAGATCGCGCTGGTCACTACCAGGATCGTTTGCAAGATCATTGGGAACGTGATTTCATCCCCGCTGAACGCACCGCTGATGAGCAAAAACATACCACGCAGTGATCCGATCATCAACAGGGCGACAATCGTTCCGGCAGCCATGCCACCATACCGCCCGATTTTGGGATTCATGGTGGATAACCCGGCGATCAATAGTGGGATGCCGAGAAGTGCCGGGATCAGCGCGGTGACGCTGGGATCGTCGCTTTCCTCTTCTACTTCCTCGGCAAGCTCAATAGCGTCGTCGTCGCCTTGTTCGGTGACTTCGACCGTGTCCGCGTCCTCGTTCGCGTCTGCCAGCACATAAGACCCCACACCGACCACAATCAACAAAATTGCATAACCGATAGTGATTTTTGTCAAAAAGTTTATCTGTTGGAACATCAAATTGCCCCTTATCTCGAATGTTCTTTATCGGGCTGTATTCTACCAGTGAGCTGTGTAAAGTTTCACGATTTATCACTCGTTACTAAAGATAAGACCGCTCATAAAGTACAAAAAAGCCCATAAAAGCTTATATTTTCGCATAGTCATAAAGACAATTCAAGTTGTTTTGATTATTATCTGCAACCCCGGAAACTCATATAGAGGTATGGTCTCATTTATATTGCCGTCAAATGATATGAGTTTCCGTCCTTTCAGCATAATCAAAAAATGGATTGTGCCATGTATAATGCACATACGTGCAGAGTCGAAAGTTAAACCAGTATGGAACATAACCTGAGCACCAAGACATTTCTCGAAGGGGCGGCGGGGACGGGTAAAACAACGATCGGTACCGAACGACTGGCGTATCTGTTGCAGCAGGGCATCCCGGCGAACAAGATTACAGTCATGGTGCCGCAGCGGACGCTCGCATTGCCGTATTATGATCTGCTGGCGATGCCGGAAATTGGGGCAGGGGGGCAGGTGAACATCGCCACGCTAGGGGGTATCGCGCGGCGGATGGTGGATCTGTTCTGGCCGCTGGTCGCGGCAGAACACGGATTCGCACATCCGAACCAACGTCCGCAGTACTTAACATTAGAAACCACACAGTACTTCATGGCGCGGGTTGTCGGCCCTGTGATCGACACCGAAGGGTATTTTGACAATGTGACCATCGACCGCAACCGACTCTACAGCCAGATCATCGATAACCTGAATAAGGCGGCGGTGGTGCATGACTTCTCATACACCGAAGTCGGTGAGCGGCTTAAATCCGCCTGGACGGGTGACCCGGTGCAGTTGCGCATGTACGACGACGTGCAGGAATGTATGCAATTGTTCCGGCAATTCTGTCTGGAACACAACTTGCTCGACTTCTCTTTGCAAGTGGAGTTGTTTATCAAGCGTCTGTGGAAACTGCCACAGTGCCGCGACTATCTGACGAAAGACATCGAGCATATTATTGCGGAGAACGTCGAAGAAGATACACCTGCGGCTCATAACGTACTGCGCGTTCTCGTCGAGAACGCAGAGTCGGCGTTATTGATTTACGACACACAGGCGGGTTACCGGCGGTTCCTCGGTGCGGATACGGAAAGCGGTTACTCGCTGCGAGATGTATGCGATGAGCAGATCGTGTTGACCGAATCGTTCGTCACACCGCCGGCATTGCAAGCGTTCAGCCATCAAATCATGCGTAGCCTGGGGCTGAATGCACCAGAGACAGACACCGATCCGCGTGTGGCACTGGCTTATGATGATTATCGTTACCACCCTCAGATGCTTGACGGTGTCGCCGAACGCATTATCTCACTGGTCAATGACGAGGGTGTTGATCCGGCACAGATTGTGGTCATCGCGCCGTATCTCTCCGATGCTTTGAGGTTCAGCTTGATGAACCGGTTGGAAGTCGCCAGCGTTCCGGTGCGGTCGCATCGTCCTTCTCGCGCTCTACGAGAACAGCCGGCCTCGCGTTGTCTGCTCACGCTGGCTCAGGTCGCACACCCTGAGTGGAACCTATCACCGACCGTCTTTGACACGGTCTACGCCGTGATGCAAGCCATCGATGGTGTAGACCTGGGGCGGGCACAGTTGCTCGTCGGGCAAGTCTATAGTCCACCGGAACTGCTGTCATTCGACGCGGTTAACCCAGGGATGCAAGAACGGATTACGTTCGTTCTGGGTGAGCGTTACGATCAACTGCGGGACTGGCTGATGGGTTATGCGTCAGGCGAGGAGCGGCTCGACCTTGACCACTTCTTCAATCGGCTGTTCGGCGAGGTACTGTCACAAGAGGGGTTTGGTTTTCATACAGATTTCGACGCGGCAGAGACGGCGGCGAACCTGATCGACTCCGCGCAAAAGTTCCGTTGGATGATGCAAGAGAGTGGTATCGACGATGACCAGAAACCGGTCGGGCAGGAGTACGTCGAGATGGTCGGGCAGGGTGTGATCGCTGATTTGTATCTACGGGGTTGGGAGCGCGACGAAACCTCGGCGGTATTGCTGGCTCCGGCTTATACCTTTTTGTTGAGCAATGAGCCGGTTGATTACCAGATCTGGCTGAATGTCGGTGAACATGGGTGGGCGGAACGGCTTTATCAACCGCTGACGAACCCCTACGTGCTGACGCGCCAATGGGAAGTGGGCCGCAAATGGACGGATACCGACGAGGTCATCGTCACGCAGGACGCGCTCTATCGTCTGGTTCTGGGGTTAGTGCGTCGGTGTCGCCGGGGGATTTACCTGGGCTTTAGCGAACTCGGTGAACAGGGTTACGAGCAGCGTGGGTTGCTCCTGAACGCCGTACAGGGGATGCTGCGGCGGTTGGCGAGTTAGCAACAATTCTATCGGATGCACCTTACCGCTGTGCCTCACAAGACACAGCGGTATAATATTTTTCAACGATGAACGACAGAATGGATAGCGTAAATAATGTTTGATCTAATTATTGCCCTGCTTGCGATTATTTTTGGTGTGGTGGCGTTGTTCGGTCAAGATGCCTTCTGGAATCTGATGGGTTCAGCGGGTGGTGTAGAGGACGTGGCAAAGACACGCATGGAGTGGGAAAAGAACCTGAAATACTCCGGTGGGGCGTCGTTGCTCCTGGGTGGGGCGTTGCTGGTGCTATTGGTGATCGGCTAAACAATGATTGTACGGTTGTTGATCGGCGGCTTCGGTTTGCTGTTGGGGTACCTGTGTTTGACACAGCCAGATGTGATCTGGGCATTAACGGCTCGGATCAATCGACAATTCGGACGTGAGGTCAAGCGTACACCAGCATGGGACGCCCGCGTGCCGTTGGCGGGGGTGGTGTTGATCGGTTCTGGTATCCTATTTATTACGATTGCTTTTGTACGGATGAGTTAGGAAGAATGAATTATGGCCGTGTGGATCAAGATCCGACAAAATTTAAAAAGTGGTAAACCTTTGCTTGATACTTACATTAACCTGGATACCGTAACGCAGATTGAATACAACCATGCCAACGACCACTATATGCTATCGCTCTCCGATAGTGAGGATAAGGTGGTGGTTCTGCGAGAATATAAGGGCGCGTACCGGCGTATAAAATCCTACGTGGCGCGTATTGACGCAGACACGGACATTGACGATGACATATTGCTTTGAGTAAGGCGTGCATGACAAGGACTGATCTGAAGTGGAATTCAAACCCCGGCCCAAACAGGCTAAAGTATTAGAGTACCGCGAAGGTAAGATGGGTGTGTCTGCCGTCCCCGGCAGTGGCAAGACGCGCACGCTATCTTATCTGGCGGCGAACCTGATCGCGGATAATCTGGTCGATGACGATCAAGAAGTGTTGATCGTCACGTTGGTGAATTCGGCGGCGAACCATTTCTCGCGCCAGGTGGGGGAATTTGTCAAGACGCGGGGGCTGCTGCCGAACTTCGGTTATCGCGTGCGGACGCTGCACGGCCTCGCCAATGACATCGTGCGGGAGCGTCCCGGTCTGGTTGCTTTGGACAAGGACTTCAAGATTATCGACGAACGCGAGGCCGACGGCATTTTGCAAGGTGCCGTCACCGCGTGGATACGCGCTCATCCCGATTTCGGCGATTTCTATCTTGATCCTGAGATGGACGAGAATAGACGGCAGTTCATTCTGCAAAATCGCTGGCCGGACGCGGTTACAGTGATGGCGCGGGCGTTTATCAAGCAAGCAAAGGATAGCCGCCTCGAACCGGAGGACATCCGACGCGGGTTGGATGACTTCGGCGCAGAACTGCCGCTGGCGGCGATGTGTCATGCGATTTACGTCAATTACCAGCGTGGTCTGTCTTACCGGGGTGGGGTGGATTTTCAAGACTTGATCCGTCTGGCGTTGAAGGCGTTGGAACTCGACGGTGAGTATCTCGACCGGCTGCGGCATCGTTGGCCTTACATCTTAGAAGACGAAGCACAGGACAGCAGTCTGCTGCAAGAACGCATTCTCGAAACCCTCAGCGGCGAAAAGGGTAATTGGGTGCGAGTCGGTGATCCCAATCAGGCCATTTACGAGACATTCACCACCGCCAAGCCGGAATATCTACGGAACTTCTTGCAGCGCAGGGACGTAAAGGCGCGGGAATTGCCCAACTCTGGACGCTCGACCAAAAGCATTATCGGGCTGGCGAACTTCTTGATTGAATGGACACGGGAACGTCACCCGGTTGGTAAGGTGCGGAGTCGTGAACCGCTCACACTGCCGTTAATCGTCATGACGCCGCGTGGTGACCCGCAGCCCAATCCGCCGGACGACCCCAGCAGCATCTACCTACACCCGCAGGGCTTCCCGCCGGCTGAAGAAATCGACGCCGTTGTCGGATCGCTCAAGCGTTGGCTGCCGGATAACCAGGATAAGACCGTCGCCGTGCTGGTGCCACGCAATGATCGTGGGGCGAATTTGGTGAAAGTGCTGAAAAGCGAGAACATCGACGTTGTTGAGTTGCTGCGCAGCAGTTCCACTACCCGTGAAACTGCCGGCGCGCTCGTGCTGCTGCTGGATGCGCTGACTCGCCCGAACGCGAGTGACTCGCTGGCGCGGGCTTATCGGGTATGGCGGCGTGATGATCGTAACGATCCTGAACTCGAAGTACGGGTAGAACGTGTGGTCAGGACTTTGCGTAAGTGTGGTCAGATCGAAGACTACTTACATCCCCGGCCTCATAGTGATTGGATGGACGGTGAAGTCGTCACCGCGCTGACAACAGACGACGAGATCGCACGGGAACACCTGCTGGCGTTCCGTGAGGTGATGCGCCGCTGGCAAGAGGCCGTCGTGCTGCCCATAGATCAATTAGTGCTGACGCTGGCACAGGAGATTTTCATCACGGCGGCTGATCTGGCGATTGCCCATAGTCTGGCGTTGTATCTGCGGCGAGCGGCGGCGACTAACCCACAGTGGCGCTTGCCGGAGTTCCGCGATGAGTTAAGCGAGGTCGCAAAGAACAAGCGGCGTCTGGTTGACCTGGGTGAAGACCCGGAAGGCTACGACCCGGAGCAGCACAAAGGTAAGGTGACCATTGCCACCATGCACGCGGCTAAAGGGTTAGAGTGGGATCGAGTGTATCTGATGTCGGTAAACACGTATAATTTCCCGTCTGCGCAGCAAGGCGATCAATTTATCGGTGAGACATGGTATGTGCGCGATGACCTCAACCTGCAAGCTGAGGCGCTCGAACAATTGGAACGCCTCGCGGATAGCATCCCATTCCCATACGATGAAGGCAAGGCCACACAGGAAGCGCGGATCGAATATGCAGCGGAGCGCCTACGCTTGCTTTACGTGGGCATCACCCGTGCCCGGCGTGAGTTGGTGCTGACGTTCAACACCGGGCGGCGTGGTGATGTGCAGCAGGCGACGCCGTTCGTCGCACTGCAAACCTACTGGGAAGAAACGCAAAAGGTATAATCAATACCTTCGCCAATTAAGCGGCAGATCGATCAGATTGGCTAGCGTGAATGGCACTGAAGCGTGCTAATCGTCGCCAAATACGAGAAATTAAATGCTCATCTGTTGGTATCGGTGCCGCCGAACCTGGCGGTGAGTGAGTTGGTGCAGCGCTTGAAAGGACGCAGCAGTCGGCGGATGCTGGAAGCGTTTGGGGAGTTGAGCCGCCAA
>DAOTTX010000159.1:0-3041 GCA_034437515.1 Anaerolineae bacterium
TACAGAAAATTGCTCGATCTCATGCAAGTACATGCTGGCCGACTTACTATCAAGCGGTCAGCGACTAAGAGCAGTGTGTGGGTGGGGTTTGCTCCGTCTGCCGGTAGTGTGGACTCACACCAAACCGAAACGCCGCTTGATGACGGCTGAAGAGTTTGCGCGTCTATGTGTATGGCTGGAGGGTCCAGAGGGGTGTAACTTCAGGGTCGATCCGTCACTGCCGGAAGGGATCACCTGGCAGTGTGATGGATCACTGCGGATGACGAAGCGTTGGCTGCGACGGCGTGATTTTCTATGCGTAGATGAGAATGTCAGACTGATGAAAGCCTTGGGCGGTCACTGTGATTGTGAGGTGGTGTTCAATGCACGGGGCAACTGGCGGAAGATTGAGAGTTTAACGAGTGAAGCGGTACTTCACTGTCAATACCGACAACTTTACATGCACAATGTCCAAATCATGTTACACTAAATAAAATCAGAACAAAATGTAGCCGTGATGGATGATCGAAGATGAACGAAATCGTATTAGTAATCGTCGCCATGTTGATCTTGCTCGTGGCCTTGATGGCGCTCAATGGTTCGATGCGTGTCTGGGTATTCCGAGCGCTAGGGATAGAAAGTCGTATCGAAAACGCCACCCACCAGACGAAGGTAACGGCACGGAAGCGATCATCTGTTAAGGATGTGAGGAACGAAACCGGCACAATCAACGCAGACGCCCAGGATGACGCCCATATCGAAGATGTGAAGAATATCAAGAAATGAGTGAGATCTTCGGGCGACAAGCTGAGAGACAACGGCTGGCGCGGATGCTCACCCGTTACACGGGTGGTGTGATGGGCTACTACGGTATGTCTGGTTTGGGTAAATCCACTGTGTTGGATCTGCTCCAGCGCCAGATTGCAGAACTGAAGTTTACACCCTATGTCGCACGGTTGGATTTCGCCGATCCCTGGCTGCACGACCCGGGTGTGGCATTTGTGCACTTGATCGAACAGCTAGAGGCCACCGGTGCGACCCGCATCCGTAAAGGTATACTTCGGCGATACACCAGCAGTCCACTTGACGTCGTTCTCCCTGCATTACTGCCTCAAGCGGATGTCAAGCAGGTGATTCAGGTGCGTGGCAGCGGTGGTTCCACGGTGGAGAACGTGACCAACATCGTTGAGATGGGCATGGGCAATGGCACTTCACCTATGAGCCTGAGCGCTGCCACAGGAAAGTTTAAGCTCGCCATCGCCAAACTGCCCATCGCCCCGTCGGTGCCCAAAAATCGCAGCACGAATATTATCCGCCCACTGGTGATCCTGATGGTGGATACGCTGGAACAGGCACCGGATGATGTTCTACACTGGATCAAGCGGTTCGCCGAACCGATGTTTCAGGAGTTCCTGCTGCTGATCGCTGCCGGGCAGGAGCACATTGAAGGACTGCTGACCACAGAACTGAACCGTGTCGATGATGCGGCAATCCGTGATATTCTGGCGGCGCTTTTCGACATCGTCAGCCGAGCAACGAGCGATGAGATCTGCCAACTTGCACGCGGTATTCCCCGCTGTGCGGTGCTTGCCGGTCAATTGCTGCAACAAGATCCTCAGGCACGACCAACCAAGCTGTTGCCGGATGACATAAAAGACCATCTGGTGGCGGATTATCTGATCAAACACATCCTCAAACGCCTGCCGGATTCCAGTGTGGAAAAGCACCTGCTGACCTATGGCTGTGTGCTGCGCCGCTGGGAGAACACCGAACAACTGCGCAACGTGCTTTTCGGCGTGCCGCAGATTCAAGCGTTGATCGGCAGCGATGCTGACATCCGGGCTGCGCTTAATCGGCTGAACGAGCGATCTTTCCTCGATACGGGTGAGCCACAGGCGACCCTGCGCGATTTGCTATTGCACGATCTACAACGCGACGAACCGGCTTGCTATGAGGGACTGCAACGCTGCGCGGCAGATGATTATCTGAGCAGAGAGCACTATGGGGAAGCTGTCTATCATCTGTTGGCACTGGGTGACTGGCGGCAAGTAATCGCCATCTGGCGGGATGCGCTGGCGGCGGCAGCAACGGAAGCCGTACGGCAGATTCTGGTTGAGTTGAAAGCTCACACCATTCCCCAGCCCTACCGAACTCAAGTACAGATCAAACAGGTCGAAAGCGGCTTGCTGCTGGAACGGAGGGACTTGCTACCGCCGCTGCTGGTGCTGCTGGAGGCCGACCTCTCACCAGAAGACCGTGAACAGGTGAATCATTTACTGGAGCGGGGTGCGGACGCGACCTTTATACCGGCAGAAATGCGTTACAGGCTGGCCTACCGCCGGGCGACAACGCCGGAAGCCCAGGCGTCTGCCCTGCGTGGTCTGGGGGAGGTGCTGCGCTTGCAGGCTCAGTACGCTGAGGCGAGGGCGGCGTATGAGGAAGCGCGGGAGTTGTGTGCGGCCCTCGACGACCGGCGTGGTCGGGCGTATGCCCTGCGTGGTCTGGTTCAGGTGGCCGCCTCACAAGGTGATAGCCACCAGGGGCTGCACCTGTTAGATCAATTAGAGCGGCATCTACTGCACCCAGATAGCGCGGAGATCGCGCATGCCTTTCCTGACTCGTTTTTGATGGCACAACGCGCCCATCTGTTGCAGATTGCACGCGATTCTCAAGCGTGATGCGCGTCTATCCGGTGGTAATGCTCAGTTAAGATGCTATGGCTGGTCTGAATATGCGGGGAGCTTTGTCTCGCTGAAGTCAAACCGATCCGGGCGCGGACTGTGACGCACAGCCTCGTGTAGTGCCCCGGTCAGCCGTTGCAACCCGTGATGCAGCTTTTCATGTGTGTAGGACGGCGACTCATCGCGCAGCAACAGCGACGCCGTCTGCGCCAGATAATCGGACGCGGCCAGCAGGTCATACGCCATCCGTCCCCGCCAGCCATGCACGCCATTGGCGTATGACACCGCCGACTTGAGCGCATCCAGCGCCTCGTATGACAGGGTCAAGGCGTTGGCTACTGCGGCGAAGTCGTCTGCATAGGTATCGCCTGTCTGCTGGTA
>DAOTTX010000160.1:0-2158 GCA_034437515.1 Anaerolineae bacterium
TACATCTTGCCCGGAAGGTCGTTGTACTGTGAACTGCCCATGTATGTGCGTCACGCGCGCCCGACGCTGGTCATTGAGTTATACCGCTATTTTACGATACTTTTTAAGAGAGGGATTTTCTACGCAAAACAAAAGTGTAAACTAAATCCTACTTGATCGTGAACCATCCCCCGCTTGTGCACACACTTTTTGCGGTGCTTATATGTCTCGAATGGTATTTTTAGTAATTTAGAGTGCAATTATGCTTTTTGGTTTTGCGTTAATTCTATCGAAGCGAATTAAGAAGTGCGAGGGGCGATTCCGTAAATCTAATTATTCGATTTGTATCTGGCGGTCAAAGGTCACGCTATGAGAATAATATTCCCTTCTCGTATTATATTTAAGTCTGAGGTTTTGTCAAAATCTCGCTTTCTATCACGTAAAATGTTACCGAAGTGGTATGGTTCTATCAAATGAAAACGTTACCGAGGAGGAGAACCATGCCCTTAGCTCCCATGAACATAGACGAACGCTATCAATATCTCCGTCGGATGCAAACGCGGTATCGGCAAGCAGATCGGGCCACCAAAGGGGTCCTGCTGGATGAAATGGTGGCCCATACAGGCTTGCATCGCAAGTCGTTGATCCGGCGGCTCAACGGGAAGATCGTGCGCCACCGGCGGCGGCGCGAACGAGAGGCCCAGTATGGTCCCGCTGTGGATGCCGCGCTGCTGCTGATTTGGGAAGCGCTGGATTATGTGTGTCCCACGCGCTTAACGCCCCGCTTGCTGCCCACGGCCCGGGCCTTGGCCGCCCACGGCGCATTGGACGTGCCGCCCAGTCTGGAACAGGATCTGGCGGCGATCAGCATCTCCACGGTCCGGCGGCATCTCCCGCCCCTGCCACCGGTCGAGCGTCAGCGGCGCCGCCCCGCTGCGCCGAATCGCCATCAGCAACAGATCCCCGCGTATCGCATGCCTCGCGATATTGGCGAGCCGGTCCATCTCGAACTCGACGTGGTGCATCACTGTGGCGCCGCCACGCGCGGCGAATATGTCTGCACCCTCCAATGCGTCGATGTCGCCACTAGTTGGTGTGGCCGCCGGGCCGTGCTGGGGCGCGGTTCCGTGGTGATGGCCGATGCCCTACATTATCTGTTTCAAACTTGGCCCTGTCGGATCCGGGAGGTGCATCCCGATAACGGCAGTGAGTTCCTGAACACCCCCCTGCTGTCGTTCGTGCACGATCATTATCCCCACATCACGTGGTCGCGCAGTCGCCCCGGCCAGCCCAACGATAACCGCTTGGTCGAACAGAAGAATGACACCGGCATCCGCCGCTACTTAGGCGACCGCCGCTTCGATACGGTGATTCAAACCCGCTACCTCAACCGCATCTACGAGCGGTTAGATCGCTATACCAACTACTTCCTCCCCGTGATGCATCAGATCGATAAGCAGTGGGTCCCCGCGGCTGACGGCCACGGCGGCTATCTCCGGCGCACGCACGACGAAGCTCAGCCCCCGCTGGAGCGCCTGATAGCCTTGCAACCTGCTGACTGGGCGCCTGACCAAGCCGACACCTTACGCACGGCTCGCGACGCCCTCAATCCCCTCCAAGAACGCCGCACCCTACAACAGAAGCTTGATCATCTCTTCTCCTATCCCAATGCTACCCCAGGACAACCTGAAAATGTCTTCCAGATCCTCTCGTATCCCGAACTCTTCCCCGCCGCTCAGGCTGCCTTACAGGCCGATGAGATAGACGACTTGATCGCTTCCCTCAGCGCCGACGACTCCCCGCCGGCGACACTGCTTCTCATAAGGAAAAGGAGGACTCGGGCATCCGGTAACCTTATCTTTTGACAGAACCGTCCCCCCTTCGGTAACATTATCATTTGGTTTGACACGAATCTCGCTCTATGTTGTGCATAATATTCTCTAACAGATATAGTCCTGTATGATGGAATATCATTTATGAATGACTTAATAATTTGTATCTGCACACATTTTCGGGGTAGCAGGAAGCGCATGCCCCACTTGGCACCGAATTTGACCAGCTAATAGGGCAGCAATTCCAATTATGACTCACAGCTTTAACTAAGGCCAGATGATGATATAGTAAACGTATGAAAACTAAAAAACGGACTTCAGAACTCACAAAAAATAGTGTCTTCGCG
>DAOTTX010000161.1:0-2633 GCA_034437515.1 Anaerolineae bacterium
GCGCCGCAAGATTCTGGCTGGTGATGGTGACCGTTATCCGGCGGGGTCTCGCCGTTCTTGAGCTTGTAGGTCAGCAACGCGGCCACGCTGCGGACTGTGGGGTCTCGTTGCTCTCCACCGGAGGAGCGCGCGACGTTGATGGCCATTGCTTGGTCGGTGTTATCTTCGTTTTCCTTGGAGAAGAGCCAAGGGATCGAGACGATGGCGTTTCATCGTTTTGCGGTGCGCCCGCCCGTCGGATCATCACCGCTGTTTCCACTGATGTTTCCACACCCTGCCTTGCCACTCCCCCCACGCTCACCTCAACCCGCAGCTGACCAGACAGATCGCTGTCTGCAGAGGCAAAGGCAGGCGGTGGGGTTGCAGTGTTTCTAGCATTGGAGCGTCGCCGATTTTCTCACCGATGTTTCCACACCCCGCCTTGCTCACTCATTCGCTACACTTACTGTGCCCCGTCGCTGTGGGTCTGTCGACCCTATCCACAGCCCTACGGCGATGGCGGCGGCCTGCTCGGTTGGGTTTGTGCACTCGTGGAGGATCACAATAAACACGGCCTCAAGTGCTACACTTTGACGTCGTTGACAACATTGGGTAACCTCCCGGTTGCGGCTTTATGGGACTTGACACTGTGCAATTCCTTAAAAATCTCTTAAAATCACTCCTCGCATCTTGACTCCCAAAACGTTTTGGGTTATACTAATGAGGCCTTCCAAAACGTTTCGGAAGGCCTACATAGGCGTTTGTTCATCCTCACGTTCAAGGAGTTTCAATATGCCCGTGACCCTCAAAGACATCGCTCAAAAAGTAGGCTTTTCGATCACTACAGTCTCCCGGGCCCTGGCAGGCTACAGCGATGTCGCCGAGCCGACCCGTCAACTCATTTTAGATACGGCCGAGGAAATGGGCTATCACCCCAACGCGACCGCCCGACGCTTGCGCGCCCAGCGCACCGACACTATCGGCTTCATCATTCCCACTCATGGCCCTCGCTTCTCGGATCCCTTCTTCAGCGAGTTGCTGACCGGCATTGGTAACAAAGCCGCCGAGCACGAGTTCGATATGCTCGTCTCGACGCGCGCCCCTGGTGAGGAGGAGCTGAGTGTTTACCGACGGATGGTCAAAGAGCGGCGAGTGGATGGCTTGCTGGTGGTGCGTACACGTCTCCAGGATCAACGGATCAAATATCTGTCTGAACAAGGATTTTCATTTGTCACTTTCGGACGCTCCGATCTGGACGGGGTGGATTTCCCCTACCTGGACGTAGATGGACAAGCCGGAATGCGGCGCCTGACGCAGCACTTGATTGACTCGGACCACCGGCGCATCGGCTACGTCAGCGCCCCTCTCGAACTGACGTTCGCTTCTCACCGGATAGCGGGATACAGGGAGGCGTTGGATAACAACGACATCGCTTTCGACGAGCGGCTGTTTATCGTCGGGCAGCTCACGGAACGCAGTGGGTACGCAGCGGGGTTAGAACTCCTTGACCGACCATCTCGTCCCAGCGCGATCATTGCCTGCAATGACCTGATGGCGCTGGGCGTCATCAGCGCAGCTCAGAGTATGGGGTTGTCCGTCGGGCGGGACGTGGCTGTCGCCGGTTTCGACGACGTCCCCTTGGCCGAGCACGCTCATCCGCCGCTGACGACTGTGCGCCAGCCCATCTACGAGATTGGACAGCGCATCTGCGACATGTTGATCCGATTGCTCTTAGCAGGAGAAGACGAGTCATTGGAAGAAGCGCACGTCATCCTTCAGCCAAAGTTGGTCGTGCGCCAATCGTGCGGGGCAAGCGCCTCGCGTCTCGATAGGCTCTAAGTGATCAAATGCCTGTCTAGCGAGCAGGGATTTAACGGCGGCAGCCTCTTTGTTGACCCCGGCTCGTCCAGGTAAGGAGGTGATATATCACAAAATAGCGCTAGAAATCAGCCCAGCGTTCGACCTGTGCGGTTCGCGACAATTTCACGAAAGTTTGGGAGAAATGCGAACTAATCGCACAGCTTGCAAAGGTTAGCGTTTTACCAGAATTTTACAGAATACAGAATAAGGAGGAGTGTGAGATGAAGAAGCTTACGAGTCTATTTATGTTGAGTGCGCTGGTGATGGGCCTTTTGGCCGCGTGCCAGCCCGAAACCGTCACCGTGACCGTTGAGGTGCCGGTCGAACGAACCGTTGAGGTCGAAGTCGAAGTGCCGGTCGAACGGACCGTCGAGGTTGAGGTCGAAGTGCCGGTCGAAGTGCCCGCCGAGCCGATGGACAAGACGGTCGTCGAGTTCTGGACGACCGACAACGAGGAGGACCGGGTGGACACCTACGAAGCCATCGCGGCTCGATTTATGGCGGAGCACCCGGAGATTGACCTGCGCATCGTCCCGATTGAGGAAGCGGGCGTCTCGCAGCGGATCGCGACAGCGATGGCGGCCAACCGATTGCCCGACATCGTCCGTATGGGCGTCGAACGGGTCGCCGCCTTCGCGGCCGACGACATCCTGGATCAGGACGCTGCCGAGGCGGTTATCGCCAGCATTGGCGAGGACGATTTCCGGGCTGGCCCGTTGCAGATGGTCACCGATCCATCTACGGGCAAGCGCGCCGCGATTCCGTTCGATGGCTGGATCCAGGCCATCTGGTAC
>DAOTTX010000162.1:0-54001 GCA_034437515.1 Anaerolineae bacterium
TTGCTTGGCTCCATAATTATCGTCGCTTGAGCAAGGATTATGAAGAACTGACAGAAACTTCAGAAGCAACGATTTATGCAGCGATGACTCATCTCATGGTCAGACGCTTAGAACGCCTCAAAGCCGCGTGAGACCTTTCTCAAACAGCTTCTTACTTTCCACAATCACCATCTCCACCACCGCACAAGACGACTTGCCGCGCCCCGATGGTGACCAATTACGGTTCGCTTTTGAACGATCGAGTGTCGCTGACTGGTCATTAAACCCCGGTTGGGAAGCACAAGACGGCGTCATCACCGCGAGCAACACCGATCTCGACGCCCATTATGACCGCGATATTTTCTCGAATGGTTACATCGAAGCTGACGTCTGGGTTGAAGACGGAAACGCGGAATTCCGTCTGCGTGCGACCGAAGCCCAGAATTATACGGCGCGTCTCGCCTCTACGGGCGCGGTTGAACTCTACCGCAACGGTAACCGCATCGCTTCGGATGTGATGGCAGATTTCGATCCGGCAGCATGGTATAAAATCCGTTTTAACGCCGAAGGTGACACCCTTAACGTCAGTGTCAACGGCGAGAACGTGCTGGTCTATACGGATAGCGCCCCACTCGGAGAAGGCATTGCCGCACTTGGCAGCCCTGGGTTGGCACAAAACGAATCTACACCACCGCGTGTCGCCTTCGATAACGTCCAGGTCAACGCTGTAGATGCAGCTTCGCCCACCAATAACGGGCAGATGGTCAGCACCATCGGTGACCGCGCCTGGATGGATCTTGACTTTGACGGCATTCAGGACATCGGCGAGCCGGGCATGGCTGGCATCACGCTATACCTGTTCGCGGAGGCCAATGGCACTTATCCCTACCTTGGCTCACAGACCACGAACGCCAACGGTGAATACAGCTTCACCGTCCCTGGTGGTGATAACTATCTGCTTTACCTGGAAGTGCCGCGCGGTTTCCTGCTAACCCTTCCCGAAGCAACGTTCGATGAAGATATCGACAGCGACTTCGACCCGGTCACCGGCGCGACCGACTTCTTCTTCGTCGATACCAACAGCACCGACGACAGCCTCGATGTCGGCTTTTTGGAGATCACGGCTTGCCAGTCAAGCGCCACGCTGGATATTTCGCTTGTGATGGATGGCTCCGGCAGCATCAGTAGCCGCGACTTTGCATTAATGCAAAACTTCGCCATCGGCCTGGTGGACTCCTTCCAGGTAGGGCCACAACAAACACGCTTCAACGTGACTCAATTCTCCTCGACGGGGCGTACACGCTACGAAACCCGGCTCACCGGTAATCGGGCCGGCATCATCAGCGCCATTCGCGGTATGGATCAAATCAACGGTTCAACTGACATCGGCGAAGGACTTTACGGCGGTTACTATGACCTCTTCGTCCTCGGACGTAACCGAACGGTCATCCCGAACGTCATCATTCTGCTGACGGACGGTCAGCACAACGGACGTACCGACCCTATCTTTATTTCAGATGCAGCCAAAAACGACAACATCTTGATCTACACGGTCGGCATCGGCGGTTACGATCTTAGTGAAATCCAGGCCATCGCCTCTGACCCGGATGAGCGGTTCGTGTTTACCGCCAATACGTTTGTCCAGTTGGTACAGTCCCTGCAATCCATCGCGGAATCGACCTGCAACACGCCAATTCGCCCCTATCTGCCGCCGCCGCTGGTCTCACCGGTCGATGGTGAGTTCTTCACCGATGTGCCGGATCTCTCCTGGCAGAGCGTGCCGTACACCGAAGAGCGTTACGAAGGATTCTTCGATGTGGCAATCTACGAAGAAAATGGCAGCACCACACCCGTTTACACCGGTAGAACCACCGAACTGACTATCTCACCGCAGGTGACACTGCCCGAAGGTCGCTACTTATGGATCGCACGCGGTGGTAACGCGGTCGGTGTTGGGCCATATAACGGCGTACCCGGTGAGTTTGTCGTTTCGACACTTATCCCCGCAACAGGCATGACCAGCCCGACGATCACACAAGCGCCAGTATTCCCTGTCTTGACGTGGGACAACATGCAAACGGCGGAATGGTATAACATCATCATGGTCTCTGATGCTGACAACGACGTGATCTTCGATGAATGGCAACAACCGACCGACCTGAACTGTACGACGACATGCACCTTTGAAGCCGACATCGAACTAATCGCCAATGGTGATTACAGCTGGTACGTGCGCGGTTACAATGGCACGGTCGGCATCGGCCCGTGGAGCACCGGCGCTACCCAGACGGTGAACATCGCCCCGCCAGGCCTCATTGTCCGCGTGGCACCCGCAGCGAATGCAGTCGTCACCAGCGGTGAAGTCGAGTTCCAGTGGGAACGTGAAACCACCGCCCAATGGTATAACGTGCGTGTAGAGGACGCGGACGGCGAAAAGGTCACAGATGAATGGTACAACGTCGCTAACGTCTGTGGCCCGGTGACCTGCACCGCACCCGTCATCGAATACGACTTCGGTCTCTACCGTTGGCAGATGCGTGCCTGGAGTCCGGGTGGCCTGGGTGACTATAATGCAAACCTGCTTACCTTCCGTGCTGGTCCACCCCCACCCGGTGTCGTCACTCGCACGCAACCAGCGAATAACACCGTCATCGAATCCGGTGATGTCGAGTTCGGCTGGAACGCGGTCACAAATGCCCAATGGTACAACGTAATCGTCCTTGATGCGGATGATGAAATCGTGCTTGATGATTGGTATCAAGGTTCGACCGTCTGTGCGGCGGGTGCCTGTACCGCACCGGTAGAAAGCTTCGAGTTCGGCGAGTATGAATGGTACATGGGGGCATGGGGGCCGGGTGGTCTGGGTCAATACACCACTAATCCGTTTAACTTCCGTGCTGGCCCGGTACCGCCAGGAGCGACCACGCAGATCACCCCGGTGACAACCGACCCCGCCGGTGTGACCTTCCAGTGGGAAGAAAACCCTGACGCTGAGTGGTATAACGTGGTCATCCTCGACGACCAGGCTTCGGTCGTCAGCAACGAGTGGTACCAGGGTTCGACGGTTTGCAGCGCGGGCACTTGCACGGCTACAGATGTTAACGACCTGGAAAACGGCAGTTACGTCTGGTGGATGGGGAGTTGGAACCCCGGTGGCTTGGGCGAATACACCAACCTGAGCTTTACCGTCAACAACTAACCCGAACGTCCATTAACGACAGAACAACCGACCGGGAGCCATGTTACATGGCTCCCGGTTTTCTGTTCAGGTTTCATCAACCCCCAGGTACCAGGCCAGGTCTTCGTTGTAAACCGGATATGGTCGCTCGCTGGGTAGCAGCAGGTTATCGTAGGGGCGTTTGGCATTTTCTCGCTGCTCGTGGACGAATGGCGTTATATCCTCAATGTGCAAGATCCAACCCCCATTCGCGTAGTGATTGCCCGCCTTGCCCCGCAACCCCAACTGAAACGCCCGCCGTTCTAGGCGATTGTCACCGGGGTCGTAGTCCGGGTCCCACTGGACGCGCACCGAAGACGCCCCGACCGCCTGCTTCCACTGTGCCTCGTCGTCGTAAACACGCTGATCGAATGACGAGATCACCGCTTTGCGCAAGATCGCATCAAAGCCGACGCGATCCAACCAGATGGCAAGCACCATCTCCTGATTTGGCTTGTTCGCCCAGCCGCAACGATGCATCATCCACAGGAAGTTCGGTTTGATCCATGTCATGCGATCCGTCTTGAAGCCGGGCGCACCATAAAAGAGGTCTTCCTCTGCCGCATATTGCCCGATATGCCGGTTATACGCCTGATAGACCACAACCGCCTCATCGTCGTATTGTGCCATGATGTGCCGTCCGCTTTGGGGCCAGTGCTGGCGCTGTGTGTTGTAAGGTTCTGTAATGAGTTCTGGCATATCACTCACCTCGTGTTTCGAGTTGTTCTAATCGCACAGCGTTAATCTCCGCCGTTTCCAGTGTGTCCAACGTCACCCGCTGGATGTTTGCGCCCAATGAGACGAGCTTGGCTTCGACGTTCTCGTAACCCCGGTCGATCTGCCGGATGTTGTGGATGCGCGTCTCACCCTTCGCCGTCAACGCGGCTAACAGCAGCGCCATCCCCGCACGAATATCCGGGCTGGAAATATACGGTGCCCCTTTGAGCGCAGTCGGCCCCTGTACCAGCACACGATGCGGGTCAAGCAGGGTAATCCGTGCCCCCATCCGTCCTAGCTTGTCGGTGAAGAAGAAACGACTTTCGTACATCCAATCGTGAAACAAGATTGTCCCGGCACTCTGCGTGGCGATGATCAGCGCGATACTCATCAGGTCAACCGGGAAGCCGGGCCAGGGACGCGCCTTGACACGCGGGATGCGCCCGCCCAGGTCGGCCTCAACCGTCAGAGATTGATTTTCCGGCACGACGATATCATCCCCTTCGACCTGCCAATGCACGCCCAACTGCGCAAAGACCAACCCGACCATATCCAGATAATGCGGGTCGGCTTCTCTGATGCGCAGGTTGCCGCCGGTCATGGCTGCCGCACCGATGTAACTACCAACTTCCATGTAATCCGCACCGACACGCGCTTCACCACCGCCGAGCCGTTCTACCCCTTCGATCACCAATCGGTTAGAGCCGATGCCGGTAATTTTTGCACCCAGCGTCACCAGCATATTACACAAGTCTTGCACATGGGGTTCACTGGCGGCGTTGCGAATCATCGTCGTGCCCTGGGCCAATACCGCCGCCATGATGGTGTTCTCAGTCGCGGTGACGCTGGCTTCTTGCAACAGCACATCCGCGCCCTGTAGTTGCGTCGTCTGCATACGAAACAAACCTCGTTCGTATTCGACCTCGACACCCAACTTGCGTAGAGCATGAGCATGGGCGTCCAGTCGTCGCTCACCGATCACATCACCACCGGGTGACGGGATCTCAACGGTCTGCATTCGTCCGAGCAGCGGCCCGGCGAAAACGAAACTGGCGCGGGTTTTGGTCGCCATCGCCGGGACAACGTGGCTTGTGATGTTCTCCGCATGGATACGCACAGAGTTCTGTTCGACCCACTCGACAGATGCGCCCATTTCCTGCATGATTTGTAACGCGACTTCGACATCCAAAATACGCGGGACGTTGTGCAGCGTCACCGGTGCATCCGTCAGCAAACACGCTGGGATCATCTTTGTAGCAGCGTTTTTATTGCCACCCGCTGTCACCTCGCCAGAGAGCTTGTTCCCGCCCTCAATCACGAATTGCTGCATCGACATCTCCTACTTCTAAATCAACCAGATCGCCGACGGAGACTTCTAAACGCTCCGCCGCGCTGCCTTGATTGACGGCGATTTCAAGATAACCGCTGCTGCCGACCAGTGCCAACAACTCCCCACGGATGGATTCGCTGTATGACCCACACACACCCATGATGCGCTGGTCACCGATGACCGTGACCGCATCAACTGCGCTTACCGGCAGTTCCGGCAGTTCAGTGGTAAAGGCCGACTGAAAGCGTAAGCGTGCTTTCGTCAGCCAGTGCAAATGCCCGATGCTGGTTATGATGTTGCCGAAGCGATCCACATGCAGGATTTCACCCGTCAGACGCCCACGCCTGGCATCAATCATAGGGAGGGGCAACTGCACCAACGTCTCGACCTGTGGCCCCATCGCCGAAGCCGACACACCCGCCGCGATGTGGGCGGCAGCCGGTGAAAAGACATCACGCCCGTGAAACGTCTGACTGATGTTTTCTAAACGATAGTCAGAATTTTCCAGCACATAAGCATTATGATCACCAATCAACTGCAAAGCATAAGACAGCACGCCGTTATCCGGTGCGATGAATGTGTAATCACCGGCCTGCACGACGACTGGTAAACGGGCGCTACCGACTCCTGGATCAATAATGACGAGAAACACCGTCCCGGCGGGGAAGTAGCTGTACGCATTCATCAAGAAGAAAGCCGCCTGCCGGACGTGCTGTGGCTCAACCTGATGAGTAATATCAACCAGATTGGCCTGTGGTGTGATCCCTGTGATGACGCCACGCATCACCCCGACATAAACATCTCCGTCGCCAAAATCTGTTAACAATGCAATCGTTGTTGTCATGTGTCATCCCCTATTTTCGTAACTTTGCTCTACCCGCGTTGACAACCATCTCCGGCGTCGATATACTCACTTGTGAATTCACAAATGGAGCAGCAAACGTGACCAGCCTAACAGCACATCATCATCCTAGCAATCCTTACCCGATATTGGTCTGTTGATGGACATGCACGTCCTTAGAATTGCCATCCCTCCCCGCGCAGATCACGCGGGGATTTTCGTTTTCATGTAGCGAGGAGTTATCGTTATGCTTACCGTGATCGACTACGGAGCCGGAAACCTACGCAGCGTCCTACATGCACTTAATCATCTGGGTGTGGTAAACGTGCGCCTCGTCCATGAACCGGCAGACTTAAAAGACGCTCGCCAGATTATTCTGCCGGGGGTTGGGGCGTTCGGCGCGGGGATGCAGCAACTCCACAAGCAGGGGTTGGTCGAACCTTTAAAAGACGCGCTGCAAGCCGGCATCCCCTACCTGGGTATTTGCCTGGGGATGCAGTTCCTTTTCGAGCGCAGCGATGAGATGGGCAACCACGAAGGGCTGGGTGTCTTACCCGGTGTGGTGACGCGCTTCCCTGACAGTCTCGGCCTGAAAATACCGCATATGGGTTGGAACCAGCTTGAGATGACGCGCCCCAATCCGCTCATGGCGGAGATCGACAACGACAGTTATGCTTATTTCGTACATAGTTATTACTGCATCCCAACAGAAACCGAAGATTTACTCATCAAGACCCATTACGGCATAGACTTTGCAGCAGGTGTGCAGCGCGATAACATCTACGGAGTGCAGTTCCACCCGGAGAAAAGCCAGATGACCGGGTTAAAACTCCTGAGCAACTTCCTGAAAATCACGGAGATCGTCAGATGATTATTTACCCAGCAATTGACTTACGGGGCGGTAAGGTCGTCCGCTTGAAAGAAGGCGACCCCGACCGGCAGACCGTCTTCAGCGATAATCCACTGGACACCGCCCGACGTTGGATCGACGACGGCGCAACCTGGATCCATATGGTCAACCTCGACGGCGCATTCACCGAAGCTAACGACAACCTCGATATTTTAGAACGTGCTGCAAAACTCGATGTGCGTATTCAATTCGGTGGCGGTCTGCGTACCATGCAAGACATTCAAAAAGCCATCGACAGCGGCGCGGCACGGGCCGTTTTAGGCACGGTCGCGGTCGATGACCCGCAGATTCTACAACAAGCACTGGAAAAATTCGGTGCGGAGAAGATCGCCGTCGCCCTTGATACCCGTGATGGTAAGATCACCACGCACGGCTGGCAGCAAACCACCATGCTGACCCCGCGTGAGTTCGGACGACAGATCGCGGAGATGGGTGTGATCCACGCGCTGTACACCGATGTCAACCGGGACGGTAGCTTGATCGGTGCCAACGTCAACGAGACGATCATCTTAGGGCGAGAAACCGGCTTGAAGGTCATCGCCTCCGGTGGGGTGACGACCAACAGCGAGATCCAACAACTCGCACATAGCCATGTGGTCGCCGGGGCGATCATCGGCATGGCACTCTATCAAGATAAGATCACACTTGGCGAAGCCCTATTAGCAGCAAAGGCCGGTGGGAATGCTCGCTAAACGCATTATCCCCTGCTTAGACGTCAAAGATGGGCGCGTGGTCAAGGGAGTCAACTTTGTCAACCTGCGTGATGCCGGTGACCCGGTCGAACAAGCTGCGATTTATGATCGTGAAGGCGCGGACGAACTCGTCTTCCTTGACATCACCGCCAGCCATGAAAACCGCGCCACCACACTCGATATGGTGCGCCGTGTCGCGGATACGGTATTTATTCCGTTTTGTGTCGGCGGTGGCATCCGCACCATCGAAGATATTCGTGCTACCCTACTCGCTGGTGCGGATAAGGTGAGCATCAATAGTGCCGCCATTCGTGAGCCGGAGTTGATTAACAAAGGTGCGTGGAGCTTCGGCAGCCAGTGTATCGTGGTCGCCATCGATCCCAAATACATCGAAGGTCGCTGGATCGTACATATCAACGGTGGGCGCGTCCCAACTGACCGAGAGGCCGTCGAATGGGCGAAAGAAGTCGAGAATCGCGGTGCGGGTGAAATCCTACTGACCAGCATGGATCGTGACGGCACCAAAGCCGGGTACGACCTCGAAATGCTGGAAGCCGTCTCACAGGCAGTGTCCATCCCGGTGATCGCTTCCGGTGGAGCGGGTGCCAAACCCCACTTTACCGCCGCACTCACCGACGGCGGCGCAGATGCCGCACTCGCCGCCAGCTTGTTCCACTACAACGAACTCAGCATCCCTGAACTAAAGCAATATCTCGCGGAACAGGGTGTGCCGGTACGCCTGCACGGATGGGAGCACCTCGATGCAGTTGAGTGAGCAAACACTCGAAACGATCAAATGGGATGAGCGCGGACTTATCCCGGCAATTGTGCAAGATGCCGACACCGGGCACGTCTTGATGATGGCTTACATGAATGCCGAAGCCCTGCAACAAACCCTCGACACCGGCGAAACCGTCTTTTACAGTCGCAGCAAGGCCGCCCTGTGGCACAAAGGGGAAACGTCCGGCAACATACAACAGGTCAAGTCAATTTACATCGACTGCGACGCGGATACCCTGCTCGTTTTGGTCGATCCCGCTGGCCCGGCGTGCCACACAAACGCCCGAAGCTGTTTCTACCGCAGTTTAAGCGAATTTCAGGATAATCCGGTAAGAGAATGACAATGTTAGAATTACTCGAAACGATCATACAAGACCGCAAAGCCCATCCGCAGGAAGGCAGTTACACACATACACTGTTTGAAAGCGGCACCAACAAGATCGCGCAGAAGGTCGGCGAAGAAGCCACAGAAGTAATTGTCGCCGCGCTCGGCGAAGGACGAGAAGCACAGATCAACGAGATAGCCGATCTGTTTTATCATACCCTGGTGCTGATGGCGCAACTCGACATCTCGCTCGACGACGTCAAAGCCGAACTCGCGCAGCGCCATAAACAACGGACAGACTCATGAGCCTGCAACCACTTAAACACATCGAAGCACAGAACCCTGCCCTGCCCCGACTGCGGCGCAAGCTGATGAACCGTTTGTTGATCTGGGGTGGCGTATCGGTACTTGGCGGCGTATTGCTGCTGCCGGTCGGGTTGGCGCTGCCACCGGTGATTATCGGTTGGTTACTGCTCGATTCCATCATCACACTCTATGAGCGCAACCAACTTGAGAACTTCCACCACTACCGGCAAATCGAGGCGTTGACATCACTGCATAGGCTGGTTGATATTCGCTATCCGCTGCCGCCGATGCGCCTATGGGTGATCTCACCGGATTTTGCCGCCTTACTCGCCGGGACGATCAAGCAGCACCAACCCAAGACTATCGTCGAATTTGGTAGCGGCACCTCGACTATCATCACGAGCTACTGCCTGGAATCGCTCGGCACGGGGCATCTCACATCATTTGAGCATCAAGCGGAATTCGTCGAGACGACTCAGCGTCGGCTCCATCAGCACGATTTAACGGATTACGCTGATGTCATCCATGCGCCGTTGGATCAATTGACCATTGGTGACGAGGACGGCGATGAGGGTGACGAAAATTGGCAGTGGTACGCTACCGATGCACTCGCTAACCTCACCGAAATCGACCTGCTGATTATTGATGGCCCGCCAAAGGATACACACCGACTGGCCCGCTACCCGACGATGCCGGTGCTTTACGACCAACTCGCTGACGGTGCGTTGATCCTCATTGATGATTACATGCGCAAAGACGAATTCACACTCGTCAACCGCTGGCTCGATGAATTTGACCTCGAAGTGGTGGAGCGCATCGCCAATGAGAAGGGCGCGATCATCCTCAAGAAAACGTCTGTTGCGCCAGAAAACGAAAAACTGACCAACTTGAGCACGGTGATCGAAAAACCAACCGATAATCAACCTGCGACACCAACTGAATAGACCCAAAGGGACGTCCTCGCGGACGCCCCTCGAAACTTCGTTGGTTACACCGACCTACTGAATATCATACTCGCCGAAGCCATCCCATTCGGGCAGACCGGCGTCTTCGATGCCGGTGAAAAAGTCGGGCACGAGATAAGCTGAGCCGAGGATTTCGCTGTCCTCGGTCAGTTCGCCGACTTCAGCATCATAGTAGACCAGCACGACCATCGAGATTTCCGGGTAGTACAGCTCGAAAATCCCTTGTTCCGCATCAACCAGACTGCCGGTGACGTACTGCGGCTCACCTTGCGTGTCAATCACCCCTTCGAGTGTCATCTCCGGCGCAAACTGTAAGATAATGCGCTCGACCGTCTCTCCCGTCGGGTCGGAAATGATCTGGCAGCAAGCCTCACCTTCCGTCGGTGCGAACGTCGCTAGATTTAAGTTTTGTTGTGTCTGTACACCCAGCTCACCGATGCCGTCATCGCTTTCCAGAGTCTCCATCGCTTCTTCCCAGGTGCTTTCACCGGGGATAATGCCGCGCCAGCACGGGGCAACACAATCTTCATCGGCATCGACCAGGCTGGTATCTTGCAATAGCGCCTCGTTGAGCAGTTCAAGCGGCGGTTCGCTGAAGTCATAGGTCACCATCTCTTCGGGGCTTTCACTCTCGACGAACGCCGCCAGTTGTTCCAGGGCGATGCCGCCACTCGAATAAGGGCGATCATCGACGACCAGCACACCAGGGTCATCATCACCGACCTGCACACGGATCGCCGGTGTGCCACTTACCCCAAGCGACGAACCTAACCGCTGATCGGTAATGTATTGGTCGGCCTCGACGATACAGGTCGTGAAATCTTCTTCATCGAGTTCGAGTGCCTGGGTGAAAACCTGTACGATGTCACCCCCAATCGCACGCTCACGCGCCAGATCATAGATCAAGGTGTGGGCCGGCCAGAACAACTCTTTTTCCGCCGCACACTCCGCCATGTTGGAAAGTAATGGCGAAAGTGTGTCATCGATCACCGGGAAGAAACGATACTCGAACTTCGCCTGACCGGTTGCGACGTATTCTTCGATAAACGCATTGCTGACTTCTTCGTAATCCTGACAGTGCGGACATAAGAAGTCCGCAAACTCGATCACAGTCACCGGGGCGTCGGGGTCACCCAGCACGAAGGCACCATCATCGGCGCGGCTTTGCGTAATATCCGCATACAGCGTCAGGTCAACGTCTGTACCTTCGCCTTCGTCGTCATCCTGTGCGCCGATGCTAGCTGCGCCAAGCACAAGGAGTAAGATTACCAATAAACCGCGAATAACTCTCATTTGTGTCCTCTCAAATTTAAATCGTGGAATGCACCAATGATGCGCCCCACAAGCATAATTCATCGTTTTCGGGGAATCAACGCCCGTCCGTTTTACAATACTTATCGAACCACGCAACCATCTTGTTCAACCGACTGACGCGGTGTTCTGGCTCACCACTGCGTGAGAGTTCATGTCCATCACGCGGATAGCGCCACATCTCGACGGTGCCACCACTGCGCCGCACGAACGCGAACAACTGCTCGGCCTGTTCAATCGGCACGCGATAATCATTTTCCGCGTGGAGGATCAACAGCGGTGTCTTGATTTTATGCGCGTGGGCCAGCGGTGAATGCTCCCACAACAGTTGATGATCTTCCCAGGGGTGCGCGTCGAACTCGCCGGAGATCAGCGACGGTACATCGCTCGTCCCGTAGAAGCTAATCAGGCTGTACACCCCACGCTGCGACACCGCCGCCTTGAAGCGCTCCGTATGCCCGACCACCCACGTGGTCAGATAGCCACCGTAAGACCCACCGGTGACCGCCATACGATTTTCATCGACGAAATCCTTTTCCGCCATCGCATCGACACCCGCCATCACATCTTCATAAGCGACCACGCCCCAGCCTTTGTGCAACGCCTCCTGAAAGGCCTGCCCGTAACCGCCCGCACCACGCGGATTGCAGTAAAACACCACATAACCGCTTGCCGCGTGGAGTTGCCATTCATGGAACATCGATTCCTGGCTTGGTCCCCACATCACATGCGGCCCACCGTGAATGTTCACCGCCAGCGGATACTTCTTCCCTTCTTCGTAACCGACCGGCAGCAGATACCAACCTTGAATCTTGTCGCCTGATGGCATGGTGAACCACATCTCATAGGTTTCACGCACGATGGCTTCATCCAGAAATACTCGGTTGAACTCCGTTAGTGCGGTGTAGTCTTCACTGCGACCGGGCAGCCAGTGTAATTCACTTGGTGAGGTGGGCGTGCTGGCACTGAACGCGATATTGCCGTTGGCGTCAATATCATGCCCAAGCACATCGAACGTCCCGGATAGCAACGTGGTGACCTCGCCGGTTTCGACCTGCGCTTGATAAAGCGATATATCACCTTCGTTCTCCGCGCTGAAAATGATCGACTTACTATCCGCTGCCCAGGCGACCCCGGTCACGGAACGGTCAAGCGCCACGTTGAGATCACGCGCAGCGCCGCCCTCGGTCGGCATCACCGCGAGCCGCGTAATGCCTTCCAACAGAGAGCCAATTTTATCGTTATTCAGACGGATGAACGCTAACCACTTACCATCCGGCGATGGCTCCGGGCTGAAGCAGCAAAACCCCTCAACATCGATGTGTTCACCGTTTCCGCTGACCACATCAATGCCGTAGAGCGCGGTGTCTAAGAAGGGTTCATCGCGGGTGACATCGCGCTGCCGGGTGGTATAGATCGTCTTGCCATCTGCTGACCACTGCGGCGGCTCATGATTCGCGTCAGCGTTGGTCAGGCGGCGCGGCTTCGCCTCATCCCCTTCGAGATCAGCCGCCGTCGGCATGACGTAAACCTGCGCATAGCGATCTCCTAAAAAGACCGTTCCACTGCGGTAAGGGATGCGCCACATATGGTAAGGGTCACGCCGGCGTCTTTCTTCGTCCTCACGGCGTTCTTTGCGATGCTTAGACTCAAGCTGATCTGCTGGTGGTTGGTCGGTTTCGCCGCGATCTTCTTTTTCACGTTCGTTGAGGTTCATCGACGAAAGAAAGGCGATATGATCACCATCCGGTGACCAGGCCGGGCTACTGGCACCGTTAACAGCACTCGTCAGCGGACGCGGTTCGCCACCCGGTGCGGCAACCGGCAGCAGGTAAATCTGCGGCTTACCTTCCCCACGTGCAGAGACGAATGCTAGCGTCTTGCCGTCCGGTGACCAGCGCGGCGTGGTATCCTTGCCACCGCGCGTCAATTGGATCGGGTCACCCGCATCCGTCGTCGCACATAACCAGATATTACGTTGGTAGCCGTTTTCCATCTTATCAACGGTGACGCGCACAAACGCCACCCATGCCCCATCCGGGCTAATCTGCGGGTCTTCGATCTGTGAGAGATGATACAGGTCATCGACCGTCATTGCTCGTTTTTCTGTCATACGCTCGCTCCGTTGTAAATTTGTTAAACGTAGACGAATTATACTCCAAAAGCCCATCATTTGATGGAATTGGACTCAGTTATCCTCGATGATGACCACCTTCGCATCACGCGGCTTGATGTTCCCCTGCCGGATTTGCCAATCGATCCAGAAACTGGCGATCAGGTAATAAGCCGGGTAGAACAGGCTGACCCAGACCAACGTCATATTGGGGTCTTCTTGCGTCAGCAGATAGAACAGCATCACCAACCATATCGCCGATAACCCCCACGACCATTGCCACAACACGCGATTCTTGCTGGGGTAGAGGTAGCGGGTCGGGATAAAAGTCAGAATAGCAGGGATAACCACCATCAATACAGCGGGTAACGGTTCCGGCTGCAACCAGAACATATACAATGCCACGACATTCCAATAAGTCGGGAAGCCTAAAAAGAACGAGTCTTCCGTTTTCATGTTGGCTTGTCCGTAGGCATACAGACCAGCGATAATCGGCGGTATCAACCACACCTCGTTTGGCAGCAAGTCTTCCTGCGCGATGATGAACACTGGCACCCATAAGAACGTCAGCGTATCAATCACATTATCCATCATAGAGCCGTCGAAGTTGGGCAGCACTTCCCACACCTTAATGCCGCGTGCCATCAGGCCGTCGGTCGCGTCAATCAGAGTAGCGAGGATGAGTAAAAAAAACGCCGTCCGCGTCTCTCCATCGGCGGCGGCGACCAGCGCGAAAAACCCAATTATGCCCCCAATGGCTGTGTAGAGATGCACCAGCCACGCGGCGGTTTTCTTTGTATTCAAGACAGATCTCCTAGTTTTCGACGATTTCGGCGGATTTCTTGCGGGAGCGCAGGCGTCGTATGACAAACCATACCAGTAATGCTGCAAGCACTATATACCACAAATTCTGGTAAATTTCGAGCAGTTCCAGCACACGCTCCCAATTGTTACCCAGCCAGTAGCCGAGGGTCGCCAGCGGAGCAATCCATAACAGCACACCAATAGACGTGTAGAGCAAGAACAAAAGCACGTTCATCCGCACAACACCCGCAGGGATGGAAACCGCACTATGGATCAGCGGTAGATTACGCACAACGATAATCACGATGCCGCCCCGCTTTTCAAACCAACCCAGTGCCCGGTCGAACGCTTCGACCGTCACGATTTGCACCCGCCAGCCGAACAGATTCACAGTGCCGTAATTGGCGATTAAAGCACGGGTACGCTCCGGCCCTAGCCAATAACCAAGCATATAGTAAACCATCGAACCGACCAGCGACCCGATCAACCCGGCGAAGATGACACCGAACAGGGTCACATCACCGTCAGCAGCGATCTTACCAGCCAGCGGATATAAAAATTCTGATGGCGTGGGTGGGAACATATTTTCAAGGAATGCGATCACCACGATACCGGGTGTGCCGAACGCACCGACCACCCCTTCAAGAAATTCGGAGACATTATCGACAAAATCTGCGAGCATGATGATCCCAGGTATGGTAAACAAAAACGGGCACGACTAGCGCACCCATCATCAGTTTACCGGATAGTGAGCGATTTAGTCACCCACTTGTGCTTCAGGCTCCCACATTTCTTCTTCCAGTTGGGCAATAATGTGTTCCAGAATATCCAACCCTTCGTCCATCAGCGCCTGTGTGATGACCAGCGGCGGTGCAATGCGCAACGTGCTTGTCCCGCAGGCCAGCGCGATCAACCCATTCAGGTAAGCACGATTGACCACTTCATCACGGAACTTCTTGAGCGGCTTACCGGTACGATCGGTAAACTCAACACCGATCATCAAACCCTTGCCCTCGACACGACGCACCGATGTGTGATCTTGCTGGAACTTGTGCAGCCGCGCCAGTGTGCGCTCACCGAGTTTTTCCGCATGTTCCAGCAGATTTTCATCCTCGATGATGTCGATGGTCGCGTTTGCAGCCGCGCACGCCACCGGGTTACCGCCAAACGTGCTGGCATGTGCGCCGGGCGTCCACGCACTCATGACGTCCCGATGGGTGACAATCGCGCCAATCGGAAAGCCAGACCCTAAACCCTTCGCTGTGCAGACGATGTCCGCGCTCACGCCCCAATGCTCCATCGCATACCATTTACCGGTACGCCCCACCCCGGATTGCACCTCGTCGGCGATCATCAAAATACCATGCTTGTCGCAGAATTCACGCAAGGCCGGTAAGAAGTCATCACGCGGCAGCAGATAGCCTCCCTCACCCTGAATCGGCTCGACGATCACCGCTGCGATTTCATCAGCGGGGACTTTTGTACGGATAATAAAATATTCGATATAACGGATCGGGTCATAATGTGGTGCTTCGTTGTCTTTGTTTTCCGCCGCAAATTTCGACGGATAGGAGATGTGATCGACACCACCGGGGATGTACGGGTACTCAGCACGTTGGGTGGCCTTGCTTGACGTCACCGACAGTGCGCCCATCGTCCGACCATGAAAACCGCCGAAGAAAGCGATCACATGGCGACGGTTACCCGGTTGGTAACGTGCCAATTTCAAAGCCGCTTCGATAGATTCTGTACCTGAATTACAAAAATAGACCATTTTATCTTCCGGGGCGGCACGGTGAACGGGCACAATCTGCTGAAGGCGCTCCGCTAAGCCGACCTGCTGAGGGCAGAAGAAATCTGTCGCCCCGATGTGAACATATTGCTGCGCCTGTTTCGTGATCGCATCAACGACCCTGGGGTGGCTGTGACCGGTGGCGAGAACAGCGATGCCAGCGGCAAAATCGACATAACGACTACCATCCACATCCCAGACTTCCGCGCCCTTACCGTGATCCATCACAAAACCATATGAGCGTGTGTAAGAGGGCGAGAGTGTCTTATGATCGCGTGTGACGATCTGCTTCGCCTTTTCGCTCGGTTCGTGAAAGACAAACCCCTCATGTTTGGTTACCATAGAATTTATTCCTTTGTTTTCGTGAAGTTTGCACCTATGGAGTTATTCAGTATGCACAGTATAGTGATCGAAAAAGAAGTTGGCAAGGGACGCTGGAGCACCGACATTCGTAATAAATTTCACGCCAGCACCGTCTGAATTAAACTAATCCTAAGACATCTTCAGCATAATCGGAGTCTGGCATTTTCACGCAACGGGAGAAATTCTCATGAAAATTGACCCTCAAACATTCAAACAGGCGTTGGCGCAATGGGCCAGCGGTGTGACGGTCGTCACCACACGCTTACCCGACGGCACGCTAAAAGGCATGACGGCGTCATCGTTCAGCAGCGTCAGCCTGGAACCACCGCTCGTGCTGACCTGCGTTGCCAAGAAACTTTACACACATCAAGCCCTTGAGGAGAGTGGTGTTTTCGCGGTAAATGTGCTCGGCACCGAGCATCTCGAATGGGGCAAGTTGTTTGCAGGGATGTACCCCGACATCGAAGACCGTTTCGCTGACATCGCCTACACCACTGCGGAGACCGGCTCCCCGATTCTACCGGGCGTGCTTGGCTGGGTGGATTGCAAACTGCATCGACTTCACGACGCTGGCGACCATAGCATCTTCGTCGGGGAAGTCGTCGCGGGGGCCGGGGCGAATGCCGGTCAGCCGTTAATGTATTTTAACCGTCAGTGGGGTCATTTCGCTCCACTGCCAGAAAGCGACTAATCATGCGCAAAATCGGCACCATTACCTTTACGCAAATCCAGCAGGAACCGCTGAAATCCGGCGAGCGACCGCACCGCGTTTACCGCACCACGCCGATCCTCAAGGTTCCCCACCTACGCCTGACGTGCAGCGGGGTCTTCGGCATCACCGAAGACGATGATGCGATCATTGACGTACATCATATCGACCATCCACGCACGCGCAACCGGGGCAACGCAAACGGGATCTCGTTCAACTTTCAACCAAATTATGCGCGAATACGTGCACAATTCCCCGACCGCCCCGCCGAGACACTTGCGGACGGCATCGGTGGGGAGAACATCACCATCGCGCCGGAAGCGGGCTTCGATATGAGTCAGCTCGGAAGCGAGGTTTTCATCCAACCCACAAACACGACTACACCCATACGCTTACATGATGTCATGGTCGCCGCCCCGTGTACGGAATATAGCTGCTTCCTCGCCGGAGAGACCATCGGCGGTGAACGTCTGCGCGACACACTCGAATTTCTCGCTGATGGCACACGCGGGTTCTATGCAACGATGACCTTAACACAACCGGAAGTGATGATCGGCATGGGTGATGCGGTTTATATGCCTAGAAGCCCATCGAGCGACCAATGAGGTCTTTCATGATCTCATTGGTGCCGCCGCCAATCGGCCCCCAACGCATATCGACGTAAGCCTGCGCGATGGGATATTCCAGCATATAGCCATAACCACCGTGCAACTGCACACACTGGTCTACCACACGGCGTTGGAGGTCGGTGGCCCACCATTTCGCCATTGCCGCGTCGGTCGCGCTGAGTTCGCCCCGATTGTGCAGCAGCACACATTCATCGAGGAACACCTGCCCGATGGTAATTTCCGTTTGCATCTCCGCCAATTTGAAGCGATTGTGCTGGAAGCTACCGATAGATCGTCCGAACGCCGAACGTTCTTTGCAATAGTCAACCGTCCAATCAAGCGCGGCTGAAGCCGCCGCCAGCGCACCCACCGCGATAATCAGCCGTTCCTGCGGGAGCTGCTGCATCAGATAGTAGAAGCCCCGCCCTTCCTCACCGATGCGGTTCTGCACGGGTACCCGCACCTCCTCAAAGAATAACTCGGCGGTGTCTTGCGCGTGCCAGCCCACTTTTTCGAGATTGCGCCCGCGTGTAAAACCGGGCATCTCGCGCTCTATCACCAACAGGCTCACACCGTCATGCGTCTTCGATGGATCGGTCTTGCAGGCGACGATAACAAGATCGGCGTTGATCCCATTGGTGATGAACGTCTTGCTGCCGTTGAGAACGTAAAAATCACCCTCACGCCGGGCGTGAGTCTTCATGTTCGCAAGGTCGCTACCGCCGCCCGGTTCGGTCATGGCGATGGCGAGGATCTTTTCCCCGGTGGCAAGTTGCGGGAACCAGCGGGCTTTCTGTGCGTCCGCGCCATAATGCAGGATGTATGGCGCGGCGACATCATTATGCAGGCTGAAGCCCGGACCGGTGCAATTGGCATAGGTGAATTCTTCTGTCATCACGACCGCGTAACGAAAATCCGGCACACCGCCACCGCCGTATATTTCCGGCACATCCATGCAGAGGAAGCCCTGCGCCCCTGCCTTGTGCCACAACTCACGGGGAACGATACCGTCACGCTCCCATTGACGGTGATGTGGCGCGGTCTCTTTTTCGATAAATTTACGCGCCGCCATACGGAACATCTCGTGTTCGTCCTCGAAGATTGTACGCTTTAGCATCAGACTAGCTCCCGTGCTGCGTGCGCCACACCGATGATCCCGGCCTCATTGCGCAACTGCGCCGGGACGACCTGCGCGTTCGTGTTTAGATGGTGGAAAAACTTCTCATGCTTTTTACTCACCCCACCACCGAAGATCACCAAATCCGGCGAAAACAAAAACTCGACATGCTGTAAAAACTCATTGACCCGCTTCGACCATTTCTTGTAACTCCAATCTTTCGCCTTGCGGATGCTATCAGCAGCGCGATGCTCGGCTTTCTTACCACGTAGTTCTAAGTGTCCTAGCTCCGTGTTGGGCATAAGCGTACCGTTCAAAAAGAGTGCACTGCCGATACCCGTCCCAAACGTGAACACAATTACGATGCCATCATGACCGACCCCCGCACCGAATGTCATCTCAGCGACCCCGGCAGCATCGGCGTCATTCATGACCAGTACCGGGCAGTTCGTCACCCGCTGGAACAAGCGATGGGCGTCGGTGCCAATCCAATCATCATCGACGTTCGCGGCGGTCTGCACGATGCCACGCTTGATAACCGCTGGGAACGTGCAACCAATCGGCCCCTTCCAGTCGAAATAGTCTGCGATTTCGCCGACCACGTCCGCGACCGCGTCCGGTTTGGCGGGCTGCGGGGTATCAATCCGGTGACGTTCTTCCAGCAGTACGCCTTTGGTGATGTCTACCGGTGCACCTTTAATGCCGGAACCGCCAACATCAATCCCTAATATTTTCATCAAAAATCTCCTATTTAACTCCAGCGTTCCATCTTATCGTGAGTGATTGCCCATTCATACACAAACTGCGCCAGCAGACGTGCCCCGTAACCCGTCGCCCCCTTCGCCGGGATGTACGGCGTGTCCTTTGCATCAGTCACCATCCCCGCCATGTCAATGTGCGCCCATGCGGGGTAATCGACGAACTGCCGTAAGAAGGCCGCTGCCACACCCGCCCCACCGGGACGCCCACCGCTGTTCTTGGTGTCCGCCGTATCAGATTCAAGCGCCTTTACGTACTCGTTATAGATGGGCATCGACCACACGCGCTCGTGGGTCGCCGCCCCCGCGCGGATGACGGTTGCTTTCAACGTCTCATCAGTGCCAAACAATCCCCCCGCCGCATGACCCAATGCCACCACGCACGAGCCGGTCAGTGTGGCGATGTCTACCACAGCCGCCGGTTCGTACCGCCTGGCATAAACCAACGCATCCGCCAGCAGCAGACGCCCCTCGGCATCGGTGCTGATGATCTCAATAGTTTTGCCGTTGCTGGCGGTCAGCACCTCCTGCGGACGATACGCCTTACTGCTGACCATGTTATCCGATGCGGGAACCAACCCGACCACATGCAAGGGCAGGTTCAACCCGGCGATGATGCCCATCGCACCGATGACCGCCGCCCCGCCGCCCATATCGGCCTTCATACCGATCATACCGTCTTTGGGTTTAAGGCTGTAGCCACCAGTATCGAACGTGACACCCTTGCCGACCAGCACAATTGTTTCCATATCGTCGGCTTTATCCGCATTGTGTTCGAGGATGATAAAACGGGGCGGCGTATCACTCCCCTGGGCGACACCGAGCAGCGCCCCCATCTTCAGCGTGCTAATCTGCTGGCGACCGAGCACCTCGCACTTCAGCCCGGCAGACCGCGCCATCTCCTCGGCACGCTCCGCTAAGTAGGACGGAGTACAAATATTCGGCGGCAGGTTCACCAGATCGCGTGTGAGGCGCGTCCCGGCGGCGAAGGTCAGGCCGCGCCTGCTACCCTCGCTGACCGCGTTTTCGTCTTCGGCGGTGGTATGAAATTCTATCGTCGTGATCGTCTCTTCGGGCTTCTCGCTTGATTTCTGCCCATGATAGCGGTACAGCGCGAGCACCATCCCTTCGGTGGTGTGTCGTGCCATCTCAAACGATGACAGATTGTCCATTGTCACCAACACGGAGGCCACCCGAAACGCTCTGGCAGCCTGTGCTTGCTTGATCCCGTGCGCCCCCGCCCGGCGTAGCACCTCCGCATTGAACGACGCCCGTTCACCTAAACCGACCGCGATCACACGCTTCGCTGCTAACGACCCACGCGGATACAGCACCATTGTTTGATCCGCTTTGCCGGTAAACTCACCCGTCGTGATTAAATCTTTCACTACACCGTCCAGAGCGTCATCTATCGCTGCTGTGGCATCGCTAAAATCTGTTTCGCTCTCAAACACATAAACCAGCACGGTATCCGCGTCCGTTTCTGCAAGCGGAGTCGTCACTATTTTGACATCGACCATTGGTATCTCTCCTTCGTTCATCCCATGCCATTGTAACGCGAAGATCACATTGACACACCTTACCCCGCGCTGTAGAGTTAGCCGTAACTTATCCACCTGTGAGGGAATGTCAACGATGTCTACTGACAGCGCGGATTCTAGTTACATCCGGCAAACGGAGCAATTCCGTCATTTATATACTCCACCGGAGATCAACGGCGACTTCACCGGAAAACATATCATCAGCGTCGAGCAGTTCCACCGTAACGACCTAGATAGTATCTTTGAAACCACCAGTAGCCTACGCACGCGAGTCGCACAGGCCGACCGTGAAATCGTCAATCTGTGCGCGGGTAAGCTGATGGCATCGCTGTTTTTCGAGGCCAGCACCCGCACCGACATGTCCTTCCAGGCCGCGATGCGGCGTCTGGGCGGGTCGGTCGTCAGCACGAGCAACGGTGTACAATTTTCGTCGGTATATAAGGGCGAAAACCTCGCAGATACCGTCCGAGCTGCGGGCTGCTATGCCGATGTCATCGCGCTACGCCACCCCGAACGCGGCTCGTCCTATGAAGCCGCCTACTATCTCGACCGGTTGAACGAGCGAATCGTTACAAAAACCGCCATCATCAGCGGCGGGGATGGCATCGGCGAGCACCCAACGCAAGCCCTGCTCGACCTGTTCACCATCAAAGATCTGAAGGACGGCCCCGACGGTCTGACAATCACACTCGTCGGTGATCTGCTGCACGGGCGCACCGTGCATTCACTGGCGAAGTTGGTCGCGCTCTACGAAGCGGAAAAAACCACCCTCTGTTTCGTCTCGCCGCCGTCGCTACGTATTCCAGATACAATTATCGACTTTCTTGACCAGCACAAAATCGCCTATCACGAGACAAGCGACCTGCATGACGTCATCGGGCAAACCGATGTGATCTACTGGACGCGCATTCAAGAGGAACGTTTCACCCGCAAAGCCGATTACGACGCCATCCGTGATAACTTTATCATGACGCCGAACGTGCTCAACCAATTCAAGCGCGATGTCGTCTTGATGCATCCGCTGCCGCGTAAGCACGAGATGGGCACCCCCGCCGACCATGACATCCTCGACCAGAACCCACGCGCCGTGTACTTCCAGCAGATGGAAAACGGTATGTTCGTGCGTATGGCGCTGCTCACCAAGGTTTTAGGGGTGAGTGTATGACGGAACATTTCAAGATCCCGGCGATGGTTGACCCGCATGTGCATTTACGCGGCATGGCATGGTCACACAAAGGCGATTTCCACACCGAGACCCGTGCCGCCGTCGCTGGCGGTTACTGGGCCGTGTTGGATATGCCCAACACTACCCCGCCGACCGTTGGCCGCGCCGCGTTGGATCGCAAGCTGCAAGAAATCAACACGCAGGCCGTGTGTGACTACGGTGTGTACTTCTGTGCTGCTGCCGACCGCAACTGGGACGTCTACCCACAAGTTTACGCTGACGTGTGTGGGGTGAAGATGTTCAACAACGCGACAACGGGAAACCTGCTCGTCGAAGATCAGGCCGTGCGTGCGGAACATTACGCACATTGGCCTGGGGGCAAAATTTTCGCCAATCACGCGGAAAACGACACCTGTGCCCGGATCATCGACCTCGTGCGCGAACACCGCAAGCCGACCCACATCGTCCATATTTGCACTGTGAAAGAGGTGGACATCATCGCCGCCGCCAAAGCCGAAGGGTTACCCGTGACCTGTGGTGTTTGTCCACATCATTTATGGCTCACCGAGGATGATTTACCCCGACTGGGCGGATTCGGCTGGATGAAACCCAACCTACAGACACAGGCCGATCAAGACGTACTGTGGGAAGCCCTTATCAGCGGATTGATTGACGTGGTCGAATCCGACCATGCACCGCACACTCTGGCAGAAAAACAAGGCGAACCACCCCCTTACGGCGTCCCCGGCCTGGAGACGACCCTGCCGCTGCTGCTGACCGCCGCCCATGCTGGACGCATCACCCTGGATCATGTGGTCGCGCTGGTTTCGGAGAATCCGCGTCGCATCTTTGGCCGGCAAGCACCCGACGATACGTATTGTGTGGTTGATCTGGACGCGGAATACACTATCAAACGCGATATGCTGCATACCAGGTGCGGCTGGTCGCCCTTTGAAGGGATGACTGTGCGCGGTCGCATAGTCGAGAACTGGATACGCGGCACACAGGTCTATGACGGTGAACAAATACTGGTCGAGCCGGGCTTCGGGCAAAACTGCTATGGCTGATCCACTACGAAAGCTGTTTCTCCGTACCAGCGGCTTTGCCTATTCGTTGGTGCGTCCGCTGCTTTTCCGTCGATCCGCGCAGCACTGGCATGAGACCATGCAATATTGGCTGGCCCGCTGGGATGACAACATCGTCATGCAACAGATTATCAAGCAAATGGGCAAGACCGCGTTCGCCGAGCAACCGGTGACAGTCGGCGGGGTGAGGCTACCGCATCCGTTTATGCTGGCGGCAGGGTTTGTCAAAGGGCACGGCTTCGCCACCGAACAAGACGCGCTCGCCGCCAGCCGAGGGCAGAATATCATCCCCGGTTGGCGCAGTATGCCTCATCTGGTCGGCCCGGTGGAGTTCGGATCGTTCACCCGTCACCCGCGCACCGGCAATCCCGGCACGGTCATCTGGCGGCACCCGATGACCACTTCAACCCAGAACCGGGTCGGCTTGCGTAACCCCGGTGCAGTGGCAGCAGCAGCGTTCCTCACGCTTAAACGCCAATATTTACCGCAGACCTTCGGGGTTAACATCGCGGTCAGTCCCGGCGTGGAGGACGTCCCGACACAGCAACGTGAGATCATAGAAGCGGTTGAAGCATTCATCGGGCGGGGTGTACAGCCAACATGGTTCACACTGAACATAAGCTGCCCCAACACCGAGGACGACCCCGGCGACAACCAAACAGAAAACGGTACCCGCGCACTCTGTGAAGCGGTCGTCGGTGTGTTGAGGCAACGCAGCGGGGAAACCGGACGGGAAATTCCGCTGTGGGTAAAGGTCGGCCCCGGTTTAGCCGAGTCGCAGTATCACACGCTGGTGCGTGTGTTCGCGGAGACGGGTGTGCGGGCGGTCATCGCTACTAACACGTTGCCCCAACCCGCCCCGGATCAACCGGCGGTGATGGCGGGGGTCGGTGGAGGTGGGCTGCACCAGCAAGCTGTGACGGCAGCCCGGCATCTGGTAAAGGCACGCGACGAGCAACACGTACCGCTTGACGTGATCGGCTGCGGCGGTATACAAGACCCGGCAAGTTACCACGCTTTTACGATGCTCGGTGTGCAGGCCGTGCAATACTGGTCAGCGTTGATCTACGGCGGGCCGTTTGTCGCCGCCGCTATTCTCGATGAGACGAGGCAATAGACGATGCAAGAGAGACAAAAACAGATCGCCCGGCAGTTAGTCGCGCTCGGTGCAGTCACGGTCATGGCGGAGGCACCGGTCACGTTTCGCTCCGGTCTGCGCTCGCCGGTGTATGTCGATAATCGCTCGATCCCATTTCATCCCGCTACATGGCACGATGTCATCAATGCTTTTGAAGATGCTATCATCATAGAAAGTGTACAATTTGATGTGGTGGCCGGCATTGCGGCGGCTGGCATCCCACATAGTTCAGCCATCGGCTATGCAATGCGCAAGCCGTCGATGTTCATCCGCAAGGAAGCCAAAGCACATGGGCAAAAACAGCGCATCGAGGGCGGCGACGTCAACGGTAAGCGCGTACTACTGGTCGAAGATTTAATCACCACTGGCGGCAGTGCCATCTCCGGTATACAAGCCCTGCGTAACGCTGGCGCGGTCGTCGAAGACTGCATCGCCATCGTCACCTATGGCTTACCTGACGCCATCGAAGCCTTCAAAAACCTCGGCGTCAGGTTGCATACGCTCACTTCTTTCGAGTTCATACTGGACGCCATGCGCGAAACGGGCGAATATAATAACCAGCATCTCGCAACAATCGACCGATGGTTACAAGCGCCCTTTAAGTGGGCAGATGAAAACACATGAGTATCATTCACAAGTACGAAGCGCGCGCCAGTTCGATCAACTCACTGATTTGCGTCGGGCTGGATAGCGACTACGACCGCCTCCCCGTCCAGTTCCACGATGAGGAACACCCGCAGTTCGCCTTTAACAAGTGGATCATCGAGCAGACGCATAGTTACGCCAGCGCCTACAAACCGAATATGGCTTTCTACGAGTCACGCGGGACGCAGGGTATGCAAGAACTCAAGCTGACGATGGATTACATCCGCGCAAATCACCCAGAAATTTTTACGATCTGCGATGCCAAACGCGGCGACATCGGCAGCAGCAACAATGGCTATGTGACCTCCGTGTTCGACTGGTATGGCTTCGATGCGGTCACACTGCATCCCTACCTCGGCAGGGAAGCCTTGATGCCCTTCCTCGGACGTGAGGACAAAGGCTGTATCATCCTGTGCCGGACGTCAAACCCCGGCTCCAGCGAGTTCCAGGACCGGCGCACCAAAAAAGGTAAGCGTATGTGGCAGGTCGTCGCGGAAAACGTCGCCGAAGAATGGAACGAGAACGGTAACTGTATGCTCGTCGCCGGGGCTACTTACCCCGAAGACCTCGAAGTCATTCGTAAAACCGTCGGTGAGATGACCCTGCTCATCCCCGGTGTGGGCGCACAGGGCGGCGACGTCAACAAGGTGACTCGCGTCGGCTTGAACAACGAGGGACTGGGGCTGATTATCAGCGCCTCACGCAGCATCATCTTTGCGGAAAGCCCTTCACAAGCCGCACAGGAACTCCGCGATGCGGTTAACAATTATTGAACTAGGTTTGATCTAGCAAAAGGGATGTCGCCTGCACGATGAGCTGATGTTCGGCTTCGTGCATCCGTGCTTTGAGGTCGGTCAAGGTGTCTTCTGTAAGCATGGGGACAACCGCCTGGGCGATGACCGGCCCTGCATCCACTTCGGGGATGACGTAATGCACCATACAGCCGGTTTCCTCGATCTCGCCATCTTGGAAAGCATCGTATGCGCGACCAATAGCCTCTTTACCGGCGAAAGCACCGGGCAGCGCCGGATGCAGATTAATCACCCGCTGCGGAAATTGATCCAGAAACGCGGAAGACAGTACGTGCATCCAACCCGCCAGCACGATGAGATCCGGTTGGAAGCGTTCTTTGATGGCGGCGGCAAGGTCGGTGTCGTAGGCTGTGCGTGATTTGCCTTTGTCATTGTACGGCTTCAAAGAAAAGTACAGCGTCGGGATACCCGCGTTTGCTGCACGCTCTAAGCCATAGGCGGCCTTTCGGTTGGAAACCACACCGACGACCGGCATATTCGCGTCGATAAGTGCCTGCAAATTTGTTCCACTGCCGGAAATCATCACCACAACGCGCTTAGACAAGCCGCACCACCTTTTCGTCACTCGTGACAACCCGCCCGACCATGCGTAAATCGCTCACGACTTGCTCCGCAGCGGGCACCACAGCTTCAGGGACGACGACCAACATCCCTAACCCCATGTTGAACGCATGGAACATCTCACGTTCGCTGATCTCCCCAAGTGTTTGGATCAAATCGAAGATCGGGGGCACATCCCACATTTCACGGGTGATTTCCGCGCCGGTGCCATCCGGTAGCATACGCGGCAGGTTATCGTAGACACCGCCACCCGTGATGTGCGCCAACCCGCGTAGCTCGATGCCAGCCTGACGCAGGGATTCGATCTCGTGAAGATAGCAACGATGCACCGCCAGCAACGCCTCACCGATACTGACCCCGTTGAGGTCGTCACGCGGTTGCACCCAATCGAGATCAGACAGCACCCGACGCGCCAGCGAATAGCCGTTGGTGTGCAACCCGGTAGAAGGCAGCGCCAGCACCACATCCCCCGGCGTGATCGAGACACTATCTATGATATTGGCACGATCCACCACACCGACCACTGTCCCTACCAGATCAAGTTCGCCAGGTTGGTAAACACCGGGCATCTCTGCCGTTTCTCCTCCCAACAGCGCACAATCGACCGCACGGCAGGCAGACGCACACCCCTTGACTACTGCTGCAATCTGTTCCGGGTCGAGCTTAGACGACGCCACATAATCGAGAAAGAACAGCGGCCTCGCACCCTGCACCAGAATGTCGTTTACACAATGGTTGACCAAATCTTGCCCGATTGTCCCCCAACGCTGCATCCGCGCGGCGACCATCGTCTTGGTACCGACGCCATCGGTCGAAGCGACTAACACCGGCGCATCCATCGCCTTGAGTGCGTCCGCCGCAAACAAACCACCGAACGACCCCGTTTCCGATAGCACTTCCCGTCCATAGGTCGCACGCACCGCGTCTTTCATCAGGTCGGTTGCGCGTTGACCGGCAGCGATATCAACCCCGGCCTTCTGGTAAGCATCTTCAGGCATCATTCCCCCTCGCTAGAACGTCTAGCCATTGGCGCGGTTGCCAGGGATAGACCAGTTGGATAATTCGTAAGTGGCGATATTCCGGCTGTGCAAAGGCACGCATCAGACGTTCGCGCCGGGGCTGGTGTGTGCGGAACGCCCATAGGAAAAGCGACTCGCGATTTAAAAACTGAAGAGAAAGCGACTCATAGTTGCCAGTATCCCACAAATTTTCTTTGCGGTACCAACGCACCCAGGTGCGCTTAAAAATACGCCAGATGCACAACCACAACGGCATATCCAACCAGACGACCGTGTCGGCACGGGGCCAGGTGATGGATTGCACTTTACTGTAGTTCCCGGCGATGACCCACGCCTCACCTCTTGTTGATTCGTCTACTCGCTTTCGGAACTCGTCTTCGGGGACGGGTTGCCAACCAGCTCCCCAGAACAAGCTGTCCAATTCGACATAGGGTACATCCAGATGTTTAGCGACCTGGACCGCCAATGTCGATTTACCACTGCCCGCCGTCCCGACGATAACCACACGTTGCGGTCCCATTATGCCCCCGAGCCAATGTCCTTACGGAAGTGAGCGCCATCAAACACAATCTTACCCACGCCGGTATAGGCGACATTCAACGCCTTTGTCAGGTCAGGGGCAACCGCACTAACCGCCAGTACACGCCCACCCGCCGTAACCAGACCGCCGTTCGACCCACGCGCCGTGCCTGCATGAAAGACGGTCACTTCATCCAGCGCCGATGCCTGTCCGATGCCTTCAATCAGCGCACCTTTCGGGTAACTGCCGGGGTATCCCTGCGAAGCCATGACGACCGTCGCACACGCCCCCTCGCGCCAACGCACGTCAATCTTGTCCAGATGACCATTAATGCACGCCATCATGATCTCGAACAGGTCACTTTGCAGCATCGGTAAGATGACCTGCGTTTCTGGATCACCAAAGCGGCAATTGAATTCCAATGCTTTAGGACCATCTGAGGTGAGCATCATCCCGGCGTAAAGCACACCGATGTATGGCGTCCCCTTTGCAGCCAGACCCGTCACCGCCGGTTGCAGCACCTCAGCTTTGATCTGCTCGATCAATGTGCTATCAACATCAGGCGGTGGTGTGAACGCCCCCATCCCACCGGTGTTCGGCCCCTCATCACCGTCGTAAGCACGTTTGTGGTCGCGGGTCGGCGGCATCACGGCGATATGTTGACCATCCGAGAACGCCAATATGGAAAGCTCCGGGCCTTCGAGCCGTTCTTCGATGATGACTCGACTCCCCGCCGCGCCAAACCGCTCGTCCAGCATGATCTGCTTGAGGGCGTTCCGTGCTTCTTGTACGGTCTCGCAGACGATCACGCCTTTTCCCGCTGCCAATCCATCGGCTTTGACAACGACCGGACGGTTGAACTCATCCAGATAGCGCACCGCCGCATCGTAGTTTTCAAATTCGGCGTATTCTGCGGTTGGGATGCCATGTTCGAGCATGAACGCCTTTGAAAATGCCTTTGAAGCCTCAAGGAGCGCCGCCGCTTGTGTCGGGCCGAAGGCTTTTACCTTGGCCTGTTGCAGCGCATCGACCAATCCTATCGCCAGTGGCACCTCTGGCCCCACAACGACGAGATCAACACGCTTGTCGAGGCTAAACTTCACCAGCGCATTCACATCGCCGGCGGAAATATCGACGTTCTCTGCTAATTCAGCCGTGCCTGCGTTCCCTGGCGCGACACAAATCCGCCCGACATTTGCGGAGCGGTCGAGCGCCCAGACGAGCGCATGTTCACGTCCGCCGCCACCGACCACCAGGATATTGTTTATTGTCATCCCCACGTACCCGTAAAGACCACATTACTCGCTTTGTCGTCCTGTTGTAACATCACCGGCGGGATCGCTACCGGATATTGCCCGGAGAAACAAGCCGTACAGTGACCCGCCGCCTCAGAATCATCGATCCCCGCGTGGACGGCATCGATTAAGCCGGGCAGCGTGAGATAATCCAGGCTATCCGCGTCTATGCGCTCACGGATCTCACCAACATCAAGCCTATGCGCGATCAATTCTTTATATGTCGCCATATCGATACCCATAAAGCAGGGATGACGTACCGGCGGTGACGAAATACGCATGTGCACCTCCGCCGCCCCACCATCCCGCAGCAACTTGACCAGCGGCCCCGACGTATTGCCACGCACGATAGAGTCATCCACGACGATCACACGCTTGCCTTCCAGGTTTGCACGCAGCGGATTGTATTTCAAATGCACTGTATCTTTGCGGAGTTGGTCATCCGGTTGGATGAACGTGCGCCCGATGTAGCGATTCTTGGTCAGCCCTTCGGTGTAGGGGATGCCCGCTTCCTGCGCGTAACCAATCGCCGCCGGGGTCGCGCTATCCGGCACACCGATGACGAGATCGGCATCAACCGGTGCCTCTCGTGCCAAAACCCGTCCCATTTCCTGCCGGACGTTATGCACATATTGATCTTCCAGCATCGTATCGGGTCGGGCGAAATAGACATACTCAAAGATGCACAACGCCCGCCGCTGCGAGGTCTTACCGGTGATCGACTGCACCCCGCTATCATCCAACCGCACGATCTCGCCCGGTTCAATCTCACGCACATACTCTGCACCGATGGTCTGTAACGCACAGGACTCCGAGGCCAGCAAATAACCATCATCACCGAGTTTGCCCAGGCATAAAGGACGCATCCCTAGCGGGTCACGCACGCCGTAAAGCGCATTTTTCGTCAAGATTGCCAACGAATACGCGCCCTCCGCGACCTGCATCAGCGCCCGGATGCGATGCTGCCATAAATCGTGATAATCACCGGAAACGTCCATGTATTCGTTGTCTTCCAGCCAAACCTCCGGCGGTGCCGCGAGCATCTGGGTGATAACTTCGCTGTCCGTCGTCGAGGACAACCCGACGCCGCGCCGCAACAACATCTGTCGTAATTGCACGGTGTTGGTCAAATTGCCGTTGTGGGAGACACCCAACGGCCCATCAATCGTCTCGATCAAATAGGGGGAGGTGTTGCGCATATTAGAGCTACCCGTCGTCGAGTAGCGGTTGTGCCCTACCGCGATGTGGCCTGCGAGCGGTTCCAGATTATCCTCATCGAACACCTGCGAGACCAACCCCATTCCCTTGTGGGCGTAGGCCAGTTCACCGTCGCTGGTAACGATCCCCGCGCCTTCCTGCCCGCGATGTTGCAGCGCATACAGACCAAAGAACGTCAATCGGGCGACATCTCGTCGCGGCGCATACACACCAAAGATGCCACATTCTTCTTTCGGTTTATCTTCTGCGAACGGTTCAATACGATCCGTCATGGTCATCCTCTTGAATTCCATTCAGTTGCGAGTATGGTGTAGATTGCGCGGTCGAACAATTGACCGCGAATGACCATCTCCTGCCGGATGATGCCATCCAGTTGAAAGTTCAGCCGCTCCGCTACGGCGCGGCTCTTCACGTTATCGGCGGCGGTCTGGATGACCACCCGATGCTTGTTGTCAGTCATCAGCGCATAATCAACCAACGTACGAGCGGCCCTGGTGATGATGCCCTGACCGGTAAAATCTATCCCGAACCAGTAACCTAGCTCTACGCTGCGCGTCGATGATGTAATCCGATATGAGGCATTGCCGACCAGGGTATGCTCGGTCTGAATATCAGGCCGCCACCAGACGCCACACGTAAATCCGTGCCCACGTTGGTAGCCTTCCGTCATAATTCTGATGTATTCTCTCTGGCTCTCGTAGGTCGCTTTATCAACCCAGGTTTCCCATAGCCCGATATGTGAACGGTTCACGTCCAGCAGACGATAATGGACATCGAGGTCACGGAGCCTCACCTGACTCAGCTTGATCTGGTCATCCACTTGCAGTGCGATCATATCAGCATTCATACGTTTGCATGACCTGGTCGATGCGTGGTGCAGCGGGATATTCCGCAGGCGAAAAGCTTTTACCGGTCAGCTTTTCGTAAGTCGTGATGTAAAGTCCGGCGACCTCCGCAGCGAACGTCGGCGGCATGACCGGTGGCTGACCGTCGCCCTTGTAGCCCTGTGATGCGAACCACTGTCGCAGATATTCTTTATCATGATGATCGTGCGTCCCGGCGACCCAGTATCGGCTGGAGTCGGGCGTGTGCACTTCGTCGATCAGCACTAATTCACCGTCAACCAGGCCGAACTCGTACTTGGTATCCACCAATACTAGACCGGCATCCGCCGCGACCGCCTGCCCCTTCGCAAACAAGGCCAGCGCCATCTGTTCGATCTGTTCCCATAGCCCCACGTCGATCAAACCACGTTCGATGATCTGTGTGCGCGTGATGCGCTCGTCGTGCCCGCCGTCCTGAGCTTTGGTCGTCGGGGTGATAACCGGCTCCGGCAGTGGATCGTTCTTTTGCAATCCCGCCGGCAAGGGAATGCCGTAAGGCTTACGGTTACCGCGTTCGTAGAGCGTCCACATGGATGTGTCCGTTACACCGGTGATGTAGCCACGTACAACCACCTCAACCGGTAGCGCCTGTGCCTCACGGGCGACGGTCACGTTAGGGTCAGGGGCGTCCAACACATGATTGGCGACGATGGACTTCATCTGCGCGAACCACCACAGGCTCAACTGGTTCAGCACCTGCCCTTTATATGGGATCAACCCTAACACCCGATCAAACGCAGAGACGCGGTCTGTTGTCACCAGAACGCGCTTGCCCTTACACAGGTAAATATCACGCACTTTACCGCTATGCTTGACGCCAAGTCCGCTTAACTCGACAGAGGCTAACGCTTCCGGCACCTTTTTTATCAATGCTTGCTGACTGAGCATATCACGCCTTCGCTAACTGCTGACGGATCGTCGTCGCCATATGATGTGCGCGTTCTGGTGCATCCCCGATGTGGTCATCCGCGGTCAGAAGTTCATACACATGACTGGCATCAAGCAATGCGGTGATCCGCGTATCTTGCGCCAGCAAATCCGCTAAGGGGTTTGCCCTGCTCTGTCGCACGGCCTCCCACGCTTGCAAACTATTCTCTCGGATGACTTCATGTAGTTGCTGGCGGTCACCGCCAGCACGCACCGCTTCCATCAGGACGCGCTCGGTCGCGGCGAACACCCCATAGACATCGAGGTTGCGCCGGATGCCTGCCTGGTCGATACGCAAGCCTTTGAGCACACGCAACGCCCGCTTGAGCAGTTCATCAGTGGCGAGGAACGCCTCTGGCAGCACCGTCCGGCGATTGCCGGAATCGTCCAGTGTGCGCTCTAGCAAACTGTGTGCGGCGTTATCCCAGACGATACGCGGCAACGCGGCAACATATCGCGCCAGGCTGTCCATGTTCTCAGCATTGATCGGATTGCGTTTGAACGGCATTGCCGACGAACCGACCTGTTTACTGCCGAACGGCTCCGCCCATTCACCAAACGGTGGGGATTGCAGCAAACGCACATCGAAAGCCAGGCGGTAAAGCGGCATTGCCAGCCCCGCCAGCGCCGTAACGATCTCCCAATCCTGCCGCCGGGGATAAGTCTGATGCGTGATCTCGTAGGGTTCGAGGTCGAGCGCCGCCATGACTTGTGCTTCGAGTTCACGGGGAGACATCTCCGCATCGTGCAGCAATTCAGCATACGACGCAGACGTCCCTACCGCACCTTTTAATCCCTTACCACGTACACCATCACAGATGCGCCGCAGTGCGGTGTAATCGGCGAGCAAGTCCTGTGCATAGTTCGCCAGCCGATAGCCGACCGTTGTCGGTTCCGCCGGTTGCAGATGCGTGAACGCCATACAAACCCGGTCGGCCTCACGCTCGATCATCTCAGCGAGCAGCGTGAGCAGGTCAGCGAGTTTTTGCACGGTGAGTTCCAACGCCTCACGCAAGCGCAGCGCATCAGCGTTGTCCTCAACGTCCATACTGGTCGCACCGAGATGGATGATCCCGCCACCGATACTGCACTGTTCGGCGTAGGTGCGTACCTCCGCCATCAGATCGTGATGGATCTCTGCTTCAATGGCATGGGCGCGGTCAATGTCGATACCCTCCATGTGCGCCCGTAGGTCATCAACCTGTTCGGCAGTCACCAGACCGGCGGTCTGCTGTGCCTCCGCCAGCGCGACCCACACCCGCCGCCACAAGCGCCGCTTGTTTACATCTGACCAGACGCGCCGCATTTCGTCGGAGCCATAGCGCCAGGTAAACGGACTAAGATAGGTTTCGTGAGTAAAGTGTTGTGTCATTATGCTATCTGCCTCACGCAAAATGGATGCCATTTTCAAACAAGCGCAAACCAACATTGCCCCGCTCCCCACGATGATAGCGCGGGTGCTGCCAGGGGAAAATGTGGTTTTCCGGGTGTGGCATCAGGCCGAACACATTCCCTGCTGGGTTGCACAGCCCGGCAATGTCTAACACGGAACCGTTCGGGTTCCAGGGGTAGCCGCCCGGCAAGCCATCGGGATTGACGTAGGTTAACGTTGCTAAACCTTGTTTCCACAGGTCATCAAGCGTGGCCTGGTCTTTCGCCATCACACGCCCTTCGCCATGCGCAACCGGCACATACAGTGGCGCATCCAAGCCCTGTGTGAACAAGCACGGACTATTGGGGTTAGGCTGCAACCACACCCAACGGCACTCGAACTGCTGTCTTTCATTGTAGGTTAGAGTCACCGCACGGTCAGCACGCCATTTCGCCCCCGGCAGCACGCCCGATCTCACCAACGTCTGGAAGCCGTTGCAAATACCGATCACCGGACGACCTTCCGCGATGAAGCGATCCAGCTTGTGCTTAAAGCGCACCTTTAGATCCAATGACCACAACACCCCCGCACCCATATCGTCACCGTAGCTGAAGCCACCCGGCACCACCAACATGTGATAATCCAGCAGGTCACGCTCTTCGGTGTCAAGCTGGTTAATATGGACGATTTCCGGTAGGCCGCCCGCGAGTTCGCAAGCGAGGTAGGCATCACGATCCCGATTGGTACCGTTCGCATGGAGGATCAAAACTTTAGGTTTGCCCTCACGGATACGATTGGGACGGTCGGGTCTTGGTTGGAGCATCTGCGTCGTTGCATCGATAGGATGTGATGCGGGTTGCTCATCTTGAGGCTTTCTTCCGCGCCACGCATGTTCCAGGTCTTGCACGGCTATCTCAATGGATGGGGTCGCCTCCATTGCAGGCATAAGCCGTAATTTGTTAGCGGGCATAACCATGCCCACACGAACCGCAAGATCGCCATCTAAGGCTGCAAAAATTTCTTCAAATACATCACGATCCATGCTACGGATTTCAACTAACAACGCCCCCTGCATCTCGGAGAATACTATGGAGTCTTCATGGTCACGGAGGAAGCCGGTAACAAGTTCAGCACCGACTCGCCCGGCAATACACATCTCTGCCAGCGCGACGGCAATACCGCCCTCGCTGACATCATGGCAGGATTGAACCAACCCCGCCTGAATCGCCTGATGCAGCGCACGGTAAGTAGCCATCGCATTCGGGTTCGGCTGCGGGACGGTACCGCCGTCGATGCCATGCAGCAGATTGTAATGACTACCGCCCATCTCATCACGGGTTTCGCCGATGACGTAGAGCAGATTCCCCGCCGCTTTTAAATCCATCGTGACGGTCTCCGTCACGTCAGACACAATCCCCAGCGCAGAGATCACCAGCGTGCCGGGGATAGCGTGGCGTTGCCCGTCCTCACCGAGATATTCGTTGTTCAAGCTGTCCTTACCGCTGATGAACGGCAAGCCATAAGCAACCGCCGCGTCATAGCACCCCTGCGCACAGCGTACCAACGCCCCCAGGCGATCCGGCAGGTTGGTGTTGCCCCAACTGAAGTTATCCAGAATGGCGATCTGGTCGGGGTCGGCCCCCACAGCAACCAGATTGCGGACAGCTTCATCGACTGCTGCCCATGCCATCACGTAGGGATCAAGGTCGGTGTATTGTGGCGCAAGGCCAACCGATAGCGCAACGCCGCGTGGCCCCTCACCCCCTCGTTTCCCCTCTCCCACAAGGGGCGAGGGGGATGCTGTGAAGGCCGCGCGAATCTGCTCTATCACACCATCGAGGTCGTTCTCTACGGCACGCGCCGTCACACGAACAAAGCGGATGCCTAGCGATTCCAATATTGTCTGACGTTCTGCATCAGCTTCTTGCTGCGTTTCATGCACTGCACCATCGACTTCTATCGCCAGTCCTTCTTCAGCACAGTAGAAATCTAATACGAAGGCACCAACCGGCTGCTGTCTACGGAACTTACGACCGTTCAACTGCCGGTTACGGAGTGCTTGCCAGAGTTTTTCCTCGCTCGGCGTGGATTCACGTCGCAAACGTCGAGCAACATCGATCATTTTCTGGCGCAGGTAGTCCGGCACATTAAGCCGTTCGTAATCACTGGCTCCCGATGCCGTAAGACCCTCTCCCCTGGTGGGAGAGGGATTTGGGGTGAGGGGACGCGGCGTAAGCACGGTTGCATCACTCGGTCCGTGATTATCCACGCCGACCAACGGCTTAACAGTCGTCCCACCTTGTATTTCATGATCGTAGCGCCGGATGACCGCTTCTTTGCTGCGGATCGTCGGCATAGCAAGCAATTTGAGCAGCGTCTCGCCAAAATCTTCACTCACTTGATTACCATCGCCGTTTAAGCCCCTCTCCGCCGATGGGAGAGAGGCTTGGGGTGAGGGGGCATATCGCCACTCCGCTATCATATGACGCTGCGGCAGACCATCATGCAAGAAAGTCATCGACACATCCCCGACGATCTCGGTGCCATAGTGCAGAATGAGGCGCTCGGTCGGCTCAAATGTACCAATCACGGTCGCGTCGATGTCCTGTCCATCGGCGATTTGCTTCAGACGTTGCCAGTGATGCGACGGCACTGCGAGCACCATGCGTTCCTGTGCCTCACTGAGCCAGATCTCCCACGGGAGCAAACCCGGATATTTCAACGGCACATCCTGAAGTTGCACCCGTGCGCCGACTTCCTCACCCATCTCACCAACTGCGGAGGACAGACCACCCGCGCCACAATCGGTGATGGCGTTGTACAGCACCTCATCACGCGCGCGCAGCACGACCTCAAGCACCTGCTTTTCATGGATCGGATGCCCAATCTGCACCGCACCACCGCTGACCTGTGCGGTCGTCGTGTCCATCTCCATACTGCTGAAGGTCGCACCACGCAGACCGTCGCGCCCGGTGCGCCCACCGACCACGACAATCAGATCACCGGGTTGCACCCCGGTACGATGTGACCCACGCGGCAAGATACCCAAACAGCCACAGAACACCAGCGGATTCGATGTGTAGCCGGGGTGATAGAAGATCGCGCCGTTAACCGTCGGGATGCCCATCTTGTTGCCGTAGTCCTCGATGCCGCTGACCACACCCTGCGCCACCCGACGCGGATGCAGCACCCCTATCGGGAGTTGGTCGTCCGGTAAATCCGGCGGGCCGAAAAATAAAATATCCGTATTAGCAATCGGTCGTGCAGAAACACCCAACACATCACGGACGACTCCGCCGACGCCGGTGTTGGCACCGCCGAACGGCTCTAGTGCAGAAGGACGGTTGTGTGTTTCCACCTTAAAGGCGAGATCGTAATCGTCATCGAAGCGCACAATCCCAGCATCGTCCACGAACGCGGAAACGACCCAGGGCTTATTCACTTTCTCCGTCGCCGCACGGATATAAGATTTGAGCAGTCCGTCAATTTCTTGCTCGACCGGGGCGCTATCGGCAGGTGCGCCCTGTGCTGGCCCGGTATAGCTGATCTTCGCACGAAATGTCTTATGAACGCAGTGTTCGCTCCACGTCTGCGCCAGCATTTCGATTTCCAAATCGGTCGGTTCACGCTCGATTGAAGCGAAGTAAGCGCGGATCACCTGCATTTCTTCAAGGTTGAGCGAGAGTCGCCGCTCGTTGCTGATTGCAATCAGCGTCTCATCATTAGCGTCCTTCAGGGCGACCACTTCGACCGCACCCGTCCCCGGTTGTGTAGAGACGAACGGCGCGTCAATTGGTCGATCAATCGACACTTGCTGAATCACCGGGTTAGACAAGATTTTTGTCGTGATTTCTTCGAGGGCGGCAGCGTCAACCTCGCCCCGTAGCAGATGACGCGATCCGGTTGCGGCGTTTTCCAGTCCGTTGATTTCAAGCAACCACGCCGCGTTGAGCAAACTTTCCGCCGCCGAATCAGTCACCCCCGGCAGCAGCGTCACATCAACCGTATGCACGACGCCCCTGGTACTGTAGGCGCTGTCGATGGCAAATGTGTCGGTGACCGGGTCAGCCAACAATTCACTACAGAGCCGCGTGACGTCATCGTCAGTTAAAGCACCCCGCAAGAAGAATAACCGCCCGCTGCTGACCGTAACGTTATCGAAACCGGTCAGTTGAGTTTGCGGACGTTGTTTTGACCACACCTCAATACGAAATATTCGTGTCTTCGTCTGGATCACCTGACTCCCCTGGCATGCTGTGTAGGCTAAAAATATATAACGGCCTCATCCTGGGGATAGGCCGTTGTTAATCTTTTATGTGCGTATGCGCAAACTGCCCTGTTTATCAGGCCATTTACGATCTAAGTTACGAAGGCGTCGTGTGTTCATGAATCGCCTATAATGTTTAAGCGGTGTTTAAATCTATGATAAAACCCTCTACCATGTAGCGCAACAGGTTTTTTGTTAAGATTTGCCGATGACCATCACCTTGATCGCTTCGTCGGCCTTCGTCTGCTGTTCAAACGCCTGCGGCAACTCCGCCAGCGGGAAACGATGCGAGATCAACGGCGATAGATCGACCTCGCCACTGGCGAGCAGTTCAATCGCCCTGTGGAATTCATCGGCGTAGGCCAGTGAGCCAATCACGCTGACCTCTTTAGTGATGAACCATGATGGGTCAAATGTCGCCGGTTCTTCGTAAGCCGCCAAGATCAACACCTTACCGCCAAAACGCACCAAACTAACCGCGTCAAGGAACGTCTGCGGCACACCGGCACAATCAACCGTAATGTCTGTAGCGGCAAACTGCATCCCCGACATTTCATTAACGCCATGTCTCGCCTTGAGGTATTCGGCAGTTGTAGCCCCACCTGCCGCCGGGTTAAACACATCAGACGCACCGAGCTTCTTCGCCACATCCAACCGTAGCGGCGAGATATCCGTCACGACCACTTCTTCGACCCCGGCGGCCTTCATCGCCACCAGCGTGACCAGACCAATCGTTCCTGCGCCGAAGATTGCGATCTTATCTGATGGTTGCGGTTGCACACGATTGACGCCGTGCAACCCGACCGCAAACGGCTCGACCAACGCTCCGGCTTCGTCACTGACACCAGCGGGAATCGGTATAACATTCGCACCAACAGTTCCGTTTTTGACCTTGACGAACTGAGAAAAGCCCCCCGGCGCACCCAAGCCGATCATGTTCATCATCGGGTTTACGACCACACGCTGTCCCGGCTGTAGTCCCTCCACCTCATCGCCGACCGTCGCCACGACACCGGAGAATTCATGACCGAGGATTTGCCCCGGCTGCACATAAGCCCCCTTACGATAGACGTGTAAGTCAGTCCCGCAGATGCCACATGCGCCGACCTCGACGATAACGTCTTTAGGCCCCGGTTCTGGTGTATCAACCGCTTCAACACGAATGTCCTCAATTCCATGATAAACACCTGCCTGCATCATCAAAAATAACCCTTTCTTCAGTAATTTTCTTCATTGTATCGAGTTACGACGAGCGTTACAAACAAAAAGCTCATCACCTGCTTATGCCTCTTTAGACAATGCCTCTGACAATGGATGTCTGAAATTCCCATCAATTCTGAGGATCAACCATGACACCGACCACTGCACGCGAAACCCATGTCTATGAGAAACGTAGCGTGATGAAAACCACCCTTGAACGCATGACCGACTTCCACCAGGATCCAAAGGCCATGCCGAAACTTTCCCCACCGCCGATCTTTGTGCGGGTCAAACGCGACGACCGCACCTCGCTCACCAAAGGCGAACTTGAGTTCACCTTATGGTTTGGGCCGATCCCTATCCACTGGCTCGCCCGCCATGAGGAAGGCCCCACCCCACATTCGTTCGCCGACCGTATGATCGAAGGCCCCATGGGTTATTGGCGACATGAACACATCTTTGAGGAAACAGACGGAGGTGTCGCACTAATTGACCGCGTTACCCTCGCGCACAAGCCCGGCCTCAAGGGATTGCTTACCCGTCTGATGTTCGACGGTGTGCCGCTGCGTATCCTATTTTTCTATCGGCATCTCCGCACACGCATGGCGGTAGGGAAATAATCGGATACTCATCAATATTTGCTATATTCAAAACAATCTGAACGCATTGAACAGACCAATAACCTATGAACGCACCTAAAGTCATTGTCATCGGTTCCGGTGTCGGCGGCGTGACCGCCGCCGCCCTCTTACAACAGGCCGGGTATCAGGTCACCGTGCTGGAAGCACAGACCTACCCCGGCGGCTGTGCCAGCACCTATTTTCATAAAGGCTTTCACTTTGAATCCGGCGCAACAGTTGTCGGCGGCTTCCAACCGGACGGCCCCCACGCCATCGCCGGAGAGATGCTCGATCTCAATTGGCCCGTACGCCAACATGAACCGGCGTGGGTCACCCATCTGGAAAATCGCTCGGTAGAACTCACCGGCTCAAACGAAGACGTACTGCAAAAATTCCCCGGAACGGAAAAATTCTGGGCACAGCAGAGTAAGATCGCGGATATGGGCTGGAAGCTCTCCGCACAGGGGTTGCCCTGGCCCCCGCGTGACCCCGCCGAACTGCTGCAAATTATCAAAGTTGGCCTGAGTAATTTCCCCGGCATTTTACAGATCGTGCCGTTTGCCCTGGCGACCGTCAAGCAGTGGCTCAAATGGCACGGCCTGGATAAAAACGAGGCCTTCGTGCGCTTCCTCGACGCGCAGTTACTCATTTCCGCACAGACCACGACTGACCACGTCAATGCGATGTACGCTGCGACCGCGCTTGACCTGGCGCGACAGGGCGTATTTCACATCGAAGGCGGCATCGGCAACATCGCCCAAACTGTTATAAATCGTCTGGAAAGCCTCGGCGGTCAGGTCAAATACCGGCATCGTGCCACTCGCATCGTCGTAGAGGACGGTCAGGTCACCGGTGTCTATGCGAAGAAAGGCCGCCGCAGCAAAGAGGAAATATTCTTCCCGGCGGATTTCGTGCTTGCCAATATGACCCCGTGGGATCTCGACGGATTACTCGGTGAGCACAGCCCGACGCCACTCAAGCGAGAGAACAAACGGCGGCGCTATGGTTGGGGGGCATACGTGCTGCATATCGGTGTCGATAACGACGCCATCCCCGAAGGTTTCCCCGATCATCATCAGATCATCCGAGATATGCAGGGGCCGATGGGTGAGACGCGCAGCATCTTCATCTCGCTCTCGCCGGAATGGGACACTGACCGCGCCCCGACAGGGCAGCGTGCGATGACCATCACCACGCATACGGATGTCCAGCAATGGTGGGATCTGCTGGAACGTGACGAAGACGCCTACTACGCCAAAAAAGACGAATACGCCGACGCCATTATCGACACCATCGAGCAACGGTTGATCCCAAATTTCCGCGAAAACCTGACGCTGGTCTTACCCGGCACACCGGTCACCTATCAGTTCTATACCGAACGTCACAAGGGGATGGTTGGCGGTTTCCCGCAGACTTCGCTGTTCAAGGCACGCAGTCCACGCACAGGGTTACCCAACCTGCGCCTCGTCGGCGATTCGATCTTCCCCGGTCAGTCAACGGCAGGTGTCACACTCGGCGCGATCCGTGTTTTTGAGGATGTCAAACGTCACTATCCCATAGAGCGCGGGACACGTACACCCACGCAAGAATCAACAGATGCAAGCGAACCCGTGATGGAACCGATCCGATGAGTACCGATTCGGACATGGCACCCGTCATCTTCTGGTTCCGGCGTGATCTACGCCTGGGGGATAACCTCGGTCTGCACGCTGCGATCACCAGCGGACGCCCGGTAATTCCGCTGTTCGTGTTCGACCCGACGATTCTGGAAAGCGAACGCTGCGGTGTACCACGTTTGAAGTTTATGCTCAACGCGCTGGAAAACCTGAGTACGGCATTGCACAAGCACAAGCGTGAATTGTTGGTGCGGCACGGCGAACCGGCTGAGACCATCCCGGCATTGATGGACGACGTCGGCGCGACCGGGCTATACTTCAATATCGACTACACGCCCTACGCCCGTGAGCGCGACGAGGCCGTCAAGACCGCCATCGAACAGGAAGTGCATACCTTCCACGACCGGCTGCTGGCCCCGCCCGGCACCGTCGAGAAAAACGCCGGCGGCCCGTACACCGTTTACACGCCGTTTAAGAACAAGTGGCGCAAGCAGATCAAACCGGAGAGCGTGGTCGATTACGACATCTCAGCGGATAACCTGCACGACCTCAGCGGCATCGAAAATGATGGCCTGCCCTCTTTGGACGATCTCAGCTTCGATGCCACCATCGACGTGCCAGAGGCCAGCGAAGCCGAAGCCGCCCGGCGTCTGCAAGCGTTTATGGACAAGGCCGTTTATGATTACGACGACGAACGGAATGCGTTAGGTAGCCCGGCGATCATCAACGCAAAAGATGACCGCACAACGGGAACATCATTTCTTTCGCCGTACATCCGGTTTGGCCTACTCTCGCCCCGCCAGATCTACTGGAAGGCACGCGAGACCTACGCGGAAACAACCAGCGACACGCGCAAAGAATCGGTCGTCGCCTTCGTTGATGAGATCATCTGGCATGAGTTTTACACGCATGTGCTATGGTTCTTCCCTCAAGTCAAAACCGAGAACTTCAAAGAGAAATACGACGCCGTCACCTGGGAGACGAACGACGACGCCCTGCAAGCGTGGAAGGACGGCAAAACCGGCTATCCGGTCGTGGATGCCGCCATGCGCCAGTTAAAAGGCATCGGCTGGATGCACAACCGCGCCCGGATGATTACCGCCAGCTTTCTCACCAAAGACCTGTTGATCGACTGGAAGGCCGGTGAACTGCATTTCATCCAATGGTTGCTAGATGGCGACCTCGCCGCCAATAACGGCGGCTGGCAGTGGGCGGCGGGGACGGGTACTGACGCACAGCCTTACTTCCGCATCTTTAACCCGATTTCGCAGTCTAAGAAATTCGACCCGGATGGCACTTACATTCGTCATTGGGTGCCGGAACTCCGCGAGGTGCCGGATGAATACATCCACGAACCCTGGACGATGGACGAACCACCAGCAGACTACCCCGCCCCGATTGTCGATCACAGCGAGGCACGCGAACGGACGTTGGCGGCATTCCAGGCAATAAAGGACTGAGCATACATGCACATACACAAGCACACGAACAAAATCTTGTTGACCGTACTGGCATTCGCAGTCACGATGGCACTTTTGCTACTAACCGCGCTGACCACGACCGCCCAGGTGGACACCGTCCCGCCAGAAGCCCTCGCAGATGAGAACGGCGCATTTGTGACGATTGACGATATGCAAGTTTACTACGTCGAAGCAGGTGACCCGGCGGCACCAACAGTGATGCTATTGCACGGCTTCGGCGGCTCGACCTTCACCTGGCGTGACACGATTCCGGTGTTAGTTGAGGCGGGTTATCACGTCGTCGCCTATGATCGCCCGCCGTTCGGCCTTGCCACCAAGCAAACCGATCTCGATCTCTCTGATTCAGCCTACGCCGAACAACTCGCCGGGCTGATGAATGCCCTCGATGTCGAAACGGCGGCGCTGGTCGGTCATAGTGCCGGTGGCGGTGTGATCGCACGGTTCGCAACAGAATATCCAGAACGGGTCGAGGCGCTGGTATTCGCAGCGGGCGCGGTCGATACCGGCGAAACCGTCCGCGATGACAACGAAGAAAGCGACTCACCGCTCGGCGATTTTGCTGACATCGCCGCCAACCTCGACCCCGAAAATCCAGCGACACAGCGGCTTATCCAACATCTGCTCACCCCGGAGCGATTCACAGACATTCTCGCGGATGCCTATCACCCATCGTTCGAGGTCACAGACGAGATCCGTGCGGGGTATGCACGGGTGCTACAAGTCGAAGATTGGGAACTCGGTCTATTGAGCATCTTCACAGGTGATGCGACACGCGAACAAATCGACCGCGAGCGGCTCACGGCACTGGATATGCCGGTTTTACTTATATGGGGCATAGAGGATACGTGGGTGCCTCTAGCGCGAGGGGAGGCACTACAGGACATCTTCGCAGACGCTGCACTTATCACCTATGAGGACGTCGGTCATATGCCGATGGAAGAAACAAGCGCGGCGTTCAACCAGGACTTGATCGGCTTTCTAAACGATTTGCCGCTCGAATGATCGTGTTCACCCATTTCTCAGAGGTATTTCAGGGCGTGCTTAAAACTCTGGAGTAACTTTGAAAATAAATGGCACAATAATTTTATCATTTATCATATTGTTACTTCACAATGGACAAAATCATGCGACTACAACCCGGCGACACAGCACCCGAACTCACACTCAAAAACAGCGATGGAGAAGCAGTAACCCTCAGCCAGTTCTGGCAACAGCAACCGGTCGTACTGAACTTTCTACGGCACTTCGGCTGACCATTCTGTCGTGATTCGCTCGCTCAGTTTGAGCAGCACAAAGATGCACTACAGAATGCCGGTTTACACACCATCAACATTGCAATGGGTGAACCCAAACATCTAAACCGTTACTGCGGCAAACTCGCCCCCAGCCTGACGTGCCTGGTCTGTGAGGATGAGGCCGCACATCGCGCTTACGGTCTACGTGAGGGCGGCTTGCGTGAACTCGCATCACTTAACGTAGGGAAATCCGCGTTTCGTCTGGTTCGTAACGGCGTGGCGGGCGGCGTCCCCAGTGGCAACGTGCGGATGATGCCGGGCACATTCATCGTTGATACAAACGGCGAGATCGTACACGCACATTACAACCAGGACATCGCCGACCACATCGCGTTCGACCATTTATTAACACTAGCAAATGATTTATCATAAATTCTGCACTTAAGATTGGAGAACTTCATGCCAGCAGCACTTATCTGGGGCGCATCCGGCGGGATCGGGAGCGCACTCGTTCATTTATTGAAAGAAAACGACTGGACTGTTTTTGGCGTCGCTCGTCACGAAGAGAAAATTCCCGCCGTCGTCGATCATACGTTCCCGTTCAACGCACAAGAGCCTTTTTCAATCCAAAGTGCAGCGATGCTTATCGCACAGGAAACCCAGGGCTTTGACCTTATCGTTTACGCGGCAGGCGGCCTTGTCTCTAATCCACTGGAAAAGCTCGAACCCGAAGACTGGTCCGGCACGATGGCCGCTAACCTCGATGGCGCATATCTGACCGCCCGGTCAAGTTTGAACTTGCTCAATGACGGTGGACAAATGATGTTCCTCGGCGCGTATGTCGATAAAATCACGCTGCCGCGCATGGGTGCATACACGACCGCCAAAGCCGGGTTAGAGAAGATGTTCGTCATCCTGCAAAAAGAGAACCGTAAAATCAAGATGACTCTGGTACGCCCCCCGGCAGTTGACACCCCCTTCTGGGAGAACGCTCCCTTCAAACTCCCTGATGGTGCAATGCAGCCTGAACAGGTCGCGGCAGCCATCCTCGAAAAATATAATACTGGCGATGGCGGGGAACTCAACCTGTAGCCTTTAATTGCACTTTAATTGTGAACTCATGATACGTTATCTGTGGGTTCGCAATAATCCAATCGGCTTTACGTGCCAGTAGCCCTTATTGCGACTAACGGAAATGAGAATGTATGACCTTGCAAATGCCTCAATCTTGGGAGTACCGCCTGCTATCCTCGGCGGAAGAAGCTCTAAAAAGCCACATCCCAAACCCCACCATTGATGCTGACCACTCGGTGATCGAGGCAGCCTATGCACATTGTGACAAATTAACCAGAAGCCACAGCCGCACATTTTACATGGCTTCCGGGCTTTTACCCTACGAAAAACAATGCGCCGCTCGTGCGCTTTATGCGTTCTGCCGTGTCACCGATGACATTGTTGACGAACCCGGCCCGGTTGAAAAACGCAAGGCCGAACTGGAAAGCTGGCACCGCCGCATCATGGCGACTCATCCCCCGGCAAGTGACCCGGTCGCGTTGGCCTGGGCGGATACCAAAGCACGGTTTAACATTCCCAATGGGTATGCCGAACAACTGATTAAGGGTGTCAGACGTGACCTGCATCAAGTACGTTATGCCACGTTCGACGACCTCGCCGAATACTCTTACGGCGTCGCTTCGACAGTCGGTTTGATGGCAATGCACATCATCGGCTTCGCCGGGGAGCAAGCCCTGCCTTATGCGGTCAAGATGGGCGTGGCCTTACAAGTCACAAATATCTTACGTGACGTGAGCGAGGATTGGCACAATGGACGCATCTATCTTCCACAAGATGAATTAGCAGAATATGACATCGACGAAGATTACATTGCCGCCGGGCAAGTCGATGACCGCTGGCGGGCATTCATGCGCTTTCAAATCGAGCGCACGCACCAACTTTATGAGGAGTCGTGGCCTGGTATCGCCATGCTAGATCATAATGGTAGATTTGCCATCGCTGCTGCTGCGGAACTTTATCGCGCCATTATGGGTGACATCGAAGCGAACGATTATAATGTCTTTGATCGGCGGGCACATCTGGGCACATGGGGCAAAATCAAACGCCTGCCAGGGATCTGGTGGCGTAACCGACGCAACCAGAAGAGCATCAACTAAATTCAATCGCTAAGGGAGTCAAAATGAAAATTGGAATCGTCGGCAGTGGTCTGGTAGGCGCGACCGCCGCCTATGCGATGGTGATGCGCGGCGTTGGTCGTGAGATCATCCTCGTAGACAAAGACAACGAACGCGCTGAAGCTGAAGCTGATGACATTTATCACGCCGTACCATTTGCTCACGCGCTGGAGATTACCGAAGGCGAATTCACGGACCTTAAAGGGAGCCGCGTTGTCATTATCGCTGCCGGGGTCAGCCAAAAATCAGACAACGAGACACGCCTGCAACTTCTCGGACGCAACGCCGCCGTCTTCCGGCAGATTATCCCACAAATCATCGAAAACGCGCCGGATGCGATGCTTGTCGTCGCCACCAACCCGGTAGACATCATGGCGCACCTAACCGCCGAGATCGCCGCCGAACATGGTATTCCTAAGTCACGAGTGTTCGGTTCCGGCACCACGCTGGATACGGCTCGCTTCCGCACTTTGCTCGGTCGTCACACCGGTGTTGACTCGCATCACGTTCATGGCTATGTCATCGGTGAGCATGGCGACTCCGAAGTACTGACATGGTCACAAGCGACCATCGCTGGCATCAGCGTGAATGAGTTCTGCCGCAGCCGAGGCATTAATTTTGACCAATCAGTACGTGATCGGATCGACGATGGTGTACGCAACGCCGCTTACCACATCATCAAGGGCAAAGGGTCTACATACTACGGTATCGGCAGCGCCCTCGCCCGCATCGTACAAACAATTTTGAACAACCAACGGGCGATCCTGACAATCTGTGCCCCGCATGAAAAAATCGCTGGCATCTCGAACGTCACGCTGGCGATGCCGCATCTGCTTACGGGCGAGGGCGTCATGGGCACCTTCCCGTTGGATCTAAACTCACACGAATACGATGCACTTAACGAAAGCGCGAGTACCCTGCGCGGTGTTCTGGACGATCTAGAGCTTGAAACGAAGAAAGAGTCAACTGAATGAAGTATTTCGGATTTCTCGCCCGCTTCGTTATCATCCCACTGTTGATCTTGCGTTTTCTGCTCTGGCGAGACTGCAAACAGGGCAAAGACCTGCCCGAACAGATGCAAAGCTGGCCCGAAGATGCCGTGCTACTCGGTCATGTCGTGACCGCCGTCGCCTACACAACCCCGTGGGATAATTATCTCGTCGCAACTAAAGTCTGGTGGTATGACCCCGAACTGGTCACCGGGCACACCATCGGTTGGGTACCAATTGAAGAATACAGTTTCTTCGTGCTGCAAACACTGCTCACCGGCAGTTGGATGCAATATATCGCCCGTCGCCTGCCGACCGCCGATCAACACGACGACAACGGCGCGATCGGGCGCGTGCTGGCGACCGCCGCCCTCGGTAGTTTATGGTTATGGTCGCTGCGTGGCCTGTTCAGCGGAGAAGAGCACAACCGCTATCTCAACCTGATCTTAGGTTGGGCGCTGCCGCCGATTATGTTGCAGGTCGGCTTTGGCGGGGACATTCTATGGCGCAACCGGATGTTAGTCGCGACGTCGATCCTCCCGGCAACGGCTTATTTAGGTGCGACCGACTCGCTGGCTATCGGCTCCGGCACCTGGGCGATCAACCCTGATAAGACGGTCAAGCAGGAAGTCATCAAGCATCTCCCTCTTGAGGAATTGCTGTTCTTCTTCCTGACGAATGTACTACTCGTCTTCGGGGTCACACTGGTACAATCAAAGGAAAGTGAGCGACGCTTGCCAGCATTTCTCAAAGAATCATATTACAACCTCAAACGTAAATGGATTGGAAGGACGTAGAATGTCCGACATGAACATCTGGGAATTTAACCGGGCACTGGCTAACCGACTGCTGCGTAACAACATCGTCAATATCTGGGTTGGCAACCGCCTACGCCACAGCGACAGCAAGTTTTTGCAGGGGGTCGGCGTACAGGCTATCGGCTGGGGACTGATTAACATCGGCATTGCGATCTTCGGTCTCGTCACCACCCGCCGCCGGCTTGACAAACTCGACGATCCCTTTGAACCGAACGCGATGTACCGGGAACGGCGTAACATCTGGATCGCGCTAATCATCAACACACCGTTGAACCTGGTTTACATGTTCGGCGGCCTGCGCTTCGCACATAATGCCGACGACGATGACGACTTCAAGCGTGGTATGGGTTGGGGCATCGTGTTACAGGGCTTGCTGTTGTTCATCCATGATTCGTATCATCTGGCGAACGTCCCGGATCGGCCCGTAAAAAATGTGCGCAAATCAATAAAAATCTAAGTTGTCGTTCTTCGCACGCGATCCCGCCGCCATTTCTACTTTGTAGGCGATCATATGCTGCAATAACGCCGGGTCTGATGTGGCGACGATCTGCACAGCCAGTAAACCGGCGTTCTTCGCCTGTCCGATGGCGACCGTCGCTACTGGGACGCCTCCCGGCATCTGCACGATGGAAAGCAGCGAGTCCAGCCCATTGAGCGTGCGGCTTTGCACCGGCACACCGATCACCGGCAGGGGCGTATAGGCTGCAATCATCCCCGGCAGATGAGCCGCCCCGCCCGCCCCGGCGATAATCGTTTTGAGGCCGCGATCGTGCGCGATTTTGCCGTAGGTCGCCATATCTTCGGGGGTACGATGCGCGGAAAGCACCCGCACCTCGAACGCCACATCGAACTCCTGGCAGACATCAATTGCAGCCTGCATGGTCGGCAAGTCACTGTCACTGCCCATCACAATACCGATTAAAGGTTCCATCCTTGATCTCTCCCCGTTTACAATCGAACAGACTCCACTGCTTCACGGGCAATCGTCTCTGCGCCTTCGATGCTATCACTCAACACTGTGACGTGTCCCATCTTACGCCCCACACGCACATCTCGTTTGGCGTAAAGATGCAAGTGGGCATCCGGTAGGGCTAACGCGGGGACACCTGCATCACCGGGCGCATCACCCTGGTACGTCCCTAACACATTGACCATCACAGCCGCCGGTTTGACCATATCAACCGTGCCGAAAGACCACCCTAACACGGCTCGAATATGGTTCTCAAATTGTGAAGTTCGGCAACCTTCAATCGTATAATGCCCGGAGTTATGCGGGCGCGGCGCGACTTCGTTATAGAGTACACTGCCGTCTTCTAACTCGAACAACTCCACACCGAATACACCGACGCCATCAAGCGTGGTCACCGCCTGAATAGCCGTGTTCAACGCTGACCGTACCACAACATCGTTGACCGCCGCCGGTGCCCGTACTACATGACAGATGTGATCGCGCTGTACCGTTTCCACCAACGGATACGTCAGCACGTCACCGTCACGCCCACGCAGCACCATCACCGCCAACTCACGCACAAACGGCACCCATGCTTCGACCAACAGCGTGCGTCCTTCATCTGCGCCTAACTGTGCCCACGCCGCCGGGACTTCATCGGCGCTTTGCAGTGTCACGTTGCCGTAACCGTCATAGCCCTCGCGCCGTGCCTTGAGCACCACAGGCCAGCCGAACTGCTCTCCGGCGGCGATGGCCTCGGCAGGCGTATCAACACCCTCGAATTGTGGCAGTAGTAGCCCGGCGGCTTGCATCGCCAACTTCTGCTTGAGTTTGTCCTGCACCGTCGCTAATGTCGCCGCACCGGGATAAACCGGTGTGCCCAACGCTTCGAGACGTTCTAATACACCGGCATCGACAAATTCGTTTTCCAGCGTCACCACATCGCACAGATCGGCAAACTGACGTAGCAACGTCTGATCCTCCCACGCGCCGACGACGTTATGCTGTGTCAAGCGCGAGGCCGGGCTATCTGATTTTTGCGCGAAGATAGCCGTTTCAACTCCAAGTGAGATGGCGGCCTGTGTCAGCATCTGTGCAAGCTGACCGCCGCCGAGTATGCCTAATCGTATCATGCGTCCGATGATAACGCACATCACCGAGGAGGGCTATAGCTCGCACCGGGTTCTGCTTGCTATAATCGTATCGACAGTATTTAGAGGTATATTAAACTGATGAAACGACTGCTCGGTATCGTCATCACATTTGTCTTGCTCACGTTTGGGGTCAAGACTCAAACAACGGAGCGCCCGTTTATCCTGCCGTTGGAAGGCACGCCCGGCCCTAACACCTGGTTGTTCGGGCAACCCTACGGCAACACGGTCGGTGCGTATAACTTCGGCACCGCCTGGTATAGCGCCGGTCAGGGATTGCACTTCGGCCTGGACTTTCCAGCTCCGTGTGGCACGCCGCTGGTGGCCGTCGCCGATGGCACGGTCGCCTTTGTCGATAACATGAGCCGGGGTGCTGGCCCACACAACCTGCTGCTGGAACATCCCCGGCACAGCGTAACCACCCTCTACGGACACCTGCGCGAACCCTCACCACTGATCCCCGGTCAACAGGTGCGGCAAGGTAATTTCGTCGGCTACTCCGGTGACCCGGACAGCACCTGTGACTCACGCCCACATCTACATTTCGAAGTCCGCTCGTTGGATTACTTCACCGCCTACAACCCGGTCGATTATATCGACGCGCCCTGGCACATGCTCGCCAGCATCGGCGGTTATAGCTATCCGCTGTTCCAGGGTGATATGAACAACGCCCGCCGTTGGATGACCCTCGAAGACCAACCCGATACCGTGTTCGGCGGTCGTCGCCTCAATGACTATGACGTCACATGGCCTCTCGCCTACGAACTACGCGCCCCTACCAACCCGCCGCTGATGCGCGACTACGCCCCCATCGCCGAAGACGCGACGGTCGAGCTACGACAGATCGGCTTTGACCGCTGCTGCCGCCAGCACTGGTGGGATGCAACCGACCCCGACCGGCTCTACGTCATCGACGGGTCACCCGGTCAGCGAGCCGCCGTCAGCGCGTGGTCAGCACAGACAGGTGAAATGGTCGAAGTCGTGGACAGTGCCCCGCCGGTCGTCACATCACCGGATGGCACCTATGCGATCTACAACAACGGCGCACAGAACGTAATCCGTCACCGGGCAACCGGCGAGGAATTCACCGTACAAACACAGGGCGTTACCCCTGCTATCAGCACGGGTAACTCGCGTCTGGTGTGGACGATACGAAGCCGTGTGACCGTGCCCGGTCAAAGCCGCGCCGATGCGACCGTGTGGGTCAGCAGCCTTGACGGCTCAAACGTCACCGAAGTCTTGACCGCGCCGGGCGCATCTGCCGCGTGGATGGACAAGCGCCGCCTGCTGATCGAAATCCCCGGCGAGGGTCGCAGCGACACGTATACGATCTACAACACGCAGGATGGCAGCAGCTTTGAACTCGGCACCTGGGAGAACCTGCGCGGGATGAGCGTATCACCCGGCGGTGCCTATGTAATGTTCTATCTGGCATTTCAAGAAGATTTTGCCGCGAACGGAGCCTACGTGATGACGACACAGCCCGGCGCGGAACCACAACGGCTCCCCTGGTTTGGTGGCTGGCGCTGGAAGGACGCCGAGAGTGTCTACTACCTACCGTTTACGCCGGACATCAGCTACCACGCGCTGCGGCACTATCACATCCCTAGCGGCGACGACCGCATGCTGGCCTCCTGGGAGACGGGCGAGTCCTTTATCATCATGAATGGCGACTGGGATGTCTCAGCGGACGGCCGGCACATCGTCTTTCAGAACGCACTCGACTGGAATATGTGGTTGCTCGAAGTAGTGGAAAGAAAATGAAATGCGTAAGATAGTGTAGGATTTTTATCCACTACTAACTTACGCAAAACGTACTAATCCTTTATTGCGAAGGGTCGAAGCATGGAGTCGGATCAGGGACCAATGCATATTTGAAATATATACGAGATGCAGTTGTCAAGTATTCATGCGATGAATAAAACACTTGCCATGCCTGTCCATCATTTGGCCCAACATCATAGACATGTTCTGTAGTTACCCACTCATTTGAACCTGGGGCCGTTATACCTATTATGGGTGCAGCCTGACAACCATAGCACATATCCCAATTGACAGTACAAGTAAATATGGATCCTGTCTGTGTTGAAATCATGCTGTTCTTCTGTATTGCTGTATATAAGAAAATAATATCTGTAACAGCAATACCGTAGTTTCCATAGTTAGGGTCGGGGTTGTAAAAAGTGTGACTCCATACTTTCCCACTATACACACTATCTTCAGTTACCCCCTCAACTATACCATTGTAACTCTTTCCAGCATTTACAGGAAAATAAACTGTCAGCAGCAGCGAACTAATCAAGATTACAACCATTAGTAGCACCTTACGATACATATTTATTCTCCAAATCCTTGTCTAATATCTGTTCTTTCCTTATATGGAAGATAGCGTTCTTCCCACTGAATATCCAAAGCCCGGCCCTTGAAAGCTGCATCTAATATGTCGTTCGTGAATTTTACAAAGTCTGTTTCACTATCTAATTGCCCATCGCTTTTGAATCCGCTTAAATAGGCGATTTGACTCGCGCCTACATTAAAGGGCGGTTGTCCACGAGAACAATCTGTTTCAAATGCATTCCTTATGATAGCTTCATCTTCAGCGTTTTCGGCAAAAATTTGTGTGAAAGATACGTAGTAGTAATTTTCTGCTAAAGTCTCAAAAACACTCATATATGCATCGCCATTTTGACGAATACAATTATCGTCTGTCAGTTCAGCAAACTGGCCGATGGAGACATTGATTGCCGCGATAGCAACACCTCTCTGTTCTAACTGGTTGACCCATGAATGATCAATCCAATTATACGCTGATGCATGAATTATTAATACATCTATGTTGACGTCATCCGCGAAAGTGAACAAACCCGCCATATTTGTGACTACATGCGCTTGTAGAGCACTTGACAGTAATCCATCGACAGAAAACCAAGCACTATCAACTACCGAGTTCGCATCCACTGCATATGCTATGTTATATGTAACCGGATTATCCGTAAGGTTGTCTAACTGAAATTCGGGCATACTAGAAGGCATATCCAAAAAACTAGGAACTGAATGCCGTGAACCGTTGCCGTTAGCAGCACTGGCTACTAAGATCGCTACTAACGTCATAACTGCGGATAGACAAAGTCCCAGCAGATAGATCTTTTTCTTATGATACATAACCTCTCCTACAAGATAACTTGGTTTTCTTTATGAAGTTGCGCTAAGACAGTACCAGCCGAAAGCATAGTGAGCATTATGACCACCACATGGAGAAAGAGCTTTTTCATACATTTTCCTCACATTGTGATTTTATTGCTCTCCTTAACATATCAGATAAAATGGGGGGGGCAAGAACACATTTGCACTTTTCTGTTAACTTTTTGTAAATTTTTCAACGATTGCGAGACTGGACATGATAAAGAGAACTCTCCACAATGCGCTCGACTGGAATATGTGGTTACTCGACGTAGTGGAGTAATCAGAGACGCGGGCTGCGCTCAGATGCTATGACCCGAGCGCAGTCCTCCACTGGTCGCATGGTTGGCAGCAACATCACCGAACTGCTTTTGCACAGATTGTTTGTGGTCGCTCATGGTTGTCACCTTTGCGAGGATAAGTCAGCAGTGTCTATAGAAAAGGCATGGCGCGTAACCATGCCCATGTTGTACTATCCGCTGCTTAG
>DAOTTX010000163.1:0-6577 GCA_034437515.1 Anaerolineae bacterium
ATGAAGGTCATCGTTTACCTCGTGGATTAGGATAGGCAGGTCGCTGTTCTACCAAAGTGGGGACATTGGGCTCTGGTGTAGCGTGGATGTACTTTTCGGCCAGGACAGGCTCTTGCTCGCCGTGCAAGGATTCTATTGGTTAGGCCCTAACCTGGACGAGCCAGAACCAATAAAGGATGCCGATGGCAGAAGCGAAGCGGCTCTTGCTTGCCGTGCAAGGATCCTATTGGTTAGGCCCTAACGCATCAGGAGCGAGTTTTCTGACGAACAATCGTCCCAATACGCGTCTTTGACTTTTGCCTGCTCCCAAGTATACTATAAGGTCTAACCAATCAAATCCTTGTTCGCCGTGCAAGAACTTGCCGTCGATGGCCCTTATTGGCTCTGGCTCTGCTTAGGGGCTACTGACAAAAGAAAATGCCTCACAGCTTCTGCGGAGATCAAGGCGTGGCATGCTGTTTTCACGCAACCGCTCTCTGAGAAACCGAGGTATGCTCACAACCTGTATCTGTGTGTCCATTATAACCGCTATGCTGGTAGCATTCTGCTCCCCAGTGTGCGACGAGGTCCCGAATTTCACGGTACGTCACGTATATCACAGAATGAACATCGTCAGAATCATCAGCTCTTTTTACATACTTGCCTGGCCCAGCTCCAGGCCGACCCCTTACCACGACGGGGCTGCCGTGTGCCTGGCACCCATTCTAAACCAGGTTTATGCCCAATACCCGTGAATGAGTAGCGGCTCATTGACGAAATATGCTTGCTCACGGCCCGGCAACGATTGAAATCGTCGCCTGATACTTCAAGTGCGTGCGGATACACAGCATTCGACAAACGCACGGGTGATCGGGCCCGAACCGGTTTTCAACCGGTTTCGAGTATCAGCGGGGCGTTTCAACGCGCCGCGTGACCAAGTCAAGATTTCATTCACAGGTATTGGGTTTATGCCTCTCACTCGCCTTGCGCCAGGCCACATCCAGCGCACATTATCTGAATCATACGCTAGTTGACGATTAACACCGCTGGCTGGATGTCTGTTGACACGCACTCGCAGCAGACACATAGCCACTAATGAGGACGATATGGACCTGACGGGCATTCAGCTGGGGCAGTATCACATTGTCGAGCAGCTCAATGTAGGCGGCATGGCCGAGGTATACAAAGCCTATCAACCCAGTCTCGACCGCTACGTGGCTGTCAAAGTCATCTCTTCCGAGTTAGGCCGCGACCCGACGTTCTTGAAACACTTCGAGCGAGAGGCCAGGACGCTGGCGCAACTCGAGCACCCCAACATCTTGCCAATCTACGATAGCGGCCGTCACGGCGATACGCCCTACTTGGTGATACAGTACGTCCGGGGAGGCACGCTGGCGGAGCGGTTAGGTAAGCCCCTGTCGATTGAAAAGGCCGCAAGCTTTGCTTGTCAGGTGGGGGATGCGTTAGGCTATGCCCACGCTTTTGGAGTCGTTCATCTCGACGTGAAGCCATCCAACGTGCTTTTCAGCAGGTCTGGAAGCGTACTGCTGGCCGATTTTGGCATCGCGCGGGTCATCCAGCCTAAACAGAGGACAACACTCGGTTCAGATGCGGCCGGTGGGACGCCGGCTTACATGGCACCGGAGCAACGCGCCGGAAAACCCGTCGATGGGCGCGCCGACATTTATGCATTGGGCGTGCTGCTCTACGAATTGCTCACCGGCAAGCGAGCTGCTGAACAAACACTGCTGACACGCTCTTTGAGTGCCATTCGTATCCCTGCCCCAATGCGAGATGTCATCGCCTGTGCTACAGCCACCGATCCCGATGAGCGGTATGAGGTGACCGAGGATTTCGTCGCTGCCGTAGAGGAAGCGTTGCTCGAGATCCAGGGAGAATATGCCAAACCGCCCACATCGACGCATCAAGCCCTGGAGGCCGTCGCCATCGCCACATTTATAGTGATAGGGGTGGCGCTAGGCACCTATACCGTAAAGCTGATCGTCAATAACCAAAATTCTATATGGGGGTCTCTTATATGGATGGGAGCTCTTACCGGGTCTATTAGTTGTCTGTTGAACGCCGCTCTACTGATCTTACGCGACCGTACCAGGCCGATGTCCTTAGCCCTGTTAGGCGCGATCGTCCTGATCTTCGTAGGGGGCATGTATTTGCTAATCCCACTCTCATTTGCAGTAGATTTTCTATCGGCAGAGACGCTTTCCTCTCTCAAGCTTAGCACACGCTTAAATTTTATTCTGCCTGAACTGCTATGTCTGTTGCCGGGCATGCTGATGTTACTCGCCGCGGCGGGTCTTTACGCCTACCATCATCGTCGTCCTCGCGCGGTTATCCAGGGGACCGTTCAACGCACGCGCCGGATAGCGGAGCGGAAGTCCCTCGCCTCGGCTGTGCGACGCGCCCGTCTCGACACCCGCAAAACGCGCAACGAGATACTCAAAATGCTGATCGGGATGTTTGGATTGGCGGCCGTGGCACGCGTGCTGATCTACTTCGTACCAGAAAAATCAGCTATCGCCTTTCTAGCCGCAACACTACAATATGGATTGGCCTACGGTGCTGTGCTTCTGGGTGTGGCACTCATTGTGTGGTACGCCTATCGCAGGATCACTGCAACTCCCGACGCCTCCGTTGAGCAGACGCTGCCTCATGTCTTGTCCAACATTGAAGCACGACAAAAGCGACTGAAAAAAGCATACGACTACCAGGCGCGCATCAAGGAGGTCATCGCACAGGCCCGTGAAGGCCCCTTACGTGAGCGTCTGCAGGCATCCACACGGCGGTTGGACGAGTGGATCGCTTATCTGGAACGTCTGACCGCCCGTCTGAACGAGCTTGAACGGGATCCCATCTTCCGGCGCGATCGCAGCACTGTGCCGCGCGCTGTCCATATGCTGGAGGCACGGTTGATTGAGGATCGGGACACTGATACAAGTGTCAAAGAAGCGGTGCACCAGACGTTGGCGGCCCGCCAATCGCAACTGCGTTATCTGCGTGCGCTGGAGCGTGTGATGACCCAGGCTGAGCTATACAGCGACGAGACCGTCGCGGCGCTGGGAACGATCTACTCTCAGGTGTTGCTAGTGGATGCCAGAGATGTACGAAGTGGATGCGCTCAGCGTCTGCGGGCCGATATAGATGAGCAGGTGCAAGCCTTGAGCGACTTACTGGATGCGATAGCCGAGGTTCAAGAGCACCGACAAGATGCGTTGGCCTAGAATTACCCCCGGGTTGCTGATACTCGCTCTGGCGGTCATTCTCACTGGTGGCTGCTCCTCGCTCTTCGAGTGGGTCGGGCACGAGCCCGAGCCGGGATTGGTGCAGCTAACCCATTACAGAAGCACTAGCACCGATCCTGCCTGGTCACCGGATGGACGGCAGGTCGTGTTTGTGTCTAAGCATGCAGATCCTAATCCGGAGTCCTATGGTGGACACTTTCGAGAGATCTTCACCATTGCGGTAGACAGCGGCGACGTCAAACGCATCACATATGGCCCGCAGCCCAAGAGCGAGCCGGCATGGTCGCCGGATGGGAGGACTATCGCGTTCAGCAATGGCGGCCGACGCCTCTGTCTCATGCGATCCGACGGCAGCCATCTTTACTGCCTCTCTGCTACAAACGCCTTCCGGCTGGCCTGGGCGCCGGATAGCACGCGTCTGGCATACGGTACGGGGGATGAAATCCACCTCCTGCGAGTCGACAGGGGGAAACCGGTCGCTCCGGCCGAGCCTGTTTGTCGAGGCAGTTATCCCGTTTGGTCGCCCGATGGACGCTGCCTGGCGTACTCTCCCAGCGCCCGCAGCGGCGACGTGTACGTGATGAACGCCGATGGCTCGAACGCCACCTTGCTGCTGGAGGCAGACGAGGCCGCGAATCCGTTTGGCTGGTCGCCCGACGGGCGGTTTATCTTTGTCAACCGTGGCAGTGGCTACTCACAACTGTATGCCATTAGCGCAGCAGGGGGGAACGAAATCCGCCTGACAAACAACGCTGAGTACCACTCGTCGCCCAGGCTCTCTCCCGATGGTACACGTATCGTCTTCCACTCCCTGCGCGACGAGGGATATAACATCTACATGATGGATGTCCGCGGCGTGCCGCTAGCAGATCCCAACGCCGCTTGCCTGAAGCGTCGGCTGGGCCACACCGACGACCACCCGGCCTGGTCGCCGGATGGAAAGAAAATTGCCTTTACCTCGGCGCGCGATGGAGCCCCCGGGATTTATCTCTTCGACGTTGATACTCGAACCACGTCTCGCCTGCTCCCTCAGGTCACCGTTGACCCTGAGAGCAAGCTCTCCTGGGCCCCTGATGGAACCCGACTCGCATTCGCAGCGCCGCACGGGGAAGCCGCTTCGCTGTCTATTTCATCTTTGGAAAGCGGCGATCTTGAGATCTACGTCGCTCAGATCGATGAGATGGGTAATAACCCTCAACCAATCCGCCTTACAAATCATCCCGCTCAGGATACAATGCCGGTGTGGTCTCCCGACGGCGACCGGCTGGCTTTCCAATCCAACCGCAACGGTGGTCCCGATATCTACTTGCTTGATCTGGCGACTCGTGCGGTATCGCGCCTGACTCACGACGGTGCGGACAATGCGCCTTATGCGTGGTCACCCGATGGCACGCAAATCGCGTTTACCGCTGTGTACGGGGGGCCCCCGGACATCTACGTGATGGACGCCGATGGCTCAAACGTGCGCCGTCTGACGCGAGGTCAGGCCGTAAATAGCGCCCCCACCTGGTCACCCGATGGTGAGCGGCTCGTGTTTGTCTCTGACCGCGACGGCGACGCCGAGCTCTACGTGGTAGACATCGAAGGAGGTCATGCAGCCCGTGTGACGAACAACACGACTGAGGATAGATCGCCAGCCTGGTCACCGGATGGAGATCGTCTGGCGTTCGTGTCGTTGTACGGTGTGTGTATAGAGTCCGCGCCGGAGAGGTAATCGTGACCTGGAAAAGCTTTGTCCCGACGTGGCGATCGGAGCGGCTATATATCCTCTTGGTGATATCCATAATCGTATTCGTTGCCGTCTATTTAGTGCCCGACCCGCCCGGCTACGCTCCGCCACCGACGGCTACTCCTCTGCCCACGCCGCTCCTCCCATTGACACGCCTGACGAAAGACGAAGCGAGAGACTTAGCGCCGGTCTGGTCCCCGGACGGAGAGCACATCGCTTTCCAAAGATCGCATCATCAGGTCGGTCCTGTGTATATCATGCGGGCCGATGGCTCAGACCTCACGCGCTTGACCCAATCTCGCTGTATGACTCTGGACATCACTTGGTCTCCGGATGGGGAACGCATCGCTTACGTGAGTGGAGGAGCAATCTACACCGTTAGCGCTGATGGTAGTCGCCTGGCTCAACTGACAGAGGAGGTTGATATAATCCGCGCGATCCACAGGGAGCTAACCTGGTCGCCCGACGGCCGAGCGATCGCCTTCATCCTAGACTACGATGGGGTGCCTGATCTCTACATCGTCACCATCGACGATGGAAAGGTGACCCGCTTGACGAAGAATCACGCCTGGACGCAGCATCCAACCTGGTCTCCCGACAGCAGGGTCATCGCGTTCCACTCCACCCGTGCAGGCACCGTCGCCATCTACACGTTAGACCTGGCCTGTGTCGAAAAATGCAAGCAGGATACCCCATGCCTGACGCGCCTGACGGATACCACGTCGGGGAACCTAGAACCCACCTGGTCACCAGATGGGACGCGCATCGCGTTCACCTCTCTGCGCGATGGTAACCCGGAGATTTACGTTATGGACGCCGATGGGAGCCGGCAAACGCGCTTGACCCGCTCGTCGGGTGTGGATCGCTTGCCCACCTGGTCTCCAGATGGAGCGCATATTGCGTTTCTTTCGAGTCCCGACCTGCGGCAAGTGCACAACGATATCTACGTTATCCGCCCCGATGGCAGTGATCTGCGGCAGCTGACCAACGATGGGTTGGTGAGATCAATTGCCTGGGCACCTGACGGTCGGCAAATTGCGTTCGTCTCACTCCGAGATAATCCCCAGCCCCGACGCTGCTCGTCGTGCAACACTGAAATCTACACAGTAGCGGTAAGCAAATAGCTTGACAATGTTAACTTCGAGTCCCACGGCGATTGAAACCGTGTGCAACGGCGCGTAAGAAACACGCGCTGCAAAGTCGCCCTTCGGCGACTGGAAGTTAATCCGCGAAGGCGGATTTCGCATCGCGTCACTGACGCACGGTAGCTCGCGAATTCATTCGCCAGGATAAAAGTTAACATTGTCAAGTTAATAGAGAGCCACAGAGAAAAATCAAAATCTCATTTTCTCCTCTGGGTTTGACCCAGTCCCTATCCTGCGCGCTGTCCAGAAGTTGTTTGACGCGCGAAGCAGCTGTGTGCTGGCCGAAAAGAACATCCGTTCAGGTGCCAATCAAAGTGGAAGCAGAACCACGTGTCTCAGAGCGTATCGAAAGCAGAGAATGGGCGGGTAGTGTTACTCGATCAACAAGTCATCTCCTCAATCCAGGCAGTTGCAGGTTGATTGAGGGGACTTTGGGAAGACAGGGGCTGGAAACTGGCACCAGA
>DAOTTX010000164.1:0-1576 GCA_034437515.1 Anaerolineae bacterium
TTTCGCCGTGAAGACCCCGAAGGACTGACACTGCTTGGCGCATTCTGGGGCGAGAGCAAGCGGCGGCTTGACCTGGGCACCGGGCGTTTCTGTCTGGGTGGCGAGGACATCGCACGCGGTATTCTCACGCTCGGCGGACCCGGTTCCGGTAAGACGCAGGGCATCATTCTGCCCGCCATCGCCGACCGGATGCTGGCGGGACACTCGCTGGTCGTAGCTGACCCGCAGGGTGAAATCACCGGACACATCCTGAAGTATGCCGCCGTTACCCGTCATCTGGTGGTTGTGCATGACCCAACTTCTACCATCGGCCCGCGCTACAACTTGGCACAGGGCATCGACAATGTGTCCGACGCACGCGCCATCGCTGACGTGCTGGTGCCGTCGGCGCAGGGTGACAACAAGTTCTGGACGGACAGCGCCGCCGCACTGCTGGCTGCCTGCCTGATCCGCTTCCCGAACTTGGGCGAAATCTACAACGCAATGAATGACCTCAAAGCACTCGCTCAGCGTTTGTCCGAAAAGAAAGATGATGCCGCACTATTGGCAAACAGCTTCATCGCCTCAGTGGGATCGGACGGCAAGGTCGCGTCCAACGTGGTGGCAACGCTGGCGACGGCACTCACGGGTTGGGCATCCACTGACGTGCGCGACAACACAGCGGCATCTGACTTCGACGCGGAGTTGATCGTTGAACAGCCCACCGTCGTCGTACTGACCTGTCCCGGCAGGATGCGAGCGGTCTATGCTTCTTATCTCGGCGCGACGCTGCGTAAGGTCATGCTCGATCTCGACACCATCGGTGAGCGCAATCGCGGCCCGCTGCCCATGCCCGTCGGTGTGATCCTGGACGAGTTCCCCACCCTCGGCAAGCTGGACTCGCTGGTAGCCGATGTCAACCTGGTGCGTAAACGTCGCATTTCCATCCTGATCGGTGCCCAGACAAAGGGACAGTTTCACTTGATCTACGGCAACGAAGGCACGCAGGCCTTGTTCACGGGTCTGGCAACCCAGGTGATCTATGGTGGCTGTGACGCGGACACGGCGGAGTTTTACAGCAAAGCCAGCGGCACCGCCACGCAAGAAGGTAGTGGTGACGACAAGTACAGCCGGTCACGACCGCTGCTGACCGTCGATGAGGTTATCACGCCGCAGGTTGGCAACTGCACCATTTTCGCCCGTTACGTCGAAGCCGGATTCGCCACGCAGGTCGTGCTGAACGCCCGGCTGACGCGCTTCTACGAACGCGAGGACTGGAAGCGCCGCCTGAAAACGGGTGAAACCGTCGAGCCACTGCTACTGGAGCGCGGTATCTCACTAGATTTACCCGCCCTGCCGCCTGCCCCACCGGAAGAAGTCAAACGCGATAAACTGAGAGAGGCGTATCAGTCAGCGATGGATAAAGCTGGTGAAAAAGCGGAAAACACGCGCTTCACCCGCATGGACGAGATGCGCCGCAAACATCGAGAGCGTAAGCAGAAAGCAGAGGTGGCAGTATGACGTTGAACAAGAACAAGATGGTACGTGAGATTGGGCGGCGCACTCGCTTGAAGAACCGTGATGTGCAGTTGGTGCT
>DAOTTX010000165.1:0-10959 GCA_034437515.1 Anaerolineae bacterium
GCGACTGTGTCGCATCACTACGGGGAGGGTGCTGGCTCAAGTGCGGCGCGTGGATGCCTCCCCCATAGCGGGCGATGCAATCGCACAGCGGATTGGGGGAGGTGGCGCGACCCCGTCGCGGCGGAGGGGGTTAAAACTGGACACAGAATGAAGCGCCATTCATGATCTACACCTACCAGCATGGTGCGGCGGGCGAAACGTATCCCACCGGCCATAAAACGTGACAAGCGGGTGACTATTCGCCGACGACCACCGCCGCTTTGAGGCCGCGTTCGTTTAACGCTCCCTGAATGCCGTTGTCCATTTTGGTAGCCAGCGCGTCACGGTCAGCCTCGGCGTTGACGCTGACCTGATACTTAAACGGCCCGTGTGACTGCTCCGTATTGTTATGAGAGGACGGTGCAACTTCCGGGTAACCGATGCTCTCACGCAGTTCGATGTTTTCGACCGCGTCGAACGTCCGCACGACCTCAAGCGCCGCTTCCACACAATCTGCATTGTTAGAGACGATCACGATGGCGGGTTTATCTTGCAGCGGAATGATCCTGACAAATTCTTGAATCTCTGTCATGTGTCAAAAGTCCTTTCTCGTTATTTTGTCGTCACCATATCGTGTGTGGCTGAGTACGGATTTAACCCCCGCTGAGCGTTCCATAGCGCATTAGTGACGATAGAAGGACATTTTGCGGCTATAATGAGAGAGAGCAGATTCGTTTACCACAGTAAGGGAAGCCCATGCAGCGGGTATTCATCTCCTATTCGCGCCGTAATAAAGCCTTCGCCGAACGACTGGCACGCGACCTGAGCGACGCCGGCCTCGAAGTCTGGGTCGATTTTCGTCAGATCCACGCCGGGGAGAAATGGCGAGAGGAAATCATGCGCGGCATCGAACGTTCAGAGATCGTCATCGTCGCGCTCTCACCACAAGCAACAGACAGCGAGTGGGTACAGCTTGAAGCCAACACCGCCCGTAAGCAGGGAAAGTTTATCTTGCCGGTGATGGCGAAGGATGCCAGCGCCCAACTGGTCGAGAACCATCCGCTACACTGGTTGACAGATTTGCAATACATCGCGTTTGAAGACCGCTACGAACAGGCTTTCCCCGAACTGCTGCGGGCGTTGCCCGGTAAACGGCGTGTCGGGCCCTATAACCCGGTCGCCGTAGAAAACATCCCCAATCCGTTTAAGGGGTTGGAGGCTTTCCAACAGACTGACACCGCCTTCTTCTTCGGGCGCGAGACACTGATAAAAAAATCGCTACACCGGCTCCGGCAGGGACGCGACGCACGCTTTCTGGCGGTGGTGGGGGCCAGCGGCAGCGGCAAGAGTTCGCTGGTACGCGCCGGAGTGATCCCCGCATTACGTCGAGGGGAGCTGCCCAACAGCGAAAACTGGCGCATCACCATCTTCACACCCGGCGAAAGCCCGGTGGAGGCACTCGCACGACGCCTCGCCCCGCTTGTGCCCGACCGTGACATGACTGAGGTCAACAAATTACTGAACCAATCGCCTGAGTATCTGGTGCCGTTGGCCACACAAGCCCTTGATACTGCTGACCTACAAACATACTTACTGCTGGTCGTTGACCAATTCGAGGAGGTGTTCACCCGCGCCGGGGAAAGCGAACGTCGGCAATTTTTGGAGATCCTCAACGTGGCGACCACCAAAGCCAATTGTCCGACCAAAGTGCTCATCACCATGCGGGCTGATTTCTTCGACCACCTCAGCCGCTACCCGGAGCTTGCCGAGTTGTTTGAGCAAGAAAATATGATTATCGTCACCGAGATGTCCCCGGCGGAGTTGTTCCGCGCCATCGAGGGGCCAGCGCAGGCCGTCGGTCTGCGTTACGATGACGGTTTGCCACAGCGCATCTTACAAGACGTGCAGAGCCAGCCGGGGTCACTGCCGCTGCTGCAATACGCACTCAAAGAACTTTACGCCCGGCGTGAGGGCAACCGCCTGACGATGGCTGCCTATGAAGCCATCGGCGGGGTGCAACAGGCACTCGCCCAACACGCGGAGAAAATCTATCAGCGGCTCGGCCCGGCACAGCAAGCCATCATGCGGCGGGTGTTGCTGCGGCTGGTCGAGGTCAACGCCAACGGGGAGGCCACCCGGCGCAAGGTCAACCGTGATGAACTTAACTTCCGCGATGTGCCCTACGAAGCCGTGCAAGAGGTCATTGACTTGATGACCGCCGCCGACAGCCGCCTGCTCATCACCAGCCGGGAGATCAAATCCAGCAACGACCAGACGCCGCCGGTGACGTGGGTCGAGGTCGGTCACGAGGCGCTCATCCGTGAATGGGATCGCTTCAAGGGCTGGGTGGGGGAAAATGTCGAGAATCTGCGCTATGGCAGCGAGTTGATGCAAACCGCTCGTGATTGGCGACAGCGAGATTATGACCCCTCGTATTTGCTGACGGGCAATCGGCTCGACCGTGCCGAGGACTGGCTGCAACAGGCCGACCCGACCGTGTTACAGCGTGAATTCATCCAGGCCAGCATTGAAGAAAACGAGAAACGCGAAGCCCAACGCCAGAAGCAAATCGAGCGCGAGCTAAACTTGCAGCGCCGCGCTTCTGCACGTTTGCGGTTGGTGGCGGTGGTGCTGGTCGTCGGCTTGATTATCACCGGCATCTTGACCGTCATCACGTTAGAACAACTCAACCGTGCCAACGACGCCCAGGCCCGTGCGGAGGCCAACGCGCAGCGGGCACGCAGCCTGGCCCTTTCGTCCAACGCGAACCGCGCTCTCAGCGATGACGACACCCAACTTGCCGTGCTGCTGGCGGTCGAAGCCAGCTTGATCGACAACCCGCCGCCGCAGTCCCCGCGCACATTAGCGGAGGTGGCCTACACACCGGGGACACTCGCTGTGTTCACCGAACACAACGGTGATGTCGAAAACGTCGTCGTCAATGGAGATCGGGTGCTATCATCCAGCAGCAACCGCTTGATCCTGTGGGATCTGAACACACGAGCGGTCATCCCCACTGAGTTTGACGAAGGCGGTCACACCGCGGCGATCACCGATCTGGCATTTCGCCCCAACACCAACGGGACACAGGCCATCACCAGCGGCGAGGACGGCCTACTGATTTTATGGGATGTGACGACCGGCAACGTCATCCGGCGTTTTAGCGGATTTGAAGGGGCGCAGCACGACCGCGGCGTGACGACGGTCGCGTTCACCCCTGATGGTGAGACGGTCGCCAGCGGTGGCGCGGGCGGTGAGATTCTGATCTGGGAAGTGGATACCGGCGCACCTCGCTCGGCTTACATCGGCGACGCATTAACCCCGATTGTCTTACGCCAGAATGACACGGCGGTCGCTGACCTCACTTACAATGTCGATCAACTGGACCTGGTCGCACTTTATGACGACGGGACGCTGCACCTGTGGCAGCCAGAAAATAACCAACTGCTGAATATGGTAATCGCACCCGTTGACAGAGACTTTCCGCTGCGCATTGCGTCCCATCCGGTTGATGCGAGTGAGGTCGCGGTCGGCTATGAGGGACGCATCGAACTTTGGAATATCTACACGGGTCTGCGCGTTGGCGATGGCAACATCGACGGGGGCATACTGAATCTGCCTATCAGCGCCGATGTGACCGATTTGCACTACAGCGCCGATGGCTCGAAGCTGGTCGTCGCCGCTGATGGTGAGCCGACCATCTTCGAGTTGGATGCCAAGACCGGGCAGTTGCTCACGCGCCTGTCTACCCACAACGATACCATCAATAGTGTCGCTTACGGGCCAAACGCCCGGCTGATCGTCTCCGCGTCTGACGATGACACGCTGCAAGTGCTGGATACCCGCAGTGGTAAGCAGATTGCGATCTATCCCTATGCTACAGATGACGAGGCTTCGGTCGTCGCGGATTATGGCGCGGACGACAATTTGATCCTGACCGGCTTTGCCGGGGGCGATAAAACCCTTACCTTATGGGATGTCTCAACAGGTGCGGCGCTCCAGCAGTTCACCGGGCATAGTGATGCGGTAACCGATGTCGAACTCAGCGCGGACGGCACGGTCGGCGTGTCATCATCAGCCGATGGCAGTGTGATCGTCTGGAACATCGAAACCGGCACGGATCGCCTGCGCTTCACCGGGCATACTGACGGCACACAGATCGAGGCGGTCGCGCTGGTGCCGGGGACGACACAAGTCGTTTCTGCGAATGATAGCGGTCAGGTGCTGGTGTGGGATACCGCCGATGGGCGGGTGGTCTATGCTTTTGAACCTGCTGTGACGAAGAACGACGTCGGTCACATCGGTGGGGTGAACACGGTCGCCGTCAGCCGGGATGGAACCCGCGCTTTGACCGCCGGTGAGGACAATCTGCTTTTGTTGTGGGATTTAACGACCGGCACACTTATCCGTGAGATCGGCTCAAGTGGTGCCATCATGCACACGGACGAAGTGCTCAGTGTCGCCTTTGACGTTGCCGGGCAACGGGCTGTCTCCGGTGGAGCGGATACACGGGTGATCCTATGGAACATCGAAACCGGGGATGCCATCCGCCAGTTTGACGAGCACGATCAAAATGTGTTTGCAGTCGATTTTGCGCCGGACGGTGACTCAGTTGTCTCCGCTTCGTTCGATCGAACCATCCGTTTGTGGGATTTGGAAAGTGGGTTCGAGTTGCGCCGTATCAGCACCGATGACAGCGCCCCCCAGACGATTGAGTTCGGTCAGCAGGGGCTAAAAGTGCTCACGGGCATGGACGACTCAACTGCCCGCGAGTGGCGCATCCTCACCGACATAACCGATCTGATCGCATGGACGTTTGCCAATCGCTATGTGCCGGTGCCGTCCTGCGAAGATCGGCGCGACTTCGAGTTAGAACCGTTGTGTGCCGACGATGTGAGTAACCCACCGACACCCACGCCGTTCCCTTTACCGACCACAACACCGCTACCGGTCGCCGCTGCCCGCTAGCTGCCAAGTAAGGCCAACCGCCGAGTGTTTTCAACACTGTTTTCAACACTCGGCTACGTGGTGGCTGTGCATTTTGGGGCGATTCCCTTGGTCAAAGCAGCAGAACATTTTCTATCAATGACGAAGGCGGTTACAATCAATCAGGAAGCTGAGGAGGCTCACCTATGCGAACTATCATGATTGCCCTGCTTGTCCTGTTGACCGGCGTCACCGCGCAAGCGCAGGACGTCCGTTTTGATGCTGACCTGAGTCAGTTTTATGTGTTTGCCGACGGGACGACCTTTCGCTACCCGGCAACCTGGGAAGGCGAGAGTTACGAAGCACTTGCCAGCGTGTTCAATGAAGATTATTACTTCACGTTGATGAACTATGATTTCTTCGAGCGGCGGGGACTGCCCGCCGAGGCTGACCTGACCACCGTAATGCAGACCGATTTCGACAGCGTGTACGGCGCGGGGATGTTTGATCCGTCGCGCATTGTTATGCTGACGGTCAACGGACGGGAGGCATTGCGCTACGACTTCACCGACGAGAGCGAGACCGAGGCACGTTCGTATGCCATCCGCTTGAGTGATGGGACGTTCGGGTTGATGTATGCCTTCAGCAACAGCGACCTACCACTGGCACAAGCACCTGTCCGCGCTATACTGCGCACCTTCGATAGTAATCCGCTGGAAAAGCTGCTGCCCGTGCTGGTCGAGGTTGCGGCTTTAGAGGGTGTCGAAAGTGTGGCTGATGACCTCATCATTCGCTATCCGGTCGGCTGGACAATCGAACAACTTGACTTCGGCGTCACGTTCTACGGGCCGGGTGAAGCCACATCCTTAATCGCGTTCGATCCCGCCGAAAACGCCGCTTTTGGCATCACGTCAGATGCCACGCCCGTAGAGGCATTGCAAAATGTCTATGGATTTGTCAACGAAGGACTGGAAGAGATGCCAACTTTCAATGAGGACTATCTTACCGCTTTGCCATTGAACGGTCGGCTGGGGCTGCGGTATGATTATCTCATTAATGAAGAAAGCTGGGTGAGCCTGTTCGTAATAGAGCTTGGCACTGGAGACATAGGTATCGCCATCGCCTCAACGGTGAATAACGCGCTGCCGTCCAATTCTGAAATATTTGCTATGATCGCATCATTTGGAGAAAGTAACCAGGCACTATGAGACCCTACATACTACTGCTGTGCTTTCTGCTTGTCGGTTCCGTGACTACCGCACAACAGGAACTGCCCGACCTACGTTACATCGCGGAGCGTGTGGTTCTCATCGGGATCATTGAAAACGGAGAAATCGCCGGGAACGGCTCCGGTACCATTGTTGATTCGTCCGGTGTGATCTTCACCAACCGGCACGTCGTTGAACAGGCCGACGACCTGGCCATCTTCATCCTCGATGATGTGCAAGAATTACCAGAATTACGCTACTACGCCAGTGTGACCCAAATCGCTGACCAGATCGACTTTGCCGTGCTGCAAATCGACCGGGACGCCGACGGCAATTCCATCGACCCTGATACACTTGACCTACCCTTCCTCCCACTAGAAACTGCGCTGGTTGATATTGGCGAGGAGGTGCGTGTATTCGGCTACCCCGGCATCGGCGATGGCTACATGGTCGTAACCTCCGGCGAGGTCGTCACCATCCAGAACGGCACGGTCAATGGTGAGCGCGTGCCGGTGTGGTATCGCACAGATACGGAGTTCTCCGGTGGCAATAGCGGCGGTCTCGCGGTCAACAACGCCGGGGAACTGGTCGGCATCCCGACGTGGGTGGTCACCGAAGACCGCACGGACGGCAAGCTCGGCGGCATCCTACCGTTTACGAGCGTGCTGGCACTGTTGGAAAACACCGAGGACTTCCAGCAGGACGAGGACACTGCCCCACTGACCATCGATGAAAATCCCGCCCCCTCCGGCAGTGTTCAGGATTTTACGCTGTCCAACCAGTCGGATGAGCCGGTATGTTTCGTCTTTATTTCCCTGACGACCGCCGTCGAATGGGGTGACGATCAACTCCGGGAAGAAGAGATCATCATGCCCGGTGACCAGCGCAATTTCGAGGTCACCGCCGATTATTATGACGTGCTGCTGCTCGACTGTGACGGCGAAGAACTGAGCGATAACCGCAACGTCGATATAACCTCTAACACCACGCTGACTTACGGCGACGGTGACGATGCGCCCACCACCAGCGGTGGTTTTTCGGTAAGCTGTGGCGCGGACGCCTTCTTTGACAACGGCGCGGAGATCGCCATTGATAACGTGCCGGTCGGTGTGGAATACCGCATTACCGCGCTCGGCGTGCTCGGCTTTGATCCGATCCTGGCGGTGTTCAACGGTGACGCGGACGGCATCTGCTCTGATGACAGCGAGATCGCCGCCACTTACAACGTCAACCTGCCAACTACCGCCGGCATCACAGAGCCATCACGCGGTTCGCAGGTGACGTTTACCCGTGAGAGCGGCGACTCCGAGTCGTTGTCGATTGTGGTCGGCGGTTACAACAACCAACCCGGTGAGGTCGTGATCATCATCGAAGGTGGTGAAATCACCGATGACGACGGACGCGGCGACCTCTACTCACTGGCGCTAACGCAAAACATCCTCGATGACGACTTCGCGGTCTATATGATAAGTGAAGTCTCCGCGCTTGATGGCTTTTTACAGATCGTCAACCGGCGCGGCGAGGTGTTGGATGATAACGGCATCCCACTCACCTGTGACGACGCCGGTTCTGATCGCTGCTGGTCGCCAATCGGTGTGCTTTCTGACAGCACGGTCAGCACGTACAACCAGCAGGCGTTGCGCGGTGGCCTGCTTGACCCGGCGCTGTTCTTCGACGATAGCGTGCTTCAAGCCATCAGCACCGAACGTGAGGCGCTCAACATCCGCGCCACCAGCTATAATCAAGAGAGTGTCGGTCGTTACGTGATGGTCTTTCAGTTAGGCGTCGAATAGAAGAAGCCCGCACCGATGACAAGGACAGAAAAACGATCAACCCATAGCTGTCCCTTTAGTGGACATGCCCCACTGTTAGCCGGGCGTTTTCAACGCTCGGCAGCCGCGCAGCGATACGGGCGATCAACGCCACACTGACCACACCGGCTAAGATCGAAAGCCAGCGCAGGCCGAAGGCGTTGTTCATATCGTTCGTCAGTGTGTTGATGAGGAAGATGTGCGGCGCGTTGTTGGGTTCTGCCCAGTAGGTGTTGATGAAATTGGCGTTCTCGTCATCGGGGATGATGTAGCTATAGACGAACGTCCACGTCTCGTCGATGTTCATATCGTGGCTGTCGATGGCGACAAGGCGCAGGCCAAAAGCGCCCAGCAACAACGGCAGGAAAATGAGTAAGCGTTTGTGCATATGTCATCTCGGCTAAGCTCAAAGCATCACCCTCACTGTACTCGAATTTCCCGCGCTGCTGCCGTAAGAAATCACTCGCGCCATGCCAGCCGGTAGCGTCCACGAGTGCCCCCCGCGCTGAGGATCTCGCGTCCGTCCTCAGCATATTCGACCTCGACCGAGGTCGCCGTGTACATATGCGTCACCCCGTCAATCACGATCAAGTCGGCGTGCCCGACGCCCCAGTTGAAGGCGATGGCATCCAACACCGGGTTGCCGGGGAACTTTTCCCATTCCCCGTCGATTTGATCGCTCACCGACCGGGCAAAGCCGAGCGCGAACTGCGTATCTCGCCCGATTTCGAGTGCTTCCGGCCCACGAATGCCCTCGTAGGCCATGTAGTAACGGTCGCCGACGCGCAGCAGGTCAGCGGAACTAACATAACGGAAGTCAAAGTAATCGTTCGCCGCCGCGCCGACCAGATCAACCGGGCCGTATTCTGGCGCACCGCTGAACAGCGGGTCGTTCTCACAGACCTGCAAACTATCGAGGTCGAAGCGGCTGCCCCGGTAGCAGCGCATGTGTCCCGGCGCAGACCCCGCCGCAACGAACACATACAGCATATCGCCCTCGACGTAGATGCCCGGCGGCGCACCGACCAGACAGTTATGCACCTCGCCGCGTATAAACGGATGCGACCCAATGCGCTCGACCTCGCTGCACGGTCGAAAGTCGGTATGCCACGTCCCTGCCGGAGCCGTGAGCGGTGTCCAATCCGACCAGACGATGCCATCCGGTGAGGTGCGTAACATGGTTTGTGCGTGCCATTCGTAGGCCATGTAGTGTGTGCCGTCCTCGGCGACGACGACTCGCGGATATTGCTGCGCGGCGGCGCGGTCACCGCTGGACGTCAGGCCGTGATGGTCGCGCTCGTCAGAACACGGGCATTGCTGGCAGCGGATCGCGCAGACATTCGCCGGAAGGGTGAAGCTCTGCCCACCGTCGCTGCTTTCCCAGCGCGTCATGCAGCCGGGGAACGCCACCGGCTCTCCGCATTGGTCAATCACCCCGGCGGATTGGTCGCTGGCGTGCAGATATGACCAGAACGTATTCTCATCAACCTGAATCGTATCGCTCTCGCCGACCGGCAAGCCGACATCGCGGACATCGACGACCCATTCGGCCTCCCCGGCCCAGAAGTCATCGAGCGTGGGCGGGGGTTGCTGCGCCTCGCCCGGCACCGAAAATAACACAAGCATTGCCAGTAAAAGTAGATAACGCATCGCAATCATCCCGAAAGCCTATAGCCCAAAATGGCAAGCCCACCTACAATGGACGCCGGTCTACTTTACCAGAGCGGGCCAGAATTGCGATAATCATAAACGCATCAATCATGCGAGGATAACACATTATGCGACTTGGCATCATCGGTCTGCCCAACAGCGGCAAGACCACCATCTTCAACGCCCTCACCGGGCAAGACCTGAACACCGCCGCCGTCAGCAGTGGACAATTCGAGGTTCATACGGCGGTGGTCAACGTGCCGGATGACCGGCTGGAAAAGCTCAGTGCGTTGTTCGACCCCAAGAAAAAGACCTACGCCACCATCACCTACGCGGACATCGCCGGTCTGGATAAGGGCATCAGCGAAGGCGGCATCAAGGGGCAGTTCCGCAACGAACTCGCGCAGGTCGATGGCTTCCTGCATGTGGTGCGTGTCTTTGCAGATGACAGCATCCCCCATCCTTACGTCGATGTAGACCCCGCCCGTGACATCGAAATGCTGGATACCGAGTTCTTGCTTGACGATCTGGTCACGGTGGAAAAGCGCATCGCCAAGATCAACGAAGAGATCCGCGTGAAGGGCAAGAAGGTTGAGACACAGTACGCCGGCGAACTGGCCACGATGGAGCAACTCAAGGCGCACCTTGAAGCGGAAAAGCCGCTGCGCCAACTCGACCTCAGCGACGACGAGATCAAACCCCTGCGCGGCTATGGTTTCCTGACGCTCAAGCCGGTTGTGATCGTACTCAACCAGGGTGACGAGAAAACCGAACCGGATATCGACTACGACGACGACAAAAGCGCGATTATCGGCTTGCAGGGCAAGCTCGAAGCCGAGATCGCCCAACTCGACGACCCCGACGACAAGACCATGTTCATGGACGAATACGACATCACCGAACTCGCCGCGCCCAAAGTGATTCGTCTGTCCTACGATCTGATGTCGATCCAATCGTTTTTCACGGTCGGCGAGGACGAATGCCGGGCGTGGAGTGTGCGCGTCGGCGCTAACGCCCCGGAAGCGGCGGGGGTTATCCACTCCGACCTACAAAAAGGATTTATCCGGGCGGAGGTGATGAGTACGGATGACATGCTAGAGGCCGGCAGCGAGGCCGAACTGAAGAAACGCGGTCAACTGCATCTCGAAGGCAAAGATTACATCGTGCAGGACGGCGACATCATGCACTTCCGGTTTAACGTGTAGGCGCTTACGAGGAATGTGTGCGATGATGTTCTGCTAGAAATACGAGATTTTTGATTCCGCTGCGCGGAAAAAAGCGGGGGGCTGAAACACGCGCTACGCGCGGTTTCTCGGGCTACGCCCGACCGCCCACAGGAATCAGAGATTCAGAGAGAAGGGGCACGCACACAACGAAAACCCACA
>DAOTTX010000166.1:0-4389 GCA_034437515.1 Anaerolineae bacterium
GTTAGCCCTGATTTGCCCCACGTCGGAGTGTACTCAGCCCGGCAATCATTCCCTAATCTGAAACGCCGTTCTGGACATCCTCACCCGCTACACCCTGCTTCTGGCAAGCAAGCTGCGCATCTGCAAAGAGGCGCTACTCACCATCTCTTCCCACCCATTCTCCGCTTCTCACACCATCTGAGACGAGGGATTCTCCATCCGTTGGGTCTGGCTCTAGCACGGATGTGCTTTTTGGTCAGGACGTGTTACTTCAAGACCAAGGGCAGATAGACCATCACCGGTTTGAACAGAATGTGGTCGAACACGGCCAGCGATTCGTTATCCGCGGCGTCCTTGAACTGCGCGTAGACGACGCACGATGTGCCCGCCGCACATTCGAGATCGAGCGTCCACAGTTTTTCAGGCGCGTACGGCTCCCACGCCGACCACGCTTCCCCGGTGTTGTTGGTGAACCGCATCTGCTCGCCGGCGCTCACCACGTTGTTCGCCGTGTAATCGTTGGCGATGGAGGCCGCCGAACCCGGGGCGGGCAAACCGTCGAGCAGTTCATCCGACACGTTGACATTGAGGATCACGTCCCGTGAGAGGGTCTGTGATGCGCCACCATTGATCTGGATGAACCCACTCGGCGGATCCGGGTCTTCTTTTGGCGTGACGACCTGCGGCTCGGTCGGCGCACCCTCCCCCTCTTCGGTGAACCCGCGCAGCGTGACGGTATAGGGCATGCCGTTCGTCAACGGGTAGGTGAACACCCCCGTTTGCCCCATATCCACCGGGTCCTCACCTTCGATGTCCAGCAGCATCACGGTGTAACTGAGCGGGCGGCTCCAGCGGATGAGGATCGCAGCGTTGAGCGGCCTGAACGAGAAGTTGAAGATCGGGCGCACTTTATCGTCGGGTGGATAGAGCGGATCGCGCCCGCCGTTGACCTCCGAGCCGTCCATCTCACCGCCGTCGTCGGTGTCGGGATCGCACGGGTTGGTGCCGTTTTCCCATTCACCGACGTTGACAAGCCCATCTTTGTCATAATCCGCCTGTGGATTGTTGTACGCATCGGGGTCCATACACGGATACCAGCGCTCCCACCACCACGGGAACGGGTCATCGTCCTGACTCACGTCGTCCCCCTGCACGTAGAAGCTCCCGTACCACCCGCGCACCAGGTTTTGGGCAGGATTCGAGGGATCCACGAAAGCAGCGGCAATGGTCACGTTGTACGACCCCGCGGCAGTTGTCTTCGGGTAAATGCGCCCGTAGATACCGTCGTTGACCTTACCATCGCCGTGATTGCCATCATCGTAAAGCTGGATGTAATCCTCTCCGATACCGGGTTTGTAGATGGTTGCCCAGACGCTCGCACCGGCCAACGTCCCTGTCTTCTGCATCAGCGCGACCACGATGGGCACGTGCTCCCCGGCCAATCCCTGATTGTCCTCGTAGGGCTCCAGGAAGCGGCCTTCCAGTTGAAAGGTCGATTGGACACTGGCGTTCATCAGGAAGTCGGATTCCAGCGCCTGCGGAGCCGTTGGGACCGGTTCACCTTGACGGCAGATGATGTAGTCGTAGCGCGTCCTGATCTTCCAGAGACCGGGCGCGGGATTGGGAACCATCACGACGTCCACGTAGTAGCTGTTACGGATATCCCACGTGGCAGGCGGAGGATAATCCAGAGTAGGTGGGCTGACGGGAATCCACTCGCGTATGGCACCCGGCTCCAGCACCTCCACAGAACGATGGTACCCCTCGCAGATGCCATCGACGTCGGCATCCCACTGTCGACCGGCAGACACGAGCCGCAGCATATTGACCGACGCATCAACGGTCACTTGCTGTTCCCGCCAGGTGTTGTCGGCGATAAAAACGTACATCCCGTGGCCGATACGCGCTGCGCCCTGCGCCGCGGTCTCGTAGTAATCGTAGACGTCGGCCAGCCCCAGGTTGGATGGATAGTGGGTCGAAGCGGGCGCCAACAGTTGGGCCAGCGCCACGGCGTTTTCCTCCGGCACGCCCTGGGCGACGAACGTCGCGGTGACGTCGGCGCGGGTCAGGGTTGTCTCAGACTGCGCCAGACTATCGCCGGGGCTGGCGGGGACGTAACGGTAGATGCCGCCGGTGTCCGCTGCAATCTGCGACAGCAGCGCCGACGGCGCATCGCCGGAAAAGCCGATGGTGTGGACCACCACCCCGGAGTCGATCATCTCCTGCTGAATCCCGGACGTGGGATCGCTATAGAGCGGGTTGACGTTTTCCTCACCGTCGGATAGCAGGATGATGTACTTAGGATTGAGGCTGTACGGCGACGCTTGCAGCGCGTTCTTGGCCGCGCGCAGCCCCGCCCCGATGGGCGTCCATTGCAAAGCGGCTGTCGCATTGATCGCCGCTTCGATAGTCGGGATTTGGGAGGTGGGATTGGTGATATTGGTCCGTGCCATATGTTCGCGAATGTCCAACTCGCAATCGCCCGTACCGGATGGAATCCCGCAATTCACGGGGTTATTTTTCGCGTTGAATCCCATCACGCCATAGCGGTCGCCGTCCTGCGACAGGTTAGCCCAAACCGTGGCCGCCTTCTGCGCGTTTACCAACCGCGTCCCCTCGCCGCCCACATCTTCGGTGGACATCGAGCCGGACTCGTCGTGCAGGATGACGATGTCGCTGTTGCCCGGCGCGACGTAGAGCAGGGCGTTGGTCTCGGTATCGCAGATGGCGTCGAGACACACTTCGAAATCCACGAAGGTTGTCCCGGCAGGTTTTGTGGGCGGCAGCAGCGTGGCCCAGTACTCGCCGCCGCCGATCTCCTGCAACGTGCCGGTGACGACCGTGATCGCATCGCCCTCGGCATCGAAGCTGAAGGAGCTTTCCACCAGCCCGCGCACCGGATCGCCGCCACTGGTCACGCGGACGCGCGCCAGGAACGCGATGGGGCTGGCTGGATCGCCGACGAGCGCGAAGTTGGTCTGCCGGGGTTCGAGGATGTCGATCTGCGGCGTCACACACGTGGCGACCACGTCATAGTTGTAATTGTGGCCGAACGCGTTGACCACCGCGACGGCGCGGTCGTTCACACCGTGCGCCGCGAAGGTGCGCACGAAATCCTCGCCCACCCACGCCGAACGCACCAGGCTGGGCGCGCTCGTGTTCGCCGCCATCAGGCTGATCCCCAAATTCGCCCCACTCTGCCCGTCCACGTCCAGCATGAGATATGGGCAACCACTTTGTGGCTTCACCTGGTAGTACCTGCCTGCCCACTTATCCGGCGTCGAAACGCCGGTCCAGCTTTGCGTGCCGCCGGATAGGCTCACGTCGGCGGTGAGCGTGGGCGCTGCAAAGTTGATGCCTACGTCTTCCTCGTAATAGTACAGCTCCGGTTGCGTGGGTTCATCCGCCCAATCGTTGCCCCAGTTCGCTGCGAGGAAGTTCATAAAGAATTCCTCGTACGAATAGGGCGTGTTAGCCTGGACAATGTCCCGCTCGACGTAGAGGTCGTCCTGGATGCCACACTCGATGTAGTGTTCGTACATTCCGTTGGAGCGATACCAGGCATCACCGGGCGAGCCGTTGGGGCCAAGTCCGGCGGAAATTTGCTCTGAGAGGTAGATGACGAAACGGTTGCCATAGGACTTTTTGTACATCGACGCAGAGGCGTTGTACGAGTTGTTGTTGTACCAGCCGGAGTTGTCGATGGTGCTGGGACCGTAATCCGCGTAGCCTTCGATGAACTCGGCATTGCCATCGTAGCCGGATTTCCAATCGTCGTAGCAGTCGTTGAAGCCATACTGCTGGTAGTGCTGCACCTCGTGGTAGGTCGTGCCGCGCCCGCCACCACCGCGCACCGTCGGCGAATCGATGCCAATGCGGCACTTCCCCGATGCAGCCCAGTAGGCAATCCCGGCCCAGCCGTCGCCCTTGCGGATCAGGAAGTCGATGTTGCCGTCGCAGCCTGTGATCCAGGGTTCCACACCGGTATCCGCGTAGTAGCGCTCCCAGGCTTCCTGCGCCCAGTCGGCGACATCCTCCGCTTCTGCAGCGGAGTTGATCCAGTGATTGTGGGGAGAACCGTCGTGCGTCGAGGTTAGCGTGTAGTAGACGCTCACGCTGCGCGGGTTGCCACCGATGGTGAAGGTAAAACCGTCACACTGGTCGAGAGGCACACCGTCGGCAGTGTAGGAATTCGTACATGTCGCCAGTGGCGCATTGACCAGGCGGATTGACACATCCGTGACCTCCATGGCTGCCCACTGCTTGGGTGAAGTACCAGAGATGACAAAAAACAGCAAAACCACGTTCAAAATCAATGGTAAGGTTCTTTTCAGTCGAAACATTTCCTTCTCCTTTTGCGGGAATATCGACACACAGAAACACTTTGCGCATTGACTATCGTCGGGCTTG
>DAOTTX010000167.1:0-10527 GCA_034437515.1 Anaerolineae bacterium
ACCACGCTGGCGTAGTTGTTCAGGTTGATGTCGAGCACGCTGGGCACATTGAAGTAATTCTGGTCGCCGGAACTGGCCTTCAGTGGGTCGATGTCGATGTAGGTGTTGCCAAGTTCACTGATCTCACCGGAAAGGGGGGTCGGCTGCGGCGAGAGGGCCACCCACAAATCCGGCCCGTTGATGACCTCTAGCCCTTCGATGCGCAACAGACGATTGCCGTCCGGGTCCTGGTAGATGACGACTTCACCGCTGGTTTCCCGGTAGAGATCGTAAAATGGCGGCAGGTCACGGTCTTCGTCGAGTGCTTCAGGGTCAATCGGCTGGAAAGCCCCGGTCGCCTCAACGGTCGCGCTCTCGTATTGTGGTGGCAGGTCGGCCTCTTCAGGCGGCAGTGACCCGGTCGGTTGCAGATGCGCAGTGAGCAGCTCCAGCGCCCGCATAGTGTTCTGGCTTGCCATGCGCAGATAAGTGTTCTGTGTGCCGGGTGGCAACTCGACGAACTGCGCTTGCAGTGTCTCCGCGAGGCCGGGGAACCCCTGCTCCTCGGTGACGAGCGACGGCTCTGGACGCCACAGCGGATAGGTATAGGTGGCGACGACCAGCAACGCACCGAAGAAAACGACGATCAAACGAAGGCGTAATCCCATAGATTTTTTGTTCTCTAACGGCTACAACCATTTTTTGTAACGGAAGAACCAGACCATCAATGACGCGGAGACCACCATCGCAACGATGACCATGATGAACATGACACCTCCACTGATGGGCAATGTAAGCTGGTCGCTGGTCGTGGCGAAGTTCAATTCAAACATGCCGACAAAAAAGGTCAACGGCAGAAAAATCATCGAGAAGATGGTCAGCCGGTTGACGGCGTCCGCCAGCCGGGACGACTCCCGACTCTGGATCATATCCAGCACGTTGCTGGTCAGGTCACGTTGAGAGTCGATAATATCATAGATGCGCAGCAAGCGCTCATACAGATGCCGGAACAAATCACGGTCTTCGCTGCTCCCGGCGAGGCGCTTTTCACCGAGCGCGTTCGCCAATACCTCACGCTGTGGGGCGACCATCTGCCGCAGGTGGATCAACTGGCTTTTGACACGGTACACCGTGCGCTGGGCATTGGCTGGTGGACTCCCTTCGATAGCGATGTTTTCTTCTAACTTGTTGAGCTTCAAGCTGATGCGATCTAACAATGGATAGTAGCCATCGACCACATGCTGCACGGTCAGGTAGAGGAAGTAGGCCACCCCGCGCCGCCATAAGTCTTTGTTCTGCGCAACCCGTTGATAAGCGTCATCCACCAGGTTGCTGCTGGATTTACGCAGCGTGACGAAGAATTTCTCGCCGATCAAACAGTGGATCTCATCACCGACCACCTTATCCAGTTGGATCACCGGCTGAAACAACGAGAGAAACAAATACTCCGGATAGACGAGTAGGCTAGGCCGCCGGTCAGCGCGTTTAAGGTCGGCGACGACGGTCGGGTGCAGGTCGAGCATCTGCTCTAACCATTGGATTTCATCGTTATCCGGGTCGATGAGGTCAATCCAGAGCTTATCCCCGCGATTGAGACATTCCTCCAACTTTTCTCGTGTGAGGTTGCGTAGCGCGACGAACGTATCTTCGGTTTTGACTTCTGCTTCCAGTGGTGCTCCGAGTGAACGGATCAAGGAAGCCTCCCTTTTTTTGTTTGAATATTGTGATTATTATAACGAGTTTAGCGCGGCAGCGTGAGAGGAAACCGTGCTGCCGCGTAAGAAAAGGTTAATCTTTGAAATCTTCAATAGCGTGTTTGATGTCCATCACAAAGGCGTCGGCGGTTGCGCCGTCCAGCACACGATGGTCAAAGCTGAAGCTGATGTAGGCGCACGGACGCACGAAGATCGCACCGTTTTTGGCTTTGACGCGTTCCTCGATCATTCCTACACCGAGGATGCCGACCTGCGGCTGGTTGATGATCGGCATGCCAGCAAGACTGCCGGAAACCCCATGATTGCTGACCGTGAAAGTGCCGCCGCGCAATTCACCCGGTTTGATCTGGTTGCGTCCGGCGCGGTCGGCGACATCGTTGATCGCCAGCGCCAGGCCGCGCAGGTTGAGCCGGTCGGCGTTTTCAATCACCGGGACAAGCAGGCCGCGTGGTGCCGCCACCGCGATACCGAGGTTCACGGCCTTGCGCAGTAAGATGCCGTCGTCCGTCCAACTGGCGTTGACAATCGCGTGAGTCTTGAGCGCGGTGATGGTCGCCTGCGCGATATAGGGCATATACGTCAGCTTGATGCCCTCTCCGGCAAAGGCTGCCTTGTGCGCCCGCCGATGCTCAGCGACCTTGCCGAAATCGAACTCGAATAACGTGGTCGCGTGGGGTGAGGTGCGCTTGCTGGTCACCATATGGTCGGCGATGGCGCGGCGAATACCGGTCAGCGGAACCAGTTCGTCCCCGGTGGCCTGTTCGACTGGCGGCGCGACCGGCTCGGCTCGCTTGTGGTCGCCATTGGTCGCCGGTTTGCTCGGTGCGGGTGCTTGTGTCGCAGGTGTGGGTTGCGCTTCGAGCGATTCCATGTAGGCTTCCACATCGCGCTTGGTGATGCGTCCGTCGCGTCCGGTGCCGGCGATCTTATGCACATCGAGGTCGTGGACTTGCAGCATCCGGGCGACGACCGGACTCACACGTACACCGTCGAACTCACGTCCGGCGGTTCTGGGCGCACCCTCAGCCGGGTCTTCAATCGGCGGCGATGATTGGCGCGGTTGTACATGCTCGACCGTGCCGGCGGTTTGCGCTGTGGGTTCAGGGACGTCGTCTTCTTCCGCGCCAATCACCCCTAGCACCGCACCGACCTCGACCGTATCCCCGGCGCTGACATGCTGTTGCAGCAGCGTTCCGGCGTCCTCAGCCTGGATCTCAAACGTGACCTTATCGGTTTCCACTTCGAGGATAGGCTCGTCACGTTCGACGTGATCGCCCTGTGTTTTCAGCCAATCAATGACGGTGGCCTCGACCACGCCCTCACCGATCAGCGGCATAATAATCTCTGTGCTCATGAAATAAGACCTCTAGTTTTTCGTGATTAATTGTCAGACATGCTACCTTTTGACCCAGGGCAATCCGTTGTGGGCAGACACCCCGGTCTGCCCTTACAATATCTGTCATGATTTGTCGGGGAGCACCCCTGTGTGCTCCTGTTTTCCCCAGATGCGATTGCCCTCTCTTGCGACCCCAGAGATGTTGCGTTGATGCCGCCCCCATAGCGTGCGACGGTGTCGCATAACGGCCTGGGGAAGATGGCGCGACACTATCGCAGCGGCGGAGTATTTACCGGTAAAACATCGGGTAGCGGGCCGGGTTCGCTTCGTTCATCAGATCGTAAACGGCGGTAAAGATCGTCTCCGCGTTCGGCTTGGAGAAATACGCGCCGTCAGTGCCGTAAGCCGGTCGGTGCGCTTGTGCTGAGAGCGTGCGCGGCTCTGAATCCAGCCAATGATAGCCACCCTGCACTTCGAGCACTTGCTGCATCATGTAGGCGGTCGTGCCGCCGGGTACGTCCTCATCCACAAACAGGATGCGATTGGTCTTCTTCAGCGATTGGACAATCATCCCGTTCACGTCGAAGGGCAGCAGCGATTGTGCGTCGATCACTTCGACCTCCACGCCGACCTCCGCCAGTGACTCCGCCGCCCGCAGCGCGATGTCGCAGAGTGCGCCGTAGGTGACCAGTGTCACATCGCGACCTTCGCGCAGCATTTCCGGCACACCGAGCGGAATCATCAACTCGGTCAAGTTTTGCGGCAGCGGTTCTTTTTTGCGATAGCCGTTCAACACCTCGACCACCAGCGCCGGGTCTTCGCCGTGCAGCAGCGTGTTATAAAAGCCGACCGCACGGGTCATATCACGCGGGACGACGACGTGCATCCCCCGCACCAGATTAATGATCCCCGCCATCGGGGAACCGGCGTGCCATACCCCTTCCAAGCGATGTCCGCGTGTGCGGATGATCGCCGGGGCTTTTTGACCGCCAGCCGTGCGCCAGTGGAGGGTCGCCAGATCGTCGGACATGATTTGCAGCGCGTACAACACATAATCGAGATACTGGATTTCCGCGATAGGCCGCAGGCCGCGCAGCGCGAGTCCGATGGCCTGCCCGATGATGGTCGTCTCGCGGATGCCGGTGTCGGAGACACGAAGTTCGCCGTATTTTTCCTGCATCCCCGCCATGCTCTGGTTGACGCCGCCCAGATAACCGACGTCCTCGCCGAAGGTCAGCACACGCGGGTCACGCCCTAGCGCATGGTCGAAGAACTGGTTCAAAATCTGGAAGCCGCTGGCGGTGACGTCGCCGTTGTAAACCGGCTTGATGTGATCTTCCGGGGGCGAGGTGACGTTGGTCAGCAGTGTACTATAACGCGCCTGTGATTCCCGCAGATAATCGTCACGCCAGTCGATCAAGTCGTTGCGCGCCGGGATGTGCTCCTCACGGGTGAGCTTGAGCACGTTAAAGATCGTTTCTAGCACGGTTTTACGATGCGGCACCTGTTCGCGCAGCATGGCTTTACTCAACTTATGGAGTTGGTCGGCGTGCGCGGAACCATCAGCAATCACATCAATCAGTTGCTCAACCTCCTGCCGTTCGTCGTTAATGTCGGCTTTAAACGCATCCCACGCCGCCCGCATCTCATTCTGTACGAAGTCGTGTTCTTCCGTTTCGATGGCCGCCAATTCGGCCTCGTCGATCAAGCTTTCACGCAGCATCCAGGCACGCAGCCGGAGGAGGCCGTCGTGGTCGCGTTCCCATTGCAGGCGTTCTTCTGATTTATAACGCTCGTGGCTGCCAGAGGTCGAGTGGCCCTGTGGCTGTGTGAGTTCGGTCACATGGATGATCGCCGGGGTGTGGTCGAAACGGGCTTGCGCCACCGCTTCGACATAGGCGTCACGCAGCGCGACGTAATCCCAACCGGGCACGGTGTAAATGTTGAAGCCTGCGCTGTCGTCGGTCTGCCGGAGGCCTTCCAGCATCTCGGAGATATTGCCTTTGGTGTGCTGGTACTCGTTCGGCACGGAGATACCGTATTCGTCGTCGTAGATGGTAAGCACTGCCGGGACCCGCAACACACCAATCGCGTTGACCGATTCCCAGAACATGCCCTCCGCGCAGCTTGCATTGCCGATGGTACCGAAGGCGACCTCGTCCCCGTTATGGCTGAAGGTCGTCATGTCGCGCAGCAGGTCGCTCTCGCGGTAGACCTTCGACGCCTGCGCCAACCCGACCAGACGCGGCATCTGCGCGGCAGTCGGGGAGATATCCGGCGAGGTGTTGAATTGCTGCGTCAAATCGCGCCATGCGCCGTTTTCGTCTAAAGAACGAGTGGCGAAATGTGAAGGCATCTGTCGCCCACCGGATGAGGGTTCATGCCTCAGGTTGGCGTGGGCGTAAAGCTGCGCGACGAATTCCCGCACATCGAGTTCACCCAATGCCATCATCAAGGTCTGGTCTCGGTAGTAACCACTGCGGAAATCGCCGGGGCAGAACTGCCGCGCCATCACAACCTGGGGTAATTCTTTGCCATCGCCGAACGCGCCGAACTTAGCCCGTCCGCGCATCACGTCCTTCCGCGCCAGCAGACTCAATTGCCGGCTGCGGTAGGCAATGCGATAGTCTTCGAGAATTTGTTCAGGCATATTAAGGTGTGCCGGTTCACTAATAAGGTCTGTCATTTTTATTTACTCACGATCATCTGCGAACAGAGACATAGGATAGGTCAGGTGTTGGCGTAGCAGTTCCAGCGCCCCCGGTACGTCCCCGGCACGGCTCAACGCGAGCAGTTCGCGGTGTTCCCGCTGGGAGTTGGCGAGGTGGTCGCTATCCAATGGGTGGGCGGAGAAGAAACGCACGACGTTGTTGTGCAAGTCATGGACGGTTTTAATCAGGTGGGGCATCCGTGAAGGGCGGTAAAGCGTATGATGAAACTGCCAATTGAGTTCGACCCACTTGGAGTGGTCGGTTTCCACGTCAATGCAGTCGAGGATGTGCGCTATCTGGACGAAGTCGCTTTCTTCCATGTTAGGCATAGCGTTTTCAAGCGCCAGCGTTTCCAGCGCGTGACGGATGGTATAAATCTCGATGATCTCATTTACAGAGAGCTTGGAGACAATCGCTCCACGATTCTGCCGCAGTTCGACCAACCCTTCGGCCTGTAACTGCACCAGCGCCTCCCGCACGGGAATCTTGCTGACGCTGAGTTCGGCGGCGATTTCATCTTGTTTGAGGGATTGCCCAGTGCGTAGTTTGCCCTGCAAAATCGCCGAACGCAGCGTGTCCGCGACGAGATTTGATGTATTTTTCGGTGTTTGGAGGCCAAGTTTTACGGTCATTTGTTTATTTTTTCTTATGAATAAGCGTATACTTTCTACAAGTATAATCGTATACGATTTTTCGTCGAAGCGCAATAATCGGCGTTGGTAAGACAGGGCAATCGCTCCAGGGGTGAGCTATGTCCATAGCGACGCGGGGTATCGGGTTGGGTTAGACGTGAGATGAGGTCAAAAGGTACTCAAGCACCGGCCGGGGATGCCGTGTGTGCGGGTGGTGAACGCAAAAAGGCGGGGAATGCTCCCCGCCTTTTTGAACGAACTATGGACTATATTTACATACCCAGGGCGTCGATGACCACCTGCGGCAGCAGGACTTCGTCGATCACATGGACGACGCCGTTGGTGACGTCAATATCCGCACGGGTGACGGTAGCGGCATCGTTCAGCAGGACATTACCGTCTTCGGTGATGGTGATGCCGATGAGCGCATCTTCCAACAGGGTCGGCGCGGCTTCACCGTCCAGGCCAACCACATCACCGGAGAAGAACTCACCCGCGACGACATGGTAAGCGAGCACCTGCGTCAGCAGATCGGTTTCCGCCAGCAGATCCTCGGCGCTCATGTCCAACGTGGAAAGCAGGTTGTTGAAGGCGTCGTTGGTCGGTGCGAACACCGTGTAGGGGCCTTCACCCAGCAGCGTTTCCAGGATGACCGGATCGGCATTTTCGACGGCTGCCAGCAGGGTGCTGAAGCCCTCGTTATTGGCGACCACATCAACGATGCTCTCCTGTGCAGGCGGTGCCATCGCTTCTTCGGTGGCCTCTACATCCGGCTCTTCGGTGGCTTCCATCATGGGTTCTTCGGTGGCTTCCATCTCCATCATCTCGTCATCACCACGCAGGGTTGCAGCAACTTCCGGCGCGGTCACGTTGATGGCGACACCCGGCTCTTCCGGCGTACCAATGGCGGCGACGAAGGTATAGCTTCCGTCGACGAACTCAGCACCGCTCAGGTCGAGCAGCACGGTTTCGGCGTCATCTGCCACCGTGACAACCAGATCGCTATATGTGCCAGGCGGGACTACGACTTCAAAGAAGCCATCGTTGGGGTTGTCGTCTTCGTCTATGACCGTACCAGGGAAGGCCAGGTCACTGATCAGTTCGGTTTCACCATTGACGATCACATCGACCGCCGGGGCACCTTCGATGGCATGGAACACGCCCACACGCGCCTGTTCTTCATCCAGCGATGTGTAGTTTTCGACGATCACTGCCGGAGCAAGTGTCTCAGCTTCAAGTGAGCCAACTGCGGCAACTGTGATGAACGCGCCAGCGGGCAGGTCAAACTCTGCCGGACCGATGGCGGCATCATCAATGGATGTGCCTGCCGGGGCGACGGCGATCTCATACGTGCCAGCATCCAGCGGCACCCAGGCCGTGATGATACCAAATTCGATACCAGCCAGCGCGACTTCGCCGTTCACATAGACGTCAACCGGCGGGGTATCCGGGGAGAGATGTGCCACGCGGATGGTCGCCGGGGCTTCCATCATCGGCTCTTCGGTCATCTCTGCCATCGGTTCTTCGGTCATCTCGGTCATGGGTTCTTCAGTGGCTTCAGCGTCCATCCCGGCGAGCTGATCCAGCACGGCCTGCGGTAGCAACACGTCGTTGATGACGTGGACGACACCGTTACTGGCATCGACATCGGTCTGGATAACCTCGACCACATCATTCAGGATGACGGTGTCTTCATCGACGGTAACGCCGATAAACGCGCCATCTAGCAGGGTCGGCACAGCTTCACCGTCCAGGCCGACCACGTCTTCGGCGAAGACTTCGCCCTCAACGACGTGATAGAGCAGGACTTGCGTCAGAAGTTCCTGCTGTGCGAGGACGTCTTCCAGCGACATGCCGAGGAAGCCTGCAAGATTTTCAAAAGCTGCGTTGGTGGGTGCGAATACTGTATAGGGGCCTTCGCCGCTCAAGGTTTCAGCGACTGCGGGATCAGCGGCTTGTACAGCCGCGACGAGCGACGAGAGGCTGTCCGTACTGGCGGCGACATCTACAATCGTACCGCCCTCATCCTGCGCGAACGTCGGGACGACGGACGCAATCAGTAGTAAAAGCATTGAAACAAGAAAAGAAAGTTTACGCATCTACAGTTCTCCTGGTAAATTAAAAGTGTCATGTGTTTGCACACATAAGATGGAATATATAGTTCGCAAATAAGGCGGTTGTGAGTTATGAGTGATAAACGAATGTTAACAACATTAAATAGATGAGAGATGTAACCAAATTGTGGAGAAAGCCCGGCCTTAATTGTTTTCGTCGTCGGTGCCGCCTAGCGCATACAGCAGCACGCCGATGCAAGACATCACATAGCTGCCGATGATACCGAAGGCTTGCAGTGGGCCGAGAAAATTAAATTCGGCGAATTCCGCGCCGTGTGTACCGAAGCCCAGCGCATCCGCCATGCCGGTGAGCGCCGCCAGCACCAACCCGGTGAGCGCCATCCGCACCCCGATCTGCTGCATCAGGGTGGAGGTATGGTTGAGGTAAAAGGCGAACTTGACGTAGACCAACGCACCGAGGATCAACAGCGTAAAGCCGATAAGCACGGTGAAAATCTGTACGATGCCTACCCCGGCAGTTGGATCCAGGCCGGTTAAGCCGGGGAACAACCCCATAAGCATGATGATCGCACCGAGCGCCCCCAGTGCGATACCAATTTGTGAAATGCGACCCATCGCGTTACGTCAATGCCTCACGCAGCTTGCGGGTCATGTTGCCACCGAGGATGGCGGCGGTGTCGTCTTCGTTGAAGCCGCGTTCCAGCAGGCGATCTTTGAACAGCCACAAATCCGCAACGGTGTCGAGTTCATGCGGGATGGCTCCCGCGCCGAAGCCGCCGTCGAAATCACTGCCAATCCCGACATGCTGTGCGGAGCCGGTCAATTGGCAGATGTGGTCAATCGCCATGATGGCGCGTTCCAGGGGTAGCTTGGCCTTGCCGTCGCTGCGCTTCCAGGTGCCATCTAAGAAGAAGTTCGCCAGCACCACGCCGATCACGCCGTCGCGCTCTGCCAGCAAACGAATCATCTCGTCGGAGAGATGACGGTCAGTATCACAGAACTTGCGCGGGTTGCTATGGCTGGCGATCAGCACGCCCTCGTAGCGTTCCACCGCTTGCAGGTAGGCTTTTTCCGCCATGTGGGAAAGGTCGAGAATGGCGTTAAAGCTCGCCATGACCTCCAGCAGTTCATAGCCCAGGGGTGTCAAAGGGCCGGGCGCAGCGGTGCCGCCACTGTAACGGGTGCGCTGCCAGGCCGGGCCAACCAGACGCACCCCGCGCTCGTACCACTCTTCGAACTGTTTCGGCTCGATGATCGGATCGGCATTTTCCATCAGCAGCACAAGGCCCTGCTTGCGTGACTTGATGTCGGCGTCATCGCGCCATGTCGCCAGCACGGTATCGAGATCGGCCTGTGTTTTGACCAGCACGAGACGTTCGTCTTCATCGACCAGTCGCTCGTAATAATCGAGTTGCTTGAGCGCCTTCTCATAGGCTGCTTGTGGACTATCATAGAGCAGGTTTTCCCACGGTCCCGGTCGTGTGGCCTTCCCTGCGACAAACAAGGTCGCAAACACCAGCGCCACCCGCCCGATGAGCGCTTCCGGTAAGCCGAGGGTAGTTGCTCCGTTGAGTTCGGCGGCTTTTGAGCCGACTTCCCCGTGCCGTTTGAGCAACGCGGCGCGGCGATAGTCCCGGTTGAAGCAGATATAGTTGAAGGCGATGTCTTGATGGGCATCTACGATATACATGAGCGTCCTTTGAATATTTGCGGTTGGGGTTCCGTTCAGCCGCTGCGTTTTAAGCGTACTGTGATTGTAAGCCGGATGCGCGAAAAATCAAAAATAACTTTTCTGGTTCGCTCCAAAATGCACTTGACTGTATGGTCTGTTTCTGGCGACCGCCACACCCTCACCGACCGCCGAGCGTTGAAAACGGGTGCATTTCGTTTGCCACACAAACCATCCTTTTGCCTTAATTACACTGTATTGCCCTCAAATCTAAACAAAGCGTCCATTTCGTTTCTTAACGTAACTACTCAGGTGGGTGAAAAGAGTGACTTGGCAAATGGGAACAATGGGTAGAGAATAGCAATATGTCAAAGTATCCTACATGTCCCCCCGAATTAAGCCGCGAAGAC
>DAOTTX010000168.1:0-12484 GCA_034437515.1 Anaerolineae bacterium
CATAGCTACTCCTGTAAATGTTCAACGACAATCAATACAAACACCGGGATTTTATGTCTCAAATCTGTAGAAATGATGAGAGAACAGACAACAGACTTTTAGATTTCACTCATGTCACAGGTATGTTTCTAATCATCGTCGTCACCACCCTGATTGCCGCGACCACCCCCGCGACCTGGATTGTCATCACCGCGACCACCACGACCGTTATCGTCGTCGCCTTGCCGACCGGGTGCGTCACCACTGTTACCGGGTGCGTCGCCGCTGTTACCGGGTGCATTGCCACTGTTACCGGGTGCGTTGCCACTGTTGCCCCCACCCTGGCAACGATTACGCCAACCGACCGCCGGTGCCCAATCGGGCGGCGGATTACCGCAATCGCTGTCATTGCGGAACACCGCACCGGTTGCGCTGACATCAACTTCGACGTTCTCGACCGTCACTTCGACGGCTGCCGCTGTTGTGATGTCGGTTGTATCCCCGGCGGCCTGGATACGAACAACATCACCTACCTGCAACGCGGATAGCAGTGGGGCATCAGGCTCGAAGTTGATATCATAGTCATAGACCGTGACGACACTCCCGGTAATCGACTGTACCGGCCCTTCCACCACCACATTTACCGGCAGTGCGGTTTCAGTCGGCAGGGGGGAGGGGGTAAGCGTCGATGTCGGCGATGGTGTCGATGTCAACGATGGTGTCAGCGTCGGCAGGGATGTTTGAGTAGGCACATCCGTCACTACTGGCACACGGATATTGATCGTTGGTGTAGGTTGAGGTACGGTCTCGGTGACCGTCGATGTCGGCGTCGTGCTAGGCGTTATCGTCGCCGTGACCGTTGGCGACGGTTCCGCTTCGTCATCATCAACAATCGTCGAGAGGAAGAAACCACCACCCAGAAGCAACAGCGCGACGAAAAACAACCCACCCGCAACACTGGCGACACGCGGCAGTCGAAAACCAGCGTCCGCAGATGGCGCAGCCGCGGCATTTGCTTCCAGCACTTGCGCCTGAATGCGCTCAAAGGCTGTGGCGCTCAACTTGGGTGCGGGGGCATCCGCGAGACGAACGGCGGTCTGCTCCAGCGGATCATCTCCAGGCGCTATTTTACCCGCGAGGATGGCATCTAGCTCCTCAGCGAGCGAGCCTGGCGTATGGCGTCTATCAGTCATGATCGCCTCGCAGATAGTGCCTGATCTTCTCGTCAGAACCCAACAAACGGGTCAACTCAATCAAAGCACGATGTTGAATCGAGCGGACGGCAGAGACATTCTTGCCGATTGCGGCAGCGACCTCCTTATGTGATTTTTTCTGGATAAACCGTAATATGAGCACGTTCTGGTGTTCCTCATTTAGTTGGCCTACGGCCTCACGCAATCTCTGAAATTCTTGTTCTGTCTCTAAATCTTCTTCGGGCAAGGGCTTGTCATCACGAACAATCTCTAATAATTCAGATTGCGGACGGCGTGCTAGTTTTCGGTGAAAATCCGCGACCTTACCGGCAGCGATGCGGTACAGCCATGCCTCAAACGGTGCTCCTGTAATCTCAAAATTGGGCAAGTGTTCGATCATACTCACAAACACTTCTGCTGTGATGTCTTCGGCATCCGCCGTTGTCGGCACCCGGTAAGCAATATAGCGATAAATGCGATCCGCAAAGGTCTCGTATAATCGAGAAACAGCCGCCGAATCATGTTGCTGTGCCGCTTTAATCCATGCGATCACTTCAGGCGCGGACATAAATTATCGCCATCCCTGAAGAAAAAGATTATTGTTTGCAGTCATAAGTTATATCGCTTTTGTTAGACCAATGTTGCATCTTTTATGCCACATTGCTATGTTCATTTCGATTTACAATAGTGTAAGGTGAAAAAATGATGATATATGGAGGATACACTCAATGAGATTATTTTGCATCGTGTTTGTCGGTTTTTTAGGCGTGCTGCTTGCACCGGCAATCGTCGCACAAAATGAGGATGAACAAGTCACCGTACCTGATGTGGTCGGGATGCCGATACCACAGGCCATCTCGACGTTAAACGAAGCCGGCTTCCGGCTGGGTGAACTTAGCTCGGTCGGCTGGACGGAGGACACCGGTCTACCACAGAACACCATCAGCGTGCAGTCACTCGAACCGGGTGAAACACTCGCCTACGGCACCCCAATTGACCTCACCGTTTTGCGTTCCTTGAACGCCGCCGTACTGTATGACGATAATGACCTGACCGTAATCAACACCACCAGCGGGCAAAATCAATTGGCTGGACTGACCTTCCAGGCGGCGGAAGGCCCGTCATTCAACGCGACGCGCTGGACGAATGTCTTGCGTCCGAACCAGTGTACACAAATCTGGTCAGTCCGGCGCAACGGGCCGAAAGCTATCGACGAGTGCGAGACGATCCAGAACTGGCTGACCACCACCGATACATCAGCACACTTCTGGACGACCACCAGCGGCGTGACAGAATTTAACATCGTCCAGAACGGCAGTGTTCGTGCGACCTGCCCCGCTGCCCCGTCGGAATCACAAGATCAACCCCTACGCTGTGCGTTTTACATGGATGGCACCGCCGCTGAGGAGGTCGCCCCGTTCCTCTACATGGCTTACACAACCGACGGTTGGATCGTCCATAACAACACGGAAGAACGCTGGATTTCGCTCGAAAATGTCTTTTTCAGCGTCACGGAAAATGCACAGGGCAATGAGTTCACCAACGCAGCCACCGATAATCCGGATCGTCTACTCAGCGATATTCAGTACCTCGCACCAGATCAATGCCTGTTCGCACATGCTGAAGGCTTCGAGGGCGAACCGCCGGAAGACTGTACCGTCGTCGCGGAGTTCACCCTCGCGCCCACAGATGCTTTTTGGCTACGTGACTTATGGGTCACCAGTGCGACGGATGTACAGCAGCGAAACTGCCCACCCGCCACACCAGAAAGCCTGACGATCTGTATCTTACCGCGTTAGCAGCAAGTATACCGAGCGGGGATTACCCCGCCCGGTGAGGTACAGGTTAGTCGTCGTCGTCACCCATACCCATGCCCATACCCATGCCGCCGCCACCGCCACCGCCGCTGCTGCCACCGCCTTCACAACGCTGACGCCAGCCAACCGCCGGTGCCCAGGGTGGGGGCGGGTTACTGCAATTTTCCGGGTCACGCCAGATGTCACCGTCGTCACTGATGAAAATATCGACATCAACGATGATGATCGTGATGGCAACCAGGACGATAACGGTTGTATCATTATCGACCAACTCACCGGAAACGCGGATCTCATCGCCGATCTGAATAATCGTCAGAATCGGATCATCAGGATCGACTTCGATCTGAATGTTGTAGATCGTGATGATATTCACATTAATTTCAGTGACCGGCCCTTCGATGACGATAATCACCGGTAGCTCGTCTTCGTCGCCACCGAAGTAACTCGCGGTATCTGTAGCCGTCACCACGACATCACTATCGACGACCGTCGCGCTTGCGGTAGCAGTGTTCGTATGCTGATCCTCAGCCGCTGCGAACGGACCAATCACACATTCGGTGCTGGCTTCTGGCTCCAGGGTCGCTGGTAAAGCACAACTACTCGTATCAAACATGCTGTCAGAAAGTGAGAGACCGGTCAGCGGCACGGTGCCATCGTTCGTCACCACGAAGCGGAACGCGACATCATCACCAGGCTCCACCTGCGGCCCTGGCGCGGCATCTGCATCTTCCCAACCGCCACCCGCGACACTGACAAATTTTTCCACCGCAATCGAGGGACGGTCACCACCGAAGTAATTCGCGGTATCCACATCACTGACGATTTCAGGATCATCATCGTCGTCGATGACGAGTCCGGTCGCCGTAGCGACGTTGGTGTGCTGGCCTTCGGTCACGTCAAAGGGGCCAATGTTGCACTCGAAGAATGCTTCCGGCTCCAGTATTTGCGGGACGGCACATCCGCTGGTGTCGAATACGCTATCGGAAAGCGTGAGGTTGGTCAGGGTTTCATCACCACTGTTTGTCACGACAAAGCGGAAAGCGACCTGTCCCTCAAGTTCGATTTCTGGGCCGGGTGCGGCGTCAGCATCGACGAAGGTCACGCCACCGTCAGCGGAAATGAACTTTTCAATGTTGATCGCACCATCATCATCTGACTCATCGTCGTCGGCTTCAGGCGTTGTCGTCGGCTCCGGTGTAGGTGTCTCCGGTTGGATGATGATAATGATCTCGATAGATGTCGCGATCACAACACCACCACGCAGCACACCGGTCACACGTACCGTCGTACCGACGACCAAAAATGTGCGCAGACTGGCACCTGAGTCGATACCATCAGCACTGCTGCTAATATCCGCACCGGAAATATCGACCGGCAAACCGGCGACGGTAATCGTACCATCACCAGCCGACTCAACCGTGCCGGTGAACTCGATGGGTGCCGGTTCCGGCGTTTCTGTCTGTGCATTGGTGGGTATCTGAAATACCAATAAAAACATCCCTAGTAAAATAGTTACTGCTCTGTACATGACTTTCTCCTCATGATTATCACGACTTCATAGTTAAAACCGCTGTATGACGATGAATGTTGCAAAATGCTAGTAAATTAAGTTGCCGGAGCTAAATGCACGGGTACGTTCATCCTGTGGCGATTCAAAGAATTCTTCAGTGGGAGCGATTTCGATCAACTTTGCCTCGTAGACCAGTCCGACACGGTCAGCTAATCGCCGCGCCTGGAAGATGTTATGTGTGACGATGACAATTGTCGTACCAAAGCGTTCGTTCTGGTCAACCAGAAGTTCTTCGATCAAACGGACGTTGTATGGATCAAGGTTGGCGGTCGGTTCATCGAGGATCAGCACGCGCGGTTGCAACACCAGCGCCCGTGCGATTGACGCCCGCTGAAGTTCCCCACCGGAAAGGGTGCGCGGGTGGGCGTCGGCTAAATGTCCCATCGAGACTCGTTCCAGCACGATTTCCACCTGTCGCTGGATGTCTCGCTCACCGCGTAGCTTTAACCCGTAGGCAACATTTTTACGCACACTGCGTGTCATCAACACAGGACGTTGAAACACCATTGTGAGCTGCCGTTTGACCTCAATAGGGATATTTTCGGCATCGTATGTGTGGTTATCGCTATGAATTTGTAGCAAGCCGTCAGTCGGTGCTTCCAGAAACGCCAGTTGGCGTAGCAGCGTGCTTTTCCCCGCGCCACTCGGCCCGACGATGCCCAGCACTTCCCCTTCACGAATACGCAGATGCGGCACATGCAGCACTGTACGCTCACCGTATTGTTTCTTGACTGAGTCGAGTGTGTATAGAGTATCCATCAGGTGTGTTGCCCAGAACGTCCCTGCAAGATGACCAATGTCGCATTGGTGATGAAAGAAATCGACAGCAAGATTAACCCCAACGCCAGCGCAAGCGAAAAGTTCCCCCGGCGTGTCTCCAGCACGACTGCCGTCGTCAGCACGCGAGTGCGCCCATCGATATTCCCCCCGACCAGCATCACCGCGCCCACTTCGGAGATAATCGAACCGAACCCGGCGACCAAACCGACGATCAGCCCGAACCGCGCCTCATAGAGCAACCCCAGCATCGATTGAAAGCGAGTCGCGCCGAGTGCCTCAAGCTGAGGTCGCAGCGCCGGGTCAACACTCAACACACTACTCAACGTCACGCCGATAATCAACGGCGTAGCGATGATCGTCTGCGCCAATACCATCGCCTCGAAGGAAAACAACCAACCTAGATCGCCCAATGGCCCACTGCGCGAGAGCATCAGATAAACGAAAAGACCGACCACCACCGGTGGCAACCCCATCCCGGTGTAGATGAAAGCGGTAAATAATCGCTTGCCGGCAAAGTTACTCAGGGCCAACCACGTCCCAATGGGAATGCCCAATACAGTGCTGAGGAACAATGCGCTGACCGTCACCTGTAATGACCGTAGTACGATTTCCAGCACGACCGGATCCAGACCGGTGATAAGTTGTAGCGCCTCGACCAGCGCCTCGAAAATTGTCTGAATGAGAAAAATCCTTGTCTTTGTGGGTTTTAGGAAGCGTGCAAAAACAAGCTACCGCTTAATCAAGAATATGTGGTTAAAATCTTATCTCAAGAACCGTAAGTTAATTTTGAACAGTTACTTAAAGCAGAAACATGGAGAAGATCAGTTGGCCTTCACCATCCACACACAGGTCTGTCATCAGAATTCTTCTTCGTCCTGGGCTGTGCGATATTGTTCTGAGTCAGAGAAGAACAACTGCTGCCCATCGACGGTATAGGCCGCGATCATCTGTTGTGTTTCGACCGAGGTCAGCCACGCGACGAAGTCCTGCGCGAGATCAAAGTTTACATTTGGATGCTGCTCCGGGTTGATCGGGATTGCGCCGTATGGATTCGCCAGAATAGCATCCCCTTCCACCAACACATTGAGATTCAAGCCCCCGGCACTGCGGGCGATGTAGGTACCGCGATCCGTCAAAGTGTATGCGTGCTGCTCACCGGCCATGGTCAGGACTGCGCCCATACTTTGCCCCGCGCTCAAGTACCAATCCCCTTCCGGCTCAATCCCCGCTTCTGCCCAGATTGTGAGTTCTTTGGTATGCGTACCGCTGTCATCCCCGCGCGAGACAAACTCCGCTTCGGCTTCCGCGATCATGGTAAAGGCTTCAGCGGCATCCGTCATCCCTGCGATGCCCGCCGGATCTTCTTCCGAGCCGATAATCACGAAGTCGTTGAACATCACGTCAAAACGTTCGGTGCCATCCCCCACTTCCACGAACGCATCTTCACGCGCCCGCGCATGGACGAGTAACACATCCACATCACCGTTGGAGCCGAGTTCCAGCGCCTGCCCGGTGCCGACCGCGACCACATCAACTTCGGCGTCATAGGTCGATTCAAAGTCTGGTAAGATCGCATCCAGCAGTCCGGAGTCGTCCGTACTGGTCGTCGTCGCCAGCACCAGTCGCCCGGTTTCAACGTCGGAAATCGCCGATTCCGTATCTTCGTCATCGTCAGCACAGGCAGCCAGGGCCAAAAGCAACACGAGTAAAATCAACAAACGCATACGGCACATTACAAAACAACCCCTCTTGAGAGGTGGCGTTAACCACCGATATAATACATCTCGATTTTCTCACGCGACCGCTCCACAGAACCGCGTTCTTCGGAATAACGGTCAATACGTGCACCCCATGTGTTACGGATGATCGCCTCGATTTCATCGTCCGTCGCGCCGTCGCGCAGCGGCGTTTTTAAGTCGGTGCCTTCGGTCGCAAACAGACAGGTATAAATCGACCCTTCCGGCGAGAGACGCATCCGGGTGCAGTTGCCACAGAACGGGCGCGTCACCGATGCGATCACACCGATCTCGCCGCCGTTGTCCGTATATTGGAAGCGCAGCGCGGTTTCGCTGCTGTAATTACGGGCGACTGGTTCCAGCGGCAGCACAGCATGGATGCGCTCGACGATCTCCTTCGCCGGGACGACGTGATCCATACGCCAGCCGTTCACCGTGCCGACATCCATGTATTCGATGAAGCGCAGGATGTAGCCATTGTCTTTACAGAACCGCGCCATATCGAGGATGGTGTGGTCGTTGACCCCGCGCTGCACCACACAATTGATCTTAATCGGTGTCAGCCCGGCAGCTTCAGCCGCACGAATTCCCTCTAGCACCTGATCGACTTCAGCGCGACCACCATTCATCTGCCGGAAGACATCGTTATCGAGGCTGTCAAGGCTGACGGTCACACGCTGCAACCCGGCCTCTTTAAGCTGATGTGCCTTCTTCGGCAGCAGATAGGCATTGGTCGTCATCGCTATATCATGCACATCGTCGATCTGCGCGAGCTGCCCGACGAGTCCTTCGATCTCCTGCCGGATGAGCGGCTCGCCACCGGTCAAACGTAGCTTGACCGCGCCTAGCCGCACGATGACCCGCGTCAAGCGGGTGATCTCCTCGAACGTAAGAATCTTCTCTCGTTTTAGAAACTCGTATTTCTCCCCGAAGATCTCCGCCGGCATACAATAGGTACAACGGAAGTTACACCGGTCGGTCACTGAGATTCGTAAATCACGCAGTGGGCGATCAAACTTATCTGTGATGGACATTACACTACCTCAACATCAATTTAATCAAGAAACTATTTGTCCGGTTTGTCGGGTGTCGTAACCCGGTTGCTGATTCAACGCGGTGATAAACCCCTCACTGAGCAGCACATCCAGCAAAGACTGAATACCCGGTAACTCAAGATACACTTCGGGGATAACGAAATCATAACGCTCCCAGCCAACGGAGATAAAGTCCATGTCAAGCGCACTTGCTGCACGACGCACACCAAGACCACAATCTGCGACACCGGTCGCCACTGCCGCCGCCACCGCGAGATGGGTGTATTCCTCACGGTCATAGCCATCGACATCATCAGATGTGAGGCTCCGTTTCTTCATCTCGTAGTCGAGCAGCAGGCGTGTCCCGGCTCCACGCTGCCGGTTGATGTAAGTCAGGCGGGGTAAGTCATCGAGTGACTTTACAGCTTTCGGGTTGCCCTTCGGCACGATTAACCCCTGCTCGCGGTGGGCGAAGGTCACCACTTGCACGGGCGTTTTCAACTGCCGCCGGATGTAAGGCAGGTTGTATTCGCCGCTGTCTTCGTCAAGCAAGTGCATCCCGGCGAGATGCGCCTCGTCCCGGCGCAGCGCCACCAAACCACCCATTGAACCGACGTTGGCGCTGGTCAACCGCTGACCGCTGTGCCGTGCGGCGAGATGCTGCGCGAGCAGATCAATCATCGGGTCGTGGCTGCCCATTGTGAGGATCGTCTGCTCGATCTCGTGCAGGGTGCGGTAAAGCAACACCTCGACCGACGCGCCCTTATCCGCGCCTTCGCTGAAGCGCGGCACATGTGCTAACCCGTCGGCACGTATGAGCGATGTAATCACCCCCGCGCCCCGGCTGAGTGGCGTTGCCAGCAGTTGACCGCCCACCCGTGCCAGCGCCACCCGGACGAAGTCATCGTCGCCGGTCGGTGAGTGAAGCTTGCGCGTGATCACGGCCTGCGTGCGACGTCGCATGGTTATATCCGCAGGCACACCCAACCACCGGGCGATCAACGGCTGGATAAATACCTCACCTGTTAACGCTGCGCTGACCGGGTATCCCGGCACACCGATGATCGGAGTCGCATCAACCATACCCATAATCACCGGGTGACCAGGCCGCACCGCGACCCCGTGCACCAGCAAGCGCCCTCGCTCACGGACAATCGACGCGGTGAAGTCCTTCGTCCCCGCCGATGACCCGGATAGCAAGAGGATTAAATCCGGTTGATGAGAAAGCGCCGTCTCAACCGCCTGCATCAGCAAATCACGGTCATCGGGTGTAATCGGCAGCACGGTCACGCGCCCGCCGCTGGCTTCGATCTGTGCGCCCAACACCAGACTGTTGTACTCAATCAACTGACCGGGTTCCGGTCGTTGGTCGGCACTGACGAGTTCACTACCGGTAGGGATAACCAGGACATGCGGTTGTCGTCGTACACTGGTCTCATGGTAGCCACACCCCACCACCGCACCCAGGTCAACCGGGCGCAAGCGATGATTGGCGGGCAACACCAATTCGGTCGCCATCATGTCCTCACCCATCATACGGATGTGCTGCCAGGGCGCGACCGGTGCGTTAATCATGATGCCGTTGTCGTTTTCCTGCACATTTTCGATCATAATGACCGCGTTGTATTCCGGCGGCAGTGGCGCACCTGTATTGACCGGACGCGCATTTTGCAGCGTGACCGGGCGTGTCTCCGTCGCTTCGAGCGTTTCCGCTGCGACGACGGCATAACCGTCCATGGCAGCGGCGTGATAATGCGGTGATGACAACCGCGCCCATACTGGCTCCGCCGTTACCCGGCCCAGCGCCTCCCGTAGCGGGACGGTTTCACCCGGTAACGGCTCAAAGCGCCCGGCTTCGCGCAGCGCCATTTCAAGCTGATGCCGGGCGTCTTCCATTGGGATATCTTCGAGATAGACGTTCCGTTCTTCAGTAATCATCAGAACGCCACCACGTTGACGCTGCTACCGGCCTTCATGCCGTTGCTGTTTAATGGCACGCGCACCACCCCATCCGCGTTGACGAGGGTATAAATCAAATTGGACTTGCCGAAAATCGGCGTGGCGGTGATGTTTTCGTCGTCGATTTCCAGCCGCACGGGTACGGTGTCTTCACGCCCGGTCGTACTGGCGATGTTCTGACTTAGTACGGCGTTGATGGTGTAAGGGAGACGTAAACGCTCGCCAAGCAAATATCCAATTGTCGGCAACACAATCTGCCGGGCGACGAGCATAGCGGAAACGGGATTGCCCGGTAAACCGACTACCGGCTTACCCTCGCAAGCAGCGATAATGGTCGGCTTGCCCGGTTTGACCGCGATCCCGTGTTGCAGCACGCCCGGTTCGCCGAGCCGGTTGATGACGGTTTTCGTCAGATCACGCACACTGACCGAACTCCCCGCCGACATGACCAGCATGTCATGTTCACGAAAGCCCGTCTGTGCTTTACCGAGCACGTCGTCGAGCGTATCACGGGCGATGCCAAGTATAGTCACCTCCGCCCCAGCCTGTTCAAACATCGCCGCCAGAATGTAAGCGTTGATGTCGCGAATTTGCCCGGTCTGCGGGGTTTGCTCCGGCGGGACGAGTTCGTCACCGCAACTCAAAATGGCAACACGCGGTGCTTTGACGACCTCTACTTCGGTGATGCCAACCGCCAGCAACCCGCCGATGTCCTGCGGGCGCAAGCGATGACCAACGGGTAAAACCTCGGCGTCTCTGGCGACGTCTTCGCCGATTTGCACAAGGTTTTCCCCCGGTGCGACCGGTGCCATCACCTCAATCTCGCTCTCACCGACCTTTTGCGTGCGCTCGATCATTACGACAGCGTCTGCCCCTGCGGGCAGCATCGCGCCGGTGTGGATTTCCGCTGTTTGGGTTGGTTGCACTTCCACATCAGGCACCGTACCCATTTCGACCACCCCGACCACATCGAGATAAGCCGGGAGCGACTCCGAAGCGCCGAAGGTATCCGCCGCCCGGACAGCGTATCCATCCATCGTGCTGCGGGTGAATTCTGGCAATGCAATCGGGGAACGTGGTGCGACCGCCAGCACCCGCCCGCTGACCTGCGCGACGGACAAGGTTTCTTTTGCTTGCAGGCTTGCGATATTTCTAAACAGCGTGGCTAATGCATCTTGAACAGGGACTAACGTAAAAAATTCAGTATTTTGCATTTATACCCTTCCGGTAAACTGCTGCTCACACCGAACTAACCAATCCATGATGACGGACATCTCCGCGACGGAAAGATCAAGCGAGAGATACCCCGCGCCCTTACCAAGTTCTTCTCGCTGTGCGACCAGCAACGCCCGCTGACGTTCGCAGGCGGCCCGCTGTGCTTCGACGATGTGGCGTGTCGGTCGGCCTAACAACCGGGCAATGTAAAGACGGCTGAGAAATTCTGTGCGGATGTTACGGGTGCTGGCAGCGGGTTGGGGGTCATCTAGCCAACTTGAAAGCACCTTTTGCCCCTTTTCGGTCAACCAGTAGACCGTACGCATCGGCGCATCAACGGAGTCTTCCTCGCGCCCGTCGATAAGTTCATCACGCTCCAGACGTTTGAGGATGGCGTAGAGCTGGCTGGTGCTCAGTCGCCAGATGTTGCCAAGCTGTGCAGGGTCACGGAAGTGTTCTTGAAGTTGATAACCATGACAAGATTGATATTCCAACAAGCCAAGAAAAACATAATCCGGAGATAATTTTGACATAAGCACTCACAAAAATAACTTTGATGCCGATTATTTCGGTGTAATTCCAACGAAATTTGCTTTTATACCCCTATTATAAACCGGAATAGGGAAATTTACCTCATATAATTATGATTGGACACTTATCTGTCGCAAATGTTTTTTGTTAATTTGAGGAGAAATTTTATGAAACTTGGTGGTTATGCTAATCATATGGGTCGTGTGAACCTCACGACCGGTAAAGTACATTACGAAGAAATCCCCGAAGATTGGGCACGCAAGTACATCGGCGCACGCGGCCTGGGTGTACGGTACTGCCTCGAAGTCGATCCAAAAGTTGATCCGCTCGGCCCTGATAACCTGCTGTGCTTTATGAACGGCCCGCTGACCGGTACCCGCGCCAGCATGAGCGGTCGTATGGCAGTGGTGACCAAAAGTCCGCTGACCAACACCATTACCGATAGTCATCAGGGCGGCTGGTCGGCGGCACGCATCCGCTGGGCTGGCTTTGATGGTCTGATCTTTGAGGGAGCATCCGAAAAGCCGGTTTACGCTTATGTCGAAGACGGCACGATTGAATTGGGTGTGGCTACTTTGCGTTTTGAACTCATGTGGCGACACCGAACAAGCGTTCTTCCGGAATGACACTTGGGTGTAAGGAACCATGCCGTTTTTGATGCGCCTGTTGT
>DAOTTX010000169.1:0-52546 GCA_034437515.1 Anaerolineae bacterium
AGTTCTTCAGCAGATATGATGTGTCTCGATGGATTTTGACCTATATCTGGCGTCGTTTCTGCACAATCTTGTGGATTTTGGGGAGCTACCACGCGAAATCCCAAAGAGCCATCGTATTCATTCCATTGCGGTGATGATACGCAGATGATATACTCCACGATTGTGATAAAGGGCGCAATCTCAACTCGCGTCCGTCAACGGATCGGTACAATCCGTTGTAACTATTCTTCATCGAATTAATTTCGGGAGTAGCTACTCGATGAATGTGTTAAGTGAATGGGCTTTCATCGGCGTTTTTTTCGTTTTAGCCCCTCTTTTACCGGCACTGCCGATTGCCATCGGGGGGATCCTTAGCCCGAGCAAGCCGAACGCCATCAAACAGGCCACCTATGAATGTGGGGTGGAGACGGTCGGCGATACATGGGTGCAGTTCAAAGTGCAATATTACATCTATGGGTTGATCTTCTTGATCTTCGACGTGGAAATGGTCTTCTTGTTCCCCTGGGCGTTGGCCTATGGTGAGTTGGATTTCTTTGCCTTTGGTGCGGGGTTGTTATTTATCTTCCTGCTGACGGATGCGCTCATCTACGCCTGGCGTAAAGACGCGCTCGAATGGACATAGAGGAGCCAAACACTGATGAGTAAAGCAATCAACACACTGATAAAAATCATCGTCCCAATCGGGCTTCTGCTGGTTGTCATCCTCATTTTGAACTCGATCACCGGGGGGAACTGCATCAATGACTTCGGGGGTTGCCTCGCGGACGGTGGTATGGATGAGGACGTTGCGAGTTTCATAGCCATCGCCCTCGGTGTACTGCTCACCGCGACCTTCCCTCTGTTGATTACGATTGCGTTGATCTGGGTGGAGCGTAAGTTCGCCGCCCGTATTCAGGATCGCATCGGCCCGAACCGCGTTGGCCCGTATGGGTTGATCCAACCATTTGCGGATGTGATTAAGCTGCTCGGCAAGGAAGACATCACCCCGGCGGGTGCGGATAAGTGGATTTACAACGCCTCGCCTGTCATCATGGTGATGTCGGTGCTGCTCATCTGGGCGGTGGTGCCGTTTACGCCTTATCACGTCGGCATCGATCTGGAAATCGGCGTGTTATATTTCATCGCCGTGGCTTCCATCGGCACACTCTCCGTGATTATGGCGGGTTGGGCCAGCAACAACAAATACGCGCTGCTCGGTGCGTTCCGTGTGGTGGCGCAGTTGATTAGCTACGAGGTGCCGCTGGCGATTGCGCTGCTGATCCCCGTGATGCTGGCAGGCAGCATGAGCATGGTCGGCATTGTGGAAGCACAGGCCGGTATGTGGTTTGTCTTTATGTCGCCGATTGCCACCTTCCTGTTTTTCATCTCATCACAGGCGGAAACGGGCCGTGCGCCGTTCGACTTGCTCGAAGCGGAATCCGAACTGGTCGCCGGGTACAACATCGAATATTCCGGTATGAAGTTTGCGATGTTCTTCGCCGGTGAGTTCATGCATGTGTTCACGAACGGTGTGTTGATGGCGGTACTGTTCACCGGTGGTTGGCACGGGCCGTTCGCACGCGAAGCACCGCTGCTGGCGTTGATCTACCTACTGACGAAGGCCGGGTTCTGGTACTTGCTCTCGCTGCTGATGCGTAATGCGTTGCCGCGTGTCCGCATTGACCAGTTGATGGCGGTTAACTGGAAGTTCTTGGTACCGCTTTCCATCGTGAACTTGTTGGTAACCGCATTGTTGCTCAAGATCGCGCAGGAGACGGGCATCGCGCCATCGCCGGAGGAAGCACATGAGTTCCTCGCAAACATCCCGTTGACGATTGTATTGCTCATCGGCAATGGTTTCATCGCGCTCGGTGTGCTGGCGATCTTCCGCAACCAGGGACGCGAAGAACGGCTGGCAGAGGAAGAAATGCAAGGCCGAAGTGACATGACGACGGTCACAGCTTCGGCAGGTGACTAAGTAAGGGAGAGGGGAAAAATATGACCGTTGGAGATTTGACACCGGAGGCTTTCGCCTTCGGTTTCTTCACGATATTAACTTTGGGTGGCGCGTTTGGCGTCGTCGGCAACCGAAACCTGGTACGCGGCGCGGTGTGGCTGGTGATTAGCCTGTTTGGTGTCGCCGGGTTCTTTGTGCTGTTGAGTGCGCCGTTCCTCGCGGCGGTGCAGGTGCTGGTGTATATCGGCGCTATCGGTATTCTTATCACCTTCGCCGTGATGCTCACCCGGAGTATGACCAACCTGACCGAACGTTATAACCAACAATGGTGGATCGCCGCAGTGACGTCGATTGCGATGTTCGGTTTCTTGATGCTCGCTGTTATCATCCCTGTCTTTGGTGAGACCGAAGTGACGACGGACATCGTCGCAACGACCACCGACCTGGGTGTGGCGCTCGTCAGCGGTAACCAGTACGTGCTGCCGTTCGAGGTCGCCTCACTGTTGCTGACGGCGGCGATGATCGGCGCGATTGTAATCGCACGCGAAGACGATTAGGAGAGAGACGACTTTATGGTTCCACTCTGGATGTTCTTGGCGGTCGCCGCAGCACTGTTTAGCATCGGTGCCTACGGCGTGCTGGCACGGCGTAACGCCGTCGCTATCCTCATGAGTGTGGAGTTAATGCTGAACGCGGTCAACATCAATCTGGTGGCCTTCTGGCGCTTCAACACTCCAATGGATATGAGCGGGCAGGCTTTCGCTGCCTTTGTATTCGTCGTGGCAGCCGCCGAAGCGGCGGTCGGGCTGGCGATTATCATCTCAGTCTATCGTGGCAGACGCTCTGTTGAGGTCGATGATGTTGACCTGCTCAAATGGTAAGGGTTTAGACCATGGATATTAATTTCACAGATTTAGATTATTTGCCGTGGCTGATCCCTGTTGGGCCGCTGCTGGCATTTCTCATCATTTCGATTATTACCAACCGCAGCCGGCTCGTCCCGGCGACGGATCACCACGAATACGGCGGTCACCACCCGGATTATGACGGGATGCAGGTGCCGGTCGTCACGGCGAACAGCCGTGTCATCAGCATCGTGGTCGGCATGTCCGGCGTGGTCGCGGCCTGGTTGATGAGTTGGACGGTTTTCTTCCGCACGGTCGGCATTGACCAGTTCGGTAAAGACGACAAGATTTATGGCAGCAACCTGGATTGGATCGCCACCGGTTTTACCTCGCTTCAAATGGGTGTGATGGTGGACCCACTGACGACGGTGCTGTTGTTCATGGTGCCAATTGCGGTGCTGTGCATTTTCATCTACTCCATCGGCTACATGGCGCATGACCCACGTCAGGCGCGGTTCTTCAGCCTGATCTCACTGTTTGCGGGGGCCATGCTGACCCTGGTCGTCGCGGATAACCTGTTGCTGTTGTTCATCGGTTGGGAGATCATGGGGGCGTGTTCTTACATGCTCATCGGCTTCTGGTACGAGAAGCACAGTGCCTACAGTGCGGCGATCAAAGCCTTCACAGTGACCCGTGTCGCTGACGTGCTGATGCTGCTCGGTATCGCGTATCTGTACTTTGCCACCGGCACACTCAGCTTCCGTGACATCCTCTATGATGCGTCGGTGCTTGATGCGCTGGCGGAAACGGACGCGATCATCTTTGGTGGCCTCGGACTGAGCGCCGCTAGTTTGATCGGCATTCTGCTGATTATCGGTACGATTGGCAAGTCTGCGCAGTTTCCGTTGCACGTCTGGTTGCCGGACGCGATGGAAGGCCCGACGCCGGTCAGCGCGATGATCCACGCGGCGGCGATGGTTTCCGCTGGCGTGTATGCGGTCATCCGTATATATCCCATTCTGGAAGCGGGCGGTCATCCCCACGAGGGTGATTTGACCTCGCCGCTGATGTTAATGGCGATTGTCGGCGGGTTTACCGCGTTGTTCGCCGCGACGATTGCGGTCGCGCAGGATGACGTTAAGCGTGTGCTGGCTTATTCGACCATCTCACAGCTCGGCTTTATGATCGCCGCGCTCGGTATCGGTGCGTATGTCGCCGCGTTCTTCCACCTGATTACCCATGCGTTCTTTAAGGCGCTGTTGTTTATGGCGGCGGGGTCTGTCATCCACGCGATGGAACACGGTGAACATCATGTGCATGAACACCATCACGACCATGCGCACGACCACGACCACGAAGAAGACACATCGGCTATCGGCGACGAGGCCGGGGAAGCACCCCCCGCCGAAGCGACCGCCAGACTTGAGAAAGAATCGGAGCATCCTGAAGAACACGCGCCGCACTTCGACCCGCAAGATATGTTCAACATGGGCGGCCTGAAGGATCGCATCCCGGTGACGTGGATCACATTCCTGATCGGTGGTATCTCACTGGCGGGCTTCCCGCTGCTGACCGCCGGGTTCTGGTCGAAAGACGAGATCCTCGCGGATGCGTGGTACATCCTCTCGGATTATGGCTCCGGCGCACACGGTTATGTGTTCTTCATGCTGGCGATTGCTGCCTTCCTGACCGCGTTCTATACCGCCCGTCAGCTTTGTCTGACGTTCCTCGGTGAGCCGCGCACGGAAGAAGCCGCGCACGCCGGTTTGGGCGGCCCGCGTGATATCATCAGCATCACCATGCAGCTTCCGCTGATTATCCTGGCGTTCTTCGCGCTGTTTGCGGGCTTTGTCGGCGTGCCGCCGGAGTTCCCGATCTTCGGGGCGATCCTCTCGCCGGATGTGAATCCGTTCTTCGAGTTCACCAAGTACAGCCTGCTGGTAGAAATCCAACCGTCGAAACCGCCGTTCAACTGGATCCCTGTGCTGACCTCGTTTGGTGTGGCGCTGGGTGGTCTGTATCTCGGTTGGTTTATGTACGGGCGTAAGCCGCTCAAAGCCGGTGAGCCTGACCCGCTCAAGGAAATGCTCAACCCGGCGATTTACACCACGCTCCAGAACAAATACTACATCGACGAGCTTTACCAGATCGTGTTTGTGAAGCCCGCGCAATGGTTCTCGCGGGTGGTCGTCAGCGAGTTTATGGATCGCGGTGTGATTGATGGCTTCCTGCATTTGATCGCACGGGTGTTTACCTTCACCGGTGATCTTTTGAAGGTGTTCAACTTGTGGCTGATCGACGGCGTGGGTGATGGCATCCCGCAGGCGATTGGACGTTTTGGTATGTGGTTCCGCCGGTTACAGTCCGGGCGCATTCAGCAATATCTGCTGTACACCGCGCTCGCGCTGCTCATCATCGGTGTGATTTTCGTAGTCTCGACTGGCCTGTTGCAGGCCGCGAACTAAGGCGGGGAAAATATGACAGAATTAAGTGTATTTGGGATCGACGCGCTCACCGTGCTAATACTCGCCCCGGCGTTTGGGGCGCTGGCGGTCGTGGCGATCCCACCGGAAAATAAAACGCTGGCGCGTTGGGTCTCTCTGGGCATCGCCCTGGGCATCGGCGCACTGGCGGTGATTACTTTCTTCGCCTACAACCGGGGGGAGGACGCGGCACAGTATCAGTTTGTGGCGCAATACGAATGGTTTGAATTGCTCGGTGCCTCCTGGCATCTGGGTGTGGATGGCATCAGCGCGACGTTGGTCATGTTGACGGGCATCCTGGTGCCGCTGGCGGTGTTGATTAGCTGGGAAGTCGATGATCGGGTAACGTTCCATCTCGCGCTCATCCTGTTCTTTGAAACAGGCTTGATGGGTGTTTTCCTGGCGATGGACTTGATGATTTTCTTCTTGTTCTACGAACTCAGCCTGGTGCCGATCTACTTCCTCATCAACCAATGGGGCGGTAAGAACCGTCAGTACGCTTCTACCAAGTTTATGATCTACTCCATCGGCGGCACGCTGGGGATGCTGCTGGCATCACAGCTCGTCGGCTGGACGGCGGGTACGTTTGACATTCAGCAGCTCAGCTTGATCTGGCCCGCTTTTGAAGGCACAGACGGCACATTCCTCGGTGCCAATATCGAGACGGTCAAGGGCTTGTCCTTCGTCGGCTTTTTCATCGCGTTCTGTATTAAAGTGCCGGTATGGCCTTTCCATACCTGGTTGCCGGACGCGCACGGTGAAGCGCCGACCGCTGGCTCGATGTTGCTGGCGGGTGTCATGCTCAAACTGGGGGCTTATGGTTTCGTCCGGTTGGTGGTGCCGCTGTTCCCCGATGTGTGGATCTCACAGATCAATTTCCTGAGCCTGGAATTCACGGTTGCGGGATTGTTCGCCTTCCTGGCGATGATGGGCATCGTGTTTGGCGCGTTCGCCGCGTTCGGTCAGAATGACATCAAGCGTTTGGTGGCTTATAGCTCGGTCAACCATATGGGCTTCGTGGCGTTAGGCATCGCGGTGATGGCGGTCGCTTACGGCGAAGCCTACGTGAACGGCGCGACCGCCTTCACGCAGGATGCGATCATTGCGACCAACGGCGCGGTCGTGCAGATGTTCAATCATGGCTTGAGTTCGGCGGCGATGTTCTTGCTCGCCGGGGCCATCTACCACAAGACGCACACCCGCGATATGCGGGAGTATGGCGGCTTGTGGGTGAAAGCGCCGATCTACGGAGGTGTGTTCCTGTTTACCAGTTTTGCCAGCCTGGGCTTGCCGGGGCTGAACGGCTTCGTCGGGGAATTCCTGGTGGTGCGTGGAAGCTGGCCTGTGTTCACCGTGCTGACCATCATCTCGATGATCGGCCTGTTGTTCACCGGGTCTTACATCTTGAAGGGCATCCGCGCCACACTGCACGGGCCGTTCAACATGAGGTGGCGGGACTACAACCTGGAGATCGAATTGCGTGAGTTTATCGCTGTGTCGCCGCTGCTGGTGCTGATGTTGGTTACCGGTGTCTTCCCGAACTGGATCATGCCGATCATCAACGGCTCCGTGACGCAAATATTGACGGCATTCATAGGATAAAACGACGATGATTGAAGCTGGATTTCCTGTATTAAGCACGATCATCTTTCTGCCGATTGTCGCGGCGATCATTATTCTCTTCCTGGATTCGGTGGAGCAGCGCGACATCATTCGCGGTGTTTCCATCTCAACGGTAGCGGTGCTACTGCTGCTTTCCGGGTTTGTCTACTTCCGCTACAACGCAGAAGTGACCGGGGATGATGGTCTGCTCGCACAACAGGATGAGATCCTTGCGGAAGGTGGGTTCGAGTTCCCTGCAACGCAGATGTTCGATGAGGGAATCGCGTTCGAAGAAAAGTACGATTGGGTTTCAAGCCTGGGCATTAGCTACCACGTCGGCGTGGATGGCCTCAACGCACCGATGGTGTTGTTGACGGGCATGGTCGCGGTGGCGGGTGTGTTGATCTCCTGGCGCATCACAGATCGCCTTCGAGAATTTATGGCGTTCTTCCTGCTGCTTGTGGCGGGTGTGTATGGCGTGTTTATCGCCTTAGACATCTTTCTCTTGTTCTTCTTCTACGAACTCGCCATCTTCCCGATGTATTTGCTCATCGCCGGTTGGGGGTGGGTAAAACTACGAGAGTACGCGGCGATGAAGTTGACGATTTACATTCTCGTCGGCTCGGTCGTCGCGCTGGTCGGTGCGATCGCACTGGTGCTCACCGCGCAGAATTTCTTCCTCGGTGAAGGTGCGGAGGCGTTCGCGGCTGCACAGACCGCTGGAATAATCGCCGAAGACGCACCCACGTTTAGCTTTGACCTCGTCCAGTTGACGCTGGCAGCCGAGGCCGGGGCGTTTGACCAAGCCGGGTATCTAGGGTCGGAGGCGTTGACCTTTGCCAAGTTCTGGTTCCCGTTGATCTTCATGGGCTTCGCGGTGCTGGCGGGTTTGTTCCCGTTCCACAACTGGTCACCGGATGGGCATGTGGCGGCCCCAACTGCCGTTTCGATGATCCACGCGGGTGTGCTGATGAAGCTCGGCGCGTATGCTGCGTTGCGCATGGGCGTGCAAATCATGCCAGAAGGCGCACAGACGCATTTACCCTGGTTGGTCTTCTTAACACTCATCAACGTGGTGCTAGGGGCGTTTATCGCCTTCAGGCAGCGTGACTTTAAGTACGTGATCGGCTTCTCGTCGGTCAGCCATATGGGGCTGGTCAGCATGGGCTTCGCCACGATGAACACCATCGGTATGACCGGCGCAGGCTTGCAGATGTTCAGCCACGGCGCGATGACGGCGCTGTTCTTCGGCTGCGTAGGTATGGTCTACGAGCGCGCCCACACCCGTGACATTCCAAGCCTGGGCGGTTTCATCAAAAAGATGCCCTGGGTGGGTGTGGCCTTTATCGTCGGTGGCTTGACGAGTATGGGTATGCCCGGCTTCAGTGGCTTCATTGCCGAATACCCGATCTTCACCGGTCTGTGGGCGGCGTCAGAAAGTGTCGTGCTGCAAATCGGTGATTTCACCCTGACCAATTACTATGGCGTGATTGCCATCGTCGCGGTGTTGGGGATCGTCATCACGGCGGCTTACGTGCTACGTGTGACCGGGCAGGTGTTCTTCGGTGAGTTCGACGCGGCGAAGTATCCAGAAGTCGGTGACATCACGATCACAGATCGTGCCATTCTGCTGCTGCTGGGTGTCCCGCTGATCGTGCTGGGGATGTACCCGCCGATTATGGCTCCAATGATCGAAGCTGGCGTAAGGCCAGTCGTCGCAATCCTCGGAGGGATGTAAACAGTGCCTGAATTTGTTTTTCTCGAACAACTCCCGGCAATCGCGCCGGAGCTTGGGCTGGCGATTCTCGCAATCGTGTTGCTCGGCCTGGATATAGGGTTTTTCGGCCTGCCGCCACTGCCGGAAAGCCAGAAAGATCGCATTGGCTATGTCTCTGCGATTGGTATGGGCGCACTGGCACTCACACCGTTCATCTGGGCACCGTCTTCTTCACCGGATGGCATGTTGTGGGGTGGTATGGTCGCCCATGATACGCTCTCGCAGTTTTTCAAGGTCGCCGTGTTGATCGCCGGGGCGCTGACCTCATTGATCGCACTGGAGACGGAGGAACTGCGAGAAAAGGGTGAGTTCTACCTGATTATCGTGGTTGCGTCGCTTGGTGCGTGTCTGCTGAGTGCGTCCTATGATTTGATTATGATCTTCGTCGCGCTGGAAACCGTCTCGATCCCACTGTATATCCTGGCGGGCTTCCGTCGTGGTGATCTACGCTCGGCAGAAAGTGGCATGAAATACTTTCTGTTCGGCTCGTTCGCCTCGGCGATTATGCTCTACGGGTTCAGCCTGATCTACGGTTTCACCGGGCAGACCAATCTCGGTTTGATCGCGGAGTTCCTGGCAACACCGGAATTCGGCGACAACGCGATTCCGCTGCTGGTGGCGTTGTTGATGGTGTTCGTCGGCTTCGGCTTCAAAATCAGCGCCGCGCCGTTCCACTTCTGGACGCCGGATGTCTACGAAGGGTCGCCGACGCCGGTCACGGCTTATGTGAGTGTCGCCAGTAAAGCGGCGAGCTTCGCTGTGATGGTTCGCTTCCTGATCGAGGTATTCCCGGTGGATCTGATCGTCGAAGGACAGCGCGTGCAGGACTTCTGGGTGGGGCTGGTCATCGCCGGTGCGCTCATCAGTATGACGCTGGGGAACGTGGTTGCGCTCTCCCAACGCAACATCAAGCGTATGTTGGCGTATTCGTCCATCGCGCAGGCCGGTTACACGTTGATCGGTGTCGCCGCGATCCAGGCGAATAACCCTGAACTGGGTGTAGCAGCGGTGTCGTTTTACATGTTCATGTATACGTTCACCAACATGCTGGCGTTCGCGGTGGTGGTCATCTTCGCGGAGACGAACGGCAGCGAAACCATCGCCGATCTCGCCGGGCTAAGCCGTCGCAACTCCTGGATGGCGCTGGCGATGACGATTGGCTTGCTCTCGCTGGCGGGCATCCCGCCGACCGCCGGGTTCTTCGGGAAGTTCTTCCTGTTCAACGCGGCGGTTGATGCCAACCTGGAATGGTTGGCGGTGATCGGTGTGATTAACTCTATCGTCGCGCTGTACTACTATCTCGTGGTCATCAAGGTGATCTACGTAGATCGTAGCGAGGACGACGATAAGCCGATCAAGCTCTCGCTGACATCTGCATGGGTGTTGGGGGTGACTTCCATCGTGGTGCTGCTGCTGGGTGTGATCCCGCAGCAAATCTTCGATTGGGCGACCGACGGCGCGATGGCGTTGTTTGTGTAAATGGGAAGCCGTGCGTGTTGATCTGCGTTGCGTTTTTGTTGCGTCGGATTGTGGTAATCATGCACGGTTTGTGATAGAATTCCCAACGCTATTTTAAAGGGCGGGAAGTGAGCAGCGACGACAACGGAGGCCGCCAGCGCATCAAGAATTTAGGTCTGGCGGCGCTGGCGGCGCAAGCAGGCTGTGTTACCATCGGTATCATCTTTCTTGCGTTGATCCTTGGCCTCTGGCTGGACTCGCAGCTAGAACAGAATGGCCTGTGTACCTTCGGTGTGTTGGTTCTCAGCATTCCGTTCAGCCTGTACCTGATGTTACGAATTGCTCTGGGGGCAATCAATCGTATTCAACCCCAGGTCGATATGTATAAGCAGAAGCAAGATGCTTTTGAAAATAATAAGGAGGTTTAGACCTTTGTCGATGACATTGCTACTCCGTAATCGAAAGGAGGGTAAAAATGGGTAATCCGAGAATACGAGGTTTAGTCTACTTCGTGGGTTTCCTGGCCTTCGCCGGGATTTTCTGTGGATTGATGCCCTTTATCGTCCTGCCCAATAATGGCCTCGCTGCGGCGCTGCCGGTAATTGAGGTACCCGGTGAGGTGGTCGTTGCTGAATTCTTGCCCGGGTTCAACCTGACGAATACGATTATCGGTACGGTGATTACTGACATCATCGTGTTGATGATTGTAGCCATCCTCTGGCGGCGTTCCGATGGTTGGACGAAAGAAATCCCCGGACGCGCACAGGGGGCGTTTGAAGCCTTTATCGAGGCGTTTTACGACTTCTGCTACAACATCGGCGGTAACCGTCTACGGTCCGCACCGCTGTTGTGGCCGCTCGTCGCGACGATCTTCCTGTTTTTGCTCACAGCGAACTATATGAAGTTGCTGCCGGGTGTTGAAACGGTCGGTACGATGCACTGTGCTTATGCCGGTCAGAGTGGCTACTACGCCATCGACGGCTGGACCGACGGTTCCTATCGTCTGTGGGCGGATGAGCCGCTGAACGCTGGTACCACCCAGACCGCAGAAACCGAAGCCCTGTGCAACCGTTACTTCAAAGAAGATGCCTACGAGCCGTTTGCGCTCGAAAGTGTTGAGGAGATCAACACGAGTGCCGCCGCTTATCAGACAATCCTTGCGGCGCTGCCCGATGAATTCCTCGATGAAGCCGGTGAACCGCTGGAAGGCGATGAACTCCACGATGCAGAGGACGAAGCCTATGAAACCGCGCTGGAAGAATACACCACCGGTGCTGAGGCTGACCCCGCCGTCGTCGAGATCGTCGAGGACTCAGATTTTAAGACAGCTTCTTCCTACGTGGAGTTCGCACCGGCGCGCATCGAGCAAGTCGAAGCGTTTGACGCTGCCGAATTCGACATCGAAAGTGCTGAGACTGAAATCGCCACGCTGACAGGCGCAATCGCGGAAGAGGTCGAAGAGACTGAAGCCGAGATCGAAGAAGCCGCTGAAGCTGTTGAAGACGCGGTGGAAATCAACGAAGATACAGTCGTTGACGTCGAAGCGGTAGAAGAAGACATCGACGCTGAAGTGACCATCCTTGAAGATGAGATCACCACGCTCGAAGAAGCCCGCGACCTCGCAAGAGCGCGTGTGCTCTACCCCGGTGCGGTGCTACCGCTCACCGAAGAACAAATCGAAAACGATGTGAAGCCGTTTATCTTCCACATCACGCCGTTTGTGCGTGGCCCTGCCACCGACCTGAGCCTGACGTTCGCACTGGCGATCTTCGCCATCATTGGGGTGCAGATCTATGGTGTGCTGGCGCTTGGCCCGGCGTACTTCGAGAAGTTCATTAACCTGAGTGCTATCGGTAATGCTGGCAAACGCCCGTTAGGCATCATCGACTTTGTGGTCGGCCTGATTGAGATCATCTCCGAAATCGGTAAGATCGTCAGTCTCGCCTTCCGTTTGTTCGGCAACCTGTTTGCGGGTGGTGTGGCGTTGATGGCGGTGACATTCTTGCTGTCATGGTTCGTCCCTGGCATTATTTTAGGTCTGGAATTGATTATCGGTGCGGTGCAGGCGCTTGTGTTCGCCGTGCTCACGCTGGTCTTCTCCGTCCAGGCGATGGAAGCGCATCATGGCGATCATGACGATCACCACGACGATGCAGAGCATGAAGCTGCTCATTAATCTTGACGTTTAGTTGACTGATACATACATTTAGGAGAAAAACAACGATGATTGAAGGTGATATCTCAGTTGGTCTAAAGGCCATTGGTGCAGGGCTGGCGATGCTCGCCGCGTTCGGGCCGGGGATCGGCATCGGGCTGCTGGCACAGGGCGCGATGCAGGCGATCGGGCGTAATCCTGATGCGGCTGGCGACATCCAGACGAACATGATTCTCGCAATCGTGTTTACGGAAGCCATCGCGATTTATGCCCTCGTGGTCGCGCTGCTCATCGTCTTCGTGCTTTAATTGCATGAGGGGGAGTAGTATGCGATTGAATAAAAAGACAATTGTTCTTGTCACCGTCCTGATGTTGTTATTTACGGCATCACCGGCGCTGGCAGTCGAGGAAGGCGGTAATCCGCTTGAGTCCCTGGGCATCAACCTGGGATTCTTGATCGCGCAGGTCATCAACTTCAGCTTGATCTTCGGTGCGCTGCTGTACTTCCTCTGGAAGCCGCTCACCAATAACCTGGACGCCCGTTCCGCTAAGATCCAGAAGGGTCTGGAAGATGCGTCTGCGGCAGCCAGTGCGCGGAAGAACGCGGAAGCCGAAGCGGAGAAAATTCTCTCCCAGGCGCGGACCGAAGCGACCCAACTGGTCGATGAGGGCCGTTCGCGTGGTGAGGAGACGGCGAAGTCCATCGAATCTGAAGCACGCCAGGACGCCGAGCGCATCCGCGAGGACGCTCGTAACGAGGCGCAATCCGCTCGTAATGCTGAACTCTCCGGCCTGCGTGGGCAGGTCGCCGCGATTGCGGTTGCAGTTGCCCAGCGTTTGATCGGCGAATCGCTTGATGAGAAGCGCCAGAAGGCTCTCATCGACGACTTCTTTAGTAAGGTGCCAGCGGATGCTAAGTCCATGTCCGGCTCGGTGGAAGTCGTGAGTGCGATGCCGCTTGAATCAGGCGAACAGACCAAGGTCAAGAAAGAGATCGGCGCGGATGAGGTTGAGTTCACCGTTGACCCAAGCATCCTGGGTGGGTTGATTATCCGCTCCGAGGATCGTGTGGTCGATGGCAGTGTTCGCCGTGGCCTTTCGGAAATCTCCGAGCGGATGCAGTAAGACTCCGCTTCACATCAACACAAATCCAACACGCCGGTATACCCGGCGTGTTTTTGTTTCGATATAATATGCCCAATTCGACAGATCAGGCGAAAGGTCGGCTTCATGCCCAAACAATTGATGACGCTGCTTGACCCACTGGCGCAAGGGCAAGTCGTCGCTGTGCAGGGTGACGCGACCATCACCGCGCCGGTCAGCGAAGATGCGCGGACGGTGCAACCCGGCGGTGTCTTTGTGGCGCGGCGGGGCACTGCCAGCGATGGGCATGACCACATCTCGCAGGCCATCGAGAACGGAGCGGCGGCAATCATCGGTGAACGGACGCTTGACGGGCTACCTGTGCCTTATGTGCAATTGCGTGACCCGCAGGCCGCGTTGGGCTGGTTGGCGGCGGCGTATCACGATTTTCCCTCGCGCAAGTCGATCGTGATTGGCGTCACCGGTACCAACGGTAAAACCACCACCAGCACCCTGACCCACAGCATCCTAAAGCCGGCCTACGGTTACATCAGCACACTTGCCGCTGACCTGGGCAGCGCGACCAGTGACACCGGCCTGCATGTGACCACCCCCAGCGCCCCACAGGTGCAGGCGTATCTCGCGCAGATGGTCGCCAATGGCTTGACCGGCTGCGTGCTGGAAATGACCAGTCACGGGTTGGCACAGGGGCGGCTCAACGGGGTTGAGATCGACGTGGCGGTGCTGACCAACATCACCCACGAACATCTGGATTATCACGGCTCGTTTGAGAATTACCGGGCGGCGAAAGCGCGGATGTTCGAGATGTTGAGTGAGTCAGCACGTAAACTGGGGCAGCAAAAAGTAAGCATCGTCAACGCCGATGACCCCAACGCGGCCTATTTTAGTCACATTCCCGCTGACCGTGCGCTGACCTTCGGCGTGGATGCCCCGGCGGATTACTACGCGGCGAACATCCAGCATGGTATAAATGGAACGCGCTTTGATTTGATCGTGTCTGATAAGCAGATAGCAACGTTTACCACCTCGCTCACGGGTATGTTTAACATCTCGAATTGCCTGGCGGCGTTGTGTGCGGCGGGCGCGGTCGGCGTGTCGGATGTGGCACGCCTCCGTGATGGCATCGCGGCGATAACGGCGGTGCCCGGTCGTATGGAGCGCATCGACGAAGGACAGGATTTCATCGCCATTGTCGATTTCGCCCATACCCCGGATGCGCTGGAAAAGGCACTCAGCGCGGCGCGTACCATGCTCCAACCGGGTAAGCGTTTGATCGCCGTGTTCGGCAGCGCCGGTCTGCGTGATGTGGAAAAACGCCGGATGATGGCGGAAGTCTCCGCCAACCACGCGGATTTTACCGTGTTGACCGCTGAAGACCCGCGCACTGAGTCCCTCGATGATATTCTGGCGATGATGGTGGCGGGGTGTGTTTCGCAGGGTGGGGTAGAAGGCAAGACGTTCATCCGTGTGGCGGATCGCGGCGAGGCGCTTTACCAGGCGTGCCAACACGCAGAACCGGGTGACATCGTGATCGCCTGTGGCAAGGGGCACGAACAGAGCATGTGTTTCGGCACGGTGGAGCATCCCTGGGACGACCGCGACGCCCTGCGTGCCGCTCTAAATGGAGAGCCGCTCCGCACGTTGCCGACCGCCAGCGTATAGCGAGCGTCTGTGTACGGTTAACCGTTTTGTATGGTACAATCCACCCGATGGAGGCAGGAATGATTGATCTCGGCATCGTAATTGTTAACTGGAATACGCTTGAGTTACTCAAGAAATGTCTTGAAACCATCCAGGCCAGCGAAGGGTTCATTACCTATCAGGTGGTTGTGGTCGATAACGCTTCGACGGACGGCAGCCCGCAGATGGTGCGTGACAATTTCCCCGAAATACATCTCATCGAGAATGAGACAAACGCTGGTTATTCTGATGCCAATAATAAGGGCTTGCGCTGGTTAGGGTTTGCCGGTCAGGGACAGGTCAACCCGGATGCACCCCGCTACGCCCTGCTTTTGAACCCGGATACGGAAGTGCCGCCGACCGCACTCGCCGGGATGGTCGCCTATATGGACGCGAACCCTGAGGTCGGCATGGCGGGGCCAAAGTTGTTGCTGCCGGACGGTTCACTTGATAAAGCGTGCCGTCGTGGGTTCCCGACACCGGCAGTTGCCTTTTATCATTTCACTGGGCTGGCGAAGTTGTTCCCGAACAGCCCACGCTTTGCACGCTATAATATGACACACAAGGACATCAACCAAGAAGCCGAAGTTGACTCGGTCGTCGGGGCGTATATGCAAGTGCGCCGCGAAGCCGTTGACGCGGTCGGCCTGCTCGATGAGACCTTTTTTATGTATGGTGAAGACATCGATTGGGCGTACCGGGTGAAAGCCCTCGGCTGGAAAGTCGTTTACTACCCTGAGGTTACTGTATGGCACGTCAAAAGAGCCGCGAGCCGGAAGAGCAAGAAGGCGCAGTTCGAGTTCTACCGAGCGATGCTGATCTTTTACAGGAAGCACTATCGAAGGAAGACACCCTTGTGGCTGCACGGGTTGGTGCTGCTCGGGCTGATAACGAAGGGCGGTCCCCGGCTCTGGAACGAAGTACGTCATTCCCAGACGCCGGTTACGAGCGCCCAGCGCACGTAGGCGCGAGGCCCAGCCGCTCCAACCGGACGAAAACACTGCTCAGTGTGCTAGAATTTGCGCTCGATGTGCTGATGCTCATCGGCGGTTTTCTGCTGGGGTACGTCGCGTGGATTTCACTGCCGATGTTTGCTAATCCGCTCAACCCACCTTCGTTTGCCGCTTACGTGCCGACGATGATCTTACAGGTCATGTTAGTGGTGACGGTGTTTTATTTCTCCCGTCTTTATCATCAGCGGCGGGTGGTCAGCCGTATTGACTACGGGCGTAACATCTTCGGCGCGGTGACCATCGGCATCACGCTGACTTACGGCCTGCAAGATTTTCTCTTCAAAAGTACACCGCTTGAGGTCGATTATCCCCGCCCGATGTTCGTCTATACATGGTTATTCAGTGTGTTGCTCATCGTCGCCGGGCGAGAGACGCACCGCATCCTGACATCGAGTGTACGCCGCCGGGGAATAGCGCGTGATAATCTGTTGATCGTCGGGGCTGGGCGCATCGCCCGTGATATTACCCAGCGCATTCTGGATAACCCCGAACTCGGTTACAACGTCATCGGTGTGGTGACCGGGCAGGTCAAACCGAAGGGGCATATGGTCGGTGTGCCTATTCTCGGCTTGTATCCTGATCTGCCGGCAATCATCGACGATTATGGCGTGGAGCAGATCATCATTGCGCTACCGGATGCCAAACGCACCGAACTCGTCGAACTGGTGACGTTGTGCCAGCGGGGGCGTGTCGATATTAAAGTCTACCCGGACATTTTCGCGTATATGGCAGGTGACATGAACGTCGATGACCTGGGTGGGGCACCGCTGCTTACCGTGCGCGACATCGCGCTGCGCGGTTGGAAGCTCAGTCTCAAGCGTGGCCTGGATTTCTTCGGCGCGTTGTTCGGCCTGATCTTCCTCTCGCCGTTTATGCTGTTGGTCGCGCTGGCGATCCGGCTGGAATCCAAAGGGCCGATCTTTTACGCACAGGTGCGTACCGGCCTGGACGGACGCCCCTTCCCGGTGATTAAATTCCGTTCCATGCGGATCGACGCGGAATCCAGCGGCCCCGGCTGGACGGTCAAGGACGACCCGCGTGTGACGCGGGTGGGCCAGTTGCTGCGCCGCCTGGAGTTAGACGAATTGCCACAGTTGATTAACGTGCTGCTCGGTCAGATGAGCCTGGTCGGCCCACGTCCGGAGCGCCCGGTTTACGTGCAGCAATTCCGTGACCAGATCCCGCGTTACATGGAGCGTCACCGTGAAAAGGCCGGCATGACCGGCTGGGCGCAGGTCAACGGTTTGCGCGGCGATACCTCCATCACCGCCCGCACCAGCTATGATTTATGGTACGTCGAGAATTGGTCGCTGTGGCTAGATGTTAAGATCATACTCCGCACGATCTGGATGGTGATCATGCGCAAGAACAAGAATGCTTATTAGGGCTGCACCGCACTCGACGGAGGGTTACCGCTATCGTGGAAATTGAGACGCTGGAAAAAGCCATGCACGAGTTCGTGCGCAGCAAAGGCTGGTACGATCCCGACTCGCCCCGCCAGCAAACACCCAGGAACCTTGCCATATCGTTGGTGCTGGAAGCATCCGAGGTGTTGGAGCACTTCCAGTGGGGGGAAGCGTCGGCGGATCAAGATGAACTTGCCGGTGAACTGGCGGATGTGATGCTCTATCTGTTGCAGCTCGCCAGCATCAGTGAGATCGACCTCGGTCAAGCGGTGCTGGATAAGCTCGCGCTCAACCAGCAGCGTACCTGGGACGAAGACTGACATCGAAACTAACTACTGCCAACAAACCAACTTCCCCCTATAATAACCGCCGTTGTCGATCACAAACGAACTGAAGGAAATCATCATATGTCATCTCAGGGCGTCACACCACAAAGCCAGGACTTCGCCAAGTGGTATAACGAAATCGTTTATAAGGCCGATCTCGCCGCGCAGTCATCGGTGCGTGGATGTATCATCATCAAACCGTATGGTTATGAATTATGGGAAGGGATCAAAAACGCGCTTGATTCACGCTTTAAGGCGACCGGGCATCAGAACGCCTACTTCCCGCTGTTCATCCCGGAAAGCTACCTGCACCGTGAGGCCGAACACATCGAAGGCTTCAGCCCGGAGCTTGCGGTCGTCACCCACGCCGGCGGCAAAAAACTCGATGAACCTTATGTCGTCCGTCCAACATCGGAGACGATCATCGGTGAGTCGTTCAGCCAGTGGATTCAATCTTACCGGGATCTGCCGCTGCTAATCAACCAGTGGGCTAACGTCGTCCGTTGGGAACTGCGCACCCGTCCATTTTTGCGCACGTCCGAGTTCTTATGGCAGGAAGGTCACACCGCCCACATCACCGAGGAAGAGGCCGAAGCCGAAACCATGCAGATGCTCGACATCTACGCCGAGGTTGCAACCGACCTCGCCGCTATCCCGGTGGTGAAGGGACTCAAGAGCAATATTGAACGCTTCGCCGGGGCGTTGCGTACCTACACCATCGAAGCTATGATGCGGGATAAGAAGGCGCTGCAATCCGCGACCAGCCACAATTTAGGGCAGAACTTCGCCAAAGCCTTTGATATCAAATATCTCTCTGCGGATAATATCGAGGAATACTGCTGGACGACTTCGTGGGGGATGAGCACACGCATGGTCGGGGCGGTGGTGATGGCACACGGCGATGATAAGGGGTTGCGCTTGCCGCCACGTCTCGCACCGATTCAGGTGGCGGTAGTGCCGATCTTCAAAAACGACGACGAGCGATCCGCGGTGATGGCGGTCGCCGATAATCTCGCCGCCCAACTGCGTGAGGCCGGGGTGCGCTTGCACGTGGACACCCGCGACGAAAGCCCCGGCTTCAAGTTCAATGATTGGGAAATGCGCGGGGTCCCGCTCCGTATGGAGATCGGGCCGAAGGATGTTGAGAAGGGCAGCGTCGTGCTGGCCCGGCGAGACATCCCCGGTCGTGAGGGCAAACAGTTTGTTGACCAGAACGGCATCGCAGCGACGGTCAAAGACTTGCTCGACCAGATACACGACAACATGCTGCAACAGGCGACCGAGTTCCGCGACGAGAACATCCACGATGCCGAAGACTATAACAACTTCCGAGGTGTGGTTGGTCGCGGGGGCTGGGCGCGTGTGTGGTGGGCTGGCACCGACGACGACGAACGCAAACTCAAAGAAGAGACCGGCGCGAGCCTGCGCTGCTATCCGCTGGAGCAACCGGGCGGTGAGGGACAATGTTTCTATACCGGTGAACCGGCACAGCGGGTCGCATTGTTCGCTAAAGCCTATTAAAATCACCCACTGTGGAGGGGGCATTGTCCCCCTCCGCCCCCGCTATTGCCGAGGTTTATCATAGTTCTAACACATATTTAACGTTATTTTCTCTATAATCAAAGTTGGTATGCCTATTATATGAATAGTTGAAAACGTTTACATACGTTGTGCATTTTGGCACAATTCGATTGATATTTCTTGTCAAAATGAACGCTTGAACGCTTTTTCGACTTTGTTAGAATCACTATAAGGATATATCATAGAATCTAAAAGATTTTTCTTATTAACTTAGGGCTCTTTTTGTCATGCTTCATTTTTTTATCATAGACGTATTTGTCCTACCAACATCTTGATGTTGGTTGGATTTTTTTAGGAATAGGATTAATGGCCGCTTATTTAATTGTTGATGTCGATGACTTGCTGGAGCATTTCCGGAGTCGTTCGATAACCGTAGATATGCAAGAATTCGCCGTTGGGCTGCGTGGTAGTGCTGCACTGGCCGCCGGTTTAGCCAGTGTAGATCGTTTGCGCACCATCGCCGTTGCCAATTGGCACACGCACATGAAACAGGGCACCATCGACCTGCAATATGTCTTCAAAGCCGCCGGTTACGATACCTTCGATATGCCCCGTCGTGATACGCTGGCGGATGCACTCATCGTGCATTACTTCTCATACGATCCCGACCCGATTGATGAATTGGTGCTCGCCACGACCAGCCGTGATCTGCTGCCGGTGATCCGCCGGGTTAAGGTCACGCGCAATGCCCGCATCCGCATGTGGGGGTCTGAAGATGTGCTCAAGGGGACGGAATTCGAGGACGATGTTGTCTTCCAACCGTTAGAAACGCTCCTGGGCTTGCAGACGAAAAATGTCGCAGTTTACATCGACTTTGAGAATATCGCCATCAGCTTGAACGAACAGGGCTTCGTGGTCAACCTTGACCACCTGATTGACCGCATCGTGACACAGGCGAAGGCGCACGGTCTGGTCGTCAAAATGGCGGCCTATGCACCCTGGGGGCAGCGCGGCACGCTCCCGCCGATGGTAGACTCGAACGGACGTGAGGTCGCCGATGAAGCACCCAGCCGCCTGGCGTTGGCAAATATCGACCCGGTGTTTAACCTGCCGGGTAAAAACAGCGCGGATATTCGCATTGCCCGTGATGTATTGACCGATTCCACCCATGCGGACGCGGCAGATGTTTACATCCTCGCCAGTGGTGACCGTGATTTCAACGATGTGCTGAATACCCTGCTCAAGCGCAATATGACGGTCATCCTGTGGGGGGTGCGCGGCAGCACCAGCCGTATATTGGAGAAGAACGCGAGCATCAATGTCGAATACATTGACGACTTCACCAATCTGCAAACCCATCAATCGCTGAGTACCATCAACGTCGCTGAAGATTCCATCGATGACTTCACGCCCTCACAATGGACGAGCGTTATCATCCAGTTGGACCGGATGACGCAGGAGATGCAAAACGATTCGGTTTCGATCCGTCAGCTTGTGGAGCAATTGCAGGAGGTCGGTGCGGTGATCTCACGTCCACGCGGCGAAGATCTGGTTTCACAGGCGATTTCGCTGGGCATCCTCAAGCCGATTTCGACCAGCGGACACATCATCGTCAACGCCAATCATCCCATCGTGGATAAAACACGTCTGATCCGCGAACGTGTGATGCGCCGGGTAGAAAACACACTTTATGTGCGCAACTGGGAATACGTCAACTATGGCTTCTTGCTCAAAGGGTTGGCGATGGATCGTGAACTTGACCGCCCCGGCTGCAATAGCGACGATCAATGGCGCTCACACTGGATCGACGCCCTCGTCCGTGAGCGCCTGTTAGAGCGGCAGCTCGTCCCGCACCGGCACAACCCGGAAGACCTCGTCCCGGTGATTAAGCTGCATAGCGACCACCAGAGCGGCCCACCCGCCGCCGAACTCGACGGCAATGACACTGATATGTCCGAAGATGACGGTTATGACTGGTCAGACACGACGATGGAGGAACTCGAAGAATACGATTCCGACACCGCTTACATGGTTTACCGCATCGTGGTGAGCATCGAGCAGTTTACCAGCTTTCGTAATTTCGGCTGGTGTCCGTTGGGGAGCTTACACCGGCGGTTGCGTGCCTTTGATACGGGTATGTCGTTCCAACGAGCGGTGGAATACCTCGTTGACAATGACACGGCAGAGGTCAAAGAGTACCCCAACCCGCAGAGCAATTACAACACGAAGGGCATTTCATTAGACGCGAACGCACCCATCTCGCGTGAGATTTTGGCCCAGCGAGATAAGTTCATCCAACTTTTGCTCGAACTTTATGAGAACAACCAGCTCATTTCCCAGCAAAGCATTCGCACGCTTGACAATAACCATCGCTGGAATCTCGACCTGTGGTTTTCGATCATGGAGACAGAAAACGTACTTAATGCGCTGCCGGGGCGGGCGGGCGTTTACAGCCTGTTTCGGACGCATCATACCGTGAACCTCGTCAGTGAAGCGCAAGATGTGAGCTAATTTCTACCTATTGGCAGTCGATACTGGCTCTGTTATAATTCGTTAGTCTTAACCGACCGGTGGGCTAGTCGCTCCAGCCTACAAGGTGACATACGATTATCAAGGACGGCATTGAATGTCTTTAATAACACAAAGCAAAGAACAAATCATTGAGGAGTACGCCCGTCATGGCAAAGATACGGGGTCTCCTGAAGTCCAGATCGCGTTGTTGACGAAGCGCATCAAACAGTTGACGGAACACCTGAAGTTACACCCGCTAGATCAGCATTCCCGTCGTGGGTTGCTCAAGCTGGTGGGCCAGCGTAGACGCCATCTGCGCTACATCAGCCGGAAAGACCCGGAATCTTACCGTGAACTGCTTCAGCGTCTTGGGCTGCGCCGGTAATGCGATTAGCGGCCTTTTACAAGCGCGTTTGTGGGGGCACGAACGCGCTTTCTCGAGAAGTTTGATCTATCAGCAATAAAGCTGATATGCAATCAAAGGCGTACCTGGTCAGGCAGGAATTGGGGTTTGAGGTTAAACGTAGGTTTGACATCACATCCCAGTCCCTGGTTGTTCGGTGCGCCTCATTTTTATATATGGAGGCGATATGGTAGAAGCATCAAAACAAGAAGTACATGAAGTCACTGGCACCCTTGCCGGTGAAGAAATTGCGATTGAGACAGGGCGTCTGGCGGAGCAAGCCGGCGGTGCCGTGACGATCCGCATCGGTGATACGATGTTGTTCGCAACCGCTACGATGAGCCGCAGTGCGCGTGAAGGGCTTGATTTCTTCCCGCTCAGCGTGGATTACGAGGAAAAATTATACGCCGCCGGGCGCATCCCCGGCAGCTTCTTCCGGCGTGAAGGCCGGCCTTCGGAACAAGCGATCTTGATCTCCCGTGTGATTGACCGCACGCTGCGCCCGCTGTTCCCCAATAACATGCGCAACGAAGTGCAGATGATCTTGATGTCCCTCAGCCACGACCAGGAGCATCAGGTCGATATGATCGGCATCATCGCGGCGAGTGCGGCGCTGTTGATCTCCGACATCCCGTGGAACGGCCCGGTCGCCGGTGCGCGTATCGGTATGATCGACGGTAAACTTGTCGTCAATCCCACCCATTCCGACATGGAAAACAGCGAACTCGACCTGCGCGTTTCCGGTACGGAAGACGCCATTAACATGGTGGAATGTGGCGCACACGAAATCGACGAAGAAACTATGATCGAGGCGCTAGAACTGGCGCACGACACCATCAAACCGTTGATCGCGCTGCAAAAAGAGCTGGCGGCGAAGGTCAGCAAAGAAAAAGGGGAGATCGCCGAAAAAGCAACCGACGACGCCCTCGCTGCTGAGGTCGCCGCAAAAGTGCGCGATCAGATCCAGCAGATCATCGCGGAGCATACCACCCGCGACGGACGTAACGAGGCCGTCGAGGAAGTGCGTACCGCGCTGATGGAAGAATATGAGGCGCTCAACCAAACCATCGAGAACGAGGACGAGAAGAAGTCGATCAAGTTGGTGCGCGAAGCCCTCAACGATGTTGTCAAAGACGAGGTGCGCCGCCGTATCGTTGACGAAGGCATCCGCCCGGATGGACGTGGCTACACCGAACTCCGTGAACTGAGCGCCGACGTAAGTCTTGTGCCGCGTGTACATGGGTCCGGTTTGTTTAAGCGTGGTCAGACGCAGGTTTTGACCATCGCCACGCTGGGCACCCCGCGTGACTCACAGGATCTTGACGGCCTCTCCCCGGATGACAACAAGCGGTATCTGCATCATTACAACTTCCCACCTTACAGCACCGGCGAAACCCGGATGCTGCGCGGCCCGAAACGCCGTGAAATCGGCCATGGCGCACTGGCGGAAACGGCGCTGGTCAACATGCTGCCACCGGAAGACGAGTTCCCGTATACCGTGCGTGTGGTCAGCGAGGTGATGAGTTCCAACGGCAGCACCTCAATGGCGAGTGTGTGTGGCAGTACGCTGGCGCTGATGGATGCTGGTGTGCCGATTATCCGTCCGGTCGCCGGGATTGCAATGGGTCTCATCAAAGAGGGTGATAAAGTTGCTGTGCTGACCGACATTCAAGGGCTTGAAGATCACATCGGTGATATGGACTTCAAGGTCGCCGGGACGGAAAAGGGCATTACCGCACTACAGATGGACATCAAGATCACCGGCGTCTCAGGTGAGGTCATGCGTAAGGCGTTGCGACAAGCGTTAGAAGCTCGCCTGAAGATCCTCGATGTGATGAAAGCTACCATTGCGGAACCGCGCACCGAGATGAACGACTATGCGCCACGCATGGAGACGATCAAGATCGACCAGGAGAAGATCGGCGCGGTGATCGGGCCGGGCGGTAAGATCATTCGTAGCATCCAGGAAGACACCGGCGCGAAGATCGACATCGAAGAGGATGGCACTGTGTTCGTCGCCGGGCCGGATGGCCCTTCGGTCGCTGTTGCGATGGAACGCATCCGCGAACTGACCGAAGATGTCGAAATCGGGCGGATCTACACCGGCAAGGTCAACCGGGTGGAGCCTTACGGCGTGTTCGTCGAATTGCTACCCGGTCGTGATGGGTTGGTGCATATCTCCCAGTTGGCGGATTACCGTGTGGAGAAGGTCGAAGACGAGGTTAAGCTGCATGACGAGATTATGGTCATGGTGACCGATGTCGATTCCTCCGGTAAGATCCGTCTGAGCCGGCAGGCCGTGCTCGAAGGCTGGACGGCTGAAGAAGCCCGTGAGCGTGACAGCCGGGGCGGTGGTGGCAATCGTGGTGGTGGCAATCGCGATGGCGGCAATCGCGGTGGCGGCAATCGCGGTGGCGGCAATCGCGATGGCGGCAATCGTGGTGGTGGCAATCGCGGTAGCGGCAATCGTGGTGGCGGCAACCGTCGCTAAACCGACCAGCTAAGTGATCTCGAAGCGCGTTGTGGCTTGCAACGCGCCTTTTTGTCGTTATGATGTACGGTAGACTATTGTCATATCGGTAGGACGCTACCGCATCTGTCAACCATTGACGGACCGAGGAAACCGTGAAGCCTTCTCCACCTACGATGACCTCTTCCCGCTGGGGGGAGCGTACCAAACGCATCGTTGTTGTCGCCGCACTGTTGTTTTTTATCTTCGTCCTGTGGAACTTGCGCGGGATGTTGCCGTTGTTGATCGTGGCGACGCTGCTTTCTTATCTGCTGTGGCCGCTGGTCAATCTGATCGAGCGCCGCTTTTTGCGCGTGCTGCCCTTCCGCGCACGGGCGCTAGCCGTGCTTTTGGCGTTTCTGATCGTTATCGCTGGTTTCGGCCTGATCCTCGTGTTGATTATCCCGGTATTGGCACAACAATTTGAGCAGGTCGGGCGTAACCTGCCGCAAACGCTCGAAGATGTCGAACAAGAACTGCGGATGTTGCTCAGTCGTCCACTGACCATCGCCGGGCGGCCTGTTCTCATCGAAGGTGAGCCGTTGATCTTATTGGATCGTTTTGAGGACATTAGCGGCAACGGTTCATCCACCGCCGCCCCCGCTGAAAGCTTTGACCCGGTACAACTGCTCAGCGGTTTCCTGGAGAATCTGACGTCGCCGGCCTTTAGTGTATTGGGCGGTGCGGTGAGCTTCGTCGTCAATGTGGCATTTATGATCGTCATCATGTTCTACTTTATGCGTGATGGCGACCGTTTTATCGGGCGTGCGGTCAACCTGGTGCCGAGTTCTTATCGTGGTGACGTCAAGCGATTGCTGTATGAACTCAGTCTGGTGTGGAACGCCTACCTGCGCGGACAGTTGATTTTAAGCACGGTGGTCGGTTTTGCCGTTTACGTCGCTGCGCTGGTGCTCGGTTTGCCCAACGCGCCGATCTTCGGTCTGCTGGCTGGCTTTCTTGAGTTCATCCCGAACATTGGCCCCTCAATCGCATTAGTGCCCGCCGCGTTGACCGCGCTGATCTCCCAATCGAGCACCTTACCGTTTCTGGAAGGCTTGCCGTATGCGTTGGTGGTGATCGCCGTGTGGGTGGGCATCCAGAACTTCGAGTCGTTCTTTCTCGTCCCCCGTGTGATGGGTGGCAGCCTCGACTTACACCCGGTCGTAGTCATCCTCGCGGTGATCGCCGGAGCCAGCATCGCCGGGGCGTTGGGCATCATCCTCGCCGCGCCGTTTGTAGCGACACTGCGCGTTTTCGGTCAGTATCTCTATGGCAAAGTCCTTGATACCGATCCCTTCCCGAATTTATACCCGCCGGTTGAGCGAGAAGGGTGGATGATACGCGGCTATCGTCTTATGATGCGCTTTCAACTGGTTCGGGCATTACGACCCAATCATTGGACGACAACCACAAAGGAGCAGGAAACATGAGTGCAGATAACATCCCGACGAACACAATTGCAGAGACACAAAATTACATCGTGTGGACTTCCGAGGAACCGGACGGTGAGGTGATTTATCATATCGAGTTTGGCCCGATGACGCTGCACTTCTTCCAGGAAGAATGGGACGAAGTGCAAGACCTCATCAAAACTGCTGGTAAAGCAGGGAAGTAAAGGATGGGTTCGAGACTATCGCGTCTGCTCATCGAGGCGATGGCGAAACATTTACCGCCGAGCGCGTCAAACCTGCGCCTGCTGGATGTCAACGGCGAGGCGGCGGCGGTGCTGGCGGCCCAACGCGATGATCTGGACATCGTCAGCGTCTCTGGCGATGTGCGCCAATGGGCGGACGACCTCAGCGCGGACGCGGTCGTCGCTTACGGCTACGTGCTTAACGCGCCTTTCTTAGAAAAGGCGCTGGCGGTGCTACGTCCCGGCGGTCGGTTGATCGTGGTTGACCCACACGGCGAAGTCCGCGCCGCGTATGGTGAAACACTCGAAGATGCCGGTTACGTGCGTATTCTGGTCGAAACGGCGGCGGAATGCCCATTACCGACCGGCGTGCTGATGCGCGGCGAAAAAGCACATACGACCAGTGACACGCTGGTACGCATTCAACAGACCGCTGGTGCAGACTCCGACATGCTCGACCTGGATAATTATCGCGGGCGCTATGTGCATCTGCTCATCCGGCAGACCCCCAACGTACCGGTGTGGGCGCGTGACGCCGAGACGCCACTCGAATGGTCGGCGGTCACGGTAGAACGTGACGGCGAGCAGATACTGCTCGCGTTCAGCAGTTTGCCAAAGGCGGTCGCGTTCATGCAGCCAGCGGTGCTGGCGGGTAAAATCTACGATGTAAACAAGGTGGGTAAGTTCAGTCAAGCTGCCGCCGCTGAGTGGACGCTCCCCGTGCTGCTCAACGCGACCGTCGATATACTAGACGGCGCGGCGGTAACGCTGATCGAGATCGACCCGACGACGGCGGAAGCCCCGGACGAATGACTCCGGACGACCTCGATTTCCTGACATCATCGGCGGGAGAATCGCTGTTAGAACGTCTCGCTCATGAAGACCTCTCCGACCAGAACACGCTACCGCTGCTCACGACACTCCGCAAAACCTATGACCCCGCCCAGGCCGGGGCCGCGCTCAAACTGGCGCAGCTCCGTGAAAAGGCGCGGGGAAAATTCGGCGCTGCCGCAGCGCGCATGTTCTTCACCGAGGCTGCGCTGCAACAGGCCAGTGATCCACTGGTGCGAGCCTACCGTGCGTCTCGTGTAGAGGCGACACACGTCGCTGATCTATGCTGTGGGGTCGGCTCGGATGCGCTGGCGTTCGCGGCGGTGGGGCAGGCTGTCACCGGCTATGACCGTGATCCGTTGCGGGTGCGTTTGGCGAGCTTGAACGCGGCGGCGTTAGGCTTGTCTTCGGCGCGGTTTGAAATCGCGGATGTCACCGACCAGGCCTTCCAACCGCAAGCAGAAATGATCTTCTTCGACCCGGCGAGGCGCGACCCACGCGGCAACCGCATCTACGACGTGACACGCTACCAGCCGCCGTTGGCGACCATCGACCATTACGCCGCACCGCTACGGGCGGTCAAGCTCTCGCCGGGGGTGGATCTGGCGCAACTCGAAGATTACGCCGGGCATGTGGAGTTTATCTCTGTCGCCGGGGAACTAAAAGAGGCGTTGCTGTGGCTCGACGGTACTACTGTCGCGCCGAGTGCGACTCTGCTTGTGGATGAGGCCGTGCATCATTGGCGACCACCGCCGACCATGCTCGCTGCGCCGGTCGATGTGCCGCGCCGCTGGCTGGTGGAACCCGATCCCGCGCTGATCCGTGCCGGGTTGGTGCAGGCGGTCGCGGCGGCCTATGACGGGGCGCTGCTCGACCCGACGATTGCCTACTTCACGACTGACATCAGGCCGCAGACGCCCTGGTGCCGTGCCTGGGAAATCCTCGATTGGCTACCGTTCAACCTCAAGAAATTACGGGCGGCGCTGCGGGCGCGCGGGGTCGGGCCGCTCACTGTGAAAAAGCGCGGCTCAGCCATCACACCGGAGACGCTGATTCGCAAGCTCAAGCTCAACGGCGATGAACGCTGTACGGTCGTCCTAACACGCTATGACGGCGCACAAATTGCCCTGATTTGTGCTGATTATACGGTATAATTGGGTCAAAATGCTCAAAAGGAGACCTTTATTATGCTCAAGGATTATACAAACGAACCGTTAACAGATTTTTCCGCTGCGGGAAACCGCAAAGCCTTTGAAGCCGCGCTCGATAAAGTCAAAAGCGAATTGGGGCGCACCTATCCGCTGGTGATCGGGGGGGAGCGCATCGAAGTCGATGAGACGTTTCCGTCGGTAAACCCGGCACGCCCGGCTGAGGTGATTGGCAACTTCGCCAGCGGCACCGCGCTTCACGTCGATCAAGCGGTGGAAGTCGCCGCGGAAACATTCGAGAGTTGGAAATATACCCCGGCTGAGGAACGCGCTCGTTATCTGTTGCGCGCGGCGGCGGCGATGCGGCGGCGCAAACATGAGTTTAGCGCGACGATGGTGTTGGAAGTGGGTAAGAGCTGGGCGGAGGCCGATGGAGATACCGCTGAGGCCATCGACTTTATGGAATATTACGCCCGGCAGATGGTCGAACTTGAGGATAGCAGCGGTCAACTCGCGCCCTACCCGCCGGAACAACTGCAATTACAATACATTCCGCTAGGGGTTGGCGCGGTCATCCCGCCCTGGAACTTCCCCTGTGCGATTGCCACCGGCATGATGAGCGCGACCATCGTCGCCGGGAACACCGCGCTATGGAAGCCCGCCGAGCAGAGTCCACTGATCGCCTATAAGGTCGCCGAGCTTTTCTGGGATGCTGGCCTGCCCGCTGGCGTGCTTAACTATCTGACCGGGCCGGGGGAGGTCGTCGGGGCGCGGATGGTCGAACATCCTAAGACGCGCTTTGTCGCTTTCACCGGCTCGCGTGAGGTCGGCACGCAAATCTATGAGAAGGCGGCGAAGGTGCAACCGGGGCAGAAGTGGCTCAAGCGCATGATCCTCGAAATGGGTGGTAAAGACGCGGTCGTCGTCGATGAAACCGCCGACCTCGAAGACGCGGCACGTAGCATCGTCGCCAGTGCGTTCGGCTTCCAGGGGCAGAAGTGCAGCGCGGGTAGCCGTGCCATCATCGTGGATGACGTTTACAATCACATCAGTGAACGTGTGGTTGAACTGTCGAAGGAGATTACCATCGGCGCGACCGACACCGGGCCGGAGGTCTATTTAGGGCCGGTGGTCGATACGGACGCGATGAACAAGATTATGGGTTATATCGAACTCGGCACGCAAGAAGGCGATCTGCTGCTGGGCGGGAAGCGCCATCGAACCGACGAGGGCGGCTACTTCATCGAGCCGACCGTGTTTGGTGAGGTACCGCGAGAGGCCCGCATCGCCCGTGAGGAGGTCTTCGGCCCGGTCGTCGCGCTCATGCGTGCCAATGACTTCGAGGACGCCATCAGCATTGCCAATGATACCGACTACGGGCTGACCGGCGCGGTCTACTCCAATGACCGCAACCGCTTGGAACACGCCCGGCGCGAGTATCACGTTGGTAACCTGTATTTCAACCGTAAATGCACCGGGGCGCTGGTCGGCGTGCATCCCTTCGGCGGCTTCAACATGAGCGGCACTGATAGCAAGGCCGGCGGACCGGATTATCTGCTGTTGTTTACGCAGGCCAAAAGCATCGCAGAAAAACTTTAATCCTGCCTTTATCTGACGTATAATAGGCTTCCTAACTGGAGACAGGTCCGGTACACCGGGCCTGTTTTGTCACGTCATAAAACTTTGGGGATGGGGAATGCCTAGTAAAGAACCGAAACGTCATGAATTGCTCAATTGGGAAGACGTCGATAAGCTGGTGGATATTCTGCTGCCACAGCTTCAGGCGATCGGCCCTTTTGGGGCGATGATCTTAATCACACGTGGTGGGGTGGTGCCCGGTGGGATGCTCGCCGAGGCGCTCGACATCCAGCATATGCTGACCGCCGCCGTCGATTTTCCTTCGACGGATGAAAACAGCCAGATGATGGTGTGGCCGTCGTTTTTGCAGTTCCCGGCGGCGGAGCTGCTGGTCGGGCGGCGTACACTCATCATCGATGATGTGTGGGGCAGTGGGCGCACCAGTTCGGCGGTACGTGGGCGGGCGCTCGCTGCCGGTGCGGAGCCGTTCACCTGTGTCTTTCATTTCAACCCCTACCGGTCACTATTCAGCAAGGCCGAGCCGGATTTCTACGCTGCCATCACAGATGCCTACGTGGTCTATCCCTGGGAGGTAGACCGTGGATTGCGTGGCATGGGGATGCGCGACCCCGACCCAGAACCGGAAGTAAATTAAAACTCCGAGGAATTTCAGCACACGGCACGCTTTTCTGTTACAATGAGAGTATGCTTAATAGTTGGCGCTTGCGTTGATAGATTCATACGATTAGAAACGATACTCTATCTTGTAGGGCGTTATCTCAGAACGATATACTCAAGTTAAGTCGTTCATGAGTTTACGCTGAGTGAGACAGATGTCGCATCGTTATCTAATTCTGGGGTTGCTCAGCGAGCACCCGATGACTGGTTATGATATTAAAAAGCGTGTGCAGGAAAACCTGAGCACCGTCACTAATGCCAGTTATGGGACGCTCTACCCGATGCTGCACCGGCTGCTGAAAGAGGGGGCGGTCAAGGTCAAAGAGATTCCCCAACGCGGCAGGCCATCAAAAAAAGTTTATCGGATTTCGCAAGCTGGTCTAGATGAGTTACAGGCCTGGCTGAAGCAACCTGCTTCAGACGACCAGATCAAGCGCGAGTTTCTGCTAAAGCTGTATCTGGCAAAGGCACTAGATCCGCAACAATTACGTGCGTTGGTTGATGACCGGCGTGATGAGATTGAGGCGCGTCTGCGATCTTTGCGTGCCGAGAAGAAAGAGGCGGACAGTCCACAACAAATTTGGGTGTTGGACTATGCGCTGTATCTTTGCCGAGCGGAAATTGACTGGTTAAAGCAGCTTGAAGCGACTCTTGGCGTCGCCTGACACCATGACCAGAAAGGAGCGTAGCGCATGATGATCTTGACACGGTGAGTTCAAGTCGATTGCGCTGTTTTTTGTTATGGCCTCGAACATGAATGATGATAATATAATGAATAGTATGACCGAATTTGAGCGACTGCTCTTAGAGCAGACTGATTATTTACCCTCCAATCTGCGGCGTGGTGAAATCAAGAACGCGGTTATCCTCGAAGTACACGACCGTGAAATCATTGTTGATCTCAACACAAAACAAGACGGTATCGTCCGGTCAGAAGACCTCGAACGGCTTGATGATGACTTCCGGCGTAGCCTGCAAATTGGTCAGGAAGTGCCGGTTTACGTCCTCAACCCGCGTGACCACGATGACAACCTGATCGTCTCGATCAACATGGGGTTGCAGCGTTACGACTGGGAAAACGCCCGTGAACTCTTCGACAGCGAAGAACCCACCGAGGTGCGCGTCACCGGCAACAATCGGGGCGGCATCCTGGTGCGCTGGCGACGGCTGGAAGGTTTCATCCCCAGTTCGCATTTGACATCCGCCCGCTACACGGCGGATCGCAGTGATGCCTGGAACGAACTCATCGGGCAGACGTTGACCGTCAAGGTGATCGAGGTCGATCAAGATCGGCGGCGGCTGATCTTCAGTGAGCGTGAAGCACAGAAAGAATGGCGTTCGCAGCAAAAGCAGCGCCTGCTGGAAGAACTCAGTGAGGCCGATGTGGTGAAAGGCACGGTCACCGGCCTGCGTGATTTCGGTGCGTTTGTCAACCTGGGCGGTGCGGATGGCTTGATCCATGTCAGTGAATTGGCCTGGCATCGTGTCGATCACCCGCGTGACATTCTCAAAGTCGGTGATGAGATCGACGTGTATGTGTTGAGCCTTGACCTGCAAACACAGCGCATCGCCCTCAGCCGCAAACGTCTGCTGCGTGACCCCTGGGAAGACGCCTCACAGCGGTATCATGAGGGGCAATTGGTCGATGGGTCAGTCACCAATGTGGTCGATTTCGGTGCGTTCGTCGCGCTGGATAACGGCCTGGAAGGGCTGTTGCACCTCAGTGAGATGGGCGATGGGGCGCTCAAGGAGCCGTTCTCCTACGTCCAAAAGGGTGACCGTCTGAGCCTGCGCATCAGCCACCTGGAACCGGAAAAGCGGCGTGTCGGCTTCACACAGCGATGGGGCACCGATGTCGATGAGGAAGAAGCCGCACGACCGAGTAGCGACGGCGACAGCGCCTAGATACGGTTTGCCACGAACCAAATAAGCGACGGTAGCGCCACAAAATAACGTGGACGCAGGTACGCAGTCGGCGGACAGCCAGAAGGCTGTCTTATCATGCGTGTTAATTTAAGCGTTTTGAACCCCACCCGATCATGTGATTATGTCTGGGCTACAAGGCCCCCATCATTAGATGTGGGTTTTGTCTTTGTCCGATAAACACGACGCCTATTTCTTGTAATTGATTGACAAATTGCTGACAACTCAGTATAATCCGCCCGATCTTATGGGAGGGAAGACGTGGCGTCTTATGACGTGCGTCTATCAGTGGCAAGTGTCTTTATTTCTGTCAGCTTCGACTATAAAAGCACACTACTCGGCAACCTGATTCTGCACGGTTGGACGAGTCTTCGTTTTGCCTGCTGCCATAGGTATCTAATCATATGTCAATCCTTTGGGGAGCAAGAGAGTAAATGCAAGCAGAACACTCGTTGGAGCATGTGACCGGCGAAATGGAATTTGCGCAGATGCTGGAGATGTCGTTCGCGGAAGTTGGCTATGATCGCGGCGATACGGTCTCCGGTCCGGTGCTGTCCGTGGACAATCAGGGGTTGATCGTAGGCGTAGGGACAGATCGTGATGGCTTTGTCAGCCGTCGTGACATCGAACGCCTCGGCATGGAGCCTGAAGACTTTGAGATAGGCCAGGATGTCAACGTGACGATCGTCCGCCTGGATGATGAGGAGGGGAACCTCATTCTTTCTGTGGCGCAGGCTCGCCAGAGCGTCGATTGGAGCCGTGCGGAGTCCTTGTTGCAAGAGGACGAAGCCTGGGTTGGTGAAGTCGCGGATTCTAACCGGGGCGGCCTGATTATGCTGTTCGGTAACCTGCGCGGGTTCATCCCGGCAAGCCACGTTGTTGATCTACCGCGTGGCCTCAACGAAGATGAGCGCAAGACTTACCTCGCGCGGTTGATCGGTCGTCAGCTCAAGGTCAAAGTCATCGAGGTAGACCGCAAACGACGCCGCCTGGTCTTCAGCCAGCGTGACGCCGAACGTGGGCGGCGCGAAGAACGCAAAGAAACGCTGCTTGAAGAACTGGCAGAGGGTGAAGTCCGTAAGGGTGTGGTCAGTGGGCTGCGTGATTTCGGCGCTTTTGTCGATCTTGGCGGCGCGGATGGCCTCATTCATATCTCTGAACTGGCGTGGCACCGCGTGAAGCATCCAAACGACATCCTGAGTATCGGCGAGGATGTTGAGGTGTACATCCTGCGGTTGGATAACGAAGGCAAACGCATCGGTTTGAGCCTGAAACGCTTACAGCCCAACCCCTGGACGCTGGTCGATGAGATGTACCACGTCGGGCAGTTGGTCGAAGGTGTGGTCAGCCGGACGGCACCGTTCGGCGCGTTCATCAGCATGGAGCCAGGCATCGAGGCGCTGCTGCACGTCAGCCAGATCTCCGAAGAAAATATCGAGTATGCGAGCTGCGTCTTTACGGAAGGGCAGAACCTGCTCATGCGGGTGATTAGCATCGAGGCGGAAAAACAGCGCCTGGGCCTGAGCTTGAAAGAGGTCACAACGGAGGAAAAACTCCGCTGGGCCGAAGAACAAAACGGCGGTACCATCCCTGAAGTGATGGTCGATGCGGCGACCGAGGCAGCCATTAGTTAAGCAATCTTTCATTGCGTTGACGGTGGCCCACCCTGGAATATTGGTCGCAATTCTTATACAATCATAAACAGTCAGACAAGGGAGCATCTCGTATCCCTCCCTGTCACATTTTCAATCTAGGAAGGGGGTGAGAACTTGCCTGCAACAGTAAAACTTAAACCGAACGAATCGCAGGAGCAACTCCTGCGTCGTTTCCGTAAGCGCGTGACAAACGCGGGTATCCTGAGTACGGTTCGCCGCAAGCGTTGGCACATTTCAAAGAGTGAGCTGCGTCGCATTGAGAAGAAAAAGGCGATCCGGCGTTCACGACGTCGCCAGCGTAAAACAGGACGCTAAATAGCGAAGTAAATTCACAGGTCGCTGCGGAACTTTCCACAGCGACCCTTTTCATCTATTGAATTTCAAGCCACTCAAGGAGCAGCATGGCGAAAAACGAAGATAAGGTAGAAGTTGAAGGCACTGTGATTGAGGCGCTGCCCAACACACAGTTCATGGTGGAGCTAGATAACGGGCATAAGGTGCTCTCTTATCTCTCCGGCAAGATGCGCAAATATTACATCCGCATTGCGCTTGGTGACCGGGTCAAGATTGAGATGAGCATGTACGACCCGTCACGCGGACGGATTATCTATCGCCACCGAGACAACCGCTCGAGTTAGTCAAGCCGATCAGAAGATGCATATAACCGAAGCATCACCGTCAGAGCGTAATCTACGCTCCGGTGATTTTTGATTCTAGCCTGACTTAACCCCCCAGTGGATGCACATCGTCCCGAACATAAAGTTCTTGTACTGCACGCCCTGCACCCCGGCCTCACGCATGATCGCGACCAGTTCCTCCGGTGTTTTGAACGCCTGTGTGGATTCCGGCAGGTATGTATAGGCATCAGCCGCTTCCTTACCGGCGATGATGCGTCCAAGCAAGGGGATGCCGTATTTCAGGTAGAACTTGATGAACGGACGCAGCAACCCCGGCGGGGGCGGTGAGCTATCCAGAATGACGATGCGCCCACCCGGTTTGAGGATGCGTAGTTGTTCGCGTAGAGTCTGCGGGATGTCGATGACGTTGCGCACCAGATAGCCGGATGTCACCGCGTCGAAGCTCTCATCGCTGAAGGGCAGGTGCAGCGCATCGGCCCCGCACCACTTGACTTGATTGCCGTGTTTGAGTTCCTGCCCGACGAACATCATCGGCAGCGCAAAATCCGCGCCGACCACGTTCAGCTTTGGTGTATGTTTGAGCGCCTCAAATGCGATGTCACCGGTGCCGGTGGCGAGGTCGAGCATCGCGCCTTCTTCCGGCAGTTGCGCCTTATCAATGACAAACTGCCGCCAGCGTTGGTCTTGCCCCGCCGTCATAACGCGGTTCATCAGGTTATAGCGTTTGGCGACGCGTCCGAACATATCCTGCACGTAACGTGATTTTTCCTGCCCTGATAATTCTGCACTCATAGAAGTTTTTATCCGTTGTCGATTGTCGTTAAATCAATAGCCAAAGCCCCGCTGCTGGGGTGGGTGCGCAAATGCTGCGCCCAATCCACACAATCCAGCATATGCGCCAGTAATGCCTTGCGGGGTTGCCCCTGCCACGTTTCATTGACGAGTATCATATGCTGGTGTGGGTTGATTGCCCATACTTGATCGACCGTGTCACCCGTCTGCGTCGTTTGGAGCAACAAGAGGTTGGTCGTCAACTGGCGGTAATGATCGACCGTCTTGACCGCTGACAGATCAACTGGCGGACTACCCACTGCCAGATAAGGTGGTTTTTTCGGCGTCGCGTCGATGCCCAACCGCAGACCCAGGCGGTTCCCCGGTAGCGCCCCCGGCGTCCGCATACTATCACACACACCGCCGACGTTCTTCGCGACTGCTTGCAGTATGGCGTCCTCATCGTGGATGTCGGTGCCGTCCTCGACGACGACCATCGTTTTGATCGCCGCAAAGGCTTCCATCCCCCACAGACCATAGAGCGCCCGCTGTGCGGTGCCGGTGTTTCCACTCTTTACGCTGGTGACCAGCAAGTGATCGCCTCTCATCGCCAGTCCGGTGATCTCCGGCATCACCGCTGAGATAAACGGCAGCATCAGGCGTTCACGCGCTCGTGCCATCCAATGCAGGTCATTTTCCGTCAGCAGCGGATAAACCGCACCCTCTCGATGCGTAACCGTTGAAACGTGCAGTCGCTGACCGTTGAGCCGACCTTCGATGACGATCTCGGCGTCGGCGGGGACGCGCAGCGGTTGGGTGCGTGCTTGTGTCATCGGCACCGCCCGACCACGTAGCCAACCCGCCAGCCAGTAGGGGTTGAGCTTGCCCGGTAGCGCGATGCCTGCACTCCACATTGCGGCGGGGTCACTGCCGAGGACGACCGCCGCCGGTGCGTCTTGCGGTGGTATGCCGTGTAGCGCCAGCGTGTGCGCGTCGATGAGGTCGGCATCCGCACTGATGATATGCTGGGTGTCGGCGTCCGCGTAGATAAGTTGCACCGCGTTATTCGGGAACAGACCGAGCTTATGTAAGTCCGGGGTGATCTCATGTTGTTGGCATTGGTTCGGTGGGGTGCCGCCGCCGCCGAATACCCCGGCGCTACGCATCATGCCGACGAACTCCCCGGCCCGGCCCATCAAACCGCTGAATCCAGCATCCGCTTCGATGTGGAACAGACGTTGCAGGCGTGTCTCTAAGTCATCGAGCGAGTCTAAGCCGAGCGCGTAGGCCATGCGCTTTTCCGTCCCGAATGGATTAACCACCACCGGGAACGCACTTTCTCCGGCGTGGTCGAACCACAGCGCGGCGTTGCCATGCCGGGCACGATGACGTTCAATTTGTAGATGGTCAGTGACAGGTTCTGTGATGTGAAAAAGTTCCTCGGTTTGCTCCAGACGGATGAGGAACTCGTCAAGATTTCGATAGGCCATATTCACAAGTTTCAGAAAATTTTGAATTTACGTGATTATACGTCAATTCGATGAGCCACATATGAGATTAGCCCACTTTGCAGAGGCTGTTTGGCCTACTTCCCGGTATGTTAAACTCCGGCTCAGGAATCAACCACTCAAGCTGCTCTGTAGACCCGATGTGTACTCTCAAGGCTATGAGTTGTCACTTTTAGTATATGCTTGATATGGTCAATTTTCGTTTAAGTTTATGTTACGGAAAATCAATCCTATGCTCGATTATCACGTCATCGCCCATACTGACCGGCACATTCTTAACCCGCTCAAACAAAGCGATCTGCTTGAACTGGGGCAAGCCTGCCAACTTGAGGAGGGGATGCGCGTCCTCGACCTGGCATGTGGCAAAGGGGAAGCATTAGTCCAGTGGGCGCGTGCTTATGGCATTGTCGGCGTGGGGGTGGGACGACAGGCGGCGTTCATCGAGGACGCTAAAAATCGCGCTTACGAACTCGATGTAGGTGATAAGGTGAACTTCATCACGGAAGCCCCGGCAGACTATCCGCAACCACATCATCAATTTGACGTCATTAGCTGGATGATGACCGCCGAAGATGCCGCTCTCCGTCCCCGGCTGGATTTGATGCGGACCGCACTGAGCCCGCATGATGGTCGGCTGATGGTCGGTGCGTGGTATTGGCACAGCACACCCGACGCCGATGTCTGCGATGCGTTGGGTATCGACGCGGCGGCCTTGCCCACATTAGCGACGATTTCAGATCAATTCGACGGGTTTGAACTGCTCGATATGACCTTGCCGATGGTGCGTCAGCACGACCGTTACCAGTCCGCACAGTGGTCGGCGGTGCGCCGGTTTATCGACGAAAACGCCGACCATCCCCACCGTGCCGACCTGCAAGCTCAGGTCAACCGGCAGCGGCGGCGCTATCTGCAACACGCCCGTGAATGTCTCGGTTGGGGGGTGTTTGTGCTGGCGCAGACCGAGGCCGCATCCGGTGGGGCGAAAGCCAGCCCCGATACCCCGGTACAGGTCGAGATCGAAAATGCGATGGTGTGGGTGGTGCTGACCGACGGTCGTGTAATCGGTAATCCGCTGGCATGGTACCCCGCACTCGCCGTCAAACCGGATGCGACGGTCGAGATCGGGTTATCGTCGGTGCGCTGGCCCGAACTCGATCTGACACTGGGTGTGCGGGCGATGCTACGCGGACGGCACTAACTCACGATAGGCTTCGATGGCGACCCAATCCCGTTGCTGGCGGCGCTTGTAGGGGGTTAACCCGGTGCCGCGTAGTGCCGCCTCAACATCGTCGGCCTGTTCTTCGATGATGCCGCTGAAGACCGCCTTCCCGCCGGGGCGCACGATCTGCCCTAAGCCTTGCTCACACATGGGGATGATGATGCGGGCGAGAATGTTCACCACCACCAGATCAAAACGTCGAGCGGAGTGCAGCACACTGTCCAGGCTGCCGGTCTGTGCGGTGATTTGCTCGGCGACGGCGTTCTGCTCGGCATTTTCCGCCGTGACCTTCGCCGCAATCGGATCAATATCAACGGCGAGGATGTTCTTCACACCGAGTTTCGCCGCGCCAATTGCTAGAATACCGGAGCCGCAGCCCAGGTCAAGCATGTTGATGCCGTGCTTGACCACATCTTCCAAAGCTTCTAAGCAGAGTTGCGTGGTGGGGTGGGTGCCGGTACCAAAGGCCATCCCTGGATCGAGCGAGATGACGATGTCTTCCGGTGTGAGTGCAACATCAATCCAGCGAGGACGGATTAAAATGTTGCGCCTCAACCGGATCGGCTTGTAATGCTTTTTCCAGGCATCAGCCCAGTCCTCGTCGTCGATGATCGCGTAGGTCGGCTCCGGCATGGGGTACATCAAGCTCATATGCCCCAGCGCGACCTCAAGCTGACGTTTGGCCTCGTCGATGTGGGTATTATCCGGCAGGTAAGCACGGACGGTCAGCTTTTCCGGTGATGGCACCTCGTCCTCATCCCAGGAGTCGGGTATGATGCCTTCCTGCTCGATAGAAACCCCCTGATGCCCGTACCGTTGGAGCAACTCGGCAATTGCTTCGGCGGCCTCACCATCGACTGTCATCCGTACTTCGACCCACTGCATATATCTGCGCCCCCTCGTCAATAGAAAAGGGTACGGCCGTCAGGCCATACCCTGTGAAGTTGTGTGTTGGTGCTGGCGCTATTCGCCGGCGAAGAAGTTCTTAACACGCCCCATAAAACCTTTGGAGCTGTTCGGCTGTGGTTGAATGTTGCTGCCGAAAGACTCCGCGAGTTGCTCGAATAATTCGCGTTGCTCCTCGGTGAGTTGTCGCGGCGTGTCGATGCGGACGTGAATCAGTTGGTCACCGCGTCCGCTGTTGGAGCCGTCACTGCGCAACCGGGGGAAGCCCTTCCCACGCAGCCGGAAGATCTTGCCGGTTTGTGTGCCCGCCGGGATGGACAGGTTGACCGGGCCGTCTACTGTCGGAATCTCGATCTTGTCACCGAGGGTGGCCTGTGCCACATTGAGCGGAATATCCAACAGAATGTCATTTTCCCGCCGGACGAAATACTTATGCTCTTCTACGTTGACCACCACGTACAGATTGCCGCGTGGGGCGTTGCCCTCTCCTGCATCGCCTTCGCCGCGCACCTGAATCTGCAAGCCTTCACGCACACCCGGCGGGATCTTCACGTTCAAGTTGACTCGATTACGCAGGCGTCCGCTGCCATCGCAATTCTTACAGCGGTCTTCTACGATGGTGCCTTTACCCCCACAACGCGGGCAGGCCGTCACCTTGACCATCGAGCCGAGGAAGGTCTGCTGCACGTTACGCACCTCACCCGCTCCTTTGCACATCGGGCAGGTGGTCGGGTCCGTGCCGGGGGCTGCACCGTTGCCGCCGCAGATTTCGCATTCTTCCAACCGGTCAAACTCGATCTCACGCTCGGTGCCGAAGACCGCTTCTTCAAAGCTGATCGTCACACTGACACGGCGATCTGACCCCGGTTTCGGCCCACGCCGGCGGCTGCCACTTGCCCGACCGCCGAAGCCGTTGAAGAACTCCTCGAAGATTTCCTCGAAACCTGCGAAACCGGCACCCCCGCCACCAAAGCCACCACCGTTGACCCCAGCATGACCGTAAGCGTCATAGCGCGACCGCTTTTCTTCGTCGTTTAGGACTTCGTAAGCCTCGTTAATCTCTTTAAACTTGACCTCGGCATCCGGTTCTTCGCTGACATCCGGGTGATACTGCCGTGCAAGTTGTCGGAAGCTTTTCTTGATCTGGTCTTTGCTGGCGTTACGTGGTACGCCTAATACCTCGTAGTAGTCTCTTGCCATGGCTCGCTTTTACTAACTTTTATGTGAACGTCTTGAGTGTATAGTACCTATAGTACCTAAAACAAGTCGAGCAGAGTAGGGCGATCACCCGTACTCCGCTCGCTGCTATGTCTATTACGTGTCTTACGCGTCGGTGAATTCGGCGTCGATCACGTCTTCGTCATCCGGCGACTTATTCTTGTTGTCGTCGCTGCTGGCACCGTTGGCGCTGGTCGCACCTTCGGCTGCACCCGGCTGCTCGTACATCTGCCCACCGAGGGTCTGGATGTACTGCGTCAGGTCTTGCACGGCTGCGCTGATCGGTGCGGGGTCGCCGCTCTCTTCAGACGCTTTCTGGGCGCTGCGCACGGCTTCGATTTTCTCCTGCGTTTGCGTCTTGGCGTCATCCGGCAGCTTGTCTTCAAAGTCACGCAGCATCTTTTCTGCGGAGAAGATCGCGCTTTCGGCCTGGTTGTTCGCCTCGACCAATTCCTTACGCTGTGCGTCCTCGCTGGCGTGCTGTTCAGCGTCTTTCACCATCTGTTCGATCTCATCCTCGCTCAAACCGCTGCCTGCGGTGATCGTGATCTTCTGTTCACGACCGGAGGCCTTATCAACCGCGCTCACGTTTAAGATACCGTTGGCGTCAATGTCAAAGGTGACTTCGACCTGTGGGACGCCGCGTGGTGCAGGCGGGATGCCGTCGAGGATAAAGCGACCGAGTGACTTGTTATCCGTCGCCATGGGGCGCTCACCCTGCACAACATGGATTTCGACCTGTGTCTGGTTATCCGCTGCTGTGGAGTACACCTGGCTCTTCTTGGTCGGGATGGTCGTGTTACGCTCGATCATCGGCGTGGCGACACCACCCAGCGTTTCCACGCTCAGGCTCAACGGGGTCACGTCCAGCAGCAAGATGTCCTTGACATCACCTGCCAGCACCCCGCCCTGGATCGCCGCGCCCAGCGCGACAACTTCATCCGGGTTGACACCCTTCTTGGGCGGCTTACCGAAGAATTCTTCCACCGCTTGCTGAATAGCGGGCATACGGGTCATACCACCGACCAGCAGCACCGCGTCGATCTCGTCTTTTTCCAGCCCGGCGTCCTTGAGCGCGGCCTTGCACGGTTCAATGGAACGCTTAATCAAGTCTTCGATCAGGCTTTCCATCTTGGCGCGTGTCAGGTTGATGTTCAGATGCTTCGGCCCGCTAGCGTCTGCTGTGATGAACGGTAGCTGAATTTCAGTGCTGACCGTGCTGGAAAGCTCGATCTTGGCCTTCTCTGCCGCTTCCTTCAGGCGTTGCAGGGCCTGACGGTCACCGCGCAGGTCGATGCCATTCTCTTTCTTGAACTCGTCCGCCATCCAGTTGATGATGCGCTCGTCGAAGTTGTCACCGCCGAGGAACGTATCACCGTTGGTGCTTTGGACTTCAAATACACCGTCACCGACTTCGAGAATGGAGACGTCAAATGTACCACCACCCAGGTCATAGACGACGATGGTCTCATTGCGTTGTTCACCGAGGCCATATGCCAGCGAAGCGGCGGTCGGCTCGTTGATGATACGCATGACTTCTAAACCGGCGATGCGGCCTGCGTCTTTGGTCGCGTTACGCTGTGTGTCGTTAAAATAGGCCGGGACGGTAATCACCGCGCGGTCTACTGGTTCGCCCAGGTAGGCTTCCGCGTCTGCTTTAATCTTTTGCAGGATCATCGCGGAAATTTCTGGTGCGCTGTGATCTTTTTCACCCATTGCGACGCGCACATCGCCGTTCGGCGCACCCTTTACTTCGTAAGGGACAACGTCTTTGGCTTCTTGTACTTCGGCGTCTTTAAACTTGCGCCCCATAAAACGCTTGATTGAGAAGATAGTGTTGTTGGGGTTGACGACCGCCTGGTTGCGTGCCACCTTACCCACCAGACGATCACCGTCTTTGTTGACAGCGACGACTGAGGGGATCGTGCGACCACCTTCAGATGACGGAATAACAGTTGGTTCGCCACCTTCCATCACGGCGACAACTGAGTTGGTTGTTCCCAGGTCAATTCCGATAATTCTACTCATGTTTGACTTGCTCCTTGTTGTTTGTTATTTGCTAGTTGGCGATACGAACTAAAGCTGGTCTTAGCAGAACGTTACCACTGACGTAACCCTTGAGCAGCGTTTCGATCACATGATCGCTCTCGACGTCGTCGCTGTCATCCCGGCTGACGGCCTGATGATGATTCGGGTCGAAGGCCTCTCCGACCGGGTCAATGATTTCGATGTCATTTTCTTCGAGCAACCGGTTAAATTTACCCTGGATAAGCTCGACACCGTTCATCCAGGGGTTACCCTCGAAATCTTTCGGTATGTTGTTCAGGGCACGTTCAAAATCGTCGATGATCGGCAGCATCTGCGTCACTGTCTCAACCGCCGCTCGCTGGCGTAGATCCTTCTGTTCGCGTTCGACGCGACGTTTGTAATTTTGGAATTCTGCCAGCGTTCGCTGCCAACCTGCCATGTTCTTCTCAGCTTCTTGTTTCACTTTCGCCAGTTCTTCATTCTGATTAGTTTCGATGTCATCGGCTGTTTCGCCGTTTTCTGGCGTGTCCGTGTTGGTTTCGGGGAGGTCTTGCGGTGTCTCATTAGCCTCAGGGACTGTTTCGACCGTTTCCTCCGCCGTTAGTTCTTCGTTTTCGCTCATTCCACCTCCAAAAGCGCACGCCTGTAGATCTGTTATCAACACGAATTTAGTGTAGCGTGAGGATAATAGAATCACGTTAGCAAATAGAAAGATTGCATAAAAATTACGTAAGTATTGCCAGTGTATGAGGCGCTACGAAGTGTCAGGGTGTGGTTAGGTTACTCGTCGAAGAGTTCGCCGACGCTGCGGCCCAGGTGTGCCCGTTTGATGACTTCGCCTAGCAGTGGCCCGACGGAAAGCACGGTGATATTCGGCAGCACATACTCCGGCGGTTGGGGGATGGTATCAGTCAGGATGACCTCTTTCAGGTCGAGCGCCGCCAGCCGTTTAACGGTTACATCGGTGAAGAAGCCGTGAGTGAAGGCCAGATAAATGTCTTTCGCGCCGCCTTCGCGGATGACATTCACCGCGTTGACCACGCTGCCGCCGGTATTCACCTCGTCATCTACCAGCAGCACGTTACGCCCGTTAACATCGCCGATGATCGAGAGGGCTTCCGAGCGTTCGGCGTTGTCGATGCGCCGTTTTTCCACCAGGGCGACCGGCACACCGAGCTTTTGCCCCCAGTTGCGGGCGCTCTTGGCGAAGCCCAGGTCAGTGGCGACGACCGTCAGGTCTTCGATTTGCTTGCCCTGCACATAGTCACTCAATAGATAGAATGCGGTCAGCGCGTCACCGGGGATGTTGAAGAACCCTTGAATCTGCCCGGCGTGTAGGTCGATGGTCATGTAGCGGTCGGCACCGGCGGCTTCAATCATATTCGCCAGCAGGCGAGCGGTGATCGGCACACGCGGTTGGTCTTTCTTATCCGAGCGACCGTAAGAAAGATAGGGGACAACCACGTTAACACGCCACGCGGAATCACGCTTGAGCGCGTCGATCATGATGAGCATTTCCATCAGGTTGTCGTGAACGGGCGAACTCATCGTCTGAAGCAGGTAAACGTCTTTACCGCGCACACTTTCTTTAAGACGCACGAAGATGTTCTCATTGGAAAAGGTCGTGCGTTCGTAGGCACCCGGCGCTACATTAAGATGTTTGCCGATCTCTGCCCCTAATTTTTGTGCCGAGGAGCCGGAAAACAATTTGATCTCACCGAAAGCCATGCTTGATTGTCCCTGTTGCTTTATGAATTTGAGTGGCTGCGATCGTACTATAAGCCTCCGTTAAATAGCAGGTGTAACTTGCAAGGTTTAAAATTTCACACGGTCTGTTGCAATATCAACTGTACGGCTTGCTGTGGGTCGAGTTCGCGGGTATGGACGCGGTCGATGATCGCCGCCAGGTTCTCATCGGGGAAATCCGCCAGCACACGCCGTAACAGGGCTTCACGCAGGCGATCCACCAATTCAAGCTGGATGCGTTGCTGCGCCAGTTCGACACCGATGTCACTTTCATTCAGATAGTTCTGGTGGGCGGTAATCGCTTCGATCAAGTCCTCAATGCCTTGATTGCTGGTGGCGACGGTCTGCACGATGGGCGGCACCCAGGCGCTCGCTTGCGTGTTGGTGTCGCTTGCGGTGTCGGTCAGCGTGCCATGATGACGGATCATCTGTGTGCGTGCGACCGGATGACCGAGTTCGAGCATCGCCCGTAAGGCCTGCATTGTGCTGCGTGACCCGGCGCGGTCGGCTTTATTGACGACTAAAATATCGGCAATCTCCAGAATGCCGGCTTTGATGGCCTGTACGTCGTCTCCTAAGCCCGGTGCTTCCACCACGATGGTTGACTGTGCGGTTCGGACGATGTCTACCTCGCTTTGCCCCGCGCCGACCGTTTCCACCAGGACGAGGTCAAAGCCGGCGGCGTCAACCACGCGGATAGCATCACGAGTGGCCTGTGCCAGCCCGCCCAGGCTGCCGCGTGTCGCCATGCTGCGGATGAAAACGCCCTTATCCCCGTACAGGTCTTGCATACGGATGCGGTCGCCGAGGATGGCACCGCCGGAGAAGGGGCTGGTCGGGTCTACGGCGATGATGGCGACGGTCTTGGCCTGCTGGCGATAGGCTTGCGCCAGTGTGTTGACCAGCGAACTTTTGCCCGTCCCCGGTGCGCCGGTGATGCCGATGATGTGCGCCTTGCCTGTATGCGGAAAAAGCTGGCTGATCGCGGCGGCGGCGTCACCATTTTCGACATGGGTGAGCAGGCGGGCCAGGGCACGGCGGCTACCGTTGAGCAGGTCTTGCACCAGATCATTACTCATGATGATGTATTGGTACGTACCACATCACGGATGCTCTGTGCGATCTCATCGGTGCGGGCACCGGGGCCGTAGATGCCGCGCACGCCGTAGGCCGCCAGCTTTTCTTGGTCCTCATCGGGGATGATGCCGCCGAGTACAATCGGTACGTCGTTGAGTTCGTTCTCGTTCATGACCTCGCGGATGCGCGGTACCAGTGCCATATGCGCCCCACTCAGAATGCTCAAGCCGACCACATCAACATCCTCTTGTAAGGCCGCTTCGGAGATCATCTGTGGTGTTTGGCGCAGACCGGTATAGATGACTTCGAACCCGGCATCACGTAAGGCACGGGCGATCACTTTTGCACCCCGGTCATGACCATCGAGGCCGGGCTTGGCGATTAAAATGCGAATTTTTCTCTCGGACATAGGTTTATTCCAAAATTGTTTATTTTCGATAGGACTTTTGTCAACTCTATAAGCAGAGTATAGCAAAAATATAAGCATCGAAACATAAAATAAACGAAATCATAATAGACCTTGATAGTCCACACGATGAGCTTGTGCTAAAATAACAAATAGTCAACTTGCAAATAGTGGGGTACTCGTGAATGTCTGCAACACCCACAGCCCAAGCTTATACCAGTGATGATACCTTTACACCTGCTCGCCTGCGTTATGGCATTTTGATCGCCACGACAGTGCTGGCCTTGGGGGTGATCCTGGCATCGCTGTTTTTCGCTATCAATTGGTACCAGCAACCTTTCCTCGGTGCGACATTTGACCACACCATGACGGTGAACCCGCCCAGCGTCAGCGGTGATAATTGGAATGGCATCAGTGCTGGTCTGCGCCAGGGAGATATAATCGTCACCATCGAAGGGGAGCCGGTCGATTCCTGGCAAGATTACGAACGCATCGCGGCGGATCTCGATTCTAGTGACGCGGTGACGGTCGAGTTTCTACGCTCGGTCGAAGGTGGGGATGCGACCTTCGATGATGTGACCTGCGGTGATGTGGTCGATGGTTTTGCGACCTGTCAGGTGATCTACGCGCTTGATACCATCCCCGGTGCCGATTTTATGGCGTTGTTCGTGGTGCCGTTCGTTTCCAGCCTGGTAGTGCTGGTTATCGTATTGGCGTTGATCCGGGCGCGGCCTTATGATGTTGCGACTTTCGTCGCCGCGCTGGCTTCGCTGATGCTGGCGATCTTCATGGCGGCCTTCTTTAACGTCGGCAGTTCTCATCAGCTCACGCCGATCTGGTTATTGGCGGGTATTGTAGTCGGTGGTCTGATGATCTCGTTCGGGATGATCTTCCCGCAGGCGATCCCGTCGGTGCGCCGTCAGCCCTGGTTGGCATTTGTGCCGCCTCTGCTGGCGGCGGCGCTCGCGGTGTATTCGGTGATGCTCTACAGTGGGGAAACGCCCCAGAACAGCGGGGAAGCCGGGGAGATCCTGGGGGTGACACAGATCATCGGGTCAGCGATTTTACTCGCGCTGATGTTCTTCTACCAGCGCGTCCACGCGCTTAACGGGGTAATGCGTGAGCAAGCCAACACGGTTAGTTTTGGCATTATCCTGACGGCGGCACCCGCTGCCGTCTGGGTGCTAGGGCAGATTTTGCAGCTCCTTGTGGATGACGCCATCGTCCCGTTGAGCCTGGAAACGATGATGCCGTTTTTGCTGGTTGCACCGCTGAGCATGGCCTATGCGGTGCTGCGTTATGGCAGGTATGACAGCGACCGGCTCGTCAGCCAGACGATCACCTATAGCATCATGCTATTGGCGCTGGTCGTTGGTTACTTTTTGCTGATTACCGGCGCGGCATTGTTCACGACCGGCTCCGTTGTGGATACCGATAATCCGCTGTTGATCGTCATCACGATCTTTTTCGTCTCACTGTTGTTCGTCCCGCTGCGTACCCGTCTGCAAGATCGCATCGACACGATTTATTATCGCCAACGCTACGATTATCAGAACCGACTCGAAAACTTTGGTCAGCGTTTGACCTCGCTAGCCGGTATTGACGTGATGATCCGTGAGTTCCGCGAGTTGCTGGAAGACACCATCCAACCGCAAAAGATCTTCGTTTTCCTGCGGGATAAGCGCGGCGATACCTTCGTGGCTTACGGCGCTCAATCACCGGAGACCGACATCACGTTCCCGATGGATAGTGGGACGGTCGAGTTGCTGCAAGACAGCGACACCATGCTTTACTTGCAGAAGAATACCTCGTGGCAACCCGAACTCTACATCGACCGCCCCCGCTTGGAAATCCTCGGGACGATGGTATTGGTCGGGATGCCGGGCACGGATGAACTCAACGGGTTTGTCAGTATTGCCGAACCGGAGTCGGGTACGGATGCCTACACATTTGAGGAGATCCGTTTCATCGGTAATCTGGTCGGTCAGTTAGCGGTCGCGGTTGAACGGTCACAGGTGATTACCTCGTTGCAACAGCGCGTCGAAGAACTGAACGTGCTGAGTAAGGTCGGTCAGGCGGTCAACTACGCCATTAAAGCCGATGACCTGTTGGAGTTACTTTCCGCACAGACGTTGAGCCTGTTCAGGTCGCCATTTTTCTACATTGTGCTGCTGGAAAAATCCACCAATCAACTCTACTTCGCGTTCTTCCAGGAATATAACGAGCGTGACCCGGAAAAGGAAAACAAGAAATGGCCTTACGGGGACGATCTGTTCAGCGAAGTGATGGAGAAAGAAACCCCGACACGGCTCGATAATTATGCCGAAACGATGCGACGTAATAACTACCGCATCGGCTTTGAAGACCCTGACATCCAGGCGTGGATGGCGGTGCCGCTGATCTCCGGTTCGGATATGCTGGGGATCATTGCCATCGGCGAGGCCGACCCCGAAGTGCGCTATACCGAAGAGCAACTCGGCATCTTCGGTAACATCGGTGCGCTGGCGGCGACCTCGCTGGAAAAGGCCAATTTGTTTAACGAGGCCAATGCCCGCGCCCGCCAATTGAGCGCGTTGAACGAAGTCACTCGTGAGATGGTGGCGACCGAGGAAGACATCGAAAAGTTGCTGAAGATCATCACCCGGTCAGCGGTAGACATCCTCAACACGGAGGCCGGTTCATTGCTGCTGACGACGCAACAGGGCAGCGGTCTGGAATTTCGTGCAGCGGTCGGGAGTACCGGTGAAAAATTAATCGGTACCAAGCTCCCCGCCGGGCATGGGCTGGTTGGTCAGGTCGCAACAATGGGTAAACCGGTGATCTCCAATGATATTTCAGATGATGAGCGTTGGGACGGCGAGGTTTCGGACGACTTCAGTACGGACTCGATCTTGGCCGTGCCGTTGATCGCCAAGCGCAACGTCGTGGGTGTTTTGGAAGTGATTAACAAGCTCGATGGGACGCCGTTTCTTGACGATGACCTTAATCTTTTGACCGCGTTCGCAGGGCAGGCCGCTATTGCGATTGAAAACGCACGTCTGCGTGAACAAACCGGCCTTCAGTTGAACCAGCGTCTCGAAGAGTTAGAAGCGTTAGAGCGTATCGACCGTGAGTTGAACCAGACGCTCGATCTCGATGCGGTCGCGGCAATTACCGTGCGTGGTGCCATCAGCAAGAGTAACGCGACCGCCGGTGTGCTTGGTGTGCTCAGTGATGGACAGCCCGGCCTGTGGGTGCTGGCACGCTCCGGCTACGAAGAAGATGAGGTGCCGGAGGGCGCGGAGGACGGTCTGTGGCCGACGGATCGCGGTATCGTCAAGCGTGTGATGCGTACCCGCCGGCCGGATTTGCAGCCGGATGTTAGCATCGACCCGGATTATGTGCCGAGCTTGCGTGACGCGCTCAGTCAGATCACGGTGCCGATGTTCTCCGGCGATGACATCAACGCCGTGCTTATTCTGGAAACTAACCAGGAACCGGTGCTTACACTGCTCGACCTCGCCTGGGTGCAGCGTCTCGCGGAGCACGCATCCATCGCGATTGCGAACGCACAACTCTATGCTGAGATCATGGGCGCTAACGAGACGAAAAGTGAGTTCATCGGTTTCGCTGCACACGAACTCAAGACACCGCTCACCTCGGTAAAGGGCTATGCGGCATTGTTGACCGGGTCGATGTCCGCGAACTTCAAGATCGAAGACATTCGCAATACGGCGAACATCATCCAATCCAATGCGGATCGTATGCAGAACATCATCGACGACCTGCGCGACATCGCCCGTGATGACGCCGGACGCCTCAAGATTGATCTGGAACCGGTCAGCGTGCGGACGATTGTCAATGACACGCTGATGTCGTATCACAAGCAAATTGAGGACAAGAACCAGACGGTCGTCAACGCGGTTGATGAAAGCCTGCCGTTGATCCACGCGGATGCGAACCGTCTGGTGCAGGTATTGACCAACTTCGTCAGCAACGCGCACAAATACAGCCCGGAAAACGCGACGATTACGATTGACGCTGAGGTGATAAGGCGCTACGCCAACCGGCGGGGCAAGCAGGTTGGCGATGTGATGAAGATCACCGTGACCGACGACGGCATCGGTATGAGCGAGGAAGACCTCAATCGCATCTTCGTGGAAGATTACTTCCGCAGCAGCAACGAACTCGCCCAACAGCAGAAGGGCACCGGTTTAGGGATGATTATCACGCAGCGCATCATCCAGGGGCATGGCGGCGACGTCTGGGTGGAAAGCACGCTCGGCGAAGGCTCGACGTTTGCCTTCGTCATTCCGTTGGCACCACGAGACGATCAAAAGTTGCGCACCGGTGAATACACCGCGACCGAACCCGCGTCAGACTAAACGCAAAACGCCCGCATGATGGCGGGCGTCCGTTTTGTTTTCCAGAGAGTCGGCTGTCTGCGGCCTAGAGATGTTCTTGTAAGCGGCTGACGATCTTTTCTTTCGGGTGGTAGCCGGTGATACGCACGACCGGTTCCCCGCCCTTGAACAGGATCAGCGTGGGGATGCCCATGATGCCGTAATCCTGCAAGATCGAGGGATGTGCGTCGGCGTCGAGCTTGCCAACGGTGACCTGCTCGCTGTATTCAGTAGCAATGTCATCGACAATGGGTGCAATCATCTTACAAGGGCCGCACCACTCCGCCCAGAAATCGACGAGAACGGGTTTGTCTGATGTCAGAACCTCGTCTTGAAAGTTCTGCTGTGTAACCTCGAGTGTTTTCTCGTTCATATTGTCTCCTTGATAAATTCTGCTTGTCTTGGTGCCTGAAGTCAGGCATTATTGTCACTATTGTACAGGATGATATACAGATAGATCTCTATGAATATAGACGCGGAACAACTCCCGGAACTTACCAAACGCCAGGAAGAAATTCTGTCGATCATCGTTCGCACTTACACTCAGAACCCGGAACCGGTCAGTTCAAAACATATCGTAGAAACTCATAATCTTGGTGTGAGTTCCGCGACCGTGCGTAACGAAATGGCCGTTCTGGACGAGTTAGGTTACATCAAGGCACCGCATACGTCTTCGGGTCGGGTGCCCAGTGAAAGGGGCTACCGGTATTTCGTCAGCCGGGTGATTGATAATAGCGACCTGAGCGACTCCGAGCAGCGGCACATTACCGAACGCTTCCAGAAGATGCCGATGGGCACCGAACAATGGATGCGCTTTGCTGCGAAGATCCTCGCCCGCACCGCGCAGACCGCGTCACTCGTCACACCGCCGATCATCGAGAGCAGCCGCTTTAAGCATGTTGAATTGGTTGCCATTCAGGGTCGGTTGGTGCTGATGGTGCTGGTGCTGCATGGGGGGATGGTGCAGCAACGGATGCTCAACCTCGCCGAGCCGGTGCCACAGACCAAACTCGCAGAAACGGCAGATCGCATCAATGCGTCGTTTGTTGACCTGTACCCTCAGCAGATTCGGCTCAAAAGTGTGCAGCTTTCACTGTTAGAACGTGAGATCAGTGAGTTGATCGTCGAGATTATGGACAGCGTCAACAGCCATCCGGTGCGGGCGATCTATCGAGAGGGATTGAGCGAGATTATCAGCAACTTCCCTGATGAAGAGGGCGCACAGCAGGCCATCCGTGTATTTGAAGAGAGTGCATTCTTAGACCTCATTCTCACCGAGCTAATTGACCCGATTATGAGTGATGTGCGTGTTGTGGTCGCCGGGGACGGACACGACGAACTCAGCCAGTTGAGCATGGTGCTGGGGCGCTACGGCGTCCCCGGTAAGATGAGCGGTGCGGTCGGCGTGGTCGGCCCGATGCACATTAACTACGGTCGAGCCATCAGCAGCGTGCGTTACGTCTCTACGACGATGACGAACATGCTGGTGCAACTCTACAACGATCAGGACGAAACCCAGTAGCCAGGCAAGATAAGAATGTAGCCTTCGTCCCCTCGCCCTGTCTGACCTGCAGTTGGTTCGCGCCGCCTTCGTCGGTGTTGCGGCGCAGCCGTACTTTCCCCGCGCCCCAGGTTCCGCAGGAACCGAAAAGTGAAAGTGGGAGAGGTGGCAAACGCGACCATGAAAGCTCAGCTTGTTCTTGCACTACACGCACTTATCTCTGTTCGAGCTTGGGGTTCGCCGGTTGCGCTTCGACGATTCGAATATCACCGTAGGAGCTTTCTTCCAGCGGCAGTGGGTCGTCACGCTTTTTCATTGCAACGGTCATCGCCAAAAAGGTCGCCGTGCGTCTTAAAAATTCGTCATAAGGGGCGCATATAAAGGATCGGGGAGGCGATCGGAAGTCGAAATTAGGGATGGCTTGCCTTGACTCTAATCGGTAAAAATGTAGGCAAAAACCGAGTTCAAGAGATATTTAAGATGTCAGGACGCGGACTTTGGTCTCAAATACAACGAATCGCACAATTCTATACGATATTTTCCCAAATGGAATTGCCCTCCCCGAAGTCCTAGATGCGCCCAAATCTCTAATTACTGATACATTAGCATGCAAGAAATCATCGACTTTTCCCTTTCCCTGTACCTCCATTCAATGGCAATCAGTCCAGATAGGTCTGATCCAGTTCTAAAGCACGACTGAGCCGCTTACTCAGCAAATTCAACATATCTGATGTCTAAAAGACTTCTTTCTCTTGTATCTCGCACATCGCCGCGCGGCGATTCTACAACGCAAGGGCACCCACCCTCAAGCACCGACAGGCGGTACGGTCGCGGCCTGCGGCCGCTAATCCCATTTTGCTGTAACTACTCAGGTAGGGTATCACAGGGTAGTTGTGATGACCTTAGTGAACATTTATGGACTTTCATGGCACAAATCACAATATAGTTGTGAATGTGTGTAATAAATTGTA
>DAOTTX010000170.1:0-1650 GCA_034437515.1 Anaerolineae bacterium
TCTTCGGACGATGGGCTGGTCTCTTCATCAGTTCTCCTCCTTAATGCTATTGGAATCCTCTACCCACACTTTAGCACTTTTTTAGCGTATTGTCAAATAGTCATTTAGGGAGCGCGCGGGTAGCGCGTGGCTGTGCGGGAGAAATAGAGAAATGGGGGCTGACGGTCAGAAGTGTTAGATGCACGTACACCGGCTTCCGCTGCGTCTACGTACCCGGCGAGAGCGCATCGGACCAATAGGCAGCATTATCGTGGACAATGATGCATTGGCACATTGACGATGACGGCAAGTTAGCGAAGGAAAAAGGAAAATGAGACGACAGACCACTTTCAAGGTATGGGGGATTGGCTTCACACTATTTTTCGTTCTGCTTTTGATGACGTTGATGTCTGCCTGTGGGCCGCAGCCGTCGCCGACACCGACGCCGACGTCGTCCACCACGCCATCGGTCACGCCGTCCGTCAGTCCATCTCCGCCGCCATCGGTCCTCACGCCTCCCGCGATCGAGACGTATTCAGATAATGAGTTCGGCATCAACTGGGTCAACAGCCCGTATACGAACTCGCCTCATCCCATCTCGAGTCAAGACCGCACGGACAAGGCGCAGGAGGCCGGGGCCACCTGGGATCGCTGGCCCATCTACTGGTACTGGGTCAACCAGCCCATGCGATGGGGGGAGGGCATGGCGAACTTTCGCTGGGCGGGAGATTTTAACCTCCCAGAGGACCTTACGTTTGATATAGATCAAGCCGCCGGCGCGGATGGCAATCAACTGAAGACGCTGGCCATCCTGGATGGCATCCCGCGGTATTACGATTGTGCCTATCCCATCCCTTACTCGGAGGAACATCCCGACGGTTCCGGGTGCTATGGTGCCGACGATCGCATCGAGGGGCTTTCCCTGGATGCTGCCGCCGGCAGTCCCATCAACGAGGCCAACCGCTGGGCCACTTATGTCTACACCACCGTCGCTCACCTTTCGCAGCACGGGGTCAATCACTTTGAGATCTGGAACGAGGCCAAAAGGAGCGCCCAAGCCAAGTGAGGGAGGACCGCAGGTAGTATTCTCTAGGGAGGGGGAAACGATAGTGAAACCAGCAATCGGCGGTCTGCTGGCGCGCTATCCTACTCTCTTCTCACAAGGCCTCCACCATCTCCTGCATCCGGGCCGCGTCGGCGTGGAGATAGCGCGAGGTCGTCGCCAGGTTAGTGTGACCCAGAATATCGCGCAGGGTGGCCAGGTCGCCGCCTTTGCGCAAGAAGCGCGTGGCGAACGTGTGACGTAACACGTGGGCGGTGACCGTTTTCTCGGCGTCGATCCCGGCCCGGGCCGCGGCGTTGGTCACCATCCGTTGCACGTCCCGCTCGTTGAGACGGTGGCCGGTCTTGCTGACGAACAGGGCGGGCTGTTTATCGCTCTCACCGATCCAGGCAGGGCGCTCGTCCAGGTACGCTCGCAGCCGTTTCCTTACCTGGAGTGCCAACGGCACTTCTCTTTCCTTCAGCCCTTTCCCTTGGCGGATCGTGGCCCGTCCAGACCGGGCGTTGATTTTCACATCGCCGACATCGAGGGCTACAACCTCGCTGACGCGGAGACCCGCCCGCGCCATTATGGCCACCATCGCGCTGTTGCGCAGCGCCAGCCATTGA
>DAOTTX010000171.1:0-1940 GCA_034437515.1 Anaerolineae bacterium
ATAGCGGTTGCATCTTCTCTTGTCGCGGATGCTGACCAACAATTTGTGGCAGATCGCCCGATGTCAGCTGCTGACAGGCATCCTGAAACGGCAGGTTGTGATATTCCCGCAACCATGCGATGGCGTCTCCACCGCGACTGCATTTACCGAAGCATTGCCAGTGGTCCGCATACACAGCTAGCGAATAGCCCTTTTGCTCGTTGTGCAGTGGGCACTTATATGAACTATAGTCGCGCCCACGATATTTCGGTCGGCCCAGGTCGCGCTCGACTAACTCACGGCAATCAATCTGCTCTTTGATCCGTTCTACGTCAATCATGATCCACTCCTCAGCGCTTACATTTCCGAACGGACTTTCGGCAGCACCATTTGCCATATGTCAAAAGTCAAAAGGTCTTACTTTTGACACAACCTGCTGCCGAAAGTTTTTTCTATCGCCCCAAAATAGCTTTAAACGGCTTCTGTAAGCCATTTCACTATAACCGAACGGACTTTCGGCAGCGCCGTATGCCATATGTCAAAAGTCTTGACTTCTGACTTCTGGCACAAGCGCTGTCAAAAGTTTTAGTCCTCAGCCAGTCGATAGATTTTGGCGGGTCGTCCGCCCGTCTTGCGCTCTAGTTCTTCGATGACGCCCGAATCCAGCAGGGCATCAACGGCGGCATAGGCTTCTTTGCGGTTGCGGATGCCTGAGCCACGATGAATCTCGCGCTTGGTGGGCAACTGCCCGACCTGCATCCGGGCGATAAATTCCAGCACCTTCTGCTCGTTCTTCGAGTCCTGCCCGACATTCAACTCAGCCAGCAAGCGATGCGCTGATGCACGGTATTCCTCTGTCAACATTTGCGCCCGCGCCCAATGTCCCAGGCTGATGCGCGGCTGACCTGTTGCGCCATCCTCGGCCCAATCCATCACCGTCAGGATCAGCGCCATCTTCATCGCCATCACGGGGAACCGTCCATAGTTGCCACGCAAACGCTCGTCCAGACCCTGACGGGGATCGGTCAGCGCGTGCATGGCTTCCGAATAGGCGTCGAAGCGATCCTTGACACCTGCTTCCAGCATGGCTTCAATCATGGGCAATTGCACAGGTTCCTCGGATGTAAACAAGGCTTCCCATTCCGGCGGCGCGGGAAAAGCATTGTGGATGCGCAGCAGGCGCTCCTGGAGCTTGGCCTCCATCTGATGCAGTTCAGGACACGCTTTGCTGACCACATAGGGTACGTCTTTCTCAACCGGAGTTAGAGCCAGGATGCGCGGCATCAGGCCGCTTTCCCAATCCGCGTCAGTCAGATAGCGTGCCAGCATCGCGGGCGTCGTCGCGCCGATCAGCGTCAGCGCGGGATTGTAGATGATGAGCTTGCCATCACCGCGCAGCTCACGCTCCATGCGATCCGCACCGTCGAAAAGCTGCATCAGCGCCTCGGCGTGACCTTCCATATATTTCTTGGGGATCAAAATCTTGCTGGCCTCATCAATGCTCATGCCGCGCTGACCCGCAAAGCGGATGCCGTGTTCCTCTTGCTTCTTTTCGCTCGGCAACAACTGCTCGTAATTGGCGGGCTTTTGGCCTGCCAGCTTCGCCATCAGCATTTCTGGCGTCGTTGTCTCCGGCAACAGCAAATGCGGCAAGGTGCTGCGCACCAGCTTGGTGATCGCCTTCAGACCGGTGCTTTTGTGATAGTAGGTCGTCGGCGCAATCCACAGAAAATACAGGTTCGGGTAGATGTCGTCGAAGCTCAGGCGAAGTACACAACGACGTGCAATCGCCAGCCCTACAGCCCACAGCGGCGCGGATTCCAGGAAGATGCGCGGTGTCATCGGTGATTTCTGCGCCAGCCAATCGCTACATTCACGATGAAAGCGCCCGACTGTTTCGGCGGATTTGATTAGTTCTTCGCTGAGTTGGGCCTTCTGCGGCAGGGGATGCACATACAGAT
>DAOTTX010000172.1:0-1587 GCA_034437515.1 Anaerolineae bacterium
ATCAGTTAGTGTCTTTCGTTCTGCGTCGGTCAGATAGTCCAATGTCATCAGTCGAGCCAGTCGAACAACGATTTCAGGTTCGCCCACGAAGGTTGGTGAAGCTACCACCTGCTCGAATTCGCTTTGCAGGGCGGTTGCAACGTCACCCCCAAGCAGCAGCGCGTTGTCCAGGTGAACACGCGCAGCGTTGAATTCCTGTGTGATCAGGCCACGTGAGATAAGATCGCGGGCTAACACGCGTTGCACACTCAACGACCCGAACACCAGCAGCAGCACTATAACACCCTGCAAGATCAATATTCCCCAACCAGATGCGGCTCTTGCCAACGGTGTCAACAACATATCAGGCAGGAACTGGCGCATATTCTTCCAATACGCGCCAACCGCAGGGATTAACGCCGCAATCAATCCAATAAGCCCCGCGACCAGCCCTACAGACTGTTCTCCGGCTCGAAATAGCAAAACCAATGTGTAGGCGACAACACCAACCGCAGCGGTGGTTAGCAATAGACTTAACCACCGCACCCAAACGGGGACTACTTGCTCAGGTGCTTTGGGTTGGCCGAGATCACGCCGGATCTGTCCAATGAGTTTATCCAACTGTTCGTCCTTGTCCTCGCCCACGCGATCTTTGAAGGTATCCAACAGGCAAACCAGGGCGGGCTGGCCCGACTTTAACTCTCCGAATGCCAGCAAACGTTCCAGCAGGTGCCACGTGAACTGCTCAGCGGTGCCCTCAAAGTCCAATTGATTGAGGACCGGTGTATCATGGAAGGCATTTCGCATGATAGCTCGACGGTCCGCCTCATCCTGAAAATAGGGTTGAAGGAACGCCTTGAGTTTGGTGTAGGTTCTCTGCCGGAGCTGCATATGCTCTTAACACTTTCACTAGGTGAATCGCAAGCATGTTTAGTATATTCTAAGTATGATGGGAATACACGAATGAATGAGAATTTTAGTGGGGAGCAGCGTTGATTAAATTCTGTGGCATGATTATTTTCTTTTGTATTGCCATGATAGCTGCGTTGGCGTCTGCACAGGAAACGCCGCCCTCTCTCGCTGGGATTGCAGTGCTGTCCATTGAGGGAGATGTGCGCTATCAACGTGCGGGTTGGCGACAGTCGGTTGCAGTGCAACCAGGAATCCTGTTGGCTGTAGGCGATACCGTATTCTCCGACGATGCAACACTCACCGTCATGTGTCCAGATGGGGGCATCATGGACATTTTCCCGGGCGAACTGTTGCCAGAGGACACCATCACCTGTCCCACAACAAATAGCGTTGTCGAAGTAGACGGCATTCAGGTGCCATCACTCCAGCGCGGCGGACGCCAGGACGCATCGATTCCCTACCTGATCTCGCCACGACGCACACTCGTTCGCACCACAGATGTCGAAATTCGCTGGAACAACCCCGGTGACGTGCTCGAATACCAGTTACGGGTCTTTGGCGGTGGCGGTACGGTTTACCCACAAACAGCTTACGACCCGGCATTGGTAGTGAACGCCGATGGAGAAAACACAGTCACGTTATCATTGGACCTGCAACCCAACACGGCCTACAGCGTCGAGATTTGCGTGCTGTTCG
>DAOTTX010000173.1:0-65837 GCA_034437515.1 Anaerolineae bacterium
GTCAGTGTATAGTCGCCGGTTTTGACCGTCGCTTCACCGTCGATGCAGGTCAGCGTGTGGAAGAAGCGCCCGGCGGTATCGAGCTTGGTCGCTTCTTCGCTCAGCCGGTGGAGATCGGTCTTAAAAAACGCATTGCTGACCACCGTCACCGACTCGGAGTCATCATCACCATAGCTGACCACCTCCGGCACCGAGTCTACGTTGGAAACCTGCACGCCCTTCTCGATGTGCAGTTCGCGTGGGTTGCCGTCCAAGCCCATGCGTCCCCAATCGTAGAGTCGATAAGTCGTGTTGCTGGATTGCTGTACCTCGTAGAGCAGCACGCCCGGCCCAATCGCGTGGACGGTGTTGGCGGGGATGAAGAACAGGTCGCCCGGTTTGACGTCGGCATCCACCAGCAGGTCGGCGAGTTCGTTGTCCTCGATGGCCCGCGCCATTGTTTCACGCGGGGTGCCCGGTTGCACACCGATGATGAGCTTCGCGCCGGGGTCGGCGGCGAGGATGTACCACGCCTCGGTTTTGCCGCGTGGCTGGCCTTCGAGTTCGGCGGCCTGGGCGTCGTCGGGGTGTACCTGCACGGAAAGCCAATCCGCCGCGTCGATCAACTTTATGAGCAGCGGCAGGCCGTCCGCCGGGTCATTACCGGGGCCGGCGAAAGCATCGCCGTATTCGTTGAACAGATCACCCAGCGTGCGCCCGGTGAGTGGTCCGTTGGCGACCGTCGCTGTGTCGTGGATTTCCCAGGATTCGCCGTAAGGCTCGTCAGTGGGCAGGTCTTTGGACATCACCTGTGCGAGTTTGCGCCCGCCCCACACCTTGACGTGCAGTGACGGTTCCAGCAACAGTGGATAAAGCTCGACCATCATCAATTGCCTTTCTAAAAATATGACATTTGCATAAGTTCTCTCTACTGTAGCGCATCTGAGTGACATATCATACGTGCTTTAAGCGCATATGAATCATCGAAAGTTTAATTGGCATTACCGGCTAAACCCGTCATAATGGGAAATGTATGCTCGCAATCAGGAGGCGTTATCTTGTCCAGACTCAAATATGGTCTTATTTTTAGCTTGATTATCGGTGTGTTGGTCGCACTGCCATTGTTTGCCCAGTCCGACGACGCGGGGGATTGCGACATCGACCTGAGTGAGATCGCTATGACGCTCATCCAGGCACAGGATGCCGCTGGTAGTGGTGACAACATCACCGCATTAGACATCATCGGCGATGCCGAAGCAGAAATCGAGGCACTGCGCGAGGCATGCGGTGGGGCGCTCGGTGCGTTTGACGTTTACACCACCGAGGACGGCGAGTATCGCTTCATCTATCCTGCCGCGTGGGCGTTCGTGGAACAAAACCGCAACGGCTACGTGATGGCAACATCCGAAGAAGTGATCGAACTGCTTAACACGACCACCCCGACCTTCGAAAGCGGGATGCAAGGCGTCGCGCTGTTGTTAGGCAATGCTCGGCAAGTCGGCGGCAGCAGTGGTGATGGTCTCGCGGCTATTGCGGATGCTTACGCCACGCAGATCGAGGAAATCGGTTATACCGTCAGTGACCGTACCTCGACCGAGGTCAACGGCAACCCGGCAGCGTACATCTATTTTGATGGTGACGACTTTACCTCAACGCTGGTCGCCGTTGATCTCTCCGCAGAAGATACATTTGCGGTCTTTATCGGCTCGGCAGCACAGGACGAGTACGAGGCGTTCGATATGGTGCTGCAAGGCATCGTTGAGTCGCTCGAACCCGCGCCCGTGTCGGAAGCGCCTCCGGTTGTTCTGCCGCAAACCTTCACTTTTGACAATAACTCGTTGGCGTTCGATTATCCCGAAGGTTGGATCGTCGGTCTGGAGGAGAGTTTCGGCAGCATAAACAGCGCGTTCCTCGGCACCTCAATGGGTGGCATTAACGAGGTCAGCGATAACGCGACCCCTATACTCAGGAACGACGAACAGGTGCTGCTGGTGCTGAGTGGCGAACCGCAGGACATCGCCGATTTTGAGAGCGAAACCCTGGACGACCTGGGCAATTACTTTGTATCTGAAGGGCTGGCGGATATCTTCACGCTGTCCGTCGCGGAAGACGCCCAATACGGCGATGCCGCCGCGCTCGAATTTGGGATTACCGGCGGGAGCATCGCGGGCGACCTGACCATCGTTGAACTTGCGCCCGAAGCGACCTATGCCGTTTTCGTCCTCTTGAGCAACAGTGATAGTGCGCCGGAAAATAGCCGTCTGTTGGAAGCCATTGTCGCCTCGGTGCGCTTCCCGCCGGGGGGGGATCCGCTCGGATTTGGTGATGATGTTGACATCGTAGAAGCCACACCCACCGCTGAAATTCCCGCAGAAACCACCGAAGAACCGGTCGCGGACGTTGAACTGGATGAGACGCTAGAAGAAGATTTCTTCAGCTTTGACTATCCGGCGGAATGGGTGTTCGACGATAACCAATATTCTTTCCGCGTTGATACTAACGATGGCCTCAGTGCGAGCATTGCATTAGGCACGTCACTCGCGGCGATTAATCTGCTGAGCGCCTCGGAAGACCCGACCTACGAGGCCGGTCAGGTTGGCATGAATGTCTTCATCGGCGCTGCTAATGACATCCTGGGCGGCACGGGATCAGACACGGTCGACTCCATCCTTTCGCCATTTGCAGGGGACGTCCCTGACCCGTTCGAGGTCAGCTTACTTGAAATCGAGGATACGCAGGGCGAACTGGTCTTCGGTGACGGCGAGAACGTGGTCGCGTCGATCTACGTGATTGAAGTGGAACCGGGGTTGTTCGCTGCGTTTGCCGCTGCTGGTGCGCCTGCGGATCAGTCGTACCTACGGGCGTTGACGGCGGCGATAGCGGACTCGTTCACCTACGATGCCGAGGCCGTCGCAGCGGAGATTGAGAGTTTAACCGAATCAGAGCAAGACGACCCGAACGAGCCGGTGCCAACCTCAGTGGAATTGGCGACAGAAGCCGCCACACCGACCGAAGCCGTCGAGGAAGCCACGCCGCAGGTCGAGCTTGACAGCACCCTTGAAGGTGCGTTCTTCAGTTTTGATTATCCGTCCGATTGGGTCGTCAGCGACGAAGGATATGATGATGACCTCGATGATTTCAATGAACCGAACGCGGACATCTATCTGGGTACGTCAGCACAGGCCATTGATTCGGTGTCTGAGTTTGGAGTGGTGGCCTCATCTGAAGCTGGGGAGATCGGTGTCAACGTCTTTATCGACACGGAGAGCGAGTATAGCTCGTCATTGCCGGATGTGACGACGAGTGGCATTATTGACATCCTGCAAGACTTACTCGCCGCCGATTCCTCACTGACGGTGATTGACCGGGTGGATGATGGTGATCGTGGGCTGCTAGTGGTCAGCAATGTCGAGCAGGTCGTCATCATGCGCATCACCCAACTGGATGAAGGTGTGTTCGCCGGGATTTTCGCCATTGGTATTCCAGAGGAAGAAGCGACCATCCGGGCCATCGTTGATGGCATCGAAGGCTCGCTGACCTACGACGCCGAAGCGGTCGAGGCGGCGAACGCCCCCGCTGATGCGGAGAGCATTGAGGTCACGCCAACGCCATAAATCGCACGAGATGGGCGACGGTGTCGCCTCTCCCCATTATCCATAAATCAGCCAACCGCCGAGCGTTGAAAACACCCGGCTACACGATGTCTGTCCACCAAAGGGACAGGCACGCTCACATAAGATGCGTAGCGGTTAAAGCGACTGTTTATTACTCATCCCATAGCTGTCAATTTAGGCTTTTGGATCCCACCCGGTTTGACCTGCTAAGGCTTAGATGCTACTTTGTTCGTGCATTTTGCGGCTTTGTAGGTGGAAGCTCCGCTTTCTCCGTTTACGGGGATAAGGGGGCGTAGCGGGGATAGGGGTCAGAATAGCTGCATGGCTACATATTGAAGCACCATCGGCTTAACTTGACACGTATGGGGCGCGATTTTTCGCGTCCACCGTGGGGGACACTATGAGACCTTCTCTTTGGTAGGTCGGCGAGTGGACGTTGAATGTTGCACGGTAGGTCAAAATCTGAAATGTCCCCAACGTTATTCGTCGTGAGACGCCGCTGATGTTAGAATGATACTATTCGGGCAGAACTTAAAAAGGAGCCATAATTTCCATGTGGGACACTTTCGACGCTTTTCTGGAACAAGCACAGAGCACGCCTGTTGACGAACGACAAGCCCTTGTTGATGACCTTCTGCGAGGCCGTTCTGAATGGCCCTGGATCAACGGTAAACGTGCGACATTCATCTATACCAATCTCGCGGCGGATCGTGTCGCGCTGAATCTAGATACCATCGAAACCGACCCGCCCTTCGACCCGATGACACAACTCGAAGGCACAACACTCTGGTACGTCACCAGAGCATTTACCGACGATGACCTGCTCGACTATCTACTGGCGGTTGATGACCCGATGACGCCGCTGGCGAATGACAAGAACATCATGCAGCGCATCACCGATCATTGGCAGGTAGACCCGCGCAACCCGGCGAAGATGGTGACCGCGCAGATGACTGTTTCCGTCCTCCGCATGAGAGGCGCACGTCCCTTCCCGGATTGGACGAAAATGCACCGCGTCCCACGCGGCAAAATCGAGGAACACAGCATCGACAGCAACCAGCTCGGTTTTAAGAACCGCAAGGTCTGGGTCTATACACCACCCGGTTACGAGCCGGACGCCGACGTGCAGTATCCACTGTTGATCTTGCAGGACGGGCAGTGGTGCGTCGGGCCGCTGCAAATCCCACAGATGACCGATACGCTCATCAAACACGACCGCATGGAGCCGGTCATCATCGCAATGGTGCAAAGTGGTGACCAGCGCGACCGCATCAAGAACTACGTCAGCAATGACAAGCATTATCTGTTCTTGCTCATGGAGCTACTGCCCTTCCTGCAAACGCACTATCCGATTGACTCGACCAACCTCGGCATCGGCGGTGTGGCGGTCGGGGCGATTGCAGCCGCCCACGCCGCGCTCAAAAATCCGGCGGTGTTCACCCATCTAGCGATGATCTCACCCCCGCTAGGGCGCGGCATCGCGCAGGATCAACTGCGCGAGTATATCGACCGGTTCGAGAACGCCAACGCCTTACCCCGGCGCGTCTTTCAATCTGTCGGGCGCTACGAGACACGCTCCCGCTTTTACCTGCCAGCGCGTGCATTGCAGGCGGTGCTGAGCAAGCGTGATGATGTCGCCTACAAATATACGGAAATCGGCAGTGGGCACGGTCTCATCGCCTTCCGTAGCATCTTCCCGGAGGCGCTCGCGTGGATATATTCCAGCAAAGCAGGCGTATGATCTGAAAAATTACCGAATGTTACGTTTTAAATACCAATTTAGGTGTAACATTAAAGTCATAAGCGTATTCGTCTGGTATGTGCATCCAGTGGATGTACATGCGCATAGGAACTTACAGAGATGTCAAGACAATCCCACATTACTCAGACTGACCTCGAAAGGTGTGAAGATGAGCAGATACATGTTCCCGGTTACATTCAATCACACGGTCTACTGTATGCGTTCGATGCTCAAGACCTGACGATCCGTTACGTCAGTGATAACACCGGGCAGCCAGCCATTGAGTTGCTCGGTCAACCGGTAAGTGCTGTGTTAGACCCTGAGGAAGTCCAACAGTTCAAGGCCATTATTGATACCCCGACCACGATACAGCTAGAGCCGCTTCACATTACCCGCACCGTCGATAGTGAACTGGTCGCGTTCAACGGTGTGATCCACCGCAACGACGACGGTTTGATTTTGTTGGAACTCGAACCGGATACGCTCGACACCTCATCGTCGTTCCTACAGGCGCAGCGCGAAGCCACAGGCATGATGAGCAAATTGCAAAGCATCGATGATCTCCCCATGCTGATGGACGTCGTCGCGGAGCTAGTGCATGCGTTCAGTGGATATGACCGGGTAATGGTCTACCGGTTCGATAAGCAATGGAACGGACACGTCGCTAGTGAGGTACGCACACCGAACGCGGTTGAGTCCTATGAGGGGTTGCACTACCCGGCAAGTGACATCCCAGCACAGGCGCGGCAGCTATACACGACGAACTGGCTAAGGATGATCGCCGATGTGGCCTATGAACCGGTGCCGATAGTCGGTGATAGCGACCATGCGCTTGATCTCAGCCGGTCACAGTTGCGCAGTGTCTCTCCCATTCACACCGAGTATTTACATAACATGGGTGTCGCCGCCACGATGACGGTTTCCATCGTCGTCGATGACGAGTTGTGGGGGATGATTGCCTGTCATCATTACGCACCGAAGTTCGTGCCTTATGAAATCCGCGCGGGGTTGATGCTTTTTGCCGAGTTACTCTCCTGGCGACTCGCGCTCTTACAGCACAAATATCATGAGACCCGGCTCGTTACAATTGAGGCCATGACCGCCAATCTCGTCGAAAAGATGCTGGATACGGACGACCCCATTCAGGCCATCAAGCAAGGCCCGGTAAAGTTTACCGATCTATTTGAAGTCGGTGGTGGGGCCATCTACATCGGTGAGACATGGCATACCTGCGGGGAAACACCCGATACCGCGCTGCTTGACGAGTTGGTGACGTGGTTGTGGACAAACGACCATGAAGGTATATTCGCAACCAATCACCTCAGCGGCGAGACGCCGGTCGGGGCACAGATGACCGCACTTGCCAGCGGTTTGATCGCGCTGCCGCTCCCATATTTTGATAAGGCCTATATTCTCTGGTTCCGCCCGGAAGAGGTGCACACCGTTACCTGGGGCGGGGAGCCGCAAAAGGCTTTACAGCGCGATGCCGAGGGACGCTTGCACCCACGTCAATCTTTCGCGGCCTGGAAAGAAGTGGTGCGTGCAAAGTCAGTCGATTGGGAAGATTGGGAACTCGACGCGGCGCAGTATTTCGCCACACGCCTGCGCCAGGTGATGAACAACCTGGCGCTCACCGAGCAGATGATGGCGCTCGATTTTGAGCGCAAGCGGATCCGTATTCTGCAAGAATTTATCGGCAACATCTCCCACGATTTACGGACACCGCTTTCGATACTCAGCACCGGCCTTTATCTGCTCAAGAAAGATCAGGTCACACACAGCCGTCTGCAACGCATCCAATCGCTAGAAAGCCAGATCATATACTTGCGCCAGATGGTTGATGATATGCTAACGACCACCCGGCTGGAAGGTGAGCCTGAGTTCCAATTCGAGCGGGTGGAAATGAACCGGCTGCTACAAGACATGAGTCTGGAAACCCTGGGTTACGAGGGAAGGATGCAGACCACGATCAAGTTGACCCTCGCGGATGCCCCAATCCACGCGGTGGTGAACCCGTCGTATCTGCGGCGAGCGATATCAAACCTTGTGGAAAACGCCATTCACTACTCACCGGATGGAGCGTTGGTGCAGGTCAGCTTGAAGCGTCAGCAGGACGAGCTACTAATTCGTGTGGTTGATAACGGTCGGGGCATCGCCCCGGGTGACTTATCACGTATCTTCGAGCGTTTCTATCGTTCGAACGATGCTCGTAAGTACCGGAACGCGGGGTCTGGGTTAGGGTTGTCCATTGTCCAGCAGATTGTCAATGCTCATCAGGGCGAGATCACGGTAGAGAGTCAGCTTGGTCAGGGCAGCACCTTCAGTATTTCTTTGCCATTAAGTCCATTCTCCGCAAATCACTAACGTCGAGCGTGCTTGAGGGCTTGTTCCATTGAGCCGTACAGTGTGACATCGATACCGCCGCTATCTTCAGCATCTCATCGGAACCGCTGATGATCGAATCAAACTGCGGATCATCGGGGGAGCAGATCGCCGCGAACCCGTCGCTCATTTACTATCTTAGGACTTTCGCTTGAGATCTCAGGACGGTTCAGAAAAGCTCAAATCTCTGATTTTTGAACCGTTAAAACCCTTTGTGAATATCCTGAGCGAAAGTCCTATATCTGTTGGTGACCAATGCCGAAGGGGATGTCAACCTGACTCTACCCGCCGATGTGTTCCCCTAAAGAATGGGGGGCGGAATCTGCAACAAATCGCGTAGAATAGACGTACAGATAACGTGACAATATGCCGATATGAGATATAGATGATAGCCAACTAGCTATAACGTAAAACTGATATGAGGCATGTTATAATCGATAAATTACGAAACCAACTAATTCAAAGGAGCTTTTAAATTATGGGTGGAGGTATTAGCGCCATTGTTGGCGGTCTAGCATTGCTAGGTTTCCTCGCCTTCCTGGCGGGTGTGGGGTTGGTCGTTGTGGCGGCCTCTCAAGGACGTCCCACGCGCTCCGGCATTGCTATTGCCGCGACTGGTCTGGTCGTCGGTGTGCTTTTGAGCGTTGTTAGCCAGGGCATTATCGTTGTGCCGCCGCAGGAAGTAGCGGTCGTGTTCCAGAGTTTGAGCGGTGACCTGGATGAGGAACCGCGCGGCCCCGGGACGCACATTATCATCCCGGTCTTGCAGGAAGCGACCACTTATTCGGTCGCCCAGCAAGAATACACCATGTCGTCAACACAGAGTGAAGGGGCGCAGGCCGGTCGTAACGACGCCATCAACGCACGTACCAACGATGGTCAGGAACTGCGGCTAGACGCAACGGTAATTTTTAATGTTCGCGCGACAGATGCCGACCTGATTCACCGCAATTGGCAGGATCGTTACATCAACCAGTTCGTGCGCCCGACCGTGCGTAGTGTCGTGCGTAACATCGTGGCGGAATACGACGCGGAGTCGATTTACGGTGAGCGTCGTGACGAGTTGGAAATACAGATCGAAGAGTCCATTCGTGAGTCGTTTGAGAATGAAGGCTTAAACCTGAGCAACTTCTTGATCCGTGAGTTGAACTTTAGCGAAGACTTCGCGGAGTCCATCGAGCGTAAAGAGATCGAAGAGCAGGAACTCCAACGGGCACAAACCGAGGCCGAACGTGTCGAGGCACAGGCGCGTGGTCAGGCCAACGCTCGCATTGAGGAAGCCCGTGGTGAAGCTGAGTCCGTGCGCATCCAGGCGCAAGCCCAGGCTGATGCGTTAGCACTCATCAGTTCGCAGCTTGCCGCCAACCCGCTGTTGATCCAGTACGAGTATATCCAGAACCTCTCAGATAACGTTTCGCTGGCGTTGGTGCCATCGAACAGCCCGTTCTTGTTTGACTTCAACAGCATCGAGAACTTGCCGGAGAGTCAGTCTGAATTCAATTCACCAGTGGTACCAGACGTCCTCCAACGGGGTGGCGAAGACACGGAAAGCAGCACGGAAGACGAGTAATCGTCCAACCGTATAACTCCAAACAAATGACCCCGACAATCTGCCGGGGTCTTTTTTTTGATGTAGGGTGTTGTGTGTGTTGCTACAGGGACACGATAGCGTGAAGTCACATTTTGTACAGCGGACGGAATTTTTCCCGTCCACTACACTACAAAACCTTTGTGAACCGTATGGAAACCATTCTTGGCGTCCGCTGGCTTCAACTTACGCACTCCACGCGGTTTTGCACCTGTACCTGTGCGTTTAGCTCTCGTGGATTTCCACCGACTCGATGATGTCACTTTGTTCGATGGCATCCACCACCGCTTGACCGTCTTTGACCCGCCCGAAGACGGCGTGCTTGCCGTCCAGCCAATCGGTTTTGATATGCGTGATGAAAAATTGTGAGCCATTGGTGTTGGGGCCGGCGTTCGCCATGCTCAGTGTGCCGGGGCCTTCGTGTTTGAGCTGCAACGCGCTCGGTTCATCCGCCCATTTATAACCGGGGCCACCGCTTCCGGTGCCGGTCGGGTCACCACCCTGCACCATAAAGTTCTCGATCACCCGGTGGAACTTGATTCCGTCGTAAAAGCCATCCCGCGCCAGAAAGACAAAGTTATTGACCGTTTTAGGCGCTTGCTCCGCGAAGAGGTCAATTTCAATATCGCCTCGGCTGGTCTTCATGGTGGCGGTATAAGTTTTCGCTGGGTCAATCACCATATCGGGGTAGCTTGCGTACTCTTTTGCCATTCTTAATGCTCCAATTGCGTTCAAGGTTATATCATGGATATGTTGAGCATACCATATTCCCTGCATTGTAGCTGCACACTCACGAAATTGGACAGGATGACGAATAGGGTATTTCGCTGTATGCTGAAGATGTATCGAGGTAATATACGTAATAACCTGGAATGATTTGGGTTAGAATTCCGCCTTATCAATAGTTTTCGCAGATTGTGTGGTTCATAATAGGAAAAATGGATGCATTTATTCTGGTTGCATTCCGGTCTACAATGGACATGTCCCGTGCAGTCGGTGGAACACAATTGATTGTGAGGAGTATACATGTCACGAGTCTTATACATCGAAGACGATACCAATAATCGTATGCTGGTGCGTCGGATTTTGATGGTCGAAGGAATTGATGTCGATGAGGCAGATAACGCCAGAGACGGCATCAAAATGGCGCTTGATAATCCGCCCGACTTGATTTTGATGGATGTGAGTATGCCCGATATGGATGGGTTGACCGCGACCGGCAAAATCCGCGCCATGCCGCAAATTGCTAAAATCCCGATTGTCGCCCTGACGGCGAACGTCATGGAAGGGGATCGTGAACGATCCCTGGCGGCGGGCTGCGATGGATACATTTCAAAGCCGATTGACGTAGACACTTTTGCTGACCAGATTTCTGCATATTTAAGGTAAACAACTTTATGGCACAACGTACACCGATTGAACCGAGTGAAGCGCATGTTTTGGTCGTCGAAGACAATGTCCCCAATTTTGTGCTGATTGCGCGTATGCTGGCCTTTATGGGCGTGCAACGTTGTGAGTGGAAGACTTCCGGCTGGCAGGTGGTGCAATTTGCCGAAACCCTGCCGCGTATCGACTTGATCTTGATGGACATTCGCCTGCCTTACGAAGACGGTTATCAGGCATTGCAGAAAGTCCGGGCGAACTCCCGCCTGAGAGAGACGTCAATCTGCGCAGTGACGGCAGAGGCGAGCGAAGATCAAATGCGTCGCGCACAAAAGGCCGGCTTCGATGGCTTCCTCGGCAAACCGCTTGATCCTGATCGCTTCCCGGAGCAGATCAAGCGATTACTTGCCGGTGAAGAAGTATGGGAATGGAAATAACAGGAGTAACCAACAGTGCCTGACCTCTCTGCTCTTACAGAAGTGATCCAAACGACCGATAGTTGGGAGCAGACGGGGGAACCGCTGCCAGACCTACTCAAGCAATTGATGCCCCCCTTACAGCGTGTGCTGCCGGGGGCGCGTTTGCTCCACCTGTACAATGTTGTCGATGAAGAAACGTTGGTCAACATCGCCGATGGCACCCACATCACCTTTGAGGGCGTGCCGCAGGCGACCTTGAGTAACAACCGACCTACCCACAACACGGATGGCTGGTGGTTGCCACTCCATAGTGATAGCTATGCCGACGCGCTGCTGCATATCGAAGGCGCGGCTGATGCTGACTTGCAGGATTGGCTGACCGCCGCTGCCGCCCACCTGAACGGTGTCTATAACCGCTGGATGAAGCTCGAAATCCGCGAACGGCAGTCCCTTACGCTGAGCGCGATGGTCGCCGGGCAAGACGTGGTCGGCATGGCGCAGATCGTCGCGCGCTATATGCTGCCGCAGCCAGGGCGTCTGCTGACCATCAGCGAGTTGATCTACGACGATCACGGGCGCGTGGTCGATTGGCGTATGATCGCCAGCGCCAATCGTGCGCGTGGTTACGCCACCCCATTCGACGAAAATCCGGCAACATGGCAAGACGCCGCCGCTTACGTCCGCAACCGCTGGCTCGACGGCGATCATCTGCTGTTCGATGACATCCAGGCGCTTGACCCGCAAGAAATCGGCGCGGGCTTTCACCAATGGCTGACGACGTCAAAGGTACGCACCCATCTAAGCCTACCCATTCTACGGGCAGAACGTACCGTCGCGCTGTTGGTCATCGTCAGCAAGCGACCGGCAGATTTTAGCCGTGAAGAAGTCGAAGCCTTCCAGGATATCGCCGCTCAGATGGGATCGGTACTTTACATCCGGCGGTTGCGGAGCGACACCGAAGCGAAGCAGGCCACCATCGACGATCTCACGCTGGCAAACCGCCTCATCACCACCGCCGCCGATGTCAATTACATGGCGAACGCGGTCATGTATACGCTGGGTAAAGCGATGATCGCCGCGGGGATTACGCTCTTCGACCGTCCGCTCACCCCCGGTCAACAACCGGAGACTCATAAGCTGGTCGGTGCGAGCGCGGCGAATACGGTGATCCCTATAGAAGAAAGAACGTCCGTCAACCTACCAACGGAAAATGAGATCCTCACGCTACGGCGTGGTCTGCCGCTAATCATCGATGGTGAGGCCGCCGCCGGGCGCGTCCCGGCGCAAATCTACGATGTGCTAGAGACGGACGCCATCATGCGTTTGTTCATCTTCGGCCTGCGCAGCGGTGACGAATTGCTAGGGACACTCACGATAGCGGCGGAAAACACCCAAGATCTGGACGAAACCGAGACCAGCGCGTTTTCGACACTGGCTGACCAGGTCGGTGTGGTGCTGCGTGGTCGCCAATTGTTAGACGTCACCGAGCAAAGCCTGGACGAAGTGCAGCAACTCTATGACATCAATCGCACGCTGCTGACCTCGCACAACAGCCTTGACGTGCTGCGGGCGCTCCAGGCGTATTTCGCCGAAACCGCGCAATCGCTGCATCTGGTTTCACTACAATGGGATGAACTCACCGGTCAGCTCATATCGCTCAAGCTGGAAGCACTCATCAAAGAGGGCGAGGAGCGCGAAGAAAACTATGAACTGCTGCCTAATCTCTCCGAAGAAGAGCTTGAAAACCTCAAGGAAGAATGGGCTATTCAAGGTAAACGGATCGACGTTATCGAAGACCTGGAAGCCACGCTTGAAGAACGCCCGGCGGGGAAGCACACGTATGAAGCCGGTGGGCGCAGTGTGATCGTCATGCCAATTTACGATGGTGATTACATGGTGCAGCAGATCACGGTCGTCTACGAAGAACCGCGCCAATTCGATGAGCGCACCCGCCGCCTGTTGGATGCAGCGCGTGACCAGATCGGTATCGTGCTGGAAAATCAACGGCTGCTGCGCGGTACCCGTGAAACCGCTGCCCGCCTGGGGAACCAGGTACGGGTGTTACAAACCATCAATCACCTCGCCGCTGACCTGCGTGCCTCGCAGGATGAAAGCACGCTGCTTGATGAGACCTGTGAGGGGTTGTTCAACGCGCTGGATGTCGATCACGTCAGCATTGTGACCGCGGGGCGTATCGTCAGTGAATACCCGGCACGCGGCCTGCATCAACTGCGGCTTGAAGCACATCCGCTGCCGCAAGCACAGCGCCACGATCTGCGGCAGCATGTCTTCGTGGATGACATCGACACCCGGCAAGGTCTGAACAACGGCTGGCAGGAGATGCTGACACAGGCGGGGGCACACGCGCTGCTGGCGGTGCCGCTGCTGGATACACGCGGTGAACTCATCGGTATGGTGAACTTACTGCGTGATTCCGCCGGGGCGTTCACCCAATACACACTGGGGGTGATGCGGACGATCACCGCGCAAATTTCTGTGACCTTGCAAAATGCGCGGCTGCTGCGGGATACCCAACGGCAGGCTGAACAGCTCGAACGCATCGCTGGTTTTAGTGAGGCCATTCAGGGCACGCTGGATACCGAAGTGATGCTTGATATTGCGGTCAACAGCACCTCGAAGATTTTGCCGACGGAGCATCTCAGCATCGCTTTTTACGATAATTCTCGTGGCGTACTGCGGCGGGTGGCCTGGTTGGATGACGCCGGCGAAACCCATGTGATGCTTGCGACCGGGTTACCGATCACTGATGGGCGCTCCAATATGTGCCGGGTGTGGGAAAGCAAAATCGCTTCTAAGATTGACGACCTGCAAGCACAGGCAGAGGTCGAGCATGATATACGCACCGACCTGCGCTCAATTATCACACAGCCCGTGCTTTCTCGCGGGACGATGCGCGGTGTGATCGAGATCGGCAGCACACGGCCTAACGCCTACAGCGCGGTTGATAACGTCGTCTTCCAACAGGTGGTCAGCCAGCTTGCTGTCGCGCTACAAAACGCCGAAGCCTACACAGAAAGCCAGCGGTTGGCACGGAGTAAAGCCCTCACCAACGATATTTCCGCACAGTTGCAACAGCAGAAATCCATCGAGAAAATTCTCGATGTGACCACCCGCGAATTGGGCAAGTCATTGGGTGCGAAGCGTGCCCGCATCCGGCTTGACCCCAGTGTGATCGACTCGCAAGAACAGAACGGCACAGGGTAGCGCATATGTTACGACAATTCCTGAATCTTGATCGTTATGAAAACACCGTCGAACGCGACCGGGCACGAGCAGTCTACTGGATCACTGCATTGCTGGTGTCGTTATTGACCGTTTATATCCTCTCTGTCCCTACGCAGTTCGATAACCGGACCACGTTCCAGCGTATTCTCGAAGGGGGAAGCCTCGCGGTGTTTGCAACGATTTTTTACGTCTCAGCCCTGGCGACACTGCTCCTGACCCGCACCGGGCGCGTCCAGCTTGCCGTGTGGGGCGTGATGTTGATGTGGTTGTTCAGCGTGGGCGGCAGCACGATTTCAACCGGAGTTTCGAGTTATGCGGGCGGCTCGGTGCTGCTGGTGTTGATCCTCATCGGTGGGCTGCTACAACAGGTGCGCGGTCTTGTCGTCGGGACGGTGCTGGCCTTCGCTGCGCTGGTCGCCGGGTTGCTGGTACGCCCCACACTCGATTCATCCACGCTGCCGGCCTTCATCACCTCGGCGGATGACCTGGCGGCGAACAGCGTCGATACGTTTGCGGGGCTGGCGTTCGTCTACCTCGGTACGGCGTTGCTGATCTATCTGCTGCTCCGCTTTGCCCGCGTCAACCGTGATGTCGGCGTCGAAGAAGCGGTGCAAGTGCGTGAGACTACAGCGGAGATTATGGCCAACATCACACAGCGCGTTTCTGCCCGTGCCCGATTGGATGAACTGCTGGCGTACATCGTGGACGAGATCGACGAGCGATTCGACTACGTTTACCACGCGCAGATCTTCCTCATCGACGAGCAAGGACTCAATGCCCAGTTACAGGCCAGCACGCGGCAGGCCGGGCGTAGGCTGTTGGCGATGAAACACGCACTGCCGGTCGGCTCACAAAGCGTGATCGGTCAGGTGAGCGCGAAAGGTCAAGCCGTGATCGCCCGCGCCGGGTCGGATGAGAGCATCCATCGGCGTAACGAGCATCTGCCCGATACGCAGGTCGAGGCGGCGTTCCCGCTGCGCATCGGGCAGCGCATCATCGGCGCGTTGGACTTGCAGAGTAAGACACGCACAGCCTTCGATGATGCAAACGTCGTCGCCGCCTTCCAGACATTGACTGACAGCATCGCGCTGGCGGTCGATAACGTCGGGCAATTTGAACGCGCCGAAGCACGCGACCGTGAAAACGCTCAACTGATCGAGGAAGCACAGAACACCGTCCGCGAGGTCAACCGCCTCAACGAACGGCTTATGGGGCAGGCGTGGACACAGTACATGGCAGACTTTGACAAAGAGTTGGGGCTGGCGATCGACTTCGACGCCAACACAACGCTGCCGGTCGCTGAACTGACACCAACGCTAAGTAACGCGATGAGCGATAACCAGATCGTCCAAGCGCATGACGACACACACCAGATCATCGCGGTGCCGCTGCGGGTAGGCGGGCAGGTCATCGGTGCGATGGAATTTGAACTTGACGAAGACCGGGAGTTTTCCCCACAAGACTTTGACCTGCTGCGTGAAGTGGGTGACCGCTTCAGCCTCGCCGTAGAGAACGCCCGGTTAGTGAACGAAAGCCAGCGCCTCGCCCAGCGAGAGGCCATCGTGAACACCATTACGAGCGACCTACAAGCCAAAAATAGCGTCGATGCCGTCCTCAAGGAAGCGGCACGCGGGCTGTCGCAGGCGCTCCACGCGGAACACATCAAAATCCGCCTGGGGACGCCGGAAGGCGCGAGCAACGGTAAGCATCATGGAGAAAACTTATCATGACGCAGCGTATAACTGAGTTCACACAATTTGAACAAATCCGCGCCAGGTTCGTCTCACTCATTTCGGTGGTGACCCTATTTATCGCCATCATTGGGGTGTTCGGGCGCATCTTTGATCCGGCCTCGACGGGCCTCTCGATAGACTTTTTGCTGCCGATTGTCCTGGGTGGCGTCGCGACTTATTCTCTGTGGCTGGCACGCAGGGGGCAGGTATACCGGGCGGCCTACTGGGTGATCGGGGCGCTGCTCGTCTTACAGATCGGCGTGAGTGACCAACCCAGCATCGCCTTTTTGATCGGTATTTTCGTGTTGATCGCCGGGGCGGTGCTGCTCAATACATGGATGCTCGTCGGGGCAACCGCTATCGTCCTCGTCAACCAGACTTATCAGATTATCAACATCCTCAACGCCAATGACATGACGTTGACCGGTGAGAGCGGGCGGCTCATCGTGGAGACGATCACACTGGTGATCGCCGTGCTGACCGTGCGCTTCTTCGTGACGGCGGCCTCACGCACGGCGGACGAATCGCATCGGAACGCCGAACTGCTGCAAGCGACCGCCGAAGTCGGACAGATTACCGCGACCCTGCTCGACCTTGACAGTCTGTTTAAACAGGCGGTGACGCTCATCCGTGAACGCTTTGACTACTACCATGTGCAGGTGTTTCTGGTCGATGAAGCGCGAAAGTATGCCAATCTGGTTTCCAGCACGGGCGATGTCGGGCAGCAACTGCTCAACCGGGGGCATCGGCTGGCGGTCGGCTCGCAGAGTGTGATCGGGCAGGTGACGCTGCACGGGGAACCGCTCGTCGCGCTTTCCGACGATACGCAGAGCATCCATGCACGCAACGAATTGCTGCCCAGCACACGGACGGAGTTGGCGCTGCCCATCCTCGACGGTGAGCGCATCATCGGTGCGTTGGATGTGCAAAGTGTACGCGCCAACGCCTTTGACGACACCGACATCCAGGCGTTGCAAGTGATGTCAAACCAGCTTGCGGTCGCCATCCGTAATGCGCGGCTGTTCGAGGCGCAGGAGGCCAGCGTGGAGGAAAATAAGCGGCTGGTCGCGGCGGCGCAGCAGAACGTACGAGAGATCGAACGCTTGAATCGTCAGCTTTCCGGTGAGGCGTGGCAAGAGTATCTGCAAGCTCGCCCACAGACGACCGGCATCACACTCAAAGGAGACGTTGTCGAACCGCAGGCCGATTGGACGGCGGCAATGCGTGAGGCCAGCCAGACCCAGAAGCCGGTCATCGCGGCGGATCGTCAGCGAGTCGCGGTGCCCATCCTGCTGCGTGAACGATCCATCGGTGTAATCGAGGTCGTGCTACCGAAGGCCATACGAGACAGTGACATCATTCAGATCGTCGAAGCGGTCACGCGCCGCCTTGCCATCAGCCTGGAAAATGTGCGCCTCTACGAAGAAGCGCAGGAAACCAGCGCCCAGGAACAGCGCATCAACGAGATCGTCGGGCGGTATCAATCCGCGAATACGGTTGATGACCTGCTGCAAATCACCCTGAAAGAACTGACACAAACCTTCGGAGCCGAGACCGGGATGATCCGGCTGGCAAAATCGTCTGATCGCAGCAACGGTCATCACGGGGAGCAAATCGAATGAGAGATCTTCTAACCGGCGGGCCATTCCGGTTACGCTATCCCTATGACGACCCCATTGAACGTTTGCGGGCGCAAGTGCTGGTGGTGCTTGCCGGGTTGACCTCATTAACCTGGTTGCTGCCGGTGTTTGCCGTCGTGCTGGCGTTATTCGCGGACGAGGCGGTGTTATCCGGTGAAACGCTGGTGCTGCTGGTCGGCCCGGTCGCTTCGCTGGCTGTTTACTTCGCCGTGCAGACCGGGCGTTTGTTAGAGGCCTCACTGCTCACAGTTTTCGCGCTGATTAACTTCTCGCTGTTCGCTTTGAACCTGGACGGGGTCAACAGCGCGGGGATGCTGCTCGTCGCGCTGACGCTGATCATTACCGCTATTTTGCTAGACTGGCGCGGATTTCTGGCGACGGGGCTGGTGCTTTTACTCGGTATTTTTCTGATTGCCCTGGGGCAATACGAGACGGCGCAGGCGATGCTCGATGACGATCTGGCGACCATGCTACTCAACTACGTTTCCATCATGGGGCTGCTGCTGGCGTTTAACGCGAGCACGCGCCAGTTTGTGCGGCAGAGCCTTGAAAGCCTGGATCAACTCCGCGCAATTGGGCGTTTCAACGATGACAAGTTGGAGTCGGACGAAACAGCGGTGTACCTCCGTTTGATCCGCACGCTGCGCACACGCCTGGGCTTTCGCTTCGTGCAGGTGTTTTTGGTCAACGCGCAGGGCCTACCGGATCGCCGTGTGCGTACCGGGTTAGGCTTTTCAGATCAGATCAGCACGACGAGTGTGACCGTCGGTGAGCGCAGCGTGTTGACCCGTGCCGCCCGTGAGCGAAAATCGCTGCAATCTTCCCGATTATCGGAAGAACCACAACGAACACACCTGCTGCCTTCCGCCAATTACGCGGTCGCGGTGCCGGTCATTATCGACGGACAGACGGTCGCTGTCATCGATATTCAGGATAACAACCAACCCTTTACGTCCGGGCAGGTCGAGGCGTTGAATGTGCTGGCTTCACAGAGCGCCGCGGCGCTGCGAGCCGTGCGTACCATCAGAGATATGCGTGCGAGCTTAATCAGCCAGGAGATCACCATCACCAATATGCGAGCGCGTTTGCGAGAAAGCCGCCAGGATGGTCAATCCGGCGATGAGAGTGCATGGTTCGGGTACCTCGAACATCGCGGTGATGAAGCGTTCGGCTTTGACCTGCACACGGACGCGCCAGAGGGCCAGACCTTTACCCCGGCGCGTGATCTGCCTGACCCGGTGCGTAAGGCGTTGGCACGCGGTGATGTGGTGACCGACAGCGACGGTGACCAACCGTTGATGCTCGTGCCCATTCGCCTAAAGGATGAAGTCCTCGGCGCGATGGTGTTGCGGTTGGCACCGGGTGCCCAGATTACCGACCGGCAGCTTGAAACCGCCCGCAGTGTCGCCGGGCGGCTGGCGTTGGCGCTGGAAAACAAGCGCCTCTACGAACAGAGCCAATCCCAGGCCGCCCGTGAGCGCCAGGCCAGTGAGGTCGGCAACTTACTGTTGACCGCGACCGATGTTGACACGGTGCTTAACCTCGCAGCGGACAGCTTTAACGAGGCACTGGGGTCTATCCGCACCCGCATTTATGTGGAGCCGGACATGCTCAGCTCACCGGCAGCGCGTGACGACGACACCCAGCCCGAAACAGCAAGCCAACCCGTCGAAACGGACGGAGGATAGGTCTGAAGATGAATCAGAACGCTTTCAACCCGTTGAACGTCAATAGCTGGCCTATCTGGTTGCGGATCACTTTTGCCTTCCTGATAGCGACTCTCATCCCGATGGCAATCGTATTGACGCTCATCCAGCAGCAGGTCGCCAATGTTGACCTGCGCAACCTGGAAGCCTTTTTGAGCGATACCGGCGGGCATCGTCAAGAAAATATTCAAGACGTCTTCGACAGCGCGAGTCAGGATCTCACCTACCTGACCGCCAGTTCGGAGTACCAACCACAGTTATTGAACCTGTTGACGCTGGCCGGGCGGTCGTCTACGTTGACGAATTCCGTCAACAGCTATATTGACCAGCGCATGTTAGATACCGGCTTGTTCTCTCAGGTGACGTTGGTCACGCTAGGCGACATCGTCCGCTTGAGCAACCCGGCAGGGACCGCCGATGCCCAGAACCAACTACGCGGTGCCCCCATCCTTCAGGTAGCGGAAACGGCCTTTGAACTCGGTGAGCAGCAGCGCACAATCGCTTATACCGACCGCGACGGCAATCTGGTCATCGCAATGATGCGCTTCGTCTATGATGGCGACAATGACGCGACCGGCTATGCGGTCGGCTTTTTGAACTATGAAGATCGAATCCTTGAGGTGTTGCTGGAGGAGACGGAGTTCATCGCGCAACCGCGTCGCTACCTGGCTACCGTCAGCGGTGAGGTGCTGGCGCAGCCCAGTGTCGCGTCAGAGGTCGCGCCGTTTATCGACCAGACGCCGGTACAATCGGCTTTCAATGGGGAGAGCGACGTTACACTCTACGAGATCGACGGCACCGAATACATCGGTCATTATGCCCCTATCGGCGACGTACTGGCGTTGGTGACCGAACTGCCGGTGGATACGTCCTTCTCGCTGACTGCCAGTGAAATTTACGGCGACGGTGTGTTTGTGATCATACTTTCCGTCATCTTTGCGCTGGTAATTGCCGGGGTTACGGCGTTCTCGATCTCAAACCCGCTGCGCATCCTGGAAGCGGACATCCGCGCTTTGAACGATGGTGACTTCGACCGTCCGGTGGATACCATCAGTCGCGGCGATGAGATCGGGCTGGTCGCGCAAACCTTCGTCAACACACGTGAGCAGATCCGTAGTTTGCTGGAAGACCTCGAAGCGCGGATCCAAGCCAGTGTGCGGGATGTCGAGGCCACACAAGAGGTCAGCCGGTTTGCCGCCAACCAGCGTGACCTACAAATTCTGATGGACAAAGTGGTTGATCTGATCGTGAATCGTTTCGCCAACATCTACCACGCCCAGATCTTTCTGATGGACGATGCCGGCAAGGTGGCGCTGCTGCGGGCCAGCACCGGGGAAGCCGGACGGCAACTCCTCGCACGTGGGCACCGGCTGGAAGTCGGCAGCATTAGCGTGATCGGTCAGGTGACCGAAGAAGCGCGAGTGATCGTTGCGCGTGATACCGAGGCCAGCGGCGTGCATCGCCGGAACGAGTTCTTGCAAACAACCCGCGCCGAACTCGCCATCCCGCTGCGCATTGGGCGTAAGGTGATCGGTGCGTTGGACGTACAGAGCCAGCAGAGCGATAGCTTCGACCGTGACCAGATCAACACTTTGCAGACTATGGCGGATCAGATCGCCATCGCCATTGAGAACGCCCGGCTCTATCAAGAATCCGTACAGCGGCTGCAAGAAGTCGCGGACTCCAACCGCCAGTTGACTCAGACCGCCTGGCAGGAATACATGGCTCACCGGCGGCAGCAACAGCTCGTCAGCGAGGCAGGGGCCATGACCGAGGTCGATATGGCATCGCTGCGGCAGCTTGCCGTCGAACGTGATGCCCCTGTCGTCGGGGAAGTGACCGCCGATGACACCATTCCCTTCGCCGTGCCGATCCGGCTGCGGGGGCAGGTGTTGGGCGCGGCAGAATGGGAGATAGCCGTGACGGATTTCGCCGAAGGCAAAGTCCAACTGGCGCAAGAATTGGTGAACCGGCTCGCGCTCAGCCTGGATAACGCCCGACTGTTCCAGGAGAGCCGCCGCGCCATCGACCGTGAGCGACTGGTGAACGAGGTCGCCGCCAAACTTACCTCACAGACCGATATTGACGACATTCTACAAATTGCCGTGCGCGAGGTGGGGCAGGCGCTGCGTGCGCCTAACGTCAACATCCGCTTGCGAGTCGCGGATGATGCCTCGCACAGCAACGGCAGTAATGGTCAACCAAAGAACGGGAATTCAGAAGAATGAGTACGAACCTCCCAGAGAACCAGGCAGACTTAATTTTCGGTAGCCGCCTCCAGCGGCGGATTATGTGGCGGGTTGGCCCGCTGGTATTCGTGATGTTTGTGGCGCTGGCACTGGTCGGCGTGTTGATATTCCGGCAGACGCAGCAGCAGCAAGGGCGCGAAGCCAATATCTCGGCGCTGGAATCCGCGTCTGAATCAGTCGAGCAGACCTTTGAGACGGTCATCACCGATTTGAATGGCATCGCGTTCAGCTCGACCGTGCGTGAATACGCGGTGCTGGTGCAGCAGAGGGGGACGAGCGTCGTCACGCCCAACCTGGGCAGTAGCCGTCAGGAAGCCCTGCGCAACCTTGACGCGCTGTTCACACCTGATCTGCGTTTCTATTATCAATCCGTGACGTTGCTTGAGGCCGACGGCACCCCCAACCTGCGTATCAACAGCACAGGCGTCGCTACCGAGATCATCCAGCAGCCGGACGCCAGCGCCGCCCTGGTCGATGACCTCGCGCTTGATATGCCAGTCGTCGTCCAGGTAACCGCGCCGGTCGAAGGGGAATCCGCTGGTACCCTCGTGATGGTCGTGCCATTCGCTCGGCCTGACCGGGCGAACGAGTTACTGGGCGCGGTACAACTTGAAATGTCGCTTCAGCTTTTTGTGGATCGCCTGGAAGCGGCGGTTGACCTCACTGACGAGCGCCGCCTGCTGCTCGTCGATAGCAACGATACGCCGCTCGTCGATACCGCCATGCAAGAAGCCGGGCCGCTGCTGGCATGGGTCAACGACCAGATCACCCCGCCTCGTGCCGCTGAGCTGGAGAATAGTCAGCTTGTCTCTGCGGAGACGATCACGGCGGTAGGGGGGGCGTCACTCCCGTGGCGTGCTATCGTCGTCGATGACCAGACCAGCGCCATCACGCAGCTCAATTTACTCACGCTGGCAGCGATGACGGGTGTCGTCGTCGTCGTCGGGCTGCTGCTGTTGCTGCTGAACTGGCTCTTACGCCCGGTAACACGACCGGTCGCCACCGTCGGGGTCGCTGCCCAGCGCATCGCCGCCGGGGATCGCTTACAGACAACGGGGACACACGTCGGTGGCAGACCGCGTGACGAGGTCGGCGGGTTGTTCGACTCGTTGGAGCAGATTAACGGGCGCATCGACGCGCTGAATAAACAACTGGATGAACAGAGCAATCGCCGTGAACGTGAACTTGAGGTCGCCGGGCGCATCGGACGTGAGGTCGCCACGCTCTATGAAATCAACACCCTGCTTTCCCGTTCAATCAACCTGATCTGCGATGAGTTCGGTTACTACCACGCGCAGATTTTTCTGGTCGATGATGCCGGGGTCAACGCGGTGTTGGTACAAAGCCGGGGGCGCGCCGGTCAGCAGTTGTTAAAGCAAAACTTTAAGATCCGTGTCGGTTCTCAATCGGTGATCGGTCGGGTGATCGCCACGCAAGAGCCAGTCATGGTCAACGATGTGCATAACAACACCGACATCCCGCACCGCCCCAACCCCGAACTGCCGATGACTCGCGCCGAACTCGGTCTGCCGCTGGTCATCAAAGACCGGGCAATCGGCGCGTTGGACATTCAAAGCAAGGAAGCCAACATCTTTGAAGAAAGTAACCTGCCGATCTATCGTTTGCTGGCGGATCAACTCGCGGTGGCGATCTACAATGCCCGGCTCGTCGGGCAGACGGAAACGCGCATTGACCAGATCGACACGCTCAACCGTCAGCTTACCCGTGTGGCCTGGGAAGACGCCAAAGAACGACTGCGCTTTGACAAGGGCTACCGCTATAACCTGCTGGAGGTAGAACCCGCGCAAGAGAACGGCAGCACGCCCGAAAGCGCCACGCTGCACTCCGAGATTCGCATCCGTAATGAGGTGATCGGCTATTTGACCGCCGACGCCGAAGAAGACCAGGAATTTACCGACGGCGACCGCGTTATCATAAACTCGATTGCGGATCGTGTCGCCCTGGCGATTGAAAACGCGCGCTTGTTCCAGCAGACGCAGTTCAGCCTGATGGAAACCTCCACGCTCTACCAGTTAAGCCGCTACTTGAATGAGGCCAACACCCTCGAAGACATCATTGATGCGGTGATCGTCTCCGTGATGCCAGATGCCGTCGGCGGGCAAATCTGGATTTTTGACGATTATCACTCCGGCGAACGTCCCGAATGGATGGAGCTTCAGACCGACCTTGCAAACGGTGAGCGCCCGCCGAACAACGAGGACGTCTCCGGGGTGCGTGTCCGGCTGAGCGATCACCCGTTCTTTGAAGAGGTCAATGAAGAAAGTGTCGCGCTCATCGGTGATGTGCGTAACGATACCCGCCTGGATACCGGCTTGCGACTGATCTTCCGGCGCTTAAGTGCGGAATCGGTCGTGCTGATTCCGCTCAGTGTGCGTGGTGCGTGGCGCGGCCTCATCACCATCGAATACGACGAACCGCGTGAGTTCAGCGACCGCGAGGGGCGCATCTACACCGCGTTGATCGGTCAGGCCGGTGTCGCCATTGACAACCGCCTGCTGCTACAACAGACGGAAGAAGAGGTCGCCCGTAATGAGAATCTCTACGCCGCCAGCCGCATCATCAACACCGCACAGAACATGCAAGACCTGGTATATGCGGCGGTTGCCACCAGCAATGATCCCTCTTACGAGTTCAGCTTGAGCTTGCTTGAGGGCGAGCTGGATGAAACCGGCTGGCCCACACGAGCGCGTCTGGTTGCAGAATCCGCTGCCGGTCATGTGTTCGACCGTGACGAGGTTTACCCCATTCACATTACACAAGACTCCCCGATGCGCGCGCGTGAACCGGAGACGGTGATCGACGAGATGCCCGGTAATGAGAATGTCTCTCGACCGATCAAGTGGATTCGCGACCAGGGGTTGCGTTTAGCCGCTTACTTCCCATTGTTCAGCATGAACCAACCGATTGCGATCTTCCATGTGATGTCTGCCGAGGCGCAGGAACTTAGCCCAGGCGAGCAAGAAGTTTACCGGGCGCTCACCGGGCAGATGAGCAGCCAGATCCAGATTCGCGGCCTGTTGGAGCGCACCGAGAGCGCGCTTGGCGAAACGCGCCGCCTCTATGTGGCGACACAGGCCATCAACACCGCGCCGGATACCCCCAGTGTTTACGAAGCGGTGATCGAGCATCTGGCGCGTCCGTTCTTGCAGAAACAATCGCTCGATGCGTTAAAGTACAGGGTTGAGTTGGCGTTGCTGTTGGCCTGGCCCGAAGCGCGACTGGATGCACCCCTACTGGAATATACCTACGCCTGGAGCAGTACCGAGGGCATCCAGGCGACCAGCGACCTGGGGGAGCGCGTTTCCGCGGCTGACTTCCCTTACTTGCGGCTGGTCGAAGACGGCCCGCTATATTTGCCCGACGTCATGATCGACGATTACCCGGTGCTGGCGGAAGCGGACTATTTGCGAGCGTATCTCGATGAACAGGGCACACGCACCTTGCTCATCCAGCCGGTGCGTTCACGCCAGCAGTGGTTCGGTGTAATCGTCTGCCGCAGTGACAACGCCGATGCCTTTGACGAGCAGTATCGGCGCTTCGTCGCTGCGATTGCCGACCAGATGGCGCTCTCGGTCGAGAACCAGCGCCTGTTCGACCAGGCACGCAACGAGGCCGAACGCGCCCAGACGGAAGCACAACGGGCAATTGCGTTGGTGGAAGCGGCCCAACTTGCCAGCCGCATCGGGGACGACTTCGAGCGCAGCTTGAGCGAAGTCTTCGAGCGTGCCGCCCGTGAAGCCGGGTTCGACCGCTGGATGCTGTTGTTCCTCGATGACACGCGGGAAAATCTGGAAAAAATCACTGTCGAAGCCCCCGGCTTTGACAACGGAGACACACTCGCTTATACGATTGATACACCTATCCCGGTCGTGGAAGTGGTCAGGCAAAATAACAGCCTGATCGTCAACGACCCGCTCGATCATCTCGCGTTCAGGCGATACGGTGAGATCGAACGCCAGGGCATCGCCAACTTCTTCGGCAAGCACATCGCCATGCCGGTGCAGAGTGGCGGCCTGCCGATCGGTTCAATGTTCCTCGGTCGCTCGTTGGAAAGCGGCGACCTCGACGAGCGCGATGAACAATTTGTCGAGACGCTGGCGGCACAGGTCGCCGTCGCGGTGGACAACCGCCGCCTGTTCGAGAGCGTCCAGCGGGAGCAGCGCAACCTACGCGCCATTCTGGAAACGCTGCCCGCCGGTGTGCTCGTGCTCGACCCGGAAACGCTCAAGCCGGCGGTGTTTAACCAACAGGCGCAAGAATATCTCGGTCGTGAGATCGACCTCGACACGCCCTTCAGCGTGGAAGGGTACAATCTCTACCGCACCGGCACACAGATGTACTATCCGCAGGATGAGATGGCGATTTTCTCCACCCTGCGCAGCGGCAAGCAAGAGATGGTCGATGATGTCGCTATTCCCTTCGACCACGACGAAGGCCAGATCGACCTTCAGGTGTCGTCCGCGCCGATTAGAGATTCCGATGGCAACGTGACCTCGATTGTGGCGGTTTTCCAGGACATCAGCAACCTGCGTAGCCTGGAAAACACCCTGCAAGAAAACCTGCGTGAGACGGTTGCCAACCTCGAAATGCAGCGACAGTTGACCGAATCGCCCAACCTGGAAGACGTGCTGCATACCGTCCTGGCTCAGTTGGAGTCCCTGCAACCGACGAATGCCTATCTCGTCGTAGACCAGGACGGTACGCTGGTCGTAGACCAATATATGGTGGAGCCGTTGCGCGACCCCACACTGCTGCGCCCGGTGCTCGACCGCACCCGTTCGGTGAACATCAGTGATGTCTCTACGCTAGATGACCTGGACGAAACCAACCGCGCCGCGCTAGAACGTGACGGCATTCGTGCCCTCAGCACCGCGCCGCTGCGCTTCATCGCTCGTGACCGCACTTACGGTTGGCTGGTCATCACCAGCGATCAAGCCGGGGGCATCGTCCCGGATCAGCAGCGCCAACTTGGGCAGCTCGCCGACCTCGCCGCGACCGCCATTGACAACCGTTTGCTGATCCGCACCCAGCAGGAAACCGTGAATGACATTCGGCTGCTCTACACGGCGACCAGCAAAATCAGCCGTGCGACCGGGGACATCGAGGAACTGACGCCGGTGCTCCAGCAGATGCTCGGCACGCTTTCGCCGGATTACTACGCCGGTTATCTTTATCGAGCGGTCGATGTCCTCGGCGATGCGTCGCTGTTCAACCGGTCAGCGGATGACCTGGAACCGCTCGACTTCGGCACGCTGTTCGCTGACTATGACGTGCCGGTCGATGGCATCCACTACGACGATCTGCAAGCCATGACAGCACCTGAAGCGACCTTGCAAGCTCTGATGGAACGGGGGATCAACGCCTTCGCCATCGTCAGCCTGCGCCCCCAGGATGTGCCGGACGGCTTCCTCGTCGTGGCCTTCCGTGAAGCGTATCACTTTACCGAAAGTAATATGCGTTTCCTCAACACCATCGCCGGGGCGGCGTCCATCGTGTTTAACAACATCGCACTCTTCGAGCAGACGCAGGCCACGCTGGAAGAAACCAGCACACTCTACCAGGCCAGTAAAGCCCTCAGCGACGCGACCAACGCGAGCGAAATCCTCGATGTGGTGGTGCGCTACCTCATCGGCGACCACGTCAGTCAGGTATTTGTCGCGCTGCTGGAGGGGCAATCATGGTCGGCAAATGGTGCTTCGGTAGAAATCGCCGCCAGTTGGAACAGCAGCGAAGGGGTTGACCTGGAAGGCGTCACGCTGACGCACGATCAGTTCCCCGCGTGGGATTATCTGGCGACGGACGAGGTGGTCACCATCAACGATGTCGAGAGCGACGATCTCGACCCGATGATGCGGGTCGGTCTCGAAAGCCTGGATGCCCAGTCGGTCGTATTGATCCCGCTGCGGGTGCCCAAACGTGTGATCGGCGTGGTCTGGGTCGGCTCTCGTCATCCACACGCCTACAATGACCGCGATGTGCGTACCTTCCGGGCCTTTGCGGAGCAGGCCTCACTGTCGATGGAAGCGTCTTACCTGCTGCAACAGACCGAGCGCCGCGCCCGTCAGTTGGAGACTTCCGCGCAGGTCAGCCGCAACGCCGGTCAAATCCTTGACCTTGAGGTGTTGATGCCCCAGTTGGTTGATCTCATCCAGGATGCATTCGGCTACGACCACGTCCAGATTTTCCTGATGGACGCGCTCAACGAACAGGCCATGCTACGCGCCAGTACCGGCGATGCCGGTGAGCAGTTGCTCGCCATTAACCATAAGCTGGCGAAAGGCTCTGCCAGTGTGATCGGGCAGGTGACCGAACTTGGCACCCCGCAGATCGCGCTGGACACCGCCGAGGCCGATGTCGTCCACCAGCCGAACCATTATCTGCCCCTGACGCGCTCCGAGATGGCGTTGCCGCTTATCATCAAGAACGAGGTCGTCGGCGCGTTGGACGTGCAATCCAACCAGCCGAACGCCTTCACCGACGAGGACGTCAACGCATTACGCACGCTCGCCGCGCAGATTTCCGTCGCCATCGACAACGCCAACCTCTACGAAGCCGCCCAACAACAGGCCGAGCAGATGAGCTTCTTGTTCGATGTCACGTCGGAGGCGGCTTCGTCAGAAAAACTCGATGAGGCGCTAGGGAAGGTCGCGCAGCACCTGTACAGCGCCCTGCGAGCACTGGCGGTTGTGATCTATCTGCCACAACATTACCTCGACGAACAGGGAAATGAGTTTGAAACACTCAAAGCCCTGGCAATCGCCGGGGAAACTTACCCGCTTGACGGGATCGAGGAAATCCGGTTGGATGACGAGGACAGCCTGCCAGCGGTAGTCGGGCGGAGCAAGAAGCCGTTCGTCATCGGCAAACTGACGAAAGAAGAGGGCTACCTGCCCGTCTCCGTCGAGTCACAATCGGTCGTGCTGCAACCACTGGTGACCAGCAACACACTCATCGGGTTAATCGTCGTGGAAAGCGCCCGGCAGAACGACTACGACTACGACTCGCTGCAATTGTTGCTCACGTTGAGCGGTTCGATCTCGGCGGTCGTGCAGTCCTTGCAACTGCTGGAAGAACTCACCCGAACCAACGAACGGCTGCGTGAACTCGACAAGCTCAAGAGCGACTTCCTCGCCAACATGAGCCACGAGCTACGCACACCGCTGAACTCCATCATCGGCTTCAGCCGCGTGATGCTCAAAGGTATCGACGGCCCGATGACCGAAATGCAAGAGCAAGACCTGACGACTATCTACAACAGCGGGCAGCATCTGCTGATGTTGATTAACGATGTGCTCGACCAGGCCAAGATCACCGCCAACAAGCTCGACCTCAAGCTCGATTTCTTCGAGGTCAAGCCGTTGGTGGAGGCGGTCAAGTCCATCGGTGTCGGGCTGGTCAAGGATAAGAACGTCAGCATCAAAGCGGAGGTTGCGCAGCATCTCCCGCAGGCCTACGGGGACGAGTTCCGCACCCGGCAGATTTTGATTAACCTCATCTCCAACGCGGCGAAGTTCACCGACGAAGGCGGCATCATTGTCCGTGCTTATCAGATTAATGATCGCGGGCAGAACATGATCCGCATCGACGTGGAAGACACCGGCATCGGCATCGCGGCGGGTGACCTGCCGTTGCTGTTCGAGGCTTTCCGTCAAGTGGATTCATCGCTGACGCGCACACAGGGCGGCACCGGCCTGGGCTTGCCCATCGCCAAATCACTGACGGAAATGCAGGGTGGCGAAATGTCCGTCGAGTCCGAGACGAATGTCGGTTCAATCTTCAGCATCACGCTGCCAATCGACCCGCCGGAAATCGAAAATGACGACACCGACGACACCGACGACACCGCCCCGGTGGAAGAAGATGACTACTTGAACACCCCCACCAAACCGACGATGGAAATGAAGGCACTCTCGTCGTCATCGTTCGGCGGGCCGCCCCCACAGATGATGCAGGCGCGGCGTGAGGTGCTGCTCATCGAAGATGACAAAAACATGGTCGATCAGTTCCGGCGGGTGTTGCAGCGTGAAGGTTTCGATGTCACTACCGCCGATCATCCGTCTTATGCTGAGGCGATGGTGAGCAACTTACGCCCCAATGTGATCGTCATGGACGTCAACTTTGCCGAGGGGCAGGGGTGGGGCATTCTGGAACGGCTCAAAGATCGTGATGACACGTTCGATATTCCGGTCGTGGTCGTCACGCTGGATACGGACTCCGAACGGGCTTATCAAGTGGGCGCGTTCAGCTTCTTACAACGGCCTTTCATGCCGGAAGACCTGCTCGATACAATCCTGGCAGCCGAAAAAGAAGGCAACATGGAGCGTATTCTCATCATTGATGACCGGCCCGAGGACATCCGCTTGCTGACGCAGGTGCTCAACGAAACCGGCACCTATCGTGTGTTCTCTGCGGAGAGCGGCAAAGAGGGCGTGTCGCTGGTCGCACGGCGACACCCCGACCTCATCATCCTTGACCTGCGGATGCCGGATATGGACGGTTTCGCCGTGCTTCAGGAGTTGCGTTCTAACCCGGAAACGGCTAACATTCCCGTAATGGTTGTCACCGGCGAACTTGAATTCAAATCCGAAGAGCAGGCCAAATTGAGCAACGTTCACGTCCTGCATAAGGGTGACATCAGCCGGGAAGAATACGATCAATTCATGAAAGATGTGCGCCAACAACTCAAGCCAAATGGTAACTAACAGAGACGACGAACTTCTATGATCTCAGCGCAAACAAAACAGATTGATCTCGAATGTACCAACTGTGGCACAATCACCACACTACATGACTTCAAAGGTGCTTGCCCTAAATGTGGTGAGACCATCGTCGAGGCCCGTTATGACATGCAGGAAATCGACGTACAAAATTGGTTGTACGACTTGAAATCACGCAAGTTCAATTTGTGGCGCTATCACGAGGTGCTGCCGATCTACGATACGGCGAACATCGTCAGTCTTGGCGAAGGCTCCACACCGCTGATTAAGTCTAAGGCGTTAGCGGCGGCGTTGGGCCTCAAACATCTCTACATCAAGGACGAGCGACAAGGGCCGACCGGCAGCTTCAAAGACCGGCAAGCCACCGTCGCCATCTCCGCACTGACTGAGATGGACGTAAATGAGGTCGTCGTCGCCAGCACGGGCAACGTCGCTATCGCTTACGCCGCTTACGGCGCACGGGCAGATATCAAGCTGTGGGGGTTCTTCCCCGCGTTGACCCCCAATGATAAGATGCGTGAGGCCGCGCTCTACGGTGCGGAGATCATCAAGACCACCGGCAATTATGACCAGACCAAAGCCCTCGCCGCGCAGTTTGCGCAGGCCAAAGGTGTATTTCTGGACAAGGGGATTAAATCCGTCGCTGCCATTGAGGCCATGAAGACGATGGCTTACGAGATCGCCGAGCAACTGGGGCAAGAACTCGAATCCGGACATCGGTGGCGCTCGCCGGATTGGTTCTTGCAGGGCGTCAGCGGTGGGCTGGGGCCGATTGGTGTGGGTAAAGGGTTTCGTGAGATGCAAAACTTCGGGTTGATCGACAAATTACCCGCCTTCGGCATGATCCAATCCGAAGGCTGTGCGCCGATGGTCGAGGCGTTCCAGCGTCAGCAGCGCGTCGCCACTCCGGTCGAGTCTTCCGACACGATCATCGTCACCCTCGCTACCGGTGACCCCGGACGCGCTTACGAGATTCTCTATGATTATGTGCAGGAGAACGGCGGGCACTTCACCGCCGCCAGCGATCAAGAGGCGTTCGACGCGATCCGTGTGCTGGCACGGCATGATGGCATTTCCGTTGAACCGGCGACCGGCGTCACCTTCGCCGGGTTATTCAAGATGGTGCGCGAAGGCATCATCAAACCAGATGATGTGGTGGTGGTGAACTGCTCCGGACATACGCTCCCGGTCGAAAAGACCATCCTCGGTGACCAGTGGCAGAAGCTGGTCGATCTTGCCGCGCAGGAAGGCCCGGCGCTGCCATCCGAGGAAGGACTGGTTTCCGCTCTGGACAAGGTCGATAAACACGAGAAACAAATCATCGTGATCGAAGACAACGAGGCCGCCGCCCGCCTGATGAGCCGCATCCTCGAAGCGCGGAACGACTGCGAAGTGCATCTGGCGCATAACGGTGCTGCCGGTCTTGACCTGATCCGGCGCATCCGGCCTGATCTGGTCATTACCGATCTAATGATGCCGGATGTGGACGGGTTCGAGGTCATCAACATGATGAAAGCTGACGAAACCCTGCACGACATCCCGATTGTGGTGGTCACCGCCAAAGAACTGAACGTGCGAGAGCGTGACCAACTCAACGATCAGGTCGAGATGCTGCTGCAAAAAGGCTCGTTCATCGACGACGAATTCATCGAAAGCCTTATCGACCGCTTGAAATAACTCAGAGACATTGATGACCCAAACTTCGGCACGCACCATACTCTGTATCGAAGACGACCCTGCCAGCCGCCAACTCGTGGAGCGTACCCTCACCCATGCGGGCTATAACGTGCTCGTCGCAGAACGCGGCCTCGAAGGGATCGACATGGCCCGCAGCCAGCAGCCCGATCTCATCCTGACTGACATCAACCTGCCAGACATCAGCGGTCACGAGATCACCACCGCGCTGCGCAGTGACGACCGCTTCACCGAGACGCCCATCGTCGCGCTGACCGCGCAGGGCTACGGCGTCCAGAGGGACATTGCGCTGGCGGCGGGCATCACCGGTTACCTGACCAAGCCTTTCAGCGTCGATCAACTGCTGGAACAACTCGACTTCTACCTGCATGGCGGGCGGGACTCGGTCGATGCCGAGCGCCTTTCCGCCGCGCAGACGCAGTACACACGCACGGTCGTGAACCGGCTGGAATCGCGCATTCGCCAACTCGAAGAAGCCAACGCCGAACTCAAAAAGCTGGATCGCATGAAAGAGATGTTCATCCAGATCACCGCGCACGAACTCCGCACACCCTTGACGTTGATCTTCGGTTACAGCCGCCTGCTAGAAGACTACCCGATGCTGCAATCCATGATGACGCAGGACGAAGGTATTCGCACATTGGTGGATGGCCTGATCGAGTCCATCACGCGGATGCACACCATCATTGACGAGATTATGATCGTCAGCCGCATCATGACCAACCAGATTGATCTCTCAATTGCAAAGATTAACATGCAGTCAATGGTACGCAAGCTGGCGACCGAATACAAAGCGGTGTGTGACGAGCGCAATATCACGCTGCTCGTCACGCCGGAAGAATGGCCCGACGACATGCATGGGGATGCTGACCTGCTGCGCTTGGTGATTACCAATTTACTCGGCAATGCGATCAAATACACACCGGATGGCGGTCAAATCGCTTTGCTTGCCCAGACGGAACATAAAACACTACATTTCAAAATCCGTGATACCGGCATCGGCATCCCTATCGAGGAACAAGCCCGTATCTTCGAGCACTTTCATACCATCGGGGATGTAAAGCTGCACAGTACCAGCAAAACCGCTTTCGGCGGGGGGGGCATCGGGCTAGGGTTGCCGATTTGTAAGGGCATCCTGGAGGCACACGGCGGCACCATCAGTGTTTCCAGCCCCGGTTATGACCCGGAAACATACCCTGGTAGTGAATTTCATATAACACTCCCCCTGAAGCCACCACTGCGCGTCCGTGTGAAGGCTGCCGGTAAAAATCGCACAAAATAACACAGGGTAATCATTTGTTAGAAAAACAAGCAGATCTAAAAGGCGTTCTCGCGGTTTTTACGACCCCATTATTTTTAGGCGTCGCGCCGGTTTTCGGCAAACTCGCCATCAATGCGGATGCTGACCCATTCACCGTCGCCGCGCTGCGCACGGTGACCGCGGTGGTGTTCCTATGGGTGATCTATGCGCTGTTCTTCCGTAAGTACATTTTCATCTATCCAGCCGGGTTGATGGGCTGCATCGTGATCGGCATCATCAACGGTATCGGCTCACTGTTTTACTACAGCGGCCTGGACTTGCTCGACGCCTCGCTGGTGCAACTCATCAACGGGATGTACCTGGCGTTTGCGGTGTTGCTCTCGCGCATCGGCGGGCAGCGTGCCGACCGGCGCACATTGGTACGTGTGCTGCTGGCGATGATCGCGCTGTTAATGATTACCGGCCTCGGCACACAGGGGATCAACTGGACGGGTGTGGGCCTGATGCTGGGTAGTGCGTTGATGTTCGCCGGGACGTTGATCTTCGGGCAGTACGTGCTGTTCGAGATGCCCGCGCCGACCGCCGCGCTTTATTACCTGACCACGATGGCGGTGATCGTCTCAATGGTGTGGTTGGCGGTCAGCGAGGTGCCGTCCCCGGAGGTGATGCAGAGTGCGCTGCCGCCCATCATCGCGCTGGGGGTGACGACCGCGCTCTCGCGGCTGGTGATGTTCGCCGGAGTCAAGCTGTTCGGCGGGATGCAAACCGCCATCGTCGCCATCATGGAGATTGCCGTCGCGCTGGTGTTCTCCTTTGCCATCCTCGGTGACCGCCTCAGCAACCTCCAGTGGATGGGGGTGGCGGTGTTGTTCAGCGGCATTTTGTTGATCCGTCAGCGTGACCTGCTGCCGCACGGCTTTAACCCTAACGCGCTGATCGTGGCGAACATGGCGAGCGTGCAGTTCCAGCGGATCGCGTTTCACCGCGCCTTCGGCACCGAAGAAACGGACGACGCCGCCGGGACGATGTCTGCCGTCACCACGAAGGAGATGCAGGCCATCCAGAAGATGATGGGCGCACGTATCGGCGGGGTAGATCCGTTCCCCATTCGAGAAAGCACGCAGATCAACGCGATGGCACAGGTCGATCAGCAGTTGGGCGACATGAACCTCTCCCTGCCGGATGACATCTTCGAGACACAAGAAATCGAAGTCATCGACCCTGAGAACGCCGACAAAGACGACTGACGGTAAATGCTTGTGCGACCCTAAACACAAAAGCAGGCGCTTTTATGGCATCATTGACCGGCGGCGTCGGCCAGCAACCGCGCATGAAATTCGCAGCAGAAATTGTAAATTTTCTGGTTCTAACGTTTTGGGTGGAAATGTAGAATTTGATGCTCCATCACCCTAAATCCCTCTCCCTAACACCGCTTTGCGGCTGGGAGAGGGACAGGCTGACCGCAGATCAGACAGGGTGAGAAGTAACAGGCTGCATTCTCACCCTTATCCGTCCGCTAACGGTTCCGGCGGTTGAAGAACCACTTATCCAGTTCCACACCGAGGAACGTAATCACACTCAGGCCGAAGCAGATCGCCAGTTCACTGGCGCTCAGCGCCACCGTGCCGAAGAAGTCCTGCGCAAATGGTACATAGATCAGCACCAATTGTAAGCCCATCGTCAGGCCGATAGCCCCCAGCATCGCCGGGTTGCTGAAGAACCCGATCTTGAGGATCGATTCTTTCTCCGAACGGATCGCCAGCGCGTGCCCCATCTGGCTGAGGGTGAGCGTGGTGAAGATCATCGTGCCCCACACAGAGGGCATAATGCCGCCTTCCGGCTGCGTCTCTGGCTGCGGCACCAGCACCACCACCACCAGCGTGATCGCGGCGATCAACATCCCGATGCGGATCAGATAGCCCCCCAGCCCACGCGCAAAGATGCCTTCGCTGGGGTCATGCGGCGGACGTTTCATCGCGTCCGGTTCGCCCTGTTCCACACCGAGCGCCAGCGCGGGCAGGCCGTCCGTCACCAGGTTCATCCACAAAATCTGGATGGTGTTGAGCGGCAGCGGCATCCCTAACAACTGCGTCAGGAACAACACCGTGACCTCACCGGTGTTGCTAGCGAGGATGTACTTGATGAACTTACGCACGTTGTCGTAGATGGTGCGGCCTTCCTCGGCGGCACTGACGATGGTGGCGAAGTTGTCGTCGATGATGACCATTTCCGACGCTTCCTTGCTGACCGGCGTGCCGGTGATGCCCATCGCCACCCCAATGTCGGAGCGTTTCAGCGCCGGGGCGTCGTTTACACCATCACCGGTCATGGCGACCACTTCCCCCTGTTTTTGCAACGCCTGCACGATGCGTAGCTTATGCTCCGGTGAGACCCGCGCATAGACTGACACGTCCTTGACCGTCGCCAGTAAGTCGTCCTCACTCATCTTCTGGATGTCTTTACCGGTCATGATCTTGTCATCCCGCGTGATGTCCAGTTCGCGGGCGATGGCCTGTGCGGTCAGCGGATGGTCGCCGGTAATCATCACCGGGCGGATGCCGGCCGTGTGGCAGTCTTTGACCGCCTGCTTCACCTCGACACGCGGCGGGTCGATCATGCCGAACATGCCGGTAAACACCAACCCATGCTCGACCGTCTCCGGGTTGACCGGCTCCGGTAGCGCATCCATCGGTTTAAAGGCCGCGCCCAGCACGCGCAGGCCGTTCGCCGCGAGCCGGTCGTTCTTCTCGATGACGCGCTCGCGCATCGCGTCCGTTATCGGTTGGATCGCGCCGTCTTCCCAGACGTAATCACATTTTTCCAGCAGGCCATCGACCGCGCCTTTTGTGAATGCGATGTAATCCATCTCACGCTTGATCAGCAAATCACGGATGATTTTGTCGCCGCCGCCTTCTGGTTTGTAGTCCTCGTTCATGTGCTGGTGGATGGTGGTCATCCGCTTACGCTCGGAGCTAAACGGCACTTCCGCGACACGCGGCAGCATCTCCTCCAATTCGGATTTCCACATGTCGAAGTGGGCAGCGGCGACCAGCAGCGCCCCCTCGGTGGGGTCGCCGAGCGCGTCGAGCGTCTCCTGACCGTCATCGGCTTTTTCCAGCAGGGCGTCGTTACACAGAGTTCCCGTCGCCAGCAGCAATGCCTCATTGGGCTTGGGCGTCTCCATGACCATATCGCCGCGCTGCGCACTGACCACATGCTTGCTGCGCTGGCTGACCTCGGTGATGTCGTGTGTGTACCCGGCGACGTCGATCACGGTTACCGTCATGCGGTTTTCGGTCAGCGTGCCAGTCTTATCTGAGCAGATGACCGTCACTGAGCCGAGTGTCTCTACAGCGGGCAACTTGCGGATCAAAGCATTACGCTTGAGCATCCGCTGTGCGCCCAACGCCAGCGAGATCGTCACGACCGCCGGCAAGCCTTCCGGCACGACCGCGACCGCAATCGCCACCGCCGCGAGAAAGACCTCGTTGAGTTCACCGCCGCGCACCAACCCCAAGATCGTCGCCAGCACGACGATGCCGATGGCGATGAAGAACAACGCCTGCCCAAGTTGGGCCATGCGTCGTTGCAGCGGGGTCTTCTCAGAATCAACGTCCTGGATAAGTTCGGCGATACGACCGAGTTGGGTATTCATGCCGGTCGAGGTGACGACCGCCACCCCGCGCCCGTAGGTGACGGAAGTGCTCATGTAAGCCATGTTATGCCGGTCACCGAGTGCGATGTCCTCACCGTGCAGGCTGCGTGTGGTCTTATCCACCGCGACGGACTCGCCGGTCAGCGCGGCCTCTTGCACTTGCAGGTTCGCCGCTTCCACCAGCCGTGCATCCGCCGGGACGATGCTGCCTGTTTCCAGCACGATGATGTCACCGGGGACGAGTTCGGACGGCGGCAGATCGCTGTTTTTTCCTTTGCGGCGCACGCGCACCGCTGGGGCCGCCATTTTCTTGAGCGCCGCCATGGCCTGTTCTGCGCGGTATTCCTGGCTGACGCCGAGCATCGCGTTCAGCACGACGATGGTCATGATGGCGATTACGCTTTTCGTCTCACCGAGAAAGGCTGAGACAACCGCGGCGGCGATCAACACCACCACCAGCGGATCAATCAACTGCTCCCATAGGATGAGCAGGGGATTCTTCACACCTTTTTCGACCAGTTCGTTTGGCCCGTACTGGCTCTGGCGCTGGCTGATCTGGCTATCGTTTAGTCCTTCGGTCTGGTCAACTTGCAGCTTTTCCAGCACCGTATCGGTTTCCATCTTATGCCAGTCCGGGCTGCTGGCCTGTGTTTCCGCATCCTTCTGTTGTTGGACTGTGGTTGCCATGAGGATGTAGCTATCCTTCCGACTTGTTTGACAAATTAAAAATCGGCGTGATTCGCCGCGCCGATCTGGTTGACTTGTGATTATGTTCAGCATGATGATTATAATGACCCGTTTCTGCACGTTTCCCCCCCAAAAGTAGGGGGTTTTTCGGTATAATCTTAAGTATGTGCGCAAACGCTATGCTGCACTTTACGCACCAATGCGTTAAGGTGTATAGTACACATAGAATCGCAGAGAAACTAAGTGTACGATGACAACTCCATTAAAACTTAAAAAATGTTTGATTGCCAACCGGGGCGAGATTGCCGCCCGTGTCATTTACGCCTGCCGCGAACTCGGCCTGCGCACGGTCGCCGTCTATAGCCGACCGGACGCCAACGCCCGGCACGTCCACATGGCGGATGAAGCTTACCCCATCGGTGAGGCGGCGGCGAGCGCCAGTTACCTCAACCATGATACGTTGATCGAGACCGCGCTGGCAAGTGATTGTGACTGTGTGCATCCTGGTTATGGCTTCCTGTCGGAGTCGCCGGAATTCGCCCAGCGAGTGCTCGACGCTGGTTTGACGTGGGTCGGCCCCGCCCCGGCGACCATCCGCAAGATGGGCGTCAAAACCGAGGCTCGTGCGTTGATGCAAGCCGCCGGGGTGCCACTCGTCCCCGGTTATCAACCCGACGATGTGGACGCCGCCGTTGATGACGCGACCTTTCTCACGCAAGCCGACCGCATCGGCTACCCGGTGATGGTCAAAGCGGCGGGGGGGGGCGGCGGCAAGGGCATTCGTGTGGTGCGCAGCGCCGGTGATCTACCGGATGCAGTGGCGGCGGCACGGCGCGAGGCACAGAACGCCTTCGGCGATCCACGTGTGTTTCTGGAGAAATTCATCGAGTCCGCCCGACACATCGAGGTGCAAATCATCGCGGATACACACGGCAACACGCTGCACCTCTACGAACGGGAATGCAGTGTGCAACGTCGCCATCAGAAGATCATCGAGGAGACGCCATCGCCCACGCTGGACGCCACCGCACGCGCCACCATCTGTGCGGCGGCGGTCGATGCGGCACGCGCGGTCGATTACGTCAACGCCGGGACGGTCGAGTTCATCGCCACCACCGACGGTGAATTCTATTTTCTCGAAATGAACACCCGCTTGCAGGTCGAGCATCCGGTGACCGAGCTGGTCACGGGGGTGGATCTGGTCAAGCTGCAATTACAGGTTGCCGCCGGGGAGCGATTGCCGTTCGCGCAGGATGAGATTCACCAGCAAGGGCACGCCATCGAGTGCCGCGTCTACGCCGAGGACGCGCATAACAACTTCCTCCCGGCGACCGGCACCGTGCAGACCTTTCTGCCGCCAAGTGGCCCCGGTGTGCGCGTGGATGCCGGGGTGCAATCCGGCGATGCCATCACCATCCACTATGATCCGATGGTCGCCAAGATCATCACGCACGACCGCACACGCACCGGCGCGATCCAGCGGATGCGGCGAGCATTACGTGAAACGATATTATTAGGCACGATAACAAACATTGATTTTCTGCTGTCTCTGTTAGATAATGCAGACTTCGTCGCGGGTGGGGTCGATACCAATTACGTCGATCAACATCTGCACGCGCTGTTACCATCGGAACCTGTCGAGATCCCGCCCGCCACGTTAATTGCACTGGCACTGAGCGAACAAGCCTCATCGACGCAAGCCGAGGCGAGCAGCGACGACGGCGACAGACATTCCCCGTGGGGGCGCGGCGATAGTTTCCGCATGGTAGGACGCACGAATTAATTGAACCTCAACGTTCGCAACAATACTTTGGGGTTACGCTGACTATAAAATGAGCTATAGCAACTGTGGAGTAACATCTGATATGCCAACCTGGATGGTTGTCGAGGACGAACCTGATCTCTACCAGATGATTCTGGCGATGTATGAGGCCATCGGCATCGGTGGTGTGGCCTTCGTCACTGGCGAAGACGCGATCGAGTGGATCGAAGAAGTCGAAGCGGGGCATCGGGAGGACGAAGTCCCCGAACTCGCGCTGATCGACATTCGACTGCCGGGGCGCATCTCCGGTGATCGGATCGGCGCACGCATCCGCGAAAGCCCGAACCTGCGCAACACCGCCATCGTCTTGATGACGGCCTATCGCCTTTCACCGGAGGACGAACGCTATTTGATCGAAAACGCGCAGGCCGATCTGCTGTTGCATAAGCCCCTGCCGCGTCTGCCGGAACTCCGGCGCATCCTGTTCGAGTTGGTGGATGCCCGCGCCATGTAAATCATTTGCTGACCGCCACTCGATAAACCCTGCATCCGCCCCTATAATGAGCGCATTGTGAACGACAACACACGAACTCAGGACGGAACATGGCGAAACCACTCACCTTCCAACAGGTTATTTTAAAGCTGCATAATTACTGGTCAGACCAGGGCTGCGTCATCTGGGAGCCGTACAACGTGCAGGTCGGCGCGGGGACGAACAACCCGGCGACTCTGCTCCGTGTGCTGGGGCCGGAACCCTGGCGCGTGGCCTATGTAGAGCCGACCGTGCGCCCGGATGACGGTCGCTTTGGGGAAAACCCCAACCGGATGCAGAAATATTATCAATATCAGGTGATCCTCAAGCCTGACCCCGGCAACCCGCAAGAACTCTACCTGAAATCGCTGGAAGCCCTGGGCATTAACCCCCGTGAGCATGACATCCGCTTCGTGGAGGACAACTGGCAATCCCCCGGCCTGGGTGCGTGGGGCCTGGGCTGGGAGGTCTGGTTAGACGGCCAGGAGATCACACAGTACACGTACTTCCAGCAGGCCGGCGGCCTGGAACTCGACCCGGTCTCCGTTGAGATCACCTACGGGATTGAGCGCATCGTCCTCGCGCTGCAAGGCAAGGAATCCGCCTGGGAGATCGACTGGATGGACGGCGGCCTGACCTACGCCGACATGATGCTGCAAGAGGAAATCGAACACTGCCGTTATTATTTTGACATCGCCGACGTGGACGCGCTCAAACAGGTCTACGACACGTATGAGAGCGAACACCACCGCGCACTAGAAGGTGACGCGCTTATTTCCGCGTATGATTACGTTCTCAAGTGCAGCCATTTGTTCAACGTGTTGGATACACGCGGCGCGATTGGTGTCACCGAACGGGCGACCTACTTCCGGCGGATGCGTGACATGACGCGCAACATCGCCCGCACTTACAGCGAACAACGCGAGGCGATGGGGCATCCGCTGCTGCGCTTGCAAGACCAATGGTCCGCCCCCACCTCACAGCAGGTCAGCGAGAACGTCACCCGGCAGCATCCCCCGGAAGAAGCCGCCGATGTGCTGCTTGAAATCGGCGTGGAGGAACTGCCCGCCGCTGACGTCACCGCCGCGCAAGAACAACTCACCACGGCAGCGGTGACCCTGTTCGACGACCTGCGCTTAACGTATGAGTCCGTCCATGTCTACGCCACACCGCGCCGGTTGGTACTGCACGCGGAAAAGGTCGCGCCCAAACAGCCCAATCAAGAAACAGTCGAGAAAGGCCCGCCCGCCAATCGCGCCTTCGACGACGACGGTAACCCGACCAAAGCCGCGCAGGGGTTCGCTCGTGGCAAGGGGGTTGATGTCGAGGCGCTGCGCGTCGAGGAAATCGACGGCGGCGAGTACGTGGTCGCAACCGTGTTTACCGAAGGCCGCTACACCGTCGATGTGCTGGAAGAAGCCCTGCCCGACCTCATCGACGGCATTAAGTTCGGGCGTTCCATGCGCTGGAACGCGAGCAACATCACCTTCTCCCGGCCTATCCGCTGGATCGTGGCGCTGTTCGGCAACGCGGTGATCCCGTTCGAGTACGCCGGGGTAGTCAGCAGCAACGTGACACGCGGCCTGCGTCCGTATGGGTCGCTGCCGCACCCGGTCGGCGAACCGCTGGATTACCTCGATTCGATGGGCAAGCAGAACATCTACCTCGATTACGGTGAACGTCGTGCCGCTATCATCGAGCAGGTGAACGCACTTGCGGATGAGATCGGTGGGAGCGTGCCGGACGACCCCGGTCTGCTGGACGAGGTGACCAATCTGGTCGAGGCACCCACCGCGCTACGTGGCAGCTTCAGCGCGGACTATCTGGATTTGCCGCGTGATGTGCTGGTCACGGTGATGCGCAAGCACCAACGCTACTTCCCGGTCGAGGATGAAACCGGCGCGTTGATGCCTTATTTCATCACCGTGCGCAACGGTGACGATCAATATCTCGACAAGGTCATCGCTGGCAACGAACACGTCATCCGTGCCCGGTTTGCCGATGCCAAGTTCTTCTATGACGACGACATCAAAAAGCCGCTGGCGGAGTATCTGCCCCGGTTGGATACGCTGACGTTCGAGGAAACGCTCGGTTCCATGCTGGCGAAGAACCAGCGCGTGACGCAGTTCGTCCCGCAGATAGGCGATCTGCTCGACATCGACAAGACGGATATCGCTGTCGCCGAACGTGCCGCGCACATCGCCAAAGCCGACCTCGCCACACAGATGGTTGTAGAGATGACCTCGTTGCAAGGGATCATGGGGCGAGAATACGCTCAGCGCGAAGGCCAGCCGGAAGCGGTCGCGGTCGCTATCGCCGAGCACTGGCAGCCGCGCAACGCCGGCGACACCCTCCCGGCGACCATGCCCGGTACGCTGCTGGCACTCGCCGACCGGCTGGATAGCCTGGTCGGGTTGATCGCTGCCGGGCACGCGCCCAAATCCACCGCCGACCCCTACGGCTTGCGCCGGGCCGCGCTGGGCATCATCGAGATTTTGACCGCCAAACAACTCGATGTTGACCTGACCTACGCGGTCGAACTCGCTGCTGCTAACCAGCCGGTCGAGGTCAGCCGGGAGGCGCAGGCGCAGGTGCTAGATTTCATCGCCGGGCGGTTGCGTGTGTGGTTGGGCGATCAGGGCTTCGCCGCCGATGTGGTCAACGCCGTCATCGCGGAGCAAGCCACCAACCCGCATCGTGCGTTCGTCGGTGTGGCGCAGCTCGAAGCGTGGGTTTCACGCGAGGATTGGGAAAACATCCTCGACAGCTTCGCGCGCTGCGTGCGTATCACCCGCGCTGTGGATGCCACGCATGAGATCGACACCGCGCTGTTCGAGCAACCAGAAGAAACCGCGCTGTTCGACGCCTACGAAACGGCGGCGGTCAAGCTAGGGGTGCGCACGGACGAGGGCGGCGGCAACGTCGATGACTTCCTGACGTGCTTTGCACCGATGGTGCCCGCTGTGACCGCCTTCTTCGATAACGTGCTGGTCAACGCGGAAGACGAGGCCGTCCGGCAGAACCGGCTCGGTCTGCTGCAAGCCATCAGCGGGATGCAGCGCACCCGCGCCGACCTGAGTCAACTGGATAATTTCTAGGGCAAGAACACGCTGAGTTTGCATGGTCGCTTTTGCCCCCTCACCCCTGCTCGCTAGGTTCGCAAGGGGTGAGGTTAGGCTCACAACAATACATATGATTTGACTCCACCAAAACGTTGGAACCAGCACCTTTACGACGCGTTAACTGGCTGACGCGAATGAACATGTGCCCCTTCCAGTGGGCAAGCAAACTGTCGCTGCCCCGACGACGATCATGTGATGAAAGTTTACGCCGTTCGGCGGGCGTAGCGTAAGCGTTGCTATACGTGTTTGGGCAATCCTGATAGAATGAGGACATCATGAAGATCGTTTTAATTGGAGAAGCCCCCTGATGCCCGACGAGAAAGATTACCTGCCGGGTGATGATGACTACACCGACGACGATGTGCCGTTCAAACTGCCCAAATCGGAAAACAGCGGCTCGTTTCAGTCGGATAACATCCATAAAGAAGACACCGAAGACATCGAGGTTCCAGAGGAATTTCGTGAGCAACCGACCACGCCTTATGATCCGCTTGAGGCCGAGACCACGCGGGAAGAACCCAGCGACGAGGACGCCGACCTGCGTGCCAGCGATCCGCCGCTAGCGAGTGGCCCGCCGGAAGACAACACGATGGTCTGGCGGGCGGGGCAGGCGGAAGACGACCAACCGATCAGCGAGTCGTTCGAGATCGTCCCGCCGGATGACACCGACGCCGCGCAGTACACCACCGATATGGACATCCCGTTTCGGCTGCCCAAAAATCAAGGTGAAGACGCCGACGCGCCGATCAGCAGTCGCTGGGCGACCATGCCGCATGACCCATCACAGCACGATGATTCCAACGCCGCGAATACACTCCCCGGCAGCGGTGGCCTGGACCCGAATCCGGACTTCGAGGCCGGGCGCACCATGCCCAACATGACCGTGCAGTCCCCCGGTCGTCAGCAAGACGATCAGCAGCGTTACCAGCGTCCGGAAAATCAAGGCTACGCCCCACCCATCCAGCGAGATACGCCCCAACCGCCCAACGGACAGCCGCGCGGTGGTCAACAGACCAACCTGCCGATGGGTGGTCGGCGCAAGGTGACAAAGAAGCGCCGCCTCAGCCCCGGTTGTATGGTAGTGCTGGTCATGCTGCTGACGTTCTGCGGTGGGTTGACGTTCATCACATCAGTGGCGGGCGTGTTCGCCTACGTGCGCGTCGGTGATCTGCTTAACGAACGTCTGGACGCCATCGACACTTACGAGGCGCTGCAAAGTAACAACATCTACGACCGCAACGGCGAGCAGTTGTTCACCGTGTTCTCCGAAGAAGGGATGCGGATCAACGTCAATATCGAGGACTTGCCTGACCACGTCATCGACGCGACCCTCGCCATCGAGGACGACTCGTTCTACGACAACATTGGCATCGACGTCGGCGCGACGACCATCGCCCTGTTGCAATATCTGGGCGCGTCCCCGGACGAACAGACACCGGGCGGCAGCACCATCACACAACAATTGGTACGTAATGTATTGTTTGACCCCGAATATCGCGCCGAACGCAGTCCCCAACGTAAAGCTGAGGAGATCATGCTGTCCATCGCGCTGACCACCCGCATGGATAAAAGTCGCATCCTTGAGCTATACCTTAACCAGATCTACTACGGCAATCTCGCCTATGGCATCGAAGCCGCTACGCAAGTCATATTTGATAAGTCCGCGACTGAGTTAACTATCGGTGAGGCCGCGCTGCTGGCTGGCTTGCCCAACATTCCGGCGATCCTCGATCCGTTAAGCGACGATCCCGACATTCAAGAACGGGTAGAAGGGCGGCGTTTGCTGGTGCTGGAAGAAATGCGGACGGACGAATTCATCACGCAGGCCGAATACGACCGTGCCGTCGCCGAGCAGATGAACTTCAGCGGTGGTGGCATCGAACTCGCCGCGCCACATTTTACCGTCCATGCGATTGATGAACTCAACACGCTGTTAGCACAACTTGGCTACACCGATGAACAGATCGAACGGGGCGGCCTCAACGTGATGACGACGGTAGACCTGGGCATCAACGACATGGTGCAGCAGGCCGCCGCCGACCAGATCGCGCAGATCGGCCCGCAGAACAACGCCAGCAACGCCGCCGTCGTGGTGACCAACCCTGACAGCGGTGAGATTCTGGCGATGGTCGGCAGCATCGACTACTATAATGAGGCTATCGACGGTAACGTGAACGTGACCACGCGCCCGCGCCAGCCGGGCAGCACGATGAAGCCATTTACCTACGCCGCCGCCATCGAACGCGGCATGTCTCCCGGTGACATCATCTGGGACGTGCGCGTCAGCATCCCGCAGCCGGGGCAGAACCCTTACGTTCCACGCAACTATGACGGCGCATTCCACGGGCCGATGACCATGCGTACCGCGCTGGCGAATAGCTACAACATCCCGGCGGTGCAGGCCGTGCGCTTTGTCGGCGTGCCCTACCTGCTGGAAGTCATGGAACGCTTCGGTGTGGAAAGCCTGGGCACCGATGCCTCACGCTATGGCGTCTCACTAACGCTGGGCGGTGGTGAGATCACCCCGTTGGAAATGGCACAGGGGTATAGTGTGTTCGCCAACGCCGGGCGTCTGGTGGAAGCAACGGCTATCCTGTGTATTTGGGATAACGACAACACCATCATCTACGAATATGACGGCAGTTGCCCGGACGACACACAAGCGACGGCTGGCAGTGTGCTACGCAGCAGCGACGGCGAAACCGTGCTTGACCCGCGTATCGCGTTCGTCATCAGTAATATTCTGAGCGATAACAGCGCCCGCAGTATCGAAATGGGGTCGAATAGTCCGCTCAACACACCGGGCATCGAGTCCTCAGCGAAGACCGGCACGACCAACAATGTCAAAGACATCTGGACGGTTGGCTACACGCGCAATGTGGCGATTGCCGTGTGGGTGGGCAACAATGACGGCGCGGAAATGCGCAACACGTTCTCCGGTTTGCAGGGGGCGGCCCCGTTGTGGAACCGCGTCATGACCACCATCTACGACACACCGCTTTATCTGAACGAGTTCGCCAGCGGCGGGCAGTTGCGCTCTGATGATATTCGAGCGCCTAACGGCATCACCTTCAGCCGCATCTGTGACGCGACCCGCCTTACCGACCCGGTGACGAGTTGCTCCGCGACCAAAGATGAATGGTTGCTGGATTCCCCGGCGGCAGAATACGAAGGCAACGGTCAGTTGTACTTCCCACCGGCCGGCAGCGAACCGCGTGACGCCCCGCTGACCGGTTCCTTCATCGAGGAAATTTCACCGAGTGTGTATCAGGCGACGGTCTACCGGCTGAACCCCGGTATCGCCAACTCAATCCAGTTCAATCTGCCGGGTGGGGTGCAGCCCCCGCCGCCGATCTACTGCCGTGTGCAGCAAGAAGTCACGGCGACCACACCGGGCGCACAGCAGCAGTTGTTCATCGCGCCACCCGCTGACCCCAGCGATGCCGCCAGCGCGGAAAATTACGCCCGTGAACGTGGGCTGGCCTTCTTACCGACAATTGACTGCTCACCGGAACTGCTGCAAGGTGGCGGCTTTACACCCGGCAGCGTGCAGTTGACGTCTTATGTCACCTCACCATCAGCGGGACAGGTGATCCCGGCGAACACCGCCATTGAGATCACCGGGACGGCGTTGTTTACCAACCAGCAGGCGCAGTATTACAAGATCGACCTGGTCGGTGAGCAAATCACCAACTGGACGACCATCGGCCCGGTACATTCGACGCCGGTCGAGAACGGCGTGCTGGATACGCTGCCCCCGCTGCCCCCCGGTGAATATCGCATCAGTTTGCGCATCGTCGGCAATGACGGCAACGATGCCCAACCCGGTTTCGAGGTGCCGTTCACCGTGCAGTAGGTAACACGGCAATCCTGCACGAACGACAGCGGCGATCCATGTGGATCGCCGCTGTTTGTCATACCCGCACACATAGAATTTAAGAAGTTTTCCAAGAAAAGAACGAGAATCTTTTTATTTATGCTACATATTTCAAAACCGTGCTATCGTACTTGCGGGATTAGTGACTTTGGATCCTCCAACATGATGAACGCGGCAGCTTATGAAGAGGCGATGATTGACTGGAGTATGCGTAGCTATACGATTACATTTCTCATCACAGCCGTTTTCTATGTCTATTTCCTGACTCAACACGACGGGCAGACACCCGGCAAAACCGTGATGGGCATTCGCATTGTACGCAAGGACGGACGTCCGCTGAACATGTGGGATGCCCTGGTTCGCAGCATCCTCGGCTACACGATAAGCACGCACTTCCTGCTGTTAGGGTATCTATGGATGCTGTGGGATGACGAAAAACAGACCTGGCACGACAAAATGGTCAATATCATCGTTATACAGGAATAATCCCTGTGGGCATTACCACCCATGCTCCAACCGGACGGCGAGGCGTTCGGGCAGTTCATAGCTGCGCATCCGCTGCTGCACATCGGCGATGTCGTATTTGATGCGGCGATGCTCGACCGTGTTCTGCTCAAAGTCGATCAGGGCGTAGGCCGCACGCGGATCGGCATCACGCGGTTGTCCGACACTGCCAGGGTTGACAATCTTGCGGGTGTTGCCCAGCGACCGTACCGCGCCGTATTCTGGTTTGTGGGCTTCGGTTTCGCCGCTGTCACCAATCATCTCGTAGACGACGGGTTGGTGCGTGTGCCCGACGATGCAGTATGGGGTTTCAAAATGCGGGAAGTTCAGCGCGGCGACCAACGGCTCTAAGATGTACTCCCAGATGGGTTCGCGTGGGCTGGCATGGACGAGTGTATACTGACCAATGACGAACGTGGTCGGCAGTGCCTTCAACCAGCGTAGATTCTCAGCCGTCAGCGTCTCGCGGGTCCAATCGACGGCACGGCGGGCATCGGGGTTGAAGGTGCGAATGTCCAACCGGTCGAGCGCGGCCCAGTCGTGGTTACCGGCAAGGCACAGATGCGGCAGTTCGCGCAATCGATCAACGCACTGGTTTGGGTCTGGCCCATAGCCGACCACATCACCCAGGCACCACACGTAATCCCAGTCGCCCTGGGCGTCTTTTAACACTGTTTCAAAGGCCGTGTAATTGGCGTGAATATCCGCAATGACCAGTATGCGCATTTGATGGCTCACTTTAATTCGAAGTTAACGAAACAATCTTACCATGCTTTATTGATGCAAGCGAATAGAGATTATAAGAAATTAGGAAACTTGGCGACATGTATTTTATCCAATTTGGCTTGCTAATTTTATTGATGTGTGGTGGCTGCTTGATGACGGCCCAACAACCGTTACCCCAACCGGAGAGCAGCCCGACCTATGGCCCGGTCGTGCAGCAGACGCCAGCGCCGCAGGTGTTGCCCACCGCCACCGCATCAACACCCTGGACGGACGAGAGCGCGCATGTGCGCGGGGTGTGCTTCGAGGCCGCCTGGGACGCCGCCGAACAAATTTTTACGATCCGCAGCGCGGAAGACCACATCCAATTTTACAACCTGGTAGATAACAGCCAGCTCTGCCGCCGCCCGATTACGCGCGAACCCCGCGACTTTGGTAATGGCTACGTGATCGCGGGGTTCTGGAACCGTGGGATGGGCTGCAAGGCCGACCATATTGTGACGCGCTACAACCGCGATGACGACGCGCAGCGCATCCTGTTTGTCATCACCTTTGCCACCCTGGGCGATTGTAATTACGAACTGGTACGCCCGTTCTGGGTCGGCCTTGAAGACGCGACGAATTACGAGATCACGTTTGTGGTCAGCACACCAGAACCGGGCGGTTAATCCATCTGCCGGGTGAAAATCACGCCCTGGCTATCACCGAGCGTCAGCGGTTGGTCGAAGGCCAGCACATCCGTATGTGGCGTCACCAGCGTGATCTCCCAGCCGGTTTGTACCAAATTCTCGATGGGCAACGTCGCCGGGGTGATCGTGCGCAGTGTGCCCTCGGAGTTGACGATGCACAGCACCTGTTCGCTCTCGTCCGGGGCGGTGCGTAGACCATAATACAACACCGTGCCTTCCAGCGGATGCAGATAGTCGAAGTGATCGCCCTTACGCAGATTGCCGATCATCCAGCGGCGGCGCTGCCGGAACTCACGGACGTGCAGGTTGAAATCGGTCTTGGTCGCGTCCAGATGGTCTTCGTACTGGCTGACGTTGCAATAATCATACACGTCGTCCATCCACGCCCGCGCCATTGACTTGAGGATCTTCGGTGTGAGCGCGGGCAGGGGCAGCGCCGGGGTCATCGCGTTCATCATATCTACGATGGCGTAAAGGTTGTAATCCGTCGCCTTGACCAGGTTATCCAGCGTGCGCAGGAAGCGCCGCAGTTCGTGCAATTCGCTGAAGCCAAATTCTTTCAGGCGCGTGAAGTGCTCCGGTTGCTGGTAGTGCGCCTCATCGACCGCCCAATCAAGGAAGTGAGCCTCTTCGGAGATGACTTTGACGCCCCAGCGTTCGTCAGTGTTGCGGATGAAGCTCCAGGGCGCACGCATCAGCGCGTTGATAAAATCCATCGTCACGCCGGGTAAAAAGCCGTAGTTGAGCAGGTTCGCCGCCGGGTTATCGTAGGCGTTTTTGAAGATCTCCGGCAGGGTCTCACCCAGATAGGTGTTCACCAGTACGTCCAAGTCAACCTGTGTGCCCCGGCGCAGTGTGTCGTGGTTGGCGCAACCGGTGATCCAGTTCTGCCCCACCTCCGCGACCTCACGCAGCCGCCACCACTTGCCAATCCAGAACGTAAAGCGGAAGGGGGTGTTATGGGCGAAGGTCAGCGGCCCCCACTGGAACACATTAGGGAAATACTTGGTCACTTCCAGGTAAGACGACGCCAGTTCCCAGTCATCACGAGGCCAGGGGCGTCCGTCCTCGAAGATCATCCAGGGGCGATATTCCACCCCGGCGACGTGCTGCACAAGGTCGTTCATCAACCGCAGATACTCGTCGTCGTGCACCATCGCCTCGGCTTCATCCATGTAGAACTTGAAGTCCTGTGCGCCGTCCACCCGCAGGCCGTCTACACCGAAGTTGCTCTTGCGCCGCTGCATTTCCAGCAGCATCGCCCGCACCACCGGATGCCGGTAGGCGAGGTTCTGCCCGTACATATTCGGCCCGGCGAAGAAATAGTCACTCAAAACCGGCAGCGCCTGATTATCCGCATGTCCGTAGACGATGTCGAAGATCACACCGATGGGGTTATTAGGGAAGTTGTGCAGCGCGGCGATGAAATCCACCAGTTCGTCGGGGCGTCCGCTGCCCAACAGCACCGGGTTGGTCGCCGGGGAACCGGCAATCATCACATCATAGCCCCAGTTGGTCATATCCGGGCGTTGCAATTCCACCGTGACCGACTCGGCGGTCGGCGTGTCGGTCTGCGGATTCCAGAACAGTGGGCCGCCTTCATATTCGATGGTTGGTTCGATGGGCATCAACTGCACGGTGTCGTAACCGATGAAGTTCTTTTCGGCGGCGCTGAGGTCTTCACCGGCTTCGACCTTCCTACCGATTTCCTCATAGATCGCGGTCAGCCCTTCCAGCGTCCCGGCCTCGGAAGCGGTGCCGATGTGAATCTGTAGGATGTTCGCCGGGGCCTTCACCCGCACCACCTCGTCGATTTCGCTTTCGACCGGCAAATTCTGAAAATGCTCACGGTCGGCCCGCTCACGATCCAACCGGCGCACATCGTAGAATTCTGATGGAGCCAGCACACCGAACGGCACCGAGTACGCCAGCGGATCAACGATGTGGTGCCATTCGTCGTCCTCTTTGTAGGCCAGCCAGTAAAACGAGCCGATCTGCTCACGGGTGCCGGGGGTCAAGCCTTCGATCACGCCCCAGAAGCACTGTCCGTCTTGCATCAGGTTGACCCGCTCGCGCTTAAAGGTCATCTGCTGGCTGGGCTGGCGTAGGTCGAGCGGCTTTTGTGGCGTCAGCACTTCCAGATACACATCCTCGGCGGAGATTTCCTTATCTGCCAGCGCGGGCGTCCAGTAGCCGACCTCGGCATGACCGTCCTCACGTTGGTGCATACCCATCCTGGTGACGAGTTCGCGGGCGGCTTCAAATTCGGTCGGTGTCTTTGAGCGTACCATCTGCGCCCAATCAACAAGCGATTGGGTTAAATCTTCTATTAGTCGCATAAATCCTGCTTTTCTAGTAATACTTGCGTCTTTATGAGCTTTCTAAAGGTATAACAAGTGGTTCGACAGGTTGCAAGCGTCATCGACTGTTTAGGCATGGTTTAAGTTAGTATTAGGTCAAGTGGCTATACTACTTACAATCTTAATGAAAACTGAATTCGAGGTGTTGGTATGCATGATGTCGTGGTGGTTGGTGGTGGTCCCGCAGGGGTGACGGCGGCGTTACGCGCCCGTGAACTCGGCGTGGATGTCGCTTTAGTGGAACGGGGACGCATGGGTGGCACCTGTACCAATGATGGCTGTGCGCCGACGCGCGTGCTGGCAAAGGCCGCCCGCTTGATGCGTGACTCGCAGCAATTTGAGACTTATGGCCTGTTGTTAGATGCGCCTGTGCGCGTTGATTTCGCGCAGATGCTCAAGCGTACACAGCAGGTCATCTACCAGATACACGAGAAGAAACAGTTGCTCGCCCATCTGCGTGATGTCGGCGTGACCATGTATACCGACACCGGTGACGCGCACTTCGTCGATGCCCACACGCTACAAACCGCCAACGGCGAACGCATCAGCGGTGAGAAGACTCTGTTGTGTGTGGGTGGCTCCCCGCGTCATTTGCCCATCCCCGGCGCGGAACATGTCAATACTCACAGCGATGTATGGACGATGAAGAAATTACCGGAATCGGTGGTGATCGTCGGTAGTGGCGCGACCGGTTGCCAGTTGGCGTCGATCTTCAACACCTTCGGCACCCAAACCACATTGATGGACATCGCCCCGCGCATCCTGCGCACCGAGGACGATCTCATCGCGGAAACGGTCGCGGCGCAGTTCGGCGAGCACGGTATGAACGTGGTCACCGGTATTGACGGCATCAACCGCATCGAAAAGACCAACGACGGCCTACGGATGCACTACACCGAAAACGACGAGGACAAAACGCTGACGGTCGAAAAGGTGATCTTCGCGGTCGGTTGGCCCGGCAACGTGGACGCGCTGCGGCTGGAAAACGCCGGTGTGGAGCGCAGCGGCAGTTATATCCAGGTCAATGACGCGCTGCAAACCAGCGCCCCGAACATCTACGCCGCCGGGGACATCACCGGGCGTATGATGCTCGTGCAGAGCGCGGGGTATCAGGCACGGATCGCCATCGAAAACGCGGTTCTGGGTACGGATAAATCCGCCGAACACCGGCTGGTGCCGCACGGCGGCTTCACCGATCCTGAATATGCCGGGGTCGGCTTGACGGAAGCGCAAGCCCGCAATAGCCACGAATGCGCCGTCGCCATCGTCCCCTATGCCGACCTCGACCGCGCCGTGATCGACGGGCGTCCGGTCGGCTTTTGTAAGCTCATCGCGGATAAAACCAATCTGCGTGTGCTAGGCGCGCATGTGGTCGGGGAGCAGGCCGTTGAGATCGTGCAGACGGTCGCCTCCGGCATGACGGGGCGCATGACCATTATGCAGCTTGCTAACCTCGAACTCGCTTACCCGACCTTCGCTGCCATCATCGGTCTGGCGGCACGGCAGCTCGTCCGTGAGTTGGATGCGGTCGCCCTCGTCCCCGAATGGCGGGCGCTGGAACCCCGCGCCGGAGAATGGGAACGTGTCGATCATTAATCCGGGTGTACGAATGTCGTAACGCTTGTCAGCGTGATGGGTTTTATACGGTAAGTAGGTGGAGCAAACGATGAATTTCTTCAACCGTAAACCGAAAAAACCAGACTACAAAACACTCACCGATAGCGAACTGGTCGCCCTGGCGAAAGAGGATAAAGACGCCTTTGGGGAGATTTACGAGCGTTACGTCAAAAAGATCTATAATTACGTCTACTACCGCACCAGTAGCCAACACGACGCGGAAGACCTGACCGCGCGCGTGTTCTTCCGGGCGATGGCACACATCGAAAACTACGAGGACAAAGGGGTGCCGTTCCAGGCATGGCTTTATCGCATCGCGCATAATCTGGTTGCGAACTGGCATCGTGACCGGGGACGGCGTAAGATTATCCCACTGGACGAGTTCGTCGCGTCCACGCTGCGTTCGGATTTGCCCGACCAGCAAGTGGAGGCTTCCGAGGAACAGGCACTGTTGATGTCTGCGGTGCGTCGGCTGCCACCGGAGCGCCAGGAATTGCTGGTGTTGAAATTTCTCGAACACCGCTCGAATGCCGAGATCGGTGAGATCATGTCCCGCACAGAAGGGGCGATCAAATCACTTTATCATCGTACTTTACTCGCCTTGCGTGATGACCTGGAAATGCAGAAGATGCGTCATGTGCTGGGCGAACACAACCATCAGAAAAAGAAGGTAAATGACTAATGTCTCATTCGGAATTGTCGGAAGTGCAGTCACAAAATTTGCTCGACGCGATTACGCAATCTGTGCTTACCGGTCATCTTGATCTGGATCCGCTGTTAGATCGCTACGATGTTGAGCCTGAAGAGATCACCGGTTTCGTGCAGATCATCAGCCGCCTGGAGCACACCTATGAACCGTGTGAACCGTCGGAGAAATTCTGCGCGACCCTCAAGCAAGAACTGCTAGGGAACATGGACGAAAGCCGTTTCGCCCATTTGCGTAAGTTCCCGATCCGGGCGCAAATCGCCGCCGGGGTCGCCGCGATTGCGGCGGGGTTCTTGTTCGTCTCCCGGCGCAAACCCCCGGCAGATGATAACGGCGAAGTTGACATCCCACTGCTACAGCGGTAGCTTGCCAACACCGCTATGAGTCGTGTATAGTAAAGAGGTGAAAATAAAAAATCCCCTAAATTTTTTATATCTCCTTGACAAAACGGAGGGTATCGCGCTACAATGTATGTTCCGGTATCTCCGTCTATTCGTGTCTAACATGCTACACACTTGTGAGAACAAAGTCATATACGTGACGAGGGTCAGGGTTACGTCGTATTCCTGATGTTTTGATTCTCTCAGCCCGCCTTGTACTACATACTGAGGAGCTGTCTGTTGGAAACCTCACGCACCAAAAATTATGCCCGCACAATTGATGTTCAGGATTTGCCTTCGTTAATCGAAGTGCAGCTAAAATCATTTGAATGGTTCAAAACCGAAGGGTTGATCGAACTATTCGATGAGATCAGCCCTATTGAGAGCTTTAATGGTAACCTACGGCTGTACTTGCCCGGTAACACACCAGAAGCCAAACAATTCGATCTGAGTTTCCGGTTCGATGAGCCGAAATATGACGAAGAAGCCTGCCTCGAACGTGACATGAGTTACGCCCGTCCCCTGCATATGAAGGTGGCGCTGGTGAACCGTGAAGCTGATGACGAAGTCGTCATCTCCGAGATTTTCATGGGTGACTTCCCCTGGATGACCGAAAAAGGCACATTCATTATTAACGGGACGGAGCGCGTGGTCGTCAACCAGCTGATCCGCTCCCCCGGTGTTTACTTCGACGCCGATGTTGACCGCACCACCGGTCGTATGCTCTCCAACGCCAAGATGATCCCGGATCGCGGTGCCTGGATGGAGTTCGAGACGCGCAAGCAAGATCAAATTGCCCTCAAGTTCAACCGCAAGCGCACCATCCCGGTGACGATTTTGCTGCGTGCGCTGGCGGCGGTCGATGATCTGCTGCCGAGCGATATGTCCCCCATCCAGACCGGTGAGGACGACGAAATCTTTGCGCTCTACAAGGACGCCGATAACAACGAGACACACACCTACATCGCTTCGACCATCAAGCAAGAACCGGTGTGGGAACTCAAGAAGAATCAGACCATTGCCCAAGCCGCGCTGATCGAGTTCTACAAGCGGATGCGCCCCGGCGACCCGCCCACGCTCGACAACGCACGCGAATATCTGGAAAGCCAATTGTTCGACCAGCGCCGCTATGACCTTGAGCGCGTCGGACGTTACAAGTTGAACCAGCGCCTTTCGCTGGATGGCACGATCTCTCGCAAGACACGCACCATTACCAAGCGAGACATCGTCAAGCTGGTGGAGCGCATGATCCTCATCAACAATGGTGAGATCGGCCCGGACGACATCGACCATCTCGGCAACCGCCGCGTGAAGACCGTCGGTGAACTGATTATGAACAAGCTGCGCATCGGCCTGCGCCGCACCGAGCGTGTGGTTAAAGAGCGTATGTCCATCCGTGAGACGGACGGCCTGACGCCGGTCAACCTGGTGAACATCCGCCCGGTGGTTGCGTCCATCCGTGAGTTCTTCGGGTCGTCACAGCTTTCGCAGTTCATGGAGCAGACCAACCCGCTAGCAGAATTGACACACAAGCGCACGGTCTCCGCGCTGGGGCCGGGCGGTCTACGGCGTGAACGTGCAGGCTTTGACGTGCGTGACGTGCATCACAGCCATTACGGGCGCATCTGCCCAATTGAGACACCGGAAGGCCCGAACATCGGCTTGATCGGTCGTCTGGCAAGCTACGCGCGCGTCAACGAATACGGCTTCATCGAGACACCCTACCGTAAGGTCGTGAAGTTCCTCATGCTGGATGACGAACGTCTGTTAGATCGTGAAGTCCGCGACGACATCGAGGACAACGACGACAACATCCTCGCTGAAGAGGGTGACATCTTCACCGAAGAGCTGATCAACACACTGCGCGAGGCCGGGGTGGAGAAGGTGCCGGTGGTGCCTTTCGTAACCAGCGAGACCGAGTATCTCTCCGCCGATGCGGAAGATAACTACGTGATTGCGCAGGCGAACGCCGGGCTGGGTGCGCGGAAGGAACTTATCGACAACCGTGTGAGCGCCCGGCATCGCCAGAAGTTTATCATCACACCGCGCCAGCGCATCGACTATATGGACGTCGCGCCGCGTCAGATCGTGGGCATCAGCGCCGCGTTGATCCCCTTCCTTGAACACGACGACGCCAACCGTGCGCTGATGGGGTCCAACATGCAGCGTCAGGCGGTGCCGCTGCTGCGTCCACAGGTGCCGATTGTCAGCACCGGCATGGAAGACCAGGCCGCGCGTGACAGTGGTCAGATCCTCAAAGCCGAAGAAGGCGGCGAGGTCATCAGTGTACAGAGTGAGCGCATCGTCATCCGCACCAAAGACGGTGACGAGCATGTCTACCGGCTGCGCAAATATGAACGCTCCAACCAGTCTACTTGCATTGACCAACGTCCGGTCGTGCGCAAGGGACAGTATGTCAACGTTGGTGATGTCATCGCGGATAGCTCCTCGACGCTAGAGGGCAATCTGGCGCTCGGTCATGATGTGTTGGCGGCGTTCCTCTCGTGGGATGGCGGCAACTACGAGGACGCGCTGCTCATCAGCGAGAGTATGCTACGGGACGACAAATTCACCAGCATCCATATTGAGAAGCACGAGGTCGAAGCGCGTGATACCAAGCTCGGCCCCGAAGAAATCACCTACGACATCCCGAACGTAGGCGAGGACGCGCTTAAAGACCTCGACGAATTCGGCATTGTGCGCGTCGGCGCGGAGGTCGGCCCGAACGACATTCTCGTCGGTAAGATCACGCCGAAGGGTGAAAAAGAACTCAGTCCGGAAGAAAAATTGCTGCGGGCGATCTTTGGTGAGCAAGCCCGTGAGGTGAAAGACTCCTCGCTGCGTTTGCCGCACGGTGAGCGCGGTAAGGTCGTGGATGTCAAGACCTTCACCCGCGAAGAACACCGTGACCTGCCCGCCGGTGTCGAGAAGATGGTACGAGTGAGTGTGGCGCAACGCCGTAAGCTGACCGTCGGTGACAAGATGGCCGGGCGTCACGGGAACAAAGGTGTGATCTCCAAGATCGTGCCGATCGAAGACATGCCCTATCTCGACGACGGGCGTGCAGTGGAGATCATCTTGAACCCGCTGGGTGTGCCGGGTCGTATGAACATCGGTCAGGTGCTGGAATTGCATCTCGGCTGGGCGGCGGATCGTATGGGTTTCCGTGCGATAACGCCTGTGTTCGACGGTGCCAAAGAATGGGAGATCCAGGCGGAACTGGCGCGTGCCTGGATGATCGAAGAAGCCTGGGACTTCGCCACTGAGCACGCCTGGGGCTGGCTGCGCGATTCCGGCATTGAATCCGTCGGTGATGACTTCGAGGACGATCAGGACGTGGTACAACGCTTCGTTGAGGCGTGGCTGCGCGAAGACGAGCGTTTCGACCCGGTACTGTTGGAAACCGACGCCGTTTATGCGCGGCGTGCGGCGTTGGCGGCCTGGTTGGAAGAGGTCAGCTATAACCCCGATGACTTGCTAATGTTCGTCGTCAGTGGGTTGAGCACCGAGGAACGCCGCCGCCGTGATGGGAACACCATCGCTGCGATGATCCACCTGTGGGTCAAGAAACATTCGCCAGAAACCGAAATCCCCGAAGGACTGGACGAGAAGGAACTGCGCGAACTGGCGGATCGCATCATGTTCGAGACGGGTGTGCCGTTGCCGATTTACGGCAAGCACACCCTCTACGACGGACGCACCGGCGAACCGTTCGACCGGTCGGTCGCGGTCGGCTATGTGCATATGCTCAAGCTGGCGCATCTGGTCGAGGACAAGGTTCACGCCCGTTCGACCGGCCCGTACAGCCTCGTCACGCAGCAACCGTTGGGTGGTAAGGCACAGTTCGGCGGTCAGCGGTTCGGTGAGATGGAAGTGTGGGCGCTGGAAGCCTACGGCGCGGCCTACACGCTGCAAGAGATGCTCACCGTCAAATCTGATGATGTGCAGGGTCGCGTAAAGACTTACGAAGCCATCGTAAAGGGTGAGCCGATTGAAGAACCGGGCATCCCGACGAGCTTCCGCGTGCTGGTCAAGGAACTTCAGAGCCTCGGCCTCTCGGTGGAAGCCATCACCAACAATGGTGATGTGATCCGCTTCGGCAAGGACGAAGATCAGGCCAAGCAACAACCGCGCATGAACACCGGGCTGATGAGCCTCGCGGACAGCGGCAGCGACTAAACCCGCCGCCTCCGCTCGATAGCACATTCATAGGGACATGAGATTAACACTCATGTCCCTTTTGATTTTTGAAGCCGATGATCGGGCGAATTAGCCCTCATCCCAACCTCACCCCCTCCGAATAGCCTGCCCTGTGGGAGAACGAGCGCGGCGAGTAGGGGTGAGGACGTCAGAAAATCAGGTTAAAAAGGAAACCTTCATGCAAATCCAACACCTGCACGACTGGAACGTCCCCCCCGATGAAGCCGTACAAATTCAAAAGGATTATGCTGCACGGGTCATCCATGATCGCCCGTTAGACCTCGACGCGATTACGCAGGTCGCCGGGGTTGACGTCAGCGTGAAGGACGGCCTCTCACGGGCGGCGGTCGTCGTGCTGACCTTCCCCGACCTGGAGGTCGTCGAGCGTGTCACCGCCACCCAGCCGACACCGTTCCCTTACATCTCCGGTTTGCTCACCTATCGTGAAGGCCCGGTGCTAGAAGAAGCGTTCAACAAGCTAGAACGCGAACCGGAGGTATTTTTGTTCGACGGTATGGGGCGTATTCATCCACGCCGCATGGGGATTGCGGCGCACATGGGCCTGTGGTTGGCGCGTCCGACCATCGGCTGTGGTAAAACCCATTTCGTCGGAGATTACGCCGAACCCGGCACAGAAAAAGGTCAGTTTAGCGAATTAACGCACCGGGGTGAAAAGCTCGGTGTGGTACTACGCACACGGACGAACGTCAAGCCGGTGTATATCTCACCGGGGCACCTGTGCGATATTGAGTCGGCGCTGGCGGTGGTGATGCGCTGCACACCGAAGTATCGCCTGCCGGAACCAATCCGTCAGGCACATAACACCGCCGGGACGCTGTAGCCGGTCACGGCGATGGGCGCGTGAAGATGGTGAACTGCTGCATGTCGTCAAAGCCTTCGGGGAGTTGCTCCGAGGAGCCGTAGCCGCTTTGCTGCCAGCCCGCCGCCGTTAGCCGATCCTCAAACGCACGCATGGCTTCCATCGCCCACTGGTCGAACGTGAGCTGGTGCGCGGGTTGGGCTTCCCCGGCGAAGAACTGGATGCGTACGCGCTGCCATTGCTTGGGTGGTCGGCGGGGACGCTCCGCACGTACCGTGATACGGGTAATATCCGGTGCGATCTCGATGTGATCCGGCGGGAGGCCGTCGGTATAGTGGGTAGGCGGGGTCTTTTGCTGATTGGCGATGACCAAACCCATCGCAATCAAGATGACAACGATACCGGCGATCCCTAATACGATCTCCACCGGGCGATCCCTTCCCCATGACGGTAATTGCGCAGCCGGTCGGCGACCTGCCGCAGCAGTTCCATACCGACGAATTCCCCTTCACCCGCGCACAGATATGACAGCACGTAGATTTTATTCTCCACGCGGATGATGCCCGCATCGTTGATGATGCGCCCCATCAGGGAAGCGTCCGATGGGATGACGCCGTCTTTACCGGTGTAAAGCTGGTCAAAGGCACGTTCGATGGGCGCGTCATAATCCTCAGCCGGGATGGAGAACAGGTCACGTATGGCGTCGAGCATGGGCTGGCGTCCGCTGTGCGGGTGCAGCAGCAGCGCGTAGACGTTCGCGAGTTCGGCGGCGGTGGTGAGGTTGTCCATCACGTAGCGTTCGTAGCCAAGTTGTACATAACGTGAGACATAGGACGGTGCGAAGCGGCGGTCAAGCTGGCCTTCGACCGGGTTACCGGGCCAGTTCCAGCGATAGAGGCCGTTGCGCAACCCTAACTCGAACAGTAAGAAGTCGTTGAACTTTTCAACCGCGTTGCCATAAAAGTCGATGCGCTCCCCGACCGCTTGCAGCAACTCGCCGGTACGCATGTTGTTGCTATACACCGCCACGCTGTAGGGGATGCTGCCGCGTTCTAAGCGCCACTGGGATTGGGGCGTGTGCCACAGATAATACAGCACCAGCATCAGCTTGAAGCAACTCGCGGTGGGGTAGAGCGCGTCCTGATTGACCTGCACACGGAAATATTCCTCGCCGCGTTCGTTCATGTGGCGCAGGTCAAAGCCGATGGCGCGTCCGTCGAGCAAGACACGTAAGTCGTCCATAAGTTCGCGCAGATGAGGCGGCGGTTGCCCTGGTGCGGCGTGATGCAACCATCCTGGCACAGTGGCGACCCCACCCGCCGTCACCAACCAGCGCAGAAAAGTCCGGCGGTTCATGCCCGGCCTCGCTTGGCTTTCTGTTTGGCGTTGTACCACTCGAAGCCCGCCCACGCCTTGATGAGTTCCGGCAAGCCCTCATAGGCCACGTCAGGCCACAGGTCGTTATCTGCCTGCGAGAGCGCGTCTGAACTGGTGACGCCGGTGAAGATCAGCGCGGTCTTCATGCCGGCCTGTTGCGCACCGAGGATGTCGGTATTCAGTCGATCCCCGATCATGAGCGTGTTCGCGGCTTCAGTACCGAGGATTTCCAGTGCGTTTTTAAACATCGGCTCCGCCGGTTTGCCGATGATGGTCGCTGTTTGATCGGTCGCCGCTTCCAGCGCGGCAATCAGACTGCCTGCACCGGGTACCTGCCCCTCCGGTGACGGAAATGTCTTATCGGGGTTGGTGCCGACGAACGTCGCGCCGTCTCGAATATGGAGCGCCGCCTGTTTGATATCGTCATACGAAAGATCAAACTTGATCCCGGCGATGACCACTTCCGGCGGGTTGTCACCGCTGATGTCGAACCCGGCATCGTCGAGGATTTCGCGCATTCCTTCCATGCCGAAGGCGTGAACGGGTGTGCCAGCCGGGTAGTTTGCTTGCAGGTAAGCGGCGGTCGCGGTCGATGAGGTCACGATTTGCGCTTCCGGCACACCTTCAACACCCATCGTGTGTAACTTCTCGACGTAATTCGCCGGGGTTTTGCTGCTGTTGTTGGTCGCCAGCACATAGGGGACGTCCGCCTCGTGCAGCCACTCGAACATCTCCACTAGGCCGGGTAGCGGTTCATCACCGCGCCACAGCACCCCGTCCATATCCATCACAATTCCGGCGATATCTTGATACTTCATCGTTCAATTCCCGTTTGCATCGTCCGCTCATCTACTGGATTATACCGCACGATACGCTACAATCGGGCTAAATTTTGCGTTCTACAGAGAGAAGCTTAATGACTTATTCGATAGTGGCTTATGATCCTGATGAAAATGCCTGGGGGGTGGCGGTTGCCAGCAAATTCCTCGCGGCGGGGGCGGTCGTCAACTGGGCGCGAGCCGGTGCCGGGGCGATTGCGACGCAGGCCTTCGCCAAAGTCGGCTATGGGCCGGATGGCCTGGACTTGCTGGCAGCGGGGAAATCCGCCCAGCAAACGCTGGATGTGCTGATCGGCAGTGATCCGCAAGCCGCCAACCGGCAGATCGGTATTGTTGATACCCAGGGTCGTGTCGCCGCGCATACCGGCGAGAATTGCAGCGACTGGGCCGGACACTATACCGGGAAAAATTTTAGCTGCCAGGGCAACATCCTTACCGGGCAGGACACACTCAACGCGATGGCGAAAGCCTTTACCAGCGGGCGGGGTGAACTGGCGGATCGTCTGATTGCTGCGTTGCTCGCCGGGGATACCATCGGCGGGGACAAACGTGGTAAGCAATCCGCCGGGATTCTGGTGGTGCGGCCTGACGGCGGCTATGGACACGATAATGATCGCTATCTTGATCTACGGGTGGACGACGATGACGAGCCGGTTAAACGACTAAAGGGACTGGTCGCCATACACCATCTGTTTTTCGGCACGCCCAAACCCGAAGACCAGATCACGATCATACCGGAGGTCGCCGTCGAGATCCAGCGGATTTTGCTCGCAACCGGTTATTTCGCCGGGGAGCCGAACGGCGAATGGGATGATATGAGCAAGCAGGCGTTCTGGGCGCTCATCGGCAATGAGAACCTCGAAGAACGCTGGAGCATCAGCGGCGATACTGACCGCATCGACCGTATCGCGCTGGAATACCTGCGTAATCGCTTTAGTTAGGTGATGCGGCATTTCTGGCTGCTGGTCGCGGTTTGCCTGTTAGGGGCGGGGTTGCGCTTCCATGCGCTCACGCAAGATGTGCGCTTCCACGCGGACGAAGCCTTCTTTACCGCGTTCGCACAGCAGGCCGTCACACAAGGGGACTGGATGCTGCCCGGCCCGCTGGACAAATCACCGTTGAGTATTTATGCGTCGGCGCTGTCGCTGCACTTCGTCGCCGCCTACGAGAACTCGCTCGGTGTGATCGACGTGGACACCCGGCAGGGCGAATTCGCGGCACGGGTGCCCAATACCCTCGCTGGCATCGTGATCGTTGCGCTGACGGCGGCGGTCACCCGGCACATCGCCGGCCCCGCTGCCGCGCTGCTGGCGGCCCTGCTAGCGGCCTGTTCTCCCTACTTAATCAGCTTTAGCCCGTCCGCCTTTACCGATGTATGGATGCTGGCGTTGATGCTGGCGACACTGCTGGCGACACTGCGCGGTCGTCCTGGTTGGGCCGGGGCGCTGCTGGCGTTGAGCATCGCCGCCAAACAGCAGGGCATATTTTATCTACCACTGTTGTGGGTGCTGCTCCGTCCGCGTGATTGGTGGCGCTTTGGCCTGGCGCTGATGGTCGGCGTGCTGCTGCTGTTCTGCTGGGACGCGCTGCGCCCGGCGACGAGTATCTTTGCCGTCGCCGCTCAGAATAACGCCCCCGGTCGCCTGTTCGCCGCGCCCGGTGAGATAATACCGCGCCTGCGTGTGTGGCTTGGTTATGCCGGGTGGATGCTCAGTGCGCCGTCGGTCACAGTGGGGTTGGTCACGGTGGCGGGTGTTGCGTTGTTGTGGTCACGCCGCAAACATCCATGTATTCGTAGGGACGAGCCGCCAGGCCGCCCCTACGTCGCAAATATCATCGCTTTGTACACACTCGCTTACCTCATCGCCCATGTGATCGTGGCCTTTAACACCTACGACCGCTATCTGCTGCCGGTCGTCCCGCAGGTGATCGTCCTGGTCGCGCTGGGGGTGTCGCGGTTGTCCGTACAGCGCGGATGGGTCGGTGTGGGGTTGGCTGTGTTGCTGCTGCCGACCGCGCTACAAAGCAGCGCCCTGGGTATCGACCTCGGACGTGACCATACCCCGCTCGACCGGCCCGGTGAGATCATCGCGCTAGCGGAACATCTCAACGCCAAGCCGACCGGCACCATCGTCTATAATCCCTGGCTCGGTTGGGAGATGGGCTACTACATGGGCGCGTGGATGGACAAACGGCGGGTGTATTATCCCTCACCGGCGGTGCTGCTGCGTGATGCGACCGCCAACCCGGAGGCCGCACCGCGCTATCTCATCGCGCCGACCTCTGCTGACCTTATCCCCTGGGTAACAGGGCTACGTGAGGCCGGTTTCCGCGTGCGTGTGGATTACCAGACTCCACGTTACATCGCGTTCAGGCTTCTTCATCCGTTGGCGGTTTCGGGCGTTTGAGCTTTTGCAGTATTTTATCTGGTGCGGGGGGGCGGCGGCGGTGCAACTGCGTGACCTGATTGTTACTGGTATTGACGGGTGCGGCAGGTTGTCCGTCGGTGGTGGCGGGGTCGCTGGCGTTGGGGTAACGTACCAGCCAATCACCGATGAAGACGTTCAGCCAGTCGAGTTCTGCACGCATCACGGCGATACTATGCGTATACAGCGCGTGGATGTGGATGGGTGGTGGCTCGTCGGCCTGTTGGTGACGCTGCCACGCCTTTTCTACCAATGCCAGCCGATTCTGTAAGTCTTTGCTGTGATGTTGCAGCGTGGTGTAGACCTGGCGCGGCTTCAGTGCACCGATGTTCGCCAGCCCCAACTCAAAGCCGGAGCCAAGCGAACGAGGTTGGCGCAGCAGGTCGGCGACGGCGGTTTGCAGCACCCCGTGACCGGCAGCGGTGATCTCAAATACTTTGCGACCGGGGCCGCGTGTGCCGGGGCGTACATCGCCGCTGATGAGATTTTGTTGTTCGAGCTTGTTGAGCAGATAGTAAACGGAGGAAAAGCCGATAGTCACCCACTCACGCAGGCCGCGCTCGTCGATGAGTTGCTGGATTTCGTGCCCATAGCGGGCACCCTCAGCGACCAAACTCAGGATAGATAACTCGGCGTCTGTCATGGGGGCTTTTTCCGGCATGGTCTCGACCTCACTCTGATGATTTGCGGCGTCCGGTACGGAGAATGTCCTGAATCGTGCTGACCAGATTGTTCGCTAGATAGGGCTTCGTCAGGTAGCGATCTGCACCGACCTGTAACCCCTCACGGATCTGGTCAGGGTCGGCAAGTGCGGAGAGAATAATCACCGGTAGCTCATCAAATGTCGATTTCGACCGCATCTGTCGTAAAAACTCGATCCCACTGATGTCCGGCAGCATCAGATCGAGGATCACGGCATCCGGCAGCGGCCCGGCGCGTAAAATTTGCGCGGCTTCGCGGGCGGTCAACGCCGGGGTCGGCTCCATATCAGCGCGGGTGAGCAGTGTATTGACGAGTTTTTGCAGTGCTTCGTCGTCGTCTACGACGAGGATTTGTCTTTTTCCATCCTTCACGAGAATTTGTGCCTTTCCAAAAACAGTGGATACACTTGACCTAGTGTACTATACTCTTTGTCGCGCACACATAAGACGTTTGCAATTGTTTTTACCCAGGCTTTGCACAATCACATATACGGGTGTATGCTCATGCTTGACACAGCCTTTACGAAGGATGAGGGGCTTTTTAATGAGAACTTTCCGACTAATGTATTTACTGCTTCTAATGCTCACGTTGACGCTGACGGGGTGTTTTCAGTCAGCCAGCGGTGATGACAATATTGATATGATTGAGAGTTCAGGGGATGATGTAGAAGCCCCGATTGAGCGAGACAACACACTCGAATCCACACCAACGGACTTGCCTGCTGTAGCGACTTCTGAGGAAGTTGACGAGGGACAGGAAGACGCCGAAGAACAAGAATCGACCAATGCCGCCGAAGATGCCGGGCCACAGATCGCGGTCACTGCTTCTACGCCGGTACCCTTGTTTACCGATACACCGATGCCGACCGACCCACCTGCTGCGAATGAGGAACAGGGCACGACCGAAGACGTGCCGCTTGCCGGCAGCCCGCCGCCGACCTTCGTCACACCACAGGTGGGCGGCACAAGCGCGGTCAGCACGGCACCACCAGACCCGACCGACACACCGACCTCCGGCCTGGAGGCCACACCGACCGATTTCACCGACCAGCAACCGGCGGACGACGTGCCACAAGAATGTCTTGTGACCGTGCAGCGCGGTGACACCGTATTCCGCATTGCGATCAACAATAATACGACGGTCGCCGCCATCGTGGATGCCAACCCCGGCTTAAATCCCGATCTCATCCAACCGGGTGATGAATTAGTGCTACCCGATTGTAATGCGAGTGTACAGGCACCCGCTACAGCCGCGCCTGAAGTGGATATTGATGATCCGGTCGAGATCGGCGACCCCGGACAGGTGATCCACCGGGTACAGTCTGGTGAGACGCTGAACACCATCGCCAACCGCTACGGCGTGACCATCGCCGACATTGTCGGGGCCAACGACCTCACCAACCCTGACCGGCTCTCTATCGGTCAAGAACTGGTTATCCCGGTGGATTAGTCGGCATCCGCAGCAGCATTGTGAAGATGCTGCTGC
>DAOTTX010000174.1:0-74191 GCA_034437515.1 Anaerolineae bacterium
ATATTTAAGATGTTAGGACGCGGACTTTGGTCTCAAATACAACGAATCGCACAATTCTATACGATATTTTCCCAAATGGAATTGCCCTCCCCGAAGTCCTAGATGCGCCCCGTCATAAGTCATATGTCCCCTCCTCGACTTGTGGACCATCATTGGTTCAGTGTGGTCTCTTTGCGCGATGCACGCATAGAGACTTAGCGACTTACCATCTCGCATGATACAATTCTCCACATAACAGACATTGAAGTAGGTCGATAGGATTCAATAAATGGTTGCGATGGATCAGGTTAAAGATTATCTATTTCGGGGTGGTATAGACGCCATCGACCCCGATGTTGCCGAACTCATCCGGCATGAGACGGCACGACAGGCGCGTCATCTCGTCATGATCCCCTCAGAGAGCACAATTCCTGAGGCGGTGCGTGAGGTGTTGGCCTCTGCGTTCCACAATATTTACGCTGAGGGTTATCCGCTGGAGTCCAGCCGGGCGCTGACCGAGGCCGAGATCCTCGACTATGACACGCGCCTGCCGGAGTACCGCCGCCTTTCCGACGAGCGTTATTACAAAGGGACAGAATACGCGGATATTGTCGAGGCACTGGCGCGACGGCGTGCAGCCCAGGTATTCGCCGCCAACGGTCTAAGCGTGGATGATTTGTTCGTCAACGTGCAGGCGCTTTCCGGCGCACCGGCGAATAATGCGGTTTATACCGCGCTGCTCGATGTCGGGGATACCGTCATGGGGATGGATTTGATCGAAGGTGGGCATCTGACGCACGGCAGCCCGGTCAACCGCAGCGGCAAGTTCTTCAACATCGTCAGCTACGGCATTGACCCGAAAACGGGCGACATCGACTACGAACAAATGCAGGCGCTGGCGAAAGAACACCGTCCCAAGATGATTATCGGCGGTTATAGCAGTTTCCCGTACCAGGCGGATTGGTTGAAATACCGTGACATCGCCGACTCAGTCGGTGCATATCTGCTGGCGGATGTGGCGCATGTCGCCGGTCTGGTGGCGGCGGGTGTATATCCGAGTCCGGTGGGCATCGCTGATGTGGTGACGTTTACCACCCACAAGACGCTGGGCGGGCCGCGTGGCGCGGTGATTATCACGCATCGTAAAGACCTGAGCAGCAAGATCGACCGGGGCGTGTTCCCCGGTGAGCAGGGCGGGCCGCATGTGAACACGATTGCGGCGCTGGCGGTCGCGCTGAAACTGGCGACAACCGAGCAATTCCGTGAGTTGCAGCAGCGCACAGTCGATAATGCGGTGCGGCTGGCGGCGAACTTGACCCGGCACGGCTTCAACATCCCCTACGGCGGCACGGATACACACCTGTTCAACATTGACTGCACGACCATCGTTGGCCCCGACGGTACGACGCTCAGCGGGGATATGGCGGCGCGGCTGCTTGATCTCGTCGGCATCGTCGTCAACCGGCAGACCATCCCCGGTGATACCAGCCCACTGCGACCCAACGGTGTGCGCCTGGGCACTCCCTGGATCACACAGCGTGGTTTCGGCGCGACCGAGATCGAGACGTTGGGCGACATTATCGCGGAACTGCTGCAAGCGGTAGTCCCCTTCAGCTATGCCGGGCGGCGTCCACTGGCACGGGCAAAGGTGCCGTTTGATGTGTTCCAGGATGTGCGGCTGCGCGTGCGTGACCTTGCGATGAGCGTGGGTATTGATACCGACGCCGAAGCAGATGGCTATCCGCACTTTGACTATCTCGAACCGCGTGACGAGGGCGAAAACTGGCAAACACTCGAAATCAGCGGGGAAAATGCCCGTGCTTTCCTCTACGGCGCGGTGACCAGCGATGTCCACACATTGAAGGTCGGCGATAGCCAATCCGCTTATGTGCTTGCGCCTTCCGGTCAGCCGATGGCACGCGGCACCGTTGAACGCACCGGGGACGATGCTTACCGCTTGCATCTCAGCCAGAATGGGCGCTACGTCGCTACCTGGCTGCGGTCGCTCTCGACTGGTTTTGTGCTGGCTTCCCAACATGACCCATATCTGAAGCTGCCGGGGCCGGTCACCGTGCGTCATCTGGGGCAGGCCACACCGCAACCCTTTGACGATGCTTCCGCTTACGCGACGGAGAAAGCCTATTTCATCGGACGGGATGGCGACAATTACGGCGGCCCACGCGGGCGTCATCTACCCGCGTTTGAGTGGCGGCCCGATCTCGACGGTGAACTCAAGATTACATCGTTGTTCAACCTGCACCACGAACTCGGCGCGAAGATGGTGCCTTTCGCCGGGTATGACATGCCGGTGTGGTATTCGTCAGTTGCGCAGGAACATCTGGCGGTGCGGCAGCAGGCCGGGATCTTCGACGTTACCCACATGGGTGTGTTTGATTTCCAGGGGCCAGGGGCTATGCAGTTCCTCGATGCGGTGACGACCAACAGCGTCCCCACGCTGGCAGTCGGCGAATCGCAGTATACCTATCTGCTGGATGTCGATGGTATCCCGTTGGATGACCTGATGATCTATCGACTGGGGGAGACACACTATCTGGCTGTGGTCAATGCGTCGAACAACGACAAGAATTGGGCATGGCTTAAGGCGGTCAAGAACCACGAAGTCATGATCGACAACGACGACCCCTCGCGGGTGGTCGAGAGCGATGGCTTCATCATGCGTGACCTGCGCAGCCGGTCGGTCGGCGCGGAGATGCGGGTAGACATTGCACTGCAAGGGCCGCGCAGCAAAGATATTCTGCTGGCGCTTGACGGCCTCGAAGAAGATAAGGCCGCTGTCGCCGGGATGCGCTGGGCGGGTGTGACGCAGGTGAACCTGGGCGGGTACGACTTGATTGTTTCTCGCACGGGCTACACCGGGGAGCGTACCGCTTACGAGATCTTCGTTCACCCGGATAAAGCGCCGGCCCTGTTCCAGCAGTTGATCGAACTTGGCGCGGTGCCGTGCGGTCTGGCAGCGCGAGATAGCTTGCGCACAGAGGCCGGCCTGCCGCTTTATGGTCATGAACTCGCCGGGCCGATGCACCTCGGCCCCGCCGATGCCGGGTTCGGCAGTTACGTCAAATTATGGAAGCCGTATTTCATCGGCAAAGCGGCTTATATCCGTAAAGAAATTGAGCGAGACGCCGTTGTCGTACGCTTTCGTCTGGATGCACGCGGCGCACGTCCACCGCATCAAGGTGATCCGCTGGTGGATGATCGCGGGCGTGTGGTCGGCATCGTGACCAGTTGCAGCATTGATAGTGAGGGCTACCAACTGGGGCAGGCTTACATCAAGTACGACTACAAAAAGGCCGGAACATCGCTCGGCGTGTTCAGCGGGTCGTCACGGATGAAGGCCAACCCGGATGAGATCTCACTCGGCAAACGGTTCAACGTGCCAGATCGCGTAACCGTGTTACGACGCTTCCCCGCACCGCGCAAGAAATCCTAGCACCCATATTTTCTGAACCATCGTAAAAACTTCGACCTGATGTCAGACGACATCGGGTCACTTTCTGTCATTAGCATTGGAGGTCATTATGTCAAACGTACATCAAACATCTGAGTACCGTCCCGCCGGGGCAGCCGCCATAATGCGCCTCTCTTTGTTATGGTTTGGCCTGCCCGGTCTATGGATGCTGTTTAACGTCAGCGTGCTCAACCCAAGACTGGTCGAGGCGGGGATGCCGCTCATCTGGAGCTTTCTGTTCTGTCTTTATCTGCCAATTTTGACGAATCTTCATCGCAACGTTGGTGGCATACCGGGCAGAGGGGTATGAATGGCGCTGGCAGGTGTTTGCTCAGCGGATGCGCCTTACGCCGATGACACGCCGCGATTGGTTGTGGGCGGTTGGTGGTTTGGTCATCGCAGGCATGCTGGAAGGTCTTTTAGAACCGACCGGCGAGTGGTTAGCGTCTATGTCGCCGTTGTTTGAACCGCCGCCAGCATTGCCCACACTTTTTGATCCTTTTCAACCGTTGATGCTTCCTCCAACAGAATTTATGGGAGAGCCGCTGCGCGGGCAGTGGTGGGTCGCGTTTGTGTATGGTGTGAGTCTAATTATCAATATCGGCGGAGAGGAAATTGCATGGCGGGGGTATTTGTTACCGAAGCAAGAGGTGGTTTTCGGTCGATGGGCTTGGTTGCTGAACGCGCTGCTGTGGGTTTTGTACTACATCTGGTAATGCGTTGGATGTACATTGGATTGTTGCCGACAGGTTTAATTACGCCGTTTGTTGCCCAGCGCACACAGAATACCTGGACGGCAGTGATTATTCATGGTGTCGGGAATCTCGTCTTTCTGATTCTGGTTATCATGGGTGTGGTGGGTATTGGCGTATACGGCCTTCTCGCCTAGCGAGAGGCCCATTTGCTAATTCGAGTTGACCACGATCACCGGGCAGGGTGCTTCGGTGAGAATGCGCTCGATCTTCGGGCCGAGGTACAGCCGCTCTGAGCCAGCGCGGACGTTGGTGCCCATCACGATCAAGTCGATGTTTTCCTGTTGCGCACGCTCCAGGATGGCATCGGTCGTGTCTTTGTGACGGTGTATCTCGGTCGATGTGTGGACGTTGAGCGCCTCGCCGAGTTCGCGCAGTTCCCCCACCATTTGCTCGGAGATCTCCACCTGGCGTTTTTCCCAGTTGTTGTCAGTGTTACGATATTCGAAGTAGCGCCACTCGATCACGTTCAAGACGGTGACTTCCTCGGCATCCAGCACACGCGCCGTAAATAAGAGGATGACGATCTCGATCAGTAATTTTAGGACATCGTTATGCGGCGCAGCAGTAAATACCCCCTCAAGGACTTGACCGACCTCTTCCGTCGCAGCGATTAACGTAAAATCCATAAGTTGCCTTCATTTTATGATTAGGACTTTCGTTCAGGATATTCACAAAGGGTTTTAACGGTTCAAAAATCAGAGACTTGAGCTTTTCTGAACCGTCCTGAGATTCTCAAGCGAAAGTCCTAATGATGATAATGGGACTTAGCTTAGTTGTTTGACTCGAGAATTTGGACGGTTGCGGGCGACGATATTCATAACATTATCATGCCGCGCAAAGATCACCAGCGTATCACCGCTTTTGACAACCACTTCACGTTTCGGCTGGACGACCACGTCTTCGATGTGCCCGTGAAGCACGATGTCCATATCGTTCTTCTTCTGCAAATCACCGATAGTCGCACCATCAAGGAACGAACCGGCGCTAACATCTATGCGGATCATGCTGTAATCCATATCGTTGATTCGCAGTGTCTGCGTGATCTCGATCCCGAGTGCGGAGCCAGCGAACGCGGGTGCGGCGAGGTCGGACGAACTCAAAACCGATTGCACGTTCATGAAGTTTTTGATCTGTTTGGCAAATTGTCCGTCCCACACCCGTGCGACGATGCGTATATCAGTGTTCATGTCACGGGCACGCATCACCGCTTCTAAGTTGACGTGGTCGTCGCCCGTGCAAATCACGAAAGATTCCGCATGACGGATGCCGGCTTTCTCCAAGATAGCGGATTGGCGACCGTCGGCGTTAATCAGCGGGATTTTCATATTGGTCAATGCGTCCTCGACGCCGGGGTCGGGCGAGTTGTCAATCACGACAATATCCAGGCCCATCTGGTAAAGCACGAAGATCACACGCATCCCGACATGCCCGGCACCAAAAATGATAATATGACGGCGATAAGTTGAAGCCACAGCTTCCCTCCATGCTTCTAGACGTGCATCACGGTTGAAAAACAAACGGACAAAATCCGCCACACCCCGCCCGATCACGAAGACGAAGATCACCGGCAACGCATACCAGAAGATGACCAGATACCACTCCGGCGGCACACCGCCCTCAGGCGATTCAAGGATCATCAATTGTAGCATCACATAAGGCCGGTCGATCATGGCGATGACCTCGCCGCGTGCGCGGAAGTACAATTCGCCATAGAGATACCCACCCCCGATCGTGGTGATGAGAAACATCAGAATCGGGACTGAAAACTCGTTCCAGAGTGCGCGTGTGTCTCGCCAGATGGCCCGTAGAAAACGCAGACGACGCGGCGGGCGTTTGACATTCGTCGCGGCAAGGAGTTGTGAATACGGCAAAATGTATTCTCCGAACGTGTGCAGGGTTGAACTATCTTTATTGTACAACGATTTGGTTTTGGTTTCGCCCCGGTCTACAATGGAGAACATTCGTTTCTTTTTGGATTATTTGCGAGGTCTTCGATGATCCATCTGCGATCAGTCGAGCAACAGGGCATGTTACCGAATGATGATCGGTTTCCGTTTACAGTCTTTCGGGCGTTCCCCAGGCTGGCGTTTCACTCTGAGGTAACGTTTCTCGTCGGAGAAAACGGATCGGGCAAATCCACGATCTTAGAGGCGCTGGCGTGTGCGGTCGAGTTACCCACTGTGGGCACAGTGCAGACACAAGAAGATAACAGCCTTGCCGCCGTCCGTGAGATGCTGCCCTATCTTAAGCTCATCTGGAACAAACGTGTACGGCGCGGTTTCTTCATGCGCTCCGAAGATTTCTTCGGCTACGTCAAGCGACTGAGCCAGATACGAGACGACATGCACCGGGCAATCAGCGCGGTCGATGAAGAATACGCCGACCGCTCAGACTATGCTAAGGGCTTGGCAAAGCTGGCTTACAACCGTGAATTACGCAGTTTGCATGACGCTTATGGAAACGCTGGCCTTGATGCTTATTCTCACGGAGAAAGCTACTTCGCGCTGTTTCAGTCGCGCTTTGTCCCCGATGGGCTTTACCTGCTCGATGAGCCAGAAGCACCGCTTTCGCCCATGCGCCAGCTCACCCTCATCAGCATGATGCACATGGCGATCCAGCGTGGGGCGCAGTTTATCATCGCCACACATTCGCCCATGCTGATGGCGTATCCGGGGGCGACGATTTACGCTTGCAATGGTGATACGATTGAGCAGGTCGCATACGATGAAGTCGAGCATGTCACGTTAACGCGCAGCTTTCTAGAGAATCCGCAAAGCTACCTGCGTCACTTGATCGACACAGATGATTGACGGGCACGACCCATGCCGTGCCCGTCGTGGGGGATGTTAACTTGACAGGCTTTTCATCACCGGGGCGCAGCACAACACCAACTGCTTCGCCGCCCGGACTTCGTCCAACCGAGAAACGGGCGTGGTGTGCGGGGCGCTGTGCAGCAGATCTGGGTCGTCCTTGACCTCCTGTGCGATCTTCTGCATGGCGTCGATGAAATGATCGAGCGTTTCTTTTGTTTCCGTCTCCGTCGGCTCGATGAGCAGCGCCTCCGGCACGATCAACGGGAAGTAGTTGGTCGGCGGGTGGATGTCGTAATCCATTAGCCGCTTGGAAATATCCAGCGCGTGGATGTCGTCGACACCCTCGAAGCGGCCTTCAAGCACAAATTCATGACCGCAGAAGCGGTTATAGGGCACTTTGTATGTCTTGGCGAGCTTCGCCCGCACGTAGTTCGCGTTCAGCACGGCGTGGCGGCTGACCTCGTTTAAGCCGACACCACCATAGACACGAATGTAGGCATACGCTCGGATGTGCATCCCGAAATTGCCCCAGAAGGCTTTCAACGGACCGATGCTGCTCGGCGGTTCGACCAGATCATACAACGGGAACTCGTGTTCGTCTTCTGCGGGTTCGACCACATCTACCACCGGGCCGGGGCGATAGTCCAGCAGGCGCTGCGCGACACCGACCGCACCACAGCCGGGGCCGCCGCCGCCGTGTGGGGTAGAAAAAGTCTTGTGCAGGTTGAAGTGCATCACGTCGAAGCCGAGTTCACCCGGTTTGACGATGCCCATTAGCGCGTTCATGTTCGCGCCGTCCATGTACATCAGGCCACCCGCCTCGTGTACGGTTTCGATCACCTTCAAGATGTGACGCTCAAATAACCCAAGTGTGCTGGGGACGGTAATCATCATCCCGGCGATCTGTTCGGCTTTTTCCCCGGCGCAAGCCTCTCGCAGCGCGTTTAGATCGACGTTGCCATCGTCATCGGAGGGCAGTTCTACCACTTCTAACCCCGCCATTGTGACCGTCGCCGGGTTGGTGCCGTGTGCGCTGTTGGGGACGATAATCTTGGTACGCTGCGTGTCGCCGCGATCTTCATGATACTTACGGATCATCAGGATGCCGGCGAACTCACCTTGCGCACCCGCTGCCGGGACGAGGCTCACCCCGGCAAAACCGCTGACCTCCGCCAGCCAACCCTGAAGCTGGTGCATCAGCGCGAGTGCGCCCTGTGCGCCTTCGGGGTCGGTGTGGGGGTGCAGGGCGGCGAAACCGGGCAGTCGCGCCATATCTTCGTTGATCTTAGGGTTGTATTTCATCGTGCAGGAACCAAGCGGATAAAACCCTTTGTCAATCGCGTGGTTCAACTGGCTCAACTTGAGGAAGTGCCGCACGACCTGAAGCTCACTCACCTCCGGCAGTTCGACCGCATCACGGATGAGATCGTCGGGCAGGTCGGCTTTTGGCACGTCGCAGTCTGGCAAATTGGCCCCGATGCGTCCGGGGACGCTCAGGTCATAGATGAGGGGTTCAAGGCCGGGCATTAGTCAATCTCCTGTAAAACTTCGACCAGCGCGTCAATTTCTTGTCTGCTGTTCATCTCGGTGACGCACAGCAGCATGTGATCTTGCAGGTGGGCGTAATCGTCGCTCAGGTCATAACCGCCGATGATGCCACGTTCGACCAACGCATCGTTGATCTTCTGTATCGGGTGCGGGCATTTGACCACGAATTCGTTGAAGAACGGGCGCTCCCGGTTGACTTCGTAACCCGGCAGCGTGTCGATGCGGTCGGCGGCGTAGTGCGCTTTGTGATAATTGAGTTCCGCGACGTGGCGCATCCCGTGTTTGCCCATCAGCGACATATAGACCGCTGCCGCAATTGCCATCAAGCCCTGGTTGGTGCAGATGTTGCTGGTGGCTTTTTCGCGCCGGATGTCCTGTTCACGCGGGCGCAGGGTCATCACGAAGGCACGGGTGCCATCGGAGTCGATGGTTTCCCCGATGATGCGCCCGGCGATCTTGCGCACGTATTTTTCTTTGGTAGCGAAGAAGCCCAGATAGGGGCCGCCGTAGGTCAACGGCACACCGAGTGGTTGCCCTTCACCGACCACGATGTCCGCGCCCAATTCGCCGGGGCTTTTGAACAGACCGAGTGCAATCGGGTTGACGACCATCACCAGCAGTGCCCCGGCAGCATGGACGTCGTCCGCGAGGGTCTTCAAGTCCTCAATTTGACCTAAGAAATTCGGGTAGCTGACCGCCAGCATCGCGGTGTCATCATCTAATAGGGCGGTCAGGTCAGCGACGGTGGCGATGTCATCCGCATCACCGACGATCTCAATGTCGCTGTTCTGGCGATACGTCCGCACAACAGCGCGGTACTGCGGGTTAATGCCGGGGCTGAGGATCACCTTATTGCGCTTATGCCGGGTGACTTCCATCGACATCGTAACCGCTTCCGCGAGGCTGGTCGCGCCGTCGTAATGGCTGGCGTTGGCGGCGTCCATGCCGGTGAGCGCACACATCATGCTTTGATATTCGTAAGTAGCCTGTAACGTCCCCTGGCTCATCTCCGGTTGATAGGGGGTGTAGGCCGTGTAGAACTCCCCGCGCATCAAGATATGATCCACCACCGAGGGGATAAAATGATGATATGCTCCGGCACCGCGAAACAGTGCGAAATCCCCGGCGTGTTCGTTGGCTTCGGCGAGGGCTTGCATCTCCGCTTTGACTTCCATCTCGCTCATGGGTTTGGGCAGGTTGAGCCGGGGGAAGCGTTTGCTGGCAGGCACGGCTTCAAATAGGTCTTCGATAGTCGTCACGCCGATGGCAGAAAGCATCTGCTGGCGCTCGACATCCGTATGAGGAATATAGCTCATCGTCGTCTCTTCCGATTACAGTTAACGATAAAGGGTCAGCGAGGACGAGTGAACACACCCGCCCGTTGGTTGGTGGGTCTAGCGATTTTCGCAATATGCTTTGTAGGCTTCGGCGTCCATCAAGCCACTGGTGTCGGCATCACCACTAAGTTTGATCTTGATGAGCCAACCATCGCCGTAAGGCTCCGCGTTGATGAGTTCCGGCTCGTTTTCGAGTTCGGTGTTGGTGTCAATCACCGTGCCGGCGAACGGGGTGTAAAGATCAGACGCCGCCTTGACGGACTCGACCGTGCCGAAGGTCTCCCCGGCTTTCAGTTCGTCATCGACATCGGGGAATTCGACATAGACCACATCGTTGAGTGCGTCTTGCGCATAGTCAGAGATGCCAATCGTGACGGTATCACCTGCAATCCGTACCCATTCGTCACTCTTTGCGTAGTACAGGTCTTCGGGGAACTTGAGGTCTGCCATAGTTTTTCTCCTGCTGTTAGTGGTCAATATAATGCAAAAAGCGAACAGACATCACTGCTGTTCGCTCTGTTGATGACGATGTCATTTTCAGAAACTTGCTACGCCGTAGATCCTTGTACCTGAGAGTTTCACGCACCGCCCAGCCAGCGGAACGCTTGCCCCTTCGGCGCTCCTTTTTACGGAGACTCTCTCTACGAACGCCATGTAGTATTGGTTGCCTAAATTGTAGCGGGATTATCCCGACCTGGCAAGTTCTCTATCGCAGACTTTTAGGTGAGATTTGCAGCCACTCGAATAACTGTCGATGCACATCTTCGGTGATAACCAGGTTAAAGCACAGATGACCGGTCGCGTCGGCGACGATGGTCGGGCGTAGTACGATCTTGCCGGATTGCTGCAAGCCCAGCGCGATGTAGGCCTGCCCCGTGCCGATTTGCCGGGTGGTCTGCAAACCGTTCACCGCGTTCAAGCGCGAAAGCACGCGGATGAGTTCATCGAAGCGCAGGCGCATCGCAATCTCCATCGGGCCATAGCTGGCGGAAATAGCGATATAATTGCCTTCACGCCGCATGGTTATGCGTGGCATCATCCAGTCATCCTGTGTTTTGCTGATGTAGATAATACCGGTTTCGTCGTCGATTGTTACCGTGTCAAGCGTTTGAAAGCTGCGCATCGTGTCTCCAAGCTGTCATTCACGAAAATAATATGGAATTATAGCATAGTCAGATGCAAACACATCTGTAACAAATCACAAGTTCTACACGCCAACTTTCGGATAAAATAGTGATATGCCTGAATTACCAGAAGTAGAAACTGTCGTAAGAAACCTGCGCCAACCGTTGATCGGTCACACCGTAACCGGCATGTGGCATGATTGGGACAAGACCGTCCACTCGCCGCTGCCGGGGCAGTTCGCCGATCGCATCGTCGGGCAGACCTTCAAAGCGGTCAACCGGCGCGCCAAGTACATCCTGTGTGAGTTAGAGCATGATATTCTGGTCGTCCATTTGAAGATGACCGGGCGTTTGTACGTCGCCGACCGTACCGCCGAACACCACGCCGACCGTTGGGTGCATTTCCGGCTTGATTTGAGCGACGATAAACAACTCCGCTTTTCCGACGCACGGAAGTTCGGTCGCGTCTACCTGACCGATGACATCGAAACGATCACCGGCGGCCTCGGCCCGGAACCACTCGACGATGCTTTTACCACCGCCATCTTCACGGAACGGCTTACCGGGCGTAAGAAGAATATCAAGTCGCTGCTGCTCGACCAGACCTTTATCGCCGGGGTGGGCAATATCTACGCCGACGAGTCGCTGTTCCGCGCCGGTATTCATCCATTGCGCACCAGTGATAGCCTGCGGGACGAAGAAATTATCACATTGCACGGCACCGTGCGCGATGCGCTCAACGCCGGGGTGCAGCACGAAGGCGCGAGCATCAACTGGTACCGCAAGCCCGATGGCAGCAAGGGCGCGTCCCAGGATCATTTCTTCGTTTACGGGCGAGAAAGGCAACCCTGCAAACGGTGTGATACGATCATAGAGAAGATACGGGTCGCCCAACGCGGGACGCACTACTGCCCGATCTGCCAGCCTTTTTCATCCGATAAGTGAAGGAGCCTATAAATGCAAAGTCCTTCAGAACAATTTGGTGACTTTCTGGTGCAACTGCCGCTTGCGCCCTTCCTGACGGTGTGCATCGCCGCGCTGCTGCTGATGGTCGCGGTGGCGTGGATTGGTTATTTCAAGCCACGCCGACGCAAAGCGCGTGAGGAAGAAGCCAAATCATCACCGGCAAGCGATGGTTCTGCCAGTGATGTGATTAACGCCGAACTGCCCCCTATGATGACCGAACCGGAGGACGCCATGCCTGCGAACGACTATCGTGACGATGACGACGACTTCGACGCCGAACCCGATCTCGACGCGCTGCTGGATACCTCTTCGCTGGTCAAAGACCTGCCTGAGTCCGCACCGCCGGAACCGCGCCCGACGCCGGAGCCAACACCGGCACCACCTCCGCCCGCGCCGGTCGTCAATCAGGCGGTGACTCCGCGTCCGGCCTCATCGACGGTCAAGCTGCACACCGGGGAGCAGGTCGAGCGTAACGAGATCGTCGCTATCCTGCGTGACCCGCGTGATGGACGGTTAATCGTACAAATCAACGGTGTGGGTTATCGCACGTTGGTAGATTCGCCGGAGGTCAAGGCGCGGTTTGTCAAGATCATGCGTGAGCTTTCAGCCGTTGTCACCGAACCTGATACACCACCACCCGCTGATGTCCCCGACACGCCTGTGGAACCTGCCCCCGAAGCACCGTCGAAACCAGTGAGCGGCGCACCACCGCCCCCGCCGATTGACGAGGGCGGGACGATGCCGGGTGATCTACCGAAATACAAAATTGAGGACAGCGTTACGCCACAGCAGGGCGGCTTTTTCTCCGGTAGACCGAAGTACGAAGCACAGCCCATCCCCGAACTGAACATTGCTGCTTCGATTGAAGCCTACCTTCAGCACAAATTACGCCACACCCCAGAATACAGCGGACGTCAGATTCATGTACATTCTGCGCCGGGTGGCGGGGTGCGTATCCAGGTCGATCAAACCTTTTATGAGGCTGTCGGTGATGTGGCTGATGCAGAAGTGCGCCATTTCCTGTCAGAAACCATCCAGGAATGGCAAGACCGGCAATAACTAAGCGTAGGGTTCATCCACCGGGACGAGTTGCAGCCGCCCACGCTCGTCCTGTGTTGGCTTGCAAATCGGGCGGATCGGTTCGTGCGGGAAGATGAGCAGGGCGTCGTTTTCTAGCGCCCACTGCTGCCACTGGCGTTTGGTTTCCAGCGTGACCAGCGGCTCGACATCGTAGGCCGTCATCCAGCCCAGTCGCTCAAAGTGGACGGCGAAACTCGCCATATCACACACATAGGCGGCGTGCCGACCACCACCTTCAAAGCGCACCGCCATATGCCCTGGCGTATGCCCCGGTGCGACCACACCGGTGATGCCCGGTCGGATCTCGGTGTCACCATCGAGCAGGGTGAGCTGGTCGTTCTCCAACAGAATTTCCCAATTCTCGGCAAGGTAGGTCGCGGCGGTGCGTTCGTTGGGATGGCTGGCATCCTCGAATTCACGCCGCTGTACGACATACGCCGCGTTGGGGAAGGTTGCCACGATGTTACCGGTTTCGTCGAAGCGCGTGTTGCCGGAGCAGTGGTCAGAATGTAGATGTGTGTCGATCACAAGCGTGATGTCCTCAGCGGTCAACCCTTGCTGTGCCAGCGCGTCCAGCAAGCGCCCCTGTGGATGCGTCATCTTCATATGGCTTTTGCGCTTTTCGGGCATCTTGGTACCGTAACCAGTATCAACGATGATGTTATCCGTCGGTGTCTGCACAAGCAAGCACATCGTCGTCATCGGCACCTGATAATTCTCGTCCGGTTCGATATAGCGGCTCCATAACGCACGCGGTACCAGACCGAACGGCCCGCCGGGGTCAGATAGCACGGTGGCGTCGTTGATTAGATGTAAGCGTAAATCACCCATTTGAATCATAAAGCCAGCCTCGGAATTTATTAACAAGCTGATTGCGTTCTTTATCCGGCAGGAAGGCCGCCCGCGCGGCGGTTATGGTGAGATGTTTGAGATCATCAGTAGTCAGGCGGAAATATGTGATCGCCCGCATCATTTCATCGGAAAGGGTGACGTTGCTCACCAGCGGATCATCGGTGTTGAGCGTCATCGGCACTCCGGCGCGTAACAGGTCGATTAGCGGGTGTGCGTCGAAACTTGCCACCACGCCGCTATCCACGTTGCTCGATGGACATACTTCCAGCACGATCTGACGGTCACGTAGCACCGCCATCACCCCGCGATCTTCCGTGACCCGCACCCCATGTCCGATGCGCTTCACCGAGCGGATACCCGTGATCGTGTCCCACACACTCTGCACGCCTTCCCATTCTCCGGCGTGGATAGTCAGCATCAAACCGGCCTTATGACCGCGTTCAAACAGATGCTTAAAGTCCGACGCCCGATAGCCTTTTTCCAACCCGGCGAGATCAAGGCCGACGATGCCTAAATGCTGTAAGTTGATTGCCGCGTCAACCACGCGCTCACCCATTTCAATCGCCTCATGGCGGTTGATAGAGACAATCAGACGCACATCAATGTCGTGTGACGCCGACGTTTCCCGTGCGACTTCGCACACCCAACGGATGGTATCCTCCGGCGGGCATTGGATGATCTTACAGAGTGTGCTGGGGGTGAAGCGTAATTCAAAGTATTTTACGTTGTCGTTGGCGGCGTCGATGATGACTTCGCGTGTTAATCGTCGGATGATTTCTGGCGAGAGATAGAATTGGCGTAGGGTGCTAAACTTACCAATGAAGTTCTGCGGGGTACGTGGTTGGCCTGCCATCACCTGTACGAAAGGCCGCAGTGTCTCCACTTCATATTCTGGCATCTCGAAGTCATACTGCTCGGCGATTTCTACCAATGTTTCGATCCGCAGTGATCCTTCAAGGTGACGATGAAGTTCGATCTTGGGCATCGCCCGGATGGTTTCCAGTAGTTCGTTTGCCAAGCGTCGGTCTCAATCGATTTAGTCACGTTCCGCCAAAAGCCAGCTCCAGTAGCGCCAGGCGATAATAAGCCCTAGCGTTAAGCCGAGTGCGGGTGCGCCGTTATAGAGCAGCACCCACATGATATTGTCGTTCAATTTCGATTGCAACGCCACCTCTGTGTTGAGGTGAACCAGACGGGCGACCGCACCGACCGCGACCAGCCCCCCCGCGATGAAAAACCCGACGTAAAAGGGTGCAGCGTTGGTGACTTTGCCGAGCTTGCGGCTTAACAAGCCCAGCACGCATAGGGCAAAACTGATTGATGCCATCCCTAGCACCGCAAAAATCCCTGACCACGTCGCCATCGTTATTTCTGTGCGACCATCACCTGATAGATACGTATGCTCAACGGTAGCAGGGCGATCCCCGCACCGCCGAGCATAAAATCCGCCAACCAATCGCCGTTGAGCTTCATCACACTCGCGTAGCGCACGCAGCCGACCCCGAACAGGATCACCGGGACGGCGAACCAGCGGAAGTAAGTCCGTGTGCCGGAGAACTTCTCGTAGAAGCGCCCGATGAGCAGCATGAACATCAACAACACTGCCAGGGGAAACCAACTGTACAGCGTCAGGAATTGATTCAACGACAGTGACATCGGCGTCTAAAAGTCGTGGCGTGGCGAGAATTGCATCTGGTCAATGACTTCGTGGATCACCGCCACCCGAAACTGGCGATCATGACAGGCTCCGATAAAATCGTTGATCCGCATTCGGAGCTTATCGTCTTGCGAGAGTGCATACACTTTGACGTCGGCGATTTGCTGAGCGACTAACACTTCTGACTTGACCAGGCTGTCTAATTCACGCTGAATGGTGCGCATATCGCGCCCGGTGTAGCGTGCGATGTTCTCCGCGGTGTCTTTTGTGTGCGGGTTATCGTGGAAAAAGCGCACGAGATCCCATTTGATAAATGAATTCACCTTGTTCTTCAGAAACAGGCGTAGGTCGTCATTGATGAGGCTAGATGCGTTCGAGGGCGATTCCATATCAACCATGATGAAGCGATTTCTTTCTCCTACTCGTTCGCCGGGAGTCTGGCTCATGTACAAAGTGACTTGGCTCCTTACTCTGATCTTGCGCATGTAAAAACTTATCGAGGCGCAGTGATGCACCCCGCTAGATCACTTAACTCGTGGCGCGTTCGCGTGCTTTGTCTTCTTTCAGGTGGCATTGTTTGTACTTCTTGCCACTGCCACACCAGCATGGGTCATTGCGGCCCAGTTTATGCATGGCGCGTACCGGCTCCGGTTTGCTGTCACCGTTGCTGCCGTTCGGACGTACCGCCCGTAGATTGCGGTTGACCGGTTTACGCTGTTGGGCGACGTTGGCGCGGAAGAGGTTCCGCACCGCTTGGAGGCCGATCTGACCGCGCATGTCGCTGAATTTGTTGAACGCTTCGCGCTTGTACTCGACCAACGGGTCACGCTGTGCGATTGCCATCAGGCCGATGCCCTCGCGCAGAACATCGAGGTCGGTCAGGTGGCGCTGCCACAGCATATCAACCGTGCGCAGCATGACCTGTCGTTCTGCTACGGGCATAATCTCTTCACCGAGTTCCTTAGCCTTGTTATCGTAAGCGGTTCGCGCCGCCTGGATCAACTGATCTTCGAGTTCTTCGACGGAAAGTCCGCGCATCGTCTCCGGTGTGATGTCTTCCGGCACCGGGAACACGGTAAAAAGCTGCTTGTGCATCGCTTCGAGGTCCCATCGATCTTGCGGGACACCCTCCGGCGCGTATTCGTCGATGGCATTAACGATGTTTTCTTCCAGCAGGCGTAGATACTCTTCGTGCAGGTCTTCGCTTTCTAATGTTTGCAGGCGCTGATTGTAGATGATCTCACGTTGCCGGTTGACCACGTCGTCATAATCCAGCACGCGCTTGCGAATGTCGAAGTTGTGGCCTTCCACGCGCACCTGTGCCTGTGTGATCGCTTTGGTAATCATCCCGTGTTCAATCGGTTCGTTTTCGGGGATGCTGGCCCAGTCCATAAAGTTCTTGACGCGATCCCCGCCGAAGCGTTTGACCAGGTCGTCCTCCAGGCTGAGCATAAAGCGTGTTTCGCCGGGGTCACCCTGACGCCCGGAACGACCACGAAGCTGATTGTCGATGCGTCGGGCGTCGTGTCGTTCGGTGCCGAGCACGTACAGTCCCCCGGCATCGAGGATTTTTTGCCGCGCCTCTTTGGTGATCGCTTTGGCTTCCTTCAAGGCGTCTTCCCACACTTTGTCATCGACTTCAGTCAGGTCAATGCCTTGTTTACGCAATTGGTCACGGGCGATACCTTCCGGGTTGCCGCCCAGCAGAATGTCTACACCACGACCAGCCATGTTGGTCGCAATGGTGACTGCCCCTGGTCGCCCGGCCTGAGTGATGATCGACGCCTCACGTTCGTGTTGCTTGGCGTTGAGCACTTCGTGAGGGATCTTGTTACGATCAAGTAGCTTGCTCAGTCGCTCCGAGGTTTCGATGGCGACCGTACCGATCAGCACCGGTTGTCCTTTTTCATGACGTTGCTTGATGTCATCGACAACCGCGTTCCATTTGGCTTGCTCGTCGGCGTAGATCAGGTCGTTATGGTCGATACGAGCGATGGGCAGGTTGGTGGGGATGGCGACTACGTTCAAGCTGTAAATTTTCTCAAATTCTTCGGCTTCGGTGAGCGCCGTACCCGTCATGCCGGAGAGTTTGTCATACATGCGGAAGAAGTTCTGGAAGGTGACCGTCGCCATCGTCATGTTTTCTCGCCGGATGGTGACACCCTCTTTGGCCTCAATCGCCTGGTGCAACCCCTCGGAGAAGCGCCGACCGTGCATCAAACGCCCGGTGAAGTCGTCCACGATGACGATTTCGCCGTCCTGTACCACATATTCTTTGTCGTTATGGTAGAGCGCGTGGGCACGCAGGCAGTTATCTAAATAGGGGATGGTTTCGGCGTTGTCCGGGTGATAAAGCTGATCGATATTCATGATATTCTCGATCTTTTCAACACCTTCTTCCGTCAGGAAGGCCACCCGGTCTTTAATATCGACCACGTAATCGCCGTCGGGTTCTTCTTCATCGACACTCGCCTGACTGCTCGGTCTCAGCCGTTTGACCATATCGGCAAACGTCTTATAGTAATCCGACGGTTTATCCGCCGTGCCGGAGATAATCAAGGGCGTACGTGCCTCGTCGATGAGGATGTTATCAACCTCGTCAATGATGGCGTAGTAGAGGCCGGTGCTACGCTGTGCCCGTTTTTCTGCGTCCATTGCCATGTTGTCACGCAGATAGTCGAAGCCGAATTCGTTGTTGGTGCCGTAGGTAACGTCCATATGGTAGGCTTCGCGCCGGGTGATGGGGCGGAGATGCTGGTAGCGGTCGTCGTCGGCCTCAAATTCACTATCGTAGTGGAAGGAGCCGCTGTCCGGGTTGCCGCCGGTGTTCTGGATGACGGCGGCGGAGAGGCCAAGCATTTCGTAGACCGGCCCCATCGTTTGCAGACCATACTTACTCAGGTAATCGTTGGGCGTCACGAGATGGACACCACGTCCGGTGAGGGCGTTGAGATAAAGTGGCAGCGTTGCGACGAGTGTTTTACCTTCACCCGTTTTCATCTCTGCGATGCGTCCCTCGTGCAGCACGATGCCGCCGATCATCTGGACGTCATAATGTCGCAGGCCGATAGATCGTTTGGCGGCCTCGCGCACGACGGCGAAGGTTTCTACCAGCAGATCATCGAGTGTTTCGTCGCCCGTTTGGAGCCGCTGCCGGAACTCGTCGGTCTTTGCGCGGATTTGCTCGTCGGTAAGCGCCTGCATTTCGGGTTCAAGCGCGTTAATCTCTTCGACGATTTCTCGGTATTTAGAGAGCGCCCGTTCGATGGGATCGCCCATAACCATTTTGACTAAGCTTTTGAACATGTTACCTCTGTTGAACTACATCACCAGGCCGTTCAGATTGCAATTATAGCATATTCGCGTAAATGGCCTGTTAGAAATATCGCGGTGGTGACTGTTCCCCGGTACACTGGGTATTTTACACGACCAGGCACCTGCTGTAAGTAAAGACTTGCAACTGCGTGAATATAGTTATAACAAAATGTTTTGATCGTTGAAAGTCAAATCTTGAAAGGTCTTGAGATGCAGCACACAACATTAGGCAATACCGGGTTAAAAGTCAGCCGTTTATGTTTGGGGACGATGACGTTTGGCTGGTCAGCGGATGAGGCCACCTCACATGCCATCATGGATGCCGCGTTCGATGCCGGTCTCAACTTCCTCGATACGGCGGATATGTACTCGCGCTGGATAGAAGGCAACCCCGGTGGCGTCTCCGAGCAGATCATCGGGCGTTGGCTGGCGGGCAAAGAGCGGCGGCAGGTGATCGTCGCCACTAAAGCCCGCGCACGCATGTGGGACGGTGCCAACGGCGAAGGGTTGAGCCGTCATCACATCATCCACGCCGTTGAGGACAGCCTGCGCCGCCTCGGTACGGATTACATCGACCTGTACCAGACCCACTGGCCTGACGAGGAAACTCCGCTGGAAGAAACCCTCTACGCGCTGGATGCGCTGGTGCAGGCCGGTAAGGTCCTTTATGTCGGTGCCAGCAATTACCCGGCCTGGCTGCTGATGAAAACCTACTGGGTCAGCGATGTCCATAAAATCAGCCGCTATGACACCCTCCAACCGCACTACAGCTTACTCCACCGTAACGAATACGAGCGCGAACTCGCCGCCGTCTGTGCGGATCAAAACATCGGTGTCATTCCATACAGTCCGCTGGCGGGTGGCTTTTTGACCGGCAAATACGCACGCGAAAGCCGCGATGTCGATACCACACGGGCCGAAAGCGGCACGATCTGTCGTCTGGTCGAAGACGAACGTGCTTACAAGGCGATGGATGTCGTCAAAGCAATCGCCGTTGCACACGAAACATCCCCTGCACAAATCGCGCTGGCGTGGTTGCTGCACCAGCCGACCATCACCGCACCGATCATCGGTGCGCGGCGGGTAGATCAGCTTGAGCAGGTGATCGGTGCGACTGAGATCGAACTCAGCGAAGATCAAATCGAACGGCTAAACGTGGCGACAGACGGCTTTTAGTGATGAATGTAAGCGTTTTTGACAAACGGTTAACACCCCCTTAAAATTCATAGTAAGGTTAAAATTAAACCACAAAATTTTTGAATACTTAACGGAGGTCTATTGCTATGAAAGAGTATACGACAGAGAAACTGCGGAACGTCGCTTTAGTGGGCCACCAGGGATCGGGCAAGACGTCCCTGGTGGAAGCTCTGTTGTACAATACCGGGGCCATCAATCGGATGGGCACGGTAGAAGATGGTACGACCGTTTCCGACTGGGAAGAAGACGAACACAAACGCGGCATTTCTGTTTCGACCTCACTCGTCGCTGTCGAATTTCAAAACTACAAAATTAATCTACTTGATGCCCCCGGCAATACCGACTTTCAAGGTGATGTCAAAAACGCGATCCGCGTTGCGGATGCCGTGATCGTCGTCGTGGATGCGGTCAGCGGTGTGGAGGTCGGTACTGAACTCGCATGGGAATATGCGAAGGTCTACCAGCAATCGATCATCGTCGTCATCAACAAGATGGATCGTGAAAACGCCGACTTCGACCGCACGTTAGAGCAGTTACGCATCTCTTTTGAAGATCACAAGTTCATCCCGGTGATGCTGCCCATTGGCAAAGAGGCTGATTTTACGGGTGTGGTCAACGTGATGACGCAGAAGGCTTATTACGGTGCCGGTGAGGAGCGTTCCGATTTGCCGGATGCGCTGGTTGAGACGGCCGAGCAGGCCCATGTAGAACTGGTTGAGGCGGCGGCTGAGGCCGATAACGATCTGATGGAAAAATATTTTGAAACCGAAGACCTGACCCGTGACGAAATCCGTGACGGGATGCGTAAGGCCGCCCGTGACCACGACCTGAACACCGTGCCGGTCTTCGTAACCTCAGGCACGAGCAATGTCGGCATCGTGCCTCTACTAGAAGCGTTGATCGTTTACACGTCATCACCGAAAGGTCGCCGTGTCGGGGTCATGCCGCATGGCAGTGAGGAGATGGAATATATCACCGCGCCACAGTCGGACGACGACCCGCTCGCCGCTTACGTGTTCCAGACTGTGAACGACCGATACGTCGGCACGCTCAACTACATGCGCGTATTTTCCGGCATGATCGAGAGCAACAACACCTATTACAACGCCACGACGGAGACGGTCGAACGCTTCAACGCGCTGATGTTCTCGCACGGGAAAGAAACCGAACCCGCGAGCGTCGTCCATGCTGGGGATATTTGTGTGGTCGCCAAGCTCAGCAATACCAAGACCGGCGATACCTTCAGCCCCAAAGACAAGCCTTTCGAGATCCTCAAGCCTACGTTCCCCGAACCGCTGTACATGGTTTCCCTTTCCCCACGCACGCAGGCCGATAGTGCCAAAGTGGGGACGATCTTAACCAGTCTATGCGACTCCGACCCCACACTGCGCTGGCGTCAGGATCCTGATACGAAAGAGATAGTGCTCGAAGGCATGGGCGACGCGCATGTTTCCGTCGCCATCAACCGGGCCGAGCAGCTCGGCGTCGGCATTGAGACGAACATGCCGAAAGTGCCTTATCGTGAGACGATCAGCACGGAAGCGGAAACAACATACCGCCACAAGAAGCAATCCGGCGGGGCGGGGCAGTTCGCGGAGATCAGCTTGCGTCTGCTGCCCAACCCTGGCGAGGGCTTCGTCTACGAAACGAAGATCGTCGGCGGTGCCATCTCGAACAGCTTCTTGCCTTCCATTGAGAAGGGCATCAACCAGGTTTTGGACGACGGTGTGATCGCCGGTTATCCGGTTGTGGATGTCAAAGCGGTTGTGTTCGACGGTAAAGAGCATCCAGTGGACTCAAAAGACATCGCTTTCCAGATCGCCGGACGTGAGGGATTCAAAAATGCCTTCAGAGAAGCAAATCCGGCTTTGATGGAACCAATTATGGATGTTAAAATCACTGTACCTGAAGCGATGATGGGTGACATCATGGGTGACCTGAACACACGTCGCGGTCGGGTGCAAGGTATGGATACCATCGGCATCAAGAGTGTGGTCAACGCACAGGTGCCGCTCGCGGAGATGCTGCGCTATGGGAACGATTTGCGCTCAATGACCGGCGGGCGTGGTATCTACGAAATGACCTTTTCGCATTACGATAAGGTGCCGAGCCACGTCATGGAAGACGTCATCAAGGCACATCAACAAGAGCCTGTATAAGGCATAAAAACGATGGTCGATTTTTGAACGGGTGAGCCTCACCAGACTCACCCAACTATAGCGTGAATCAAAACGCGGAGAAGCGCATTGCCTCTCCGCGTTTGTCGTCTAGACGGTTGAACTAGATAATAGCGTTGATACCGGTCAGTTCACGTCCGGCGATCAACATATTGACCTCGTTGGTGCCCTCATAGGTGTAGATGATTTCGGCGTCGTTGAGCCAGCGGGCGATGTGGTTCTCGATCAAAATACCGTTACCGCCCAGGGTCTCACGAGCCAGCAGCGCCACCTGACGCGCTTTACGAGCGTTGTTGTATTTCGCCATCGACGCGATGCCTTCGGTCAGTTCGTCGCGCTCATAGAGTTCTGCCATACGGTAGCACAGCAACTGCATCTGCGTGACCTCGGTCGCCATTTCGACCAGCTTCTGCTGGATAAGCTGGAAGCTAGCAATCGGCTTGCCGAACTGCTCACGCTCCATGGCGTATTTTAGCGCGGCCTCGAAGCACGCCGCCGCGACCCCCGCCGCTTCCCAGGCGACGCCGTAGCGCCCGCCGGAGAGCACACGGGTTGCATCACGGAAAGATTCGCCTTTCGCCAGCCGGTTTTCCGCCGGGACGCGCACATCGGTCAGTGTGATGTTGGCGTTCAAGACCGTGCGCTTGCCGATTTTACCCTGGATGTCCTCGATCAACATTCCCTCGGTTTCGTTAGGGTTCTCGACGACGAAGCCGCCGAATTTGCCGTCTTCGTCACGCGCCCAGACCACGATCAGGTCAGCGATGGAGGCGTTGCCGATCCAGCGTTTCGCGCCGTTGAGGATGTAGTGATCGCCGTCCCGCTTGGCGACCGTGCGTACACCACCGGCATTAGAGCCGACGCGCGGTTCCGTCAGGCCGAACGCCCCGATCTTATCCAGCGTGACCATTTCCGGCAGCCAGCGTTGCTTTTGCTCTTCGGAGCCGAGGCCGTCGATAGAGGTCATCGCCAAACCGGACTGCACACCGTAGAATGTGCAGATGCCGCCGTCACCGCGTGCCATCTCGTAGCTGACGATGCCGATCGAAAGCGGATCAAGCCCCGGTGCGCCGTAGCCCTTAATCGCACCGCCGACGATACCCAGGTCTTTGGCTTTCATGGCGATTTTCCAGGGGAACTCGGCTTTATCCCAATATTCGTTGATGTTAGGCAGCACGACCTCTTCGTTGTACTGGCGAAGGCGGTCTTTGAGCGCACGCTGCTCTGCGTTCAGTTTTTCCTCGTGGAGCTTCAAAAGATCAAAATTACCTAGAATCGCTTCTTTTTGTCCGTTTAACATCTCTACTCTACCCTGATTTATTGAATCTTCATTAGATTAATTTTATCATAAACTTATGACGAAAAAGCATGTGTTCAGCAAGCTATAATTTAAAACAAAACCGCCCTCATCGTGTGATGAGAGCGGCGTAATGACTTGTGATTTGTCGGCAGACTAGGTAAGCGGCGGCGGTTCTGAACCACCGCTGCTATCACGGTGTTCGCTGGAGGCTTCTTCGTCCTCAGCATCGTGCTTGCCGTTGTTGGAAGGCGGCGTGCGCTTGTCTTCCTCTTGCTCGATGATTTCTTCATCGGTCGGCGGTTGCTCTAACGCGAAGTGACTGTTGTTGCTGGTGTCGTCTTCCAGCTTGCTGCGGCTGGGGATGGCATCATCTTTAGAGATACCGATGATGCGCAGCATTTCGCCCTGTTCGATGACCTCGCTGGTCAGCAGGGCATCGGCGAGGGCTTTTAGCTTGTCCTTGTTATTCCCCAGTAGTTCGACCGTCTCATGGTAGGCCCCTTCCACGATGCGATGGACTTCTTCGTCAATCTTCGCGGCGGTTTCCTCACTATAGCTACGGTTCTGTGAGATCGAATAACCCAGGAACGGCTGGCTCTCGTTGTCGCCGAAGTTCAACTGACCGATGCGTTCACTCATCCCGAACTGGGCCACCATACGGCGTGCCATATCGGTGACGCGGCGCAGGTCGTCGCTGGCCCCGGTTGTGATCTCGTCGAAGATGATTTCTTCGGCGGCACGTCCACCCAGGCTGACCAGCATCCGTGCATGTAGATAACTACGCGGATAGTTGCGAATCTCGTCCTTCGGTGCGAACGCGGTCACGCCGAGCGCCTGCCCACGCGGGACGATGGTCAGTTTGAGCACCGGGTCGGCCTGCGGTGTGAGCGCGGCGACCAGCGCATGACCGGCCTCGTGATAGGCGACCACGCGGCGTTCATTCTCGTTGGTCAGCGGCGGGCTTTCCGTACCCAGCACGATGCGGTCGAAGGCGTCGGAGAAGTCACGCATGCTGATCTTCTTAGCGTTGCGACGGGCGGCGTTCAGCGCGGCCTCGTTCGCCAAGTTCGCCAGGTCTGCGCCGGAGAAGCCAATCGTACCGGCGGCGATTTGCTGAAGTTCCACGTTGGAAGCCAGCGGTTTACCACGTGTATGGATCTTGAGGATCGCCAGACGACCGGTTTTGTCCGGTAGGCCGACGGTCACACGCCGGTCAAAACGACCAGGACGCAGCAACGCCGGGTCAAGCACGTCGGGGCGGTTGGTCGCTGCCATTACGATCACGCTCTCGGTCTGGTCGAAGCCGTCCATCTCGGCGAGCATCTGGTTGAGCGTCTGTTCACGCTCGTCATGCCCACCACCCAGGCCAGCACCACGCTGACGACCGACCGCGTCGATTTCGTCGATAAAGACGATGCTCGGCGCGTTGTCCTTCGCCCGCTTGAACAGATCACGCACACGCGAGGCACCCACACCGACGAACATCTCCACAAACTCAGAAGCGGCGATGCTAAAGAAGGATACGCTCGCTTCACCGGCGACCGCACGCGCTAACAGCGTCTTACCCGTTCCAGGTGGGCCGACCAGCAGCACACCACGCGGGATGCGTGCGCCCAGCGCAATGTACTTATCCGGCTCACGCAGGAAGTCTACCACCTCGACGAGTTCTTGCTTGGCGGAGTTTTGCCCGGCGACATCATCGAAGGTGACCTGCGGACGTTCGACGGTGTATTCACGCGCCTGTGTACGTCCAAAGCCCATCGCGCCACCCATCTGACGCTGTGCCCGGCGCGAAATCCAGATGAAAAAGCCGATAATTAGCAGCAGCGGTGCCCACTGGATCAAAATCAGCAGAAATGTCGAGGTTTCTGGATTTTCAATGATGACACCCGTCGCGCCGTTTTCGATGAGGATGTCGGAGACAGCGGCGGAATCCTCAGGAATGCTCAGGGCAAATTCGGTCACGCCACTGACGGGTGAGGAAAAGCGCCCGCTTGCGTCGCCATCACTAATCGTAATCTGTGTGATGTCGCCCGCGTTGCGTAACAGGGCGTCATAAGTCACCTCAGAACCGCTCGGTGCCCCGCCGAAGCCACTAAAGTTAATAAACAACCAGAGCAGGATAACGAATGCTGCTGCGGGCCAAATCCACTTACGCCAATCTGGCTGTGGTGGTGGCCCCTCGTTGGGATCCTGCTGGTTGCCCGAATTCTTTCGGTTCGGATCCTTGTTGTTATTGTTTGGAAATTGCATATAGGTAGTGTACCTTACATCACAATTGTAAATTATAGAGAGTGTACGAGAACAACGTTAGAACCGTACAAGAACGATTTCAGCAAGCGATGAACGAAGGTTCCAAAAGATTGTTTGTCGTGTCACTATAGCCTATAATCATAGTGTAGACACGTTAGGGAACAATTAAAATGCCGGAAGATGAACAAAGCACTCCCGTAGACGACGAGATCGCATCACTGAAAAGACTTGTCAGCGGTGGTGAGGAAATTTCCGCCTCAGAAAAACGTGAGATCATTGAAAAGGTTGTAAAGGTATTACAACCACCGCCAGAAGCGGATAGCCTTGCTATCACTGAGACTACATCAGACCTGCGTCCGGCGCAAGTGGAACCGCCCTGGACGCTTCAGCAGTTCTTTGATGGTGAGATTGATCTGGATGCTGAACTGTCCACCCGTTTCCAGAATATGCCGATGATGACCAACATCAAATTTCGTGATCTCGGCACACACACCAATCGAGGTGTGGCGACTGTCGCCACGTCGGATGGCTCCGCACAGGTGGTGTTCGATGCGGATAAGACCACCAAGGTCGTTCAGCTTTCGTTCACCTTCGGCTCCATGCTGACCCTGCGCTTCACCATGCGTGAACTCAGTGATATGGATCGTAACCGCTGGTTGGAGTTAATGCGGCGTCAAGAGGGTGGGCTGGCGTTCTTGTGGGGGCCTTCTCGCTGGGAAGAGGACTACTTAATCTGTATTTCGCGGCGCTACTTCACGAATCTATACGCTTTTTCCCCTAACGGCTTTGAGGCCGCGCTGCGTATGACGCCGGACGTGATCGACAAGTTGCTCGGCTGGCTGGAAGGCTACTGGCACACCGACGACGACGACAAAGACGATGATGAGCCGCAAATGCTCACATGGTAAAATTACTATCCAGAACGCAACATCGAAAGTGAAAATATGAATCGCCTTCAACACGAGACGAGTCCTTACCTGCTACAACATAAAGACAACCCCGTTGATTGGTTCCCCTGGGGAAAAGAAGCCTTCGAGAAAGCTCAGGCGGAAAACAAGTCCATCTTATTGAGTGTCGGTTATAGTGCCTGCCATTGGTGTCATGTGATGGCGCACGAGAGCTTTGAAGATGACGACATCGCCGCGATGATGAACAAGTGGTTCGTCAACGTCAAGGTGGATCGTGAAGAACGCCCCGACGTTGACTCAATCTATATGGAAGCGGTGCAGGCCATGACCCGGCAGGGTGGCTGGCCTATGACCGTGTTTCTCACATCCGATGGACGCCCCTTCGCCGGCGGGACGTATTTCCCCAAGACGCCGCGCATGGGTATGGTGTCGTTCCCGCAGTTGTTAGAGCGCATCCACCAGGTATACACCACCGACCCCGACGAGATCGAACGAGTTGCGGATAACCTGAAGACGGCACTCAACCGGGATGTTATGGGCATCAGCGGTGATGAAAGCAGCCTGAATGTTGACTTGCTCGACACCGCGACACAGAAGTTTATGCAACGGTTCGATAAAAACTACGGCGGGTTCAGTGGTGCGCCCAAGTTCCCGCAACCGATGAACTTAGAATTTCTGCTGCGCAGCTATACCCGCACCGAAGACCGTGAGGTGCTGCAAGCCGTGACCTTCACCCTCAAACAGATGGCACGCGGCGGTATTTACGATCAGATCGGCGGTGGCTTCGCCCGCTACAGCGTAGATGCTTACTGGTTGGTGCCGCACTTCGAGAAGATGCTCTATGATAACGCGCAACTCAGCCGGGTGTATCTGCACGCCTGGCAGATGACCCGTGATGACTTCTTCAAGACGATTGCTGAGGACATCTACGATTATGTGCTGCGGGAGATGACCGCGCCGGAAGGCGGCTTTTACAGCGCGACCGACGCTGACAGCGAAGGCGAAGAGGGTAAGTTCTTCGTGTGGAGCTATAACGAATTACAAGACCTGCTCGTCGAGGACGAGTTTAACGTCGCCGTCGAATATTGGGGGGTGACCAAAAGCGGCAACTTCGAGGGCAAGAACATTCTCTACGTCCCCAACGAAGATGACGTCGTCGCTGAACGCCTTGACTTGACGGTTGAGCAACTGCACGAGCGACTAACCGCGATTAAAGACAAGCTCTACGCCGCCCGGTCGCATCGGGTGCATCCGGGGCTGGATGACAAGATTTTAACCGCGTGGAACGGCATGATGCTGGCGAGCCTCGCGGAAGCGGCCCGCATCCTCCAACGCGAAGACTACTATCATGCGGCGGTGCGTGCCGGGGAATTTCTCATCGACAATATGGTGACGGACGGTGACCGTCTGCTGCGCACCCACAAAGAAGGGCAGAGCAAGCTCAACGGCTATCTGGAAGACTACGCCAATATGATCGACGCGCTGCTGGAACTCTATCAGACCACGTTTGATGAGCGTTGGTTCGTGCAGGCGCGGCGGCTCGCCGATGCGGTGTTGCAACACTTCACCGCCGAGGATGGTGGCTTCTTCGATACCAGCGACGACCACGAAGCCCTCATCGTGCGTCCACGTAACATGCAAGATAACGCGGTGCCTTCCGGTAATAGCATGATCGTCAAGCAGTTGTTATTGCTGGCGGCTTACACCGGTGATGATCGCTACGATGCCGCCGCCCGCCAAACCCTGACCATGCTGGCAAACGTGCTGCGTGAGTATCCGTCCGCGTTCGGTGAGGCGCTCAACGCCGCCGATGCGTTGATCCGTCACATTGCCGAGGTCGCCATCGTCGGTGAACCCACCGCAGAGGTCACACAGCATCTCATCCGCGTGTTGTACGAGGTCTACCGCCCCAACGTGGTGCTGGCGGTCGCAGCCGATGACATGGGCGAAGACGTGACCGTTCCGTTGTTGGCGTACCGGTCACAGCGGGGCGGAGAGCCGACCGCTTACGTCTGCCAGAACTTCGCCTGTAAGATGCCCGTCGTCAAGCCGGATGCCCTGCGCGGTCTGCTGTAAGTGATGACGATCTCACAGGACAAAATCATCGTTGTTGACGTCGAAGCGACCTGCTGGCGCAAGGAACCGCCGCCCGGTGAGATCAACGAGATTATCGAGGTCGGCATTTGCGTGCTTGACCTCACCACCGTGCAGCCGACACATAAGCGCGGTATCCTCATCAAGCCAGAACGCTCCAAAGTGAGTGCGTTTTGTACCCGGCTGACCACCATCACACCGGAGATGGTCAGTACGGGTGTTTCTTTTGCTGAAGCGTGCGCCATACTCGAACAGGAATGCGAGACGAAAAATCACCTGTGGAGCAGTTGGGGTAACTACGATCTGCGGATCTTCGCCGCGCAGTGTGCGCTTTTCGATGTGCCTTATCCCTTTAGTGACCATCACATGAACATTAAAGCGTTGTTCGCCAGCACCAACCAATTGCCCAAACAAGTTGGGTTGATGCGATCCATGAAGATGATTGACTACGAGCCGCAAGGCACCCATCATCGTGGTGTTGATGACGCCTGGAACACCGCTTATGTGCTGGCACATCTTGTGAACAATTATGGGCGACAAATCTTAAACCCTTTCTGGGAGGACTTATGACGTCATTGAGTATGCAAACAACCGCAGCGAGCATCGAGCAGCGCATCCGCGACAACCGGTTACTGTCGTTGCCGGTCGAGTGGGACGACGAGATCGTTTACCCGAACTACGATGGTCTATCGATCATGAACACGGCGCAATCTGTACTGGATATATTCGGCGTCGAGGTCGAGAGTCCGTTAGACGACGCCGTATGGGGTGGGGATAGCCCCGTCGGGCAGGTGGATCGTGTGGTCGTCTTTTTAACCGACGGCCTCGGCTATAAGCTGCTTAACGAGTTGATGGACGAAGACACTGACCTGCGCGACTCCGTCGCGGAACTTTCCGATGGGCGCGGCCCGGTGCCGCTGACCTCGACGTTGCCCAGCACGACCGCCGTCGCGCTGCCGACCATGTGGACGGCCACTTACCCCGGCAGGCACGGTATGATCGGCACCAGCATGTACTTACGGCAGTTCTCCACACTGGCGAATATGCTCAACTACTCACCGCAGTATGGGCACCAGCCCGCCGGGGTGCTCAGTGATTGGGGCCTCGCTGCCGAGGAATTCGTAAGTGTACCGTCTATCGCTGACCAGTTGCGTGAGGCCGGTGTCAAAACGCATCTGCTGTTGAACTACGGCTTGATGGGCACCGGACTTTCACGCATTTTGCATCGGGGTGTCACCGAGCGGCACCGGCACATCGGCTTGAACGACTCATGGGGCCGGCTGCGCGATCTGTTAGAGCGTACCGCCGGGCAGCGGGCGTACTTCAGCGCCTATCTGCCCAACATCGACTCGCTTTCCCACGCTTACGGCTTCCGCTCGCATTACGTCCAGGCGGAGATCAAGCATCAGATGACGATGCTGCGCGACATCCTCGACGACGAACGCGTGCAGGATGGACGCACGTTGTTTATTCTGCTTGCCGATCACGGACATTACGATACCGCCTATTCGCTCGATGTGGATCGAGACGACGATGCCGGGATGCTGCGCGAGGCCATGCGCAGTGCCTTCGGTGGGGATGCAAGCCTGAGCCACCTGTACTTACGTGGTGGCTATCAGCAGCGTGTGATTGACTGGATTACGCACAACTTCACTGATAAGTTCGCCTGGATCGAACCACAGGTCGCGCTGCACAACAATCTCTACGGGCCGGGGCCGCTGCATCCCGATCTGGTCAACCGCATGGGCGACCTGATTCTGCTCTCCCGTGCCGGGGTACGCCTGGCCGACCGTGCCCGTCCGTTCAGCGCCAAAAGCTGGCACAGCGGCCTTTCCGATTGGGAGATGCTGGTGCCGTTCATCTGGCGGCGCATATAAGCACAGTCGGTCTGACCGATCCGACAACTAAAAATTGGAAATTTTATCAGGTTACAAAGGGTCATAAAGGTGATATAATCATCGCTAAAAATCATAATAAGGAAAGAAGGGTTAGCGATGAAAAAGCAACTCAAAGACGGTTTGATCTTGCGCTCACTTAGTGAGGGTGTAACCTCCGACCGCGAGAACCTGGGGCAGTTCTACATGGATGTGTTCGGCGACAATGGTGATGAAGACTCCCCGGCGATTGAGGTATGGACGACTGACCTGCTTGACGATGCACACCCGGCAATGTCACTCGATGATTTCTGGGTCGTGGTAGACCCGGCGGAAGAAGAGAAGATCGTTTCCGCCGTGCTGCTCATCCCGCAAATGTGGACGTATGAGGATGTTGAACTCGGTGTGGGACGCATTGAATTGGTCGCCACCCATAAAGACTACCGACAGCGCGGCCTCGTTCGTGCGTTGATCGACGCCGCCCATGAACGCAGCGCCGCCCTCGGTCACGCCATGCAGGGGATCACCGGCATACCGCATTATTACCGTCGCTTCGGTTATGCGATGGGCGGTCTAGATCTCGGTCGGAGGGCCACGCTGCCGATGACCGCTGTGCCCAAACTGAAGGACGATGAGGCAGCGAAATATACGCTACGCCCGGCGACCGTCGCTGACATCCCTGATCTGATTCGCTGGGACACCTATCGCGCCGAATCGGTGCTGCTGCACTGTCCATATACCGAGGTGATGTGGCGTTATGAGATCGAAGGCCGCAGCGACGACACCCCACAGCGCAAGGATGTAAAAGTCATTCTCAACCGAGACGATGAGAGCGTCGGTTACGTGGTAATGAGTACCAACAACTATTTTTCCGTGTTGAACTGTCTCGATTACGTCGTCGGTGATGAGACGTCATACCTTGATACCTTTGACGACGTGGTGCGTGACCTCAAAGCTCATGCGCAGGCGTTCTACGCCGATCATAAGCTGGATGTGCCGGAAATCATCGGCTTCGCCAGTGCAATGCCGGATGTGGTCAAGACGTTGGTGGACAAGACCGGCATAGGGCAGGCATACGACAAGCTGTATGCGTGGTACCTGCGCGTGCCGGAGATGCCGAGCTTCATTCGCACGGTCGCGCCTGTGTTGGAACGCCGCCTGCGTGGTTCCGGGGCGCACTGCTACACCGGTGACCTCAAAATTCACTTTTTTGACACCACCGCATTGACGATCACGTTTGAGCGCGGCAAAATCGTAGAAACGTCCCAGGGTACGCTGCTGCCGGAATGGGAAGCGGACGCCGCTTTCCCTAATCATTCGTTTCTGAGTGTCTTGTTCGGGCACCGCACACCGGGCGAACTGGAGCGTATCATGCCGGAAGTGTTCGTCAACCGTAAGGCCGCCGTACTGCTGGAGGCGTTATTCCCGCAGAAATGTTCGAGTGTGATGGCATTTGCATAATGGCGACAGCACAGGAAACTTTTAAATCCACCTTGATGACGGTTGTCGGGCAGGCTTACGAGGCCGCCGGTTACCAACTGGAAGACCTCTCCGTGCAGCAGGCCAGCGGACAGTTCCGCTTTAAGAAGCCCTTAGACGACGACCTCAACGGCTTCATCGAGTACCAACTGCTGCATTACGTCGATAGTGAGTGGGCGGCGGGGATGCCGTCGCGCTTCCGTGTGACCTTGACCCGCACCGACCAGACCAACCCGCGCAGCAAAAGTGACCATCCCGCTTACGCACAGCGCGATCTGGGCACGCTGGTCGTAGAAGATTTTGGCGTGGGGATTTTGCCATCGGGTAACCATTGGTGGCAGTTCAAAAACATGGATCAACTCGGTAAGACACTCGCGGAAGCGGGACATCTGGTCATCGGCTACGGCATCCCCTGGCTGGGCGGCGACCTCGAACCCGACGAGTAACCTATGGGACGCGAGCAGCATTGACAGCCATCAGCGCGGCGGTGATAATTGTCCGTATGATGGCTAATCTAAATTTCAAACAGATCATAATGCTGCTGGCGGTCGTGTTGATGGTCGCCGGTTGTTCTTCGGATAACGGTGAGAATGTGACCGTCGTCGTGGTCACGGGGGTCTCGCCGGAGCCGCTCACGGTGGGGCAGCAGGTGACCACCATACCGCCGACCGTTACCCTCCCGCCACCGACCTCGACCCCCGCACCGGGTATGACGCCGGAGATGGCGTTACGCATCGGTGACAGCTACTTCCTCAACGGTTACTACGAGAATGCGGTCACCACCTACCAGACCATCCTCGCCGAACAAAATGCTCCGGCAGAGATGCGGGCGAACGCGGCCTTCAACATGGGGCGAGCGGCGCTGCGTGCGGGGCTGTTCCGTGAGGCGGTCGAGTCGATCAATATTCTGATTAACGAGTTCCCGCAGGATTTCCGCGCTGCGCAGGGGTATTTCTTGCGTGGTGATGCCTACCTGGGTCTTTCACAGTGGCAAAACGCGATTGACGACTTCCAGCAGTATCTCGCGTTACGCCCAGGCTTGATCGACAGCTACGCCTACGAACGCATCGGCGACGCACAATTGAACCTCGGTCAGCTTGATGCGGCGCTTGACAGCTACGCGCAGGCCACCGCCAACGCCCGTAGTACCGTGCCCGGCCTCGCACTGCGAGAGCAGATCGCCCGACGCTACCTCGCCAGTGGGCGCAATAGCGAAGCCGTCGCCCAATATGACGCGATCTTGCAGGTTGCGGAAAACGTGCCGTACCGAGCGCAGATCGAGTATGCCGCTGCTGAGGCGTTGTTCAACGCCGGGGATGTCGAACCCGGTTTGCGGCGCTACCGGCAGGTCTTCCAGAATTACCCCGAACAGCCCCAGGCTTATCAGGCGATGAACGTGTTGATCGAAAACGGTGTCACCGTCGATCAATACCAACGCGGCCTCGTCAACACCTTTGCCGAAGATTATACCGCCGCCGTTGAAGCGTTTAACACCTACACTACGCAGGTGCCGCTGGCTGGCATCCCCGCCGACCTGAACCTCTATCTAGGGCGCTCCTACCGGGCGCTGGGCAACTTTGAGGCCGCGCTGGTCGCCTTCCAGACCGTAATAGAGCGGTATTCGCAAGATCCGGCATTTGGTGACGCATTGCTGGAAACCGGACGCACGCCCTTTTTAGAGGGTGATCTTGATACCGCTATCCAACGCTACCTGGAAGTCGGCACGACCTACGGCTATCTGCCAGATATCGCCGCCGAAGCGTTGTGGCGAGCTGGTTACCTCTACGACACACGCGCTGAACTCGCCGCTTCGCAGGAAGTTTTCTTGCGGCTGGCGACGGATTTCCCGAACACGTCCTGGGCGCAGGACGGCCTGTTCATCGCAGCAGAGTCCGCGTTAGCCGCTGGTGACACGGCGACGGCAGAGTCATTGTATGCGCGGCTGGCGGCGACTGCTGCCGGTGAGAATCGCGCCGAGGCTCAGTTAATGGTAGGGCGGTTGGCGTTGGAACGTGGCGACCAGACCGCCGCGACACAGGCCTTCACAGCGGCGATGCAAGCTGCGCCGGATACCTACCCCAGTACCCGCGCTCAGGATTTGCTCGCCGGGCGTGCGCCCTTCACCCCACCGGATGAATTTGTTTTCCGCTTTGATGCGTTGGCGGAGGTCACCGAGGCGGAAAATTGGCTGCGTGCGACCTTCGGCGTTAATCAGGCTGGCCCACTGTGGCCCCTGCCGCCTGCCATCGAGAACGACCCGCGTATGATTCGCGGTCAAGAGTTGTGGGCGGTTGGCGCATTCGATGCGGCGACGACCGAGTTCTTCGAACTTCTCTGGGCCTATGGGGACGACGGCCTCGCCTCTTATCAGATCGCGGTCGCGTTGCGCATTATCGGTGCGTTCTATCCGTCGATCTTCGCGGCGGCAAATGTGATTATCGCGGCGGACGTCCCAACCGTCGAAGCACCGGGGTACATCGCCCGGATGCGCTACCCGATCTACTATCGTGATGTGGTGATCGAAGCCGCCGCCGAATACGACTTCGACCCGCTGATCCTGTTCTCGCTGATCCGGCATGAGAGCTTGTTCAACACTTTCGCCGATGGTGGTGCCGGGGAAAACGGCCTGACGCAGGTGATCCCCAGCACATCGCAATACATCGCCGGTCAGATCGACTGGGAAGACTACCAACACAGCGACCTCTACCGGCCCCATGCGGGGGTGGCGTTCGGCGCGTACTTCCTCGATGAACAGCTCGAACGTTTCGACGGCAACGTCTACGCGGCGCTGGCGGGGTATAACGCCGGGCCGAGCCGGGCCATCCGCTGGCTGGAGGCCGCCGGGGAAGACCCTGACCGCTTTATGGCGGCCATCGACATCAGCTCGACACAGCTTTATGTGCAGTTGATCTACAAGAATTACAACATCTACCGGGCGCTTTACAGCGCGGGGGCCTAACACAAAGAGTCAGGCCGTCGATCATGCCTGACTCGGTGATACAGTAGAAGCTTAAGTGGATTAGCTGCTTGGTGCTTCGTTCAACATCGAACGCACTTTTGCGACCAGATCGTGATGTAAGATCGGTTTGGGCAGATAATCATTCGCGCCTGCTTCCATACCGCGCATCACGCTCTCGGCGTCTCCACGAGCGGAGAGGATAAGGACAGGGGTGGCGTTGGTGTCGCCGCGCTGCCGGATGACGTTGCATAGCTCAATACCATCCATACCGGGCATCATCACATCAAGGATAATCATATCCGGGGTGTTCTGGTCAAGCACAGCCAGGGCAGCGTCGGCATCTTTGGCCTTGAGCACGCTGAAGCCGCCGCGTTCCAGCATAATACCAATTAAAGTCAACGCGCCGATCTCATCATCGACCACGAGGATGTGTTTCTTCATGCAAGCCTCCAATGAAGCGGTGGTAGTCTCAATTCTATACGCACAATCAATTCTCTCAAAGACGACATCTCATTTTCTATGATAATGCCACATGACCATCATGAGGATTAAGATGCTTATTTTTACTTTTTTTCGATTTCGAGTTTACCACCATGTCGAGTAAGTGCGCAAGCGCATCACAACATCAGGTCTGGTATTTATGATTGCTTGCGTTATGCTTATTTTGAACCGAAAAGAAACAATTTGACATTCATTGGAGGCAATTTTGTCCCGTATTTTCACTAAATTCTATGCAATCTTGCTCGTACTGCTGGTGATACTACCGGTCAGCGCGCAGGAGGACGGCTACCAGATCCCCGAAGCACCCGAAGATGTAAACCTGGATGAGGTCGTCGCACAAGTCGGTGATGAGACCATCACGTTGGAGGAATTCCGCGCACGGGTGCGTTACGAGCGTGTTTCTTCTTACATCAACTTGAATAGTGCGGTCGAACAGCAGGGCGATGAACTACTCGCGCCGGAGAACCCCTCGGTGAATGGGTTGCTGCAAATCCTCGTAGATGACGTCGCACTTGGTGAAATTGTCTATGAGACGATGCTGAGTGAGCAGTTGTTCTACCAGGAAGCACAGGCGCGTGATTTGCTGCCGACACAATGCGAGATTGACACCGTTTGGGCGCAGCAGCTCGGTCTGCCACCCGTCCAGCCGCCAATCGCGGAAGCGACCGAAAGCGCCGACGCCGAAGAGGAGTGCCCACTGCCGGAGGGCTTCGAGCAAGCCAGAGCGGATTACCTCACAACAGTACAGCCTTATTCCGGCATTACCGAGGAAGCCCTCGACCTCATCATGACGGCGCGTGCCAGTGCGGAGCCTATCCGTAACGCCATCGGTGAGGAATTCGAGGTCGAAGAAGTCCCGGTCGTGCGGACTCGCCACATCCGCGTGGAAGAGGCCGCAACCGCTGAAGAAGTTGTCGAGCGTCTCGAGGAGGGTGAAGACTTCCAGGAACTGCTGGAAGAATTCACGGTTGATACGGCTGCTGTCGGCAGTGGCGGTGATCTCGGTGAGTTCGAGCGGGGTGCGATGGTGCCGGAATTTGAAGACGCGGTCTTTAGTGCCGAAGTCGGTGTGATTACCGGCCCGGTCGAGACGCAATTCGGCTATCACGTCATCGAAGTGACCGACCAGACACTCGGCGAGGCCGCACAGATCCGCCAGATCTTGCTGGATGACGAAGAAGACGCCAACGCTGCCGTCCGTTTGATGGAAGATGGGCGCGACGTGGAAGAACTGGCGCAGTTGTACTCGATCAATCCGGGTGTGGCGAATGGGATGCCGATGACGGTGCGCCCCGGTGAATCTCAGGCTGGCATTACCTACGACGAAGCCGTTTTTAGCGCGGAAGCCGGTGACGTCATCGGGCCGTTGGAAACCGAGCAGGGCTTTTTCACCATCCTCGTGGAAGAAATCGGTGAACGGGTTGTGTCCGTCAACGCACGTCATATCCTCGTTGAAACCGAGGAAACCGCGCAGGAAGTGATCGAGCGATTGGAAGCGGGGGATGAATTTGCCGACCTCGCCCGTGAATACTCCACCGAACCCGCCGCGCAACCCATCGGCGCGGATACGCTAACGCTGGCCTCTAACGGGCAGGCTGAGGGCTTCTATGCGGACGGTCAAATTCTGCCGGAATTCGACGTGATCTTTGAAGCTGAAGTCGGTGATATTGTCGGGCCTATCCCTGTAGAAGGGGTTGGCTTTTTCATCGTCGAGGTGCAGGAATTCAGCACGCAAGAACCACAAGACGCCGCCGCACAGCGTCAGGCTTACGTCGATGAGTGGCAGAGCGAACAGCGTCTGAGTGATCGCGTCGAGATCTCACCCGCATGGCGCGGTACCGTGCCCTTCGATCCCCTGCCCGGTGAGGTCTTTGAGACGCTCGAGCCGATCGATGAACGCCTGCTGGAATTCCGCGAAACCTATCTTGAAGAATTCGAGGCCGGGTTGATCCCCAATGTGCTGCAAGAACTACAAGCCACCACACCGGAGCCACAATCCGAATAAAGCCGATTATCTGGCAAATTACAGCGAACCTTGATGGTTCGCTGTTTTTGTTAAAACTTGATGAGTTTTGCAACCCATTTCGAGTTTTTGCGTACAAGGTACGGGGGTTAGCACAAACTTTGAAAATCATTAGTCCTGTGAGAGTGTTCAACAATTCTCTACAGCATTCAGTCATAATGTAATTCTAAAAGAAATATCACGGAGGTTTTATGTCAGAAAAGACCGCTGTCCACGTTGAAAATGTTACGAAAAATTACGGGTCTTTTTGCGCCGTCGATCAAGTGTCGTTTGACGTCAACTATGGCGAGATCTTCGCCATGCTGGGGCCGAATGGTGCGGGTAAATCGACGACCATTCGCATGTTGCTCGATATTCTCAAACCCGATTCGGGTACGATTCGTTTGTTTGGTGCGCCGATCACCGCTGAAGCCAAAGATCGCATCGGTTATTTACCGGAAGAACGCGGCCTTTACGGTGATGTCAAAGTGGTCGAGATGATGGTGTATCTCGGCACGTTAAAGGGTATGTCCAACAAGCAAGCACGCGACAAAGCAATGCAACTGTTGGAGCGCCTCGAATTGGCAGACCGCGCGGAGAAAAAATCAAAGGAACTCAGCAAGGGGATGCAGCAAAAGGTGCAGTTCGCCGTCACGGTGATGCATGAGCCGGAACTGATCATTGTTGATGAGCCGTTTTCCGGCCTTGACCCGCTCAATACGTTGGTGATTAAAGACTTGATCCTCGAACTCAAGGCGGCGGGTACTGCGATCATCATGAGCACCCATCAGATGCACCAGATCGAGGAAATGGCGGATCGCCTGTTCATGATTAGCCGGGGGCGTGAGGCGCTCTACGGGCCGGTGGACGAAGTCCGCAGTCGTTATGCACCGCACGCCGTCATCGTGGAAGGTACGGGCGACTACAGCATACTACAGGGGGTCGAACGGGTAGAAGTTGACCGCAACCGGCGCAAAGCATCCTTGCTTTATATGGAACCTGATGTCACCCCCAACGACGTGCTGGCAAGCATCGCCGCCTCACCGGATGTATTGGTTGATCGCTTTGAGCGTGCCGTACCCAGCCTGAACGACATCTTTATTCAGGTTGCCGGGGAAAGTGCCTACGAAGACCAGCGTGTTGAGGATCAGACAAAAGAGACACCCAGTCCGGCGGCCGCCAATGCGTAAACTGGCACTGATTATCAAGCGAGAATACCTGCGTAACCTCCGGCGACCGGCGTTTCTATTCGCCGCCTTTGGTACCCCGGCGATCATGGTTGGACTCTGGATTGCCATTTTCCTCGTGTTAGGTGGCGACGACGAAGAACGTGACTTCTCTCAACTGGGATTTGTGAATAACGCGCAGACACTCGCGCTGCCGGACGAGACTACCGTTGAACTCAGTGAGGGCGATGACACCGCAGCCTATACCTTGATGGCCTTCCCCGACGAAGACGCCGCCCGCGCATCACTGGAAGCGAACGAGGAAACCGACGGCACACAGGGCATCGCGGCCTATTTCGTCGTCCCGGAAGATTATCGCTCGACGGGCAACGTCCAGCTATTCAGTTACGGGGAAGCACCCGAAGAGGTCAATCAGGCATTTGAGCGTGCGCTGCTGGATACGCTGCGAACCGAACTCGACATCGCGCTGCCGGCTGAACGTCTCGCCCGACCGCGAGAAAATCAGGCGCTCATCATCCAGAGCAGTGGACGCGAGATCACCGAGAACACACTGCCGGTGCTGCTGCTGACGCCGATCTTCTTTGCGATCATCTTCACGCTTTCTGCACAGACGACCAGCACATTTCTCGTCAACGGCCTGGTGGAAGAAAAAACCAACCGCATCATGGAAATTATGGTGACGACCGTGTCACCGTTTCAATTGCTGTTTGGCAAGATCATCGGCCTCGGCCTGCTAGGGCTGACGCAAGTGACGGTCTGGGTATTGCTTGGTGTTGGGGTGTTCACGGTCGGTGCTGAACTTGAGCTGCTTTCCGTATTTGCCGACGTTGAGTTCCCGGTCGATCTGATCGTGGTCGGCGTGGTGTACTTTGTGCTGGGCTATTTCTTCCTTGCGAGTATTCTTTCCGGCATCGGTGTGTTGGCTGGCTCCGAACAGCAGGGCAACCAGTACGCGACGTTCATCTCGCTGGGTGGGTATTTCGTCGTGATCGCGCTGATTGTCACATTCATCACCGACCCGAACGGTACCGTACCGGTGATCCTCTCGCTGATTCCGTTCACCGCACCGATGGCGATGGTGATCCGTGTCGGCTTCGCCGCGATCCCGGCTTGGCAGTTTGTGGCGAGCATTAGCATTTTTATCGTGTCGATTATCTTTGTATCGTGGGCGTCGGCAAAGATCTTCCGTTGGGGCTTGTTGATGTATGGCAAGCAGTTGAAGCCGAAAGACATCCTCGCGGTGATCTTCGGCAACCGTGAAATGGGCACCACATCCGAGCAGCTCAATCGTCAGGAGGCGTCCGCATGAGTAAGCATGTACTCGCTGTTTTCCTCTACGAACTGAAGCGCAACGCCAAACGCCGGGGCTACTTGTTCTCGACGTTCGGCTTGCCACTGCTGGCTATAGTGATTTACCTGGGCATCCAGGCTGCGACCGGTGGCTCGGCGAACCCGATCAACCAATTGGCTGAATTCGAGTTCGATACCGAAGAGACAGGCAAATCTGGGTATGTCGATCTTTCCGACACGTTCGAACCGCCGCCGCAAGATAGCCCGGTTGCCGACCAATTAGTCGCTTTCGAGAGCGAATCGGCAGCCGATGCCGCAATGGACGCCGGTGAAATTGATACCTACTACGTCATCGCGGCGGATTACCTGGAAACGGGCAACGTGACGAGTTACATTCCGACGTTTTCGCTCTCTGCGTTGGGGGCCAGTGGCTTTGAGAATCTGTTCTACAGCCAATTTGTCGATCAGATGGATTTGCGCACGTTGAACTTACTCTCAGACCCGGCGCGGATCTCCGCGACCACGTTCGAGGTCACTGACGAGACAAGCATCGCCGGGGATAGTGGCAACGACCAGACCGTCGCGACGATCTTCGCCGTGCTGCTCGCGCTGGCGCTGCTAGGGACGAGTGGCTATCTGATGCAGTCCATCATCGAGGAAAAAAAGTCGCGCCTGGTCGAGATTTTGATCTCATCGGTGCCGCCGCTGCAACTGCTCACCGGGAAGATCGGCGCGTTGGGGCTGTTGGGCTTGTTACAGGTCGTGGTGTATTTTGTCGCCATCGTCGCCGTATCTACGCTCGCGGATACCGGCTTTCTGGCGGGGGTGACGTTCGAGCCGATATTGATCTTTATGGCAATTGTTTACTTCCTGCTGGGGTATATGCTGTTTTCCGCCGCCTTCGGCGGGATCGGTGCGTTAGTCACGTCCGTCTCGGAATCACAGAGCTTCGCCTTTGTCTTTATCTTCCCGGCGCTGCTGCCCTGGGTGTTCTCCACTGAGATCGCCGATGACCCCGGTGGGACGCTGGCGGTTGTGTTGAGTATGATTCCGCTGACGTCACCGATGGCGATGGTGATGCGGCTTTCTTCAGGGGCCGTCCCCTTGATAGAGTTGGCGTTGAGCCTGGGCATTCTGGCGGTATCGGTGGCCGGGATGTTCTGGTTGGCGGGGCGCTTGTTCCGTGTGAACACGTTGCTTGCCGGTCAGCGCCCGAAACTAACGGAGATCCCCGGTTTGATCTTCGGCACTAATTCCTGAAATCACAACCATTGGGGCATCCTGGCAGGATGCCCCACAAATATTTCAGCCTACGCCCAGGTAATCAACCCCGGTTGGAAGGGGGTCGGCAGTAGGTCATGCTTGGGCACCACACGGACGGAGATGCCCCGGTCGCCGCTGGTGTCATAGCTGATCTTCGTGCGGAAGATATAGTTGCCGTTTTCGCCGTTGTTCTTGCCGCGGCTTGGCTCCATGTCGATGGCTTCACCGCTCAGTTCGCCGATTTCACCGTGGGCGTTTAACTGACCATAGTAAAGCTGCACACGCACATCGTTGGGGGTCAGGCTGCCTAGATGCACGGTCGCCTTGACTTCGATCTGAGCGTTTACTTTGATCTCGGTGGTGTCCACACTCACATCATCCACGCGGACGTTGTTCCAGACGTTTTCGAGGTCGTTACGCCACCGGGTAAACTCGATGCCCTTAGAAAGATCGGATTGCTGCATCTTCTCGGTGAGCGCGAGTGTCGGCAGGTAGTATCGTTCGGTGTATTGCTGCACCATACGACGTGTGTTGAAGAACGGCGCGAGCTTCTTCATTGACGCCTTGATCTTGTCGATCCACTGGCGGGGCAGGTTGTCGCGGCCTCGCTCATAAAAGGTCGGGACGATGTCCTGTTCCAGCACGTTATACAGTGCGTTAGCCTCGATGATGTCTTGATGTTCCCATTCCGCTTCGGGGTATTCTTCACCGTTGCCGATGGCCCAACCCACATCCGGGCTATAGCCTTCCGCCCACCAACCGTCGAGGATGCTGCAATTCAACCCGGCGTTGTAAACGACCTTCATGCCGCTGGTGCCGCTGGCTTCTTTCGGGCGGCGCGGGTTGTTCAGCCACACATCCACACCCTGTACCATGTAACGGCAGATTTGCATGTCGTAATTTTCGAGGAAGACGATCCGGTTGCGGAACTCAGGCCGCCGTGACATACGCACGATCTCACGGATAAGCGCCTTACCACCTTCGTCATGCGGGTGCGCTTTTCCGGCAAAAATGATCTGCACCGGGCGTTCCGGGTCGTTGAGCAGACGGTCCAGCCGTTCAGCATCACTCAGGATCAAGGTTGCACGTTTGTAGGTTGCGAAGCGTCGTGCGAAACCGAGCGTCAGAATATCGGGGTCAAGCACTTCCTCGGCAGCATCGACCTCTGCCTGAGAAACACCACGCCGCAGCAACTGCTGTTTGAGCGTTGTGCGTGTAAAAGCAACCAACCGTTCGCGCCGACGGTCATGGGTGCGCCATAGCTCGCCATCGGGGATTTCATCGACATCGTCCCAGATAGCGGTGTTTTCTTCTTCGTTGCGCCAGGCCGGGTTCAGGTAGCGGTCAAACAGTGTCGCCATATCCGCGCTGACCCAACTGTTCATATGCACTCCGTTGGTCACCGCGCCGATGGGGATCTCGCGTTCTGGGACGTTGGGGTAGGCCCAGTGCCACATGCGGCGGCTAACCACACCGTGTAACTGCGCGACACCGTTGCTCCCGGAAGATATGCGCTCCGCCAGCACGGGCATGGAGAACAATTCATAGGTGCCCATATCCTCGCGCCCCAGGTCGATGAATTCCTCACGGGTGAGGCCGAGTTTCTTGATGTAATCGGTGAAGTGTTCGTCGATCAAATCGAAGCCGAAACGCTCCAGGCCGGCGGGGACGGGTGTGTGCGTGGTGAAAATATTGCCGGATTTGCTGATCTGACGCGCTTGCTCGAAGTTCAAATTGTGTTCTTCCATCATCTGGCGGGTGCGCTCCAAGGCGAGGAAGGCCGAGTGTCCCTCGTTCATATGGCAGATGTCCGGGCGCAGGCCGAGTGCATCTAGCGCACGGATGCCGCCGATCCCCATCAGGATCTCCTGACGGATGCGGGTACGCCGATCCCCACCGTAGAGGCGGTCGGTCAGGTCACGGTCTTCGGGGCGGGGGTTATCGGGGATGTTGCTGTCCAGCAGATAAAGCGGCACGCGCCCGACCTGCACCTTCCAGATCTGCGCATACAGTTGACGACCCGGCATGGGCACGCTGATCTTAATCGGTGCGCCGTCTTTGTCGCGTTGCAGCGTCACCGGCAGGCGGGAGTAATCGTTGATCGGGTACGATTCTTGCTGGTAGCCGTCTGCATTGAGATATTGCTGGAAGTAGCCTTCCTGGTAGAGCAGCCCCACGCCGAGCAGCGGCAGGCCGAGGTCACTGGCACTCTTGAGATGGTCACCGCTGAGCACACCCAGACCACCGGAGTAATTTTGCAGGGCTTCGGTGATGCCGAATTCCATCGAGAAGTAAGCGATGATGGGGTTTTTCTTTTTGGTGCTGACCTGGTCATACCAGGTGTTCTTAGCGTTCATGTAGCTGTCAAAGTTCTGGCAGACGCGGTTATAGTGTGCCATGAATGCCGGGTCTTGAGCGGCTTCTTCCAGGCGTTTCTGGTTGACGAGGCCGAGCATGGCAACCGGGTTATGATTTGTCCTCACCCACAGTTCGGAGTCGATGCGGATGAACAGGCCGATGGTTTCATGATCCCAGGCCCAGCGCAAATTATAAGCGATTTCTTCGAGCCGTTCGAGCTGCTTCGGCAGATCAGGTACGACATTCACGGTCGTAACTGGCTTTATCATAGAGATGCTCCTATTCCTGATTACGTATTGCGATCTTGATATAAACTGTATCAACGACACAAGCATAGCGTGATTGCGTGATACTTGGCAACATGAATCGTGGAAGTGTCACAAAATTTTGATGTAAAATCCGGTGAATATCATGAGAAATACGTCTTTTCGTTAGCAAGGGTTATGTTAGAATTAGCGACGATTTGCACAAAGCAAACGTAATGACCTTTTCATGGAGGAACTCACATGCTGAAGAAAGATGTCGTCAACAAGGGCAAAACGGTCAAGGTGACCTTCTACACACACAAACTGCCGGAAGCAGAATCGGTTTATCTGGTCGGGGACTTCAACGACTGGAACGAAGACAGCCATGCAATGTCCAAGCTCAAGGACGGACGTTTTAAGATCGCGCTGCGGTTGGAACCTGACGAGGAATATCAGTTCCGCTATCTGGTCGATGGGGAGTGGCACAACGAATGGGAAGCGGATAAATACGCGCCCAATCCCTTCAGTGGTGACAATTCCATCATCTCCACGGTTGGCGTAAGCTAAACGGACACGCCATAGACAGACCCGACAATGACTCAAAAAAACGGCCCTGCAACAAGGCCGTTTTGTATTTTACAGGATACGGGATTACCGTTTGCGTTTGTAACCGATGTCCTTCCCTGCGGGGATCGTCTTGTCCTTGTATTCCTCGAACTGTGTCAACTTGAGATCCGGGCCGAGGATGACATCACGCTCTACCGTGTAACCAGCCGGGACGTGTGTGTTTTTACCCACACAGGTGATGCCCAGGTCACCCATGTCTTGCATCTGACCGACCCGTGCGTTATGCCCGATGACGGCGATCTTGTCAACAATCGCCCGTTCGACGACCGCGCCGGTTTCGATGTAAGCATCATTGAGGATGATGGATTCCCGCACGACCGCACCTGGCCCCACGTACACCCCAGGTGACAGCACCGACCGCTCGACGATTGCACCATCCGCGATCACAGAGCCATCCGTGATGAGGCTGTCGTTGACCGTCGCACCCTGCTGGATGCGTACCGGTGGGCGTTCCTCACTGCGTGTGTGGATAATCCATGTGCGGTCGGAGAGGTTGAGCGACGGCGGTGTGCTCAGTAAGTCCATATGCGCTTCCCAGTAGGCATCGACCGTCCCCACGTCGATCCAATAACCACCGTAAGGATAAGCGAAAACTTGCATATCGTTTTCGATCATATACGGGATGATGTCTTTGCCGAAGTCTCGGTTGGAGCCTTCCACCTTCTGGTCAAGCTGTAAGACATGCTCAAGTACATCATAGTTGAACACATAGACCCCCATACTGGCGAGGTTGCCGGGTGGATTTGCTGGTTTCTCGACAAATTCTTTCACGCTGTAATCGTCGTTAGTGTCGATAATGCCGAAGCGACTGGCTTCATCCAGCGGGACTTTGATCGTGCAGACCGTCGCGTCCGCGCCTTTTTCCCGGTGGAATTGCAACAGCACATCATAGTCCATCTCATAAATGTGGTCACCGGAGAGAATAAGCACGTATTCCGGGCGACCGTGCCGCACAAAGTTGATGTTCTGAGCGACGGCATCAGCGGTGCCGGCATACCAGTCAGTATCCAGGCGACCCTTGTAGGGTTGCAGCAGACGCACACCACCGGTAAAACTGCGGTCGAGGTCCCAGGGGCGGCCCAGGCCGACATGGTCGTTCAGGCTGTGGGGGCGATACTGCGTGAGCACCAGCACATCGAAGATGTTGGAGTTAACGCAGTTGCTCAGGGCGAAATCAATAATGCGGTACTTCCCCGCAAAGGGGACGGCGGGCTTGGCACGTTTAGCGGTCAGTGTGGCTAAACGTGTTCCCTCACCCCCTGCTAGAATAATTCCTTTAACGCGCATAATTTATTTATTCCTTTCGTTTCTGTATAGCTTGCTCGTAAACTTCAATATATTGGCGGGCGCTGTTATCCCAGCTAAAGTCTTTTTCCATCGCCCGTTGTTGCATCCGCTGCCAGGCTGTTTGCCGGTTGTTGAAGGTATCCAGCGCCCATTCGAGTGTGCCGTAGATGGCGTCACTTTCTTGCCAGGCGAAGGTAAAGCCGGTACCACGCTCTGCCGGGCCGTCGTCATAGTTCTCAACGGTATCTGCCAGTCCACCCGTCTCACGCACCAGGGGCAGCGCCCCATAGCGCATCGCCATCATCTGCCCGATGCCGCAGGGTTCAAAACGGCTGGGCATCAGGAACAGATCGACACCAGCATAGATCTGCTGGGCGACGGCGTCGTCGTATTGGAGCAGGGCGCGGGCCTTCCAGTAGAAGTCTTGCCCGATGCTCCACAGTTGCTGTTCAATGCTGACTTCACCTGTGCCCAGGACGACGAACTGCACCGTATGATTTTCCAGCAGGCGGCGCAACGCGGGCACGGCGAGGTCAAAGCCTTTTTGCCACACCAAACGGCTCACAATGCCGATCAGCATAATGTCCTCACTGACTTCCAGGCCGAGGATCTGTTGAAGATGGCGCTTGTTCTCTCCGCGCTTCTCACGGAAGTTCCCCGCGTCATAGTTTTGCACCAGCCGTTTATCCGTCGCCGGGTCCCATAGGTCAACGTCAATACCGTTGAGAATGCCTCGAAGGTTATCCTGCCGGGTACGGACGAGTCCTTCTAACCCATAGCCCATGTAAGGGTATTGGATTTCAACGGCGTAGCGTGGGCTGACGGTCGTCACAACGTCAGCGTAGGCGATGGCGGTCGCAAGCAGGTTGCCGGTCAAATCCTGGTAGATCAGATCGGGTTGCCGCCTGGGTGGTAGCCCTGCTAACCACAGGAAACCGCCGACGTTATCTCCCTGGTAAGCCATATTGTGGATGCTCAACACGGAGGCCGTCTCGCGCCAGCGGGGCAGGTGTGTGTTTTCTTTAATCATGAACGGCAGCAGACTGGTGTGCCAGTCGTTGACGTGGAACACATCCGGGAACCAGCCGATACGCTCGCCGATCTCCCAGATCACACCCATGATGATCTGGTTAAAGAAGATGAACCGGGGCGAATCCCAATCCCAGTCACCGTAAACACTCATCTCTGTACCGAAGTAAGGCCAGGCCTGCAAAAAGTAGAACGGCACGCCATCGCTGATCGTCGTGTAAACCTGCACGTCCGCTGACCCTTGCTGCATGGGGATGTGGAACGACGCGAGCAGAGAGATGTCGTAGTCGTAATGACCGATTAAACCATAACCGGGCATAATCACACGAGCATCAACACCGAGTTTGCGCAGCGCCTGCGGCAGCGAACCGATGACGTCAGCCATCCCGCCAACTTTCGCAAAGGGAACAGCTTCTGCACTGACGAAGAGAACATTCACAACAGTTACTCCTTAGTGGATTGAGGTCAAAGCCTCATACGACATTATAGCGAACGAAGGTTAAGATTTGTTAATCAGCGAACCAACGATAGTCAATATCAGGAAAGACTTTATCAAGTTCATAGAGTTGCTCGGCATAAGCCGCGTTTGGTTGGTCGTTTTCCAGCCCTTGTGCCAGTTGGTCAAAGCGTTCGATATGCTGGTTGAAACGTTGAATGGCATATTCGCGTGCTTGCCCGGTCGTGATGAGGAAGGGCCAATCCGAACTTTGCAGCAGCAGCAGTTCGCGTGCTGTCTGGTTGAGTACTTTCTGCTCGTCACCGCTGGCATCAGGGAATTTTGCCACGAGTGCCTCCATGCGTCGTTCTGCTTCGTGGATGGGTTCCCACATCCATTCGACCTCCCCGTTATGCCAGGAGAAGTGCGTCCCACCCACACCCCAGGAACTTTCGGGGATGTTGAGCGTTTGCTCCGGCGGTCGTGTCTCGACGTATTCGTTCGCGGTAACCATGTCGATTTCGGGATTTTCCGCGAGGTGACGGATCACCTTGCCCAGCCAGCCGACGCCCTCAAACCACCAGTGACCGAACAATTCGGTATCGTAGTTTGAGGCGATGATGCCGTATTCGCCGGTATCGTTGTAGTGTTCGCGCAGCAAATCGCCGACGAGATGCGCGAAGTGTTCGGCGTGTTGATCGACCTTGAACGACGCCCATTCCGGGTGGTAATAGTCTTTATGGGCAAGGTCGGTCTTTGCGCCCGTCACGCGCCAGTATTGTAAACCGCTGGTACCGGCTTTTTTGTGGAACTCGCGGTAATCGAAGTCGCCAGGGTAGCCCCAGTCCGCGCTCCAGACCTGCTGCCCGGTGCGGTTGTTGCGCCCGATGATGGCGACATCGACATGAGCGTTGCCCTCACCGCCTTTGACGGTATCCGCAACGTGATAGGCCTGGTAGGTCGTCAGATTGCGCTTAGGCGGGATGGGGGTGGCTGCTGCGGGGATGACGTAGCGCCGTTTGATGTCGCCGTAGGGGCCGATCACATCACCGGCTGCCACACCGACCGGCTGCCCCCCGGTGACGGCGTGGGTTTCTGTGAAAAAGACTTTGAAGTTTTGTTCGCTCAAAAGTTTTTCGAGGCCGGGGCGTGTGGTGCCATCGTCCTCGATGTAGGCCGGGCGATAGGCACATTCTGGCAACCAGACAGTCGTCGGCGTGGTGCCGAAATGCCGTTGATGGGCGGCGATGCCCGTTTTAAGCTGCCCGCGAATCGAACTATCCCGACCGAGCAGCGGCAGATACCCATGTGTCGCCGCACTGGTGATGATTTCGATGTAACCATCGTCTTGAAGTCGGCGGAACGCGCCGATGATGTCCCGGTCGAAGCGGTCATGGAAAGTCTGTTTGATGTCCTCGTACCATCCCTTATACCATCCGGCAAGATAATATAAATGGTTGTCTCTTTCGACATCATACATTTCCGCGTCGGGTGTCTCTTCGGCTGACTCCTCATGACCGTAATAGACGATGTCACGCTCGGCTGCTTTGATGCGTGCGTCCAGATATTGGTCAAAATGTTCAAGCACCAGAGGGTCGGCAAGTTGCTCGGCAAGCACCGGGGTGATGCCAAGCGTCAGTTTGTACTCAATGCCTTCGTCTTTGAGGTCATAAAGTGTCTTTAAAAGTGGAATGTAAGTTTCACTAGCGGCTTCGTGGATCCACTCTTCACCATGAGGCCATCTGCCAGCAAGACGGGCGTAGGGTAAATGGCTGTGCAACACAAAGGTAAATGCTCCTAACGCACCCACAAGACTTACTCCTGAAGAAAATGAATAGTTCTTTTTACAGGTTTTATTGTAGCGAGTGCGTATGGCACGTTGCAAGTTTTACATCGGGATTAACGGCAAGACCACCTTGAAAAGACTGCCCTCACCCAACTGGCTCTCCGTGCTCACATAGCCGCCGTGCGCTTCCACGATGATGCGTGCGATGAACAATCCCTGGCCGAGTCCGCGTGGGTCAACCAGCCGCCCGCTGGGGTCACGCGGGTCACCTCGGTAAAATCGCTCGTAGATGTGTGGCATATCCCGGTCGGAGATGCCGACACCGGTGTCCTCAACGGCGATGATGACCTGGTCGGGGTTGTCGTTGGCTGTGGTGGCGCTGAAGGTGACTTTCCCACCTGCCAGGTTATAATTGATGGCATTCTGGAGCAGATGCCCCAGCGCCCAGCGTAAGTGCTTCTCGTCACCGCGAACTTTGAGTGTGCCGGGGTCACGCAGCATCACGGTCAGTTCGAGGCTTTTCTTGATAACCGCCGGTTCGAGACCGTTCGCCACACTGACTAGCAGGGCTTCCAGCATGATCTCATCCTGCCGGATGTCAAAGGTGCCCGCGCTCATCTCGGAGACGTCGAGCAACTCCACCACCATGCGGTCGAGGATGTCCACGTTACGGCTGAGGGTTTGCAGCAACCTGGGGTTGGGTGGCTGGTCATCCGGGCTGCCCATCAACACCTCGCTCATCCCCTTGATGACCGTCATCGGGGTTTTGAGTTCGTGTGAGATCGCCGTGACGAATTGATCTTTCAGTCGATCCGCCAGCGCGTCACGGGTGGCGTCTCGCAGCACGATCATTGTGCCCAGGCGTTCGCCCTTATCATTGGCGACGGCGGCAAGCTGTGCCCCCAACACGCGGTTGTTGACCTGAACGCGGGTTGGTTCGCCCAGGGGTTCCAACTCGCTTTGCAGGTCGGTCATCTGGCTGTAATTTTCAAACAGGACGCCGAGTTCGCTTTCCCAGAAATTTTTCTGGTTGCCCAGCATGTCCCGCGCTGCCCGGTTGCTGTAGGCGATACGCCCTTCGTTGTCTTGCATGATGATACCCTCATCAATACGGGCGAGGATGCCGTGCATCCGTTCGATCTCGCGGGTACGCTTCTCCAACCCTTTACGCAGATACTTATTCGTCTCATGGATCTGTTTGGCTGTTGCGATCCTTTCCTTCAATTCGACTTTCCGCTGCTCCCGCTTGTTGGCTTTCGCACGGCGGTTTAAGCTCTTATAGATGCGGCCGAACAACTTTTCAGTCGCAGCGCCCAGCAAATTCACGCGACCGAGAATACTCCCGATTTCCTGTGTGCTGTTGGAGGGCGTTTGAGACATGCGGATTTATCCGTTCTGCTTTTTCTTGGCGATTATATCATCCAGCACGACCTTCAACCGGTCGAAATCCGGCAGCGGTTTGTTGATGACGGCATCGACACCGAACTTATCCCGCATGTTGTTAATCTCTTCGTCACTGAGCACGAATGCGGTCATCAAGACAACCGGAATATCACTGATTGCGCCCACCTCCCGGATTTTCTTTGAGAGTTCGTTGCCACGCTTGCCGGGCATACGAATGTCCATCAAGGCAAATTCGGGTATTTCTCCGCTTACCTTGCCGTTAGCGAGGTCATCCAACCAATCCCACGCCTTTTGCCCGTTATCAAAGGTTATCGCATTGTGGCCCCATACCTGTGCCATCATTGCAACCAGGTTGCGAATGTCCGCCTCATCTTCGACGATTAGCCAGTTCAAAATAGTTTCTCCAACCTTAATTTTGTGTCATAAGTCTATTATACCTGAATCAGGAATGATGCCACATAAGGCTTTAGGACAATCGGCTTAATTCATTTTGGCCTCATCCTGTTGTAAAGTGAAAAGAGTCAAGTTTGTGTTGGATTTGAAAAAAACGGTGCGGTGGTGAATAATTGTCACGAACCGTTATAGGAATGTAAAGAAAGGTGACGAACGCTTTGTCTACTTGGATGGTTGTCGAAGATGAACCGGACATCTATGAGGTCTTACTGGCGATGTTCGGAATCTGGGGGATTGAAGGCGTCGCCTTTGTCGATGGTGAAGAAGCCGTCTCCTGGATTGATGATGTTGATAACGCCCGTTTTCAGGGTGAATTGCCGGAACTGGCTTTGCTTGATATTCGTCTACCCGGTGAGGTCAATGGGCCGGTCGTCGGCGAACGCTTGCGTGCGAGTAAAAACCTGGGGGATGTCGCTATTGTGCTGACTACCGCTTATAAGCTCACGCCGGATGAGGAAAAGTCGGTCATCAAAAGCGCCGGTGCGGATCTTCTGATCTACAAGCCGCTGCCGAAGTTCAGTGAATTGCAGGGCATCCTGGAAGATACAATCGCCAAACGCCGCGCCAAGAAAAAGAGCTAGACGTTATGCGCAGCATTAAACCAACCCGGGCCTGGCAGCGGCAGGTGCAATATTTTTTTCTGGGGGCCTTGCCGTTGGTCGCGCTGGGTACATTTTTCGTGTTCCTGGGGATTGCCCTCTATGGGTTGCCGTTCGTCACCGATGCCGACGGATCGACCACGATCTACGAGTTTGCGCGGGTGGCGCTGCTGGTGATCGGTGCGGTGGCGATCATCGTCGGGGTGATGTTGGGGTTGCGTGGGGCTACCCGCCGCCAAGACAACGCGCTGGCGCTGCTCACCGCTGATGCGCTTGCCGCCCACCTGGATGATAGCTACACCCTGGTCCGCAATATCAATCGTTTTGGTGGGGGATATATTGACGGGGTGTTGGTCGGCAGGCCGGGTGTGTTGGTGCTGCGCTTGCTTGATTGGGAGGGCAACTTCCTCAACGAAGGCGGCAACTGGGTCAGATCAAAGAACGGACACTGGTTGCCGACGCGCATCAACCCGACGAAACAACTCGAAGCTGACATCGAAACCGTGCGTAACGATCTGCTCAAAGAAGGGATTGAAAATATGCCGATTTATGGTGCGGTCGTCCTTATCAGAGATGACCCATACGCCCGTTTGACGCTCAAGAATCCCAAAATACTTGCAGCGCACCTGTCGTCACTCTACGCACGTTTGCAAAAGACCTATCTGGCGGCAGATCGCATCGACTCCAATACCGTGCGCCAGGTCGTGCGCGTCTTGCTGGAAGAAAGCTGATGACGGCCCGTTTGTTACGCGCCCCGGTCAGCACCGGTAAGACAGAGGCAATCCTGACCCGCTTAACCCAAACCTTGCAGGCTGATCCGTTTGCGCGGGTGTGGGTGCTGTTGGCGACTCGCCGGCAGGAAGATGCCTTCCGCCAGCGGTTGATCGACTGGGACACCGGCAAGAACGTCTTTTTCAACGTCGAGTTCTTCAACTTCTACGAACTTTACCGCCGTCTGCTGGATATGGCGGGCAATCCACAGCGTGAACTCTCCGACTCGGCACGGTTCGCGCTGTTGCGCCGCGTCATCATGGAGAACCTCGACACACTTGAATTGTTCCGACCGATTGCCACCACCCCCGGCTTTATCCGCATCGTCGCAGATTTCATCTACGAACTCAAACAGAATCGCGTCTATCCAGAGACATTTCAGCAAGAAGCCGAGAAGCGCGGCACGAAAGACCGTGATCTGGCGCGGATCTACACCGCGTATCAGGCGCGGTTGCAAGAGCATGACCTCGTAGACCGTGAGGGGCAGGGGTGGCTGGCGGTCGATACGGAGATGGCATCGGTGGGCACGCTCTCACTGCTAATCGTCGATGGCTTCGACCAGTTTACGCCCGTGCAGGCTGACCTGCTCCAAGCATTAGCGGAACGTGCGGATGAGACGTTGATTACGCTGACGCATGTGCCGGGGCGTGAGGCGACCGTCGGGCGACGGTTCAAGCAGGCGCTAACGCGGTTGCAGGCGAGCTTTGATAAGACCGGGCAAATGCTGCACGTCGAAGATTTGCCCGCCGTTACCAGCAAACAATCGGACGATCTCGGTCATCTGAGTGCAAATATCTTTGCTGCCGCGCCTGATCTGCGTCGGTCGGGCGGGGCGCTGCGGATGGTCGAGGCACCCGACCCGGCGACGGAAGCGGCGGTTGTGCTGCGTCGGGTGCGAGAATTGTTGCTCGATGGTGAGTCGCCTGATGACATCATGATCGTGCTGCGCGATTGGGAACGCTACCGCGTCCACTTCACCGCGCTGCGTGATAAATATGAGCTACCGCTGGCGCTGCATTACGGTGAGCCATTGCTGGAAAATCCGGCGGTGGTCGCGTTGATGGATTTGCTGGCGCTGCACGAGAACGAATTCCAGCGGCGTGATGTGCTGGATGTGCTGCGGTCGCCGTATTTTGCATTTCCCATGTTTGCCGCCGCCGATGTCGATTTGCTCGAACGCATCAGCCAGCGGGAAAATGTCGTGCGCGGACGGTCACAATGGTTGGAAGCCTTGCAAGCGGTGTCTATACATCGCCCTGACGACGAGAACGACGAAAGAGATGCCGCGACACTCGATCGTTTGAGGCAAGCATTAAGTGCCTTTTTCGCCCTGGTGACCCCACCCGTGGCGGCTGGCATCGAAGGGTATATTCGCTGGTTGGATGCGCTGATCGGCGAAGACCCACAGGACGACCCCGATGATGACGACGACGACGAAGCCACCGTCCCAGCTGAAGATGCCGCGACGCTGGCGATGATCGCCGGAGTACGCGCGTCTGGCACACCGGAGGCGGTCATCGCGCGTGATTTGATGGCGGTGCAGGCGCTAAAGGGAGCGCTGCGTGGTTTGCTGACCGCGCAGACGTTGATCGAATCGCTTGCCGAACCGAACACGGGCGCGGTCAGTGACTGGACGCAGTTCGCCTTAGATTTGCAGGTCGCGCTCAAGAACACGGTGCTGAATCCACGCCCGAACCGGCACGGGCGCATCCTCGTGACCAGCGCCACCGACGCCCGCGGTCTGCCACACAAACATCTGCTGATCCTGGGGTTGAGCGAAGGACTGTTCCCCGCGCAAATCGCCGAAGACCCGTTATTCCTCGATTCCGAACGGGGTGAACTCGCCGCTGCCGGGGTGCCGTTGGCGACACGCTACGAACGCACCGCCGATGATGGTCTGTTCTACGAACTAATCTGCTTGCCCAGGGAGACGTTGCTGCTTACCCGCCCGACCCTGCAAGAGGGCAAACCCTGGGCAGCAAGTCCGTTGTGGCGCGGCGTGGCGGGTGTGTTTAGCGATGCGTCGGCGATGATCAAACGGGAGCGTGTGCCGATTGGCGCGGTGGTGACACTGGCGCAAGCCGTCACGGTCGATGAGGTCGCGCTGGCGCTTACGGATCAACTGAATCGGCAGACGATCACCTCGGAGACACGTGGCGCGTTCGGCTGGATGCAAGCCGCGCATCGCCCGTATTGGGCGCACATTGAGCGCGGTCGGTCGGTCGAACTCGGTCGGTTGCGAGAAACACCCGGCGACCACTACAGCGGTGTGCTGGCATCGCCTGATCTGATTGCCATCGTCGGGGAGCGGTTGAGCGAGAAACGCCTGTGGAGCGCGAGCCAGCTCAACGACTACGGCATTTGTCCGTTTCGCTTTTTCGCCAAGCGCCTGCTCAAGCTGGAAGCGGTCGAGGAACCGGAATCCGGTTTAGATGCCGCACAGCGCGGTTCGCTAAACCATGCCATTCTTGAGCAGACTTACCGCGCATTGTACGCCGAAGGGCTGGCGATCCACCCCGAAAACCACGACCGGGCGCTGCAACTGCTCGACCGTGAGGCGCAAGACGTTTTCGCGGATGCACCGCAAAAGTTCGGCTTTCGCGCCGATGCACTGTGGGCGCAAGAGAAAAGCGTGATCTTGCGCAAGCTGCGCCAACTGATCAACACAGATTTTTCCGATGATGAGAAGCGCAACCCGATCTTAAAGCACTTCGGCACCGGTGAGCGTCAGCCGTATCTATTAGAAGGTGTGTTCGGCTACAGTGATGACGATGAGCGTATCGAGGCGGCGATTGATCTCGGTGAAGATGGGCGCGTGCGTGTGGGCGGGTATATTGACCGCATCGACCGTGTCGATGACTCGTTGATCGTGATGGATTACAAGTCCGGCAGTACGAAAATCCCGCTGGATGAGATGGAGATCGGGCGTAACTTCCAGATGCTGGTGTATCTGGAAGGGGCGAAGGCCATCATCGAGCGGCAATCGCCGGGGCTGGACGTGCGCGGTGGCTTTTTCTGGCATCTGACCAATCAGGAAGCCAGCGGCGCGGTTGACCTGCACGACGAAGAACACACGGCGATGGTCGAGCAGGCCAGAGCGCATATCGCCGCGCATCTGGCAGCGGGGCGGCGGGGTGATTTCGCCAACCGGCCCAGCAAAAAAGAGAACGGAAAGTGTGTGCGTTACTGTGAGTTCCACCAGCTATGCCGGATGCACAGCACGACTCACGAAAATAATGATGAGGAGCAAATAGAATGATAGGCAGTGAAGTTGATCTAGCACCGGAATTCCAGAAGGCCAAAGAAGAACTGAAGCAAAATTACACCGACGCCGGTCTGCTGTTGGTTGATGAAAACGAGCGTGATTTCATCCTGCAATATCAGGACACGGCCTTCCGTGTGACCGAAAAAGACATCAAAGAATACGCGATCGCCGCGCCGCTGCGCCAGAAGGGGCAGGCCGACCCGGTGGAATGTTCTGTGGTCACCACTGCTTATCGTGAACAGGTCGTCCAACCGCTTGACCCGATCCGCTGGCGCTACTTGCCGCCGCTGGAAATGGGCTTCGTCTTCGGCGACCCGGATGGCGACGAGATGTATGCCAGCGTCGGCGCGGCCTCACGCCATTTCGCCAACTTCTTCCGCTTTGACCCGACCTACCTGGATATTTGCCTGGAGCGCATGACCTACGCGCCCAAAGCGGGCCAGCCAATTGACATCCGGCAGGGGTTTTACCGCCCACCGACTATCCGCGTGTACCACATCGGGGAAAAAGACATCAAGTCCGCGCTTAAAAGCTCGACCGACATCTTAAACTACTGCCTTTTTGAACTGGCCTACTTAAAACATTTGCCGGTCGGGTTAGCGCAGGAATGGCCCGCCCGCCGTCGCCTACAGGATGACGACTTTAAGTTCGCCGAAGAATTCGAGGGGGCGCAGCTCCCCATGCCGCCGGCGGATTTCAACGCGGATGTGGTGCAATTCTACCAACTCGCGGCGAGTAGTCGCATCCCGGTGCTGCAATTCTGGTCATACTATCAGGTGATCGAGCATTACTTCGTCCGTGTGAGTGACGAAGACCTGCACCGTCAACTGTCGAACCGGCTCAAAGACCCGCGCTTCAAGCCCACCTCGACCCAGCTTGACCGTCTGATTCAAGACGTGCTCGATCATATGGATACGGTCGATACGCTGCAAATGCTCACCGCCGTGCTGGAAAAGTTCGTCGATGAAACAGAGTTGATCGCGTTTATCAAAGACTACGAGGCGCATCTCGGCGAGCCGTTTTACACCAAGCGCCGCCGCATCTTTGGTGAGGACGTGCATGTCAAGCTCTCACGCGGCTCGGTGTTCGAGAACGTCGCCCGTACCATCATCGCCATCCGGCACAATCTGATGTATTCGCCGGATCGTACCTCACGCACGGCACGTAACATCAGCTTCGAGCAGTTGACCGAGATCATCCGCCCGGAGATTCCGCTGATGAAGTTCCTCGCGGAACGTGTGATTATCGGGTCGGCTTCGTGAAGTTCACCGACGCACAACACGACGCCATATACACACACGATAAAAATCTAGTCGTCGTCGCCGGGGCGGGGTCGGGCAAGACCCGTGTGCTGGTCGAACGCTACATGGCGCTGCTCGATTCCAATGCGGATTGGGCGTTGAGCGCGTTAGTCGCAATCACGTTCACTAAAAAGGCCGCCGAAGAGATGCGCGACCGTGTCCGGCAGGGGTTGGAAGCACGCCTCCACGGCTCCGGCGGTGATCCACGTTGGGCGACCCTGCTCAGCCAGATCGACAGTGCCCGCATTGATACCATTCACGGTCTGTGTGCGGATATTCTGCGGGCGAACGCCGCCCATGCCCGCATTGACCCCGACTTTGAGGTGCTGGACGAGATCGAGGGGGCGGCACTGCGTGAGCGCGTGGTCGATGCGGTGTTTGTACAACTGCCGGAAGCACGCCCTCACTTAATTCCCTTGATTCTGGAATACGGCACACGGAGCGTGCGCGAGGTGCTGATGCAGCCGCAGTTACTCGCCGAACCTCTGGCACCGGTCGAAGCAGATGCACTGTTGCAGTTCTGGCAGGCGACCTGGGAAGCCAGCTTAACGCAGGCGGTCACGGCGTACATGCGCTTTTGTGAAGCCGAGGGCATCGAACATGATCCGCCGCTAGGGGATAAACTCAGCGAGAAATGGTACGAATTTGTCCATCACTATAATTCGCTCGCCACCGCTGGCCCTGACGAGCAACACGCGCTACTCAAGTTAATTGATGAACTGGGGCCACCGGGCAACGCTGGCAGCAAGAAAAACTGGCTACCGCGTGATGTCAAAGCGGTACGGGGACGCCTCAAGTCGTTTGTTCAGGCGGCGCGAGACATCCTCAAATACGCGGAACCGCCCGGCCTGCACGATGAACACGCCGCTCAGCTTGTGCCGCTGTGGGTGGAACTTATCAACTGGATGCGTGAGGCTTACATCGAGGCCAAGCAGCGCCGATCTCTGCTTGACTTTGACGACCTCGAACGGCTGACCCGCGACCTGCTGACCGAACATGACGAGGTACGGCGGCGCTACCTCGCCAATGAGTTCAAGCATTTGCTCGTGGATGAATTCCAGGACACCAATCAAGCCCAATGGGACATCGTGCGCTCGCTGGCGGATGTGGCGACCCCTGGCACGATGTTCGTCGTCGGCGATCAAAAACAGAGCATTTACGCCTTCCGCGGTGCGGATGTGCGCGTGTTCGGTGAGGTACGGCGTGTCATCGAGGCGAACGCCGGGCGCGAAGTCGAGATGAACGAGTCCTTCCGCACCCACGCCCGGTTGATGGCGAGTTTTAACGAGGTGTTCGGACAGTTGCTTCGGGTCGAAGATGATGCCGCCGCCTATCAGGTCGCTTTAGAATCACCGATGAAGTCCTTCCGTCAAGAAGCACCTTCGAGCGCCCCCGCGCTGGATCTCATCTTGATCGACCAGTACGAACACGATGACGAAGGCCAGCCCATCCCCGGTGCGGATGGCGAACTGCAAAAGCTCGGCATCGACGACCGCCGCCGCTGGGAAGCCTTAGAACTCGCCGGACGCATCAAGGCGATGATCAGCGACGGCCTGACGGTTTACGATAAAGAAACAGGGCAGTTGCGCGAGATCGGCTACGGTGATTTCGCTGTGTTGTTCCAGGCACTTTCCAACGTGACGATCTATGAAACGGCCTTCGAGCAGGCTGGCATCCCCTTCGTGACGGTCGCCGGACGCGGATATTATGACCGTCAGGAAGTGTGGGACTTGCTCAATCTGCTGCGGGCGGTGCACAACCCGGCGGATAACCTCGCATTGGCGGCGGCGTTACGGTCACCGTTGTTCAGCTTGAGTGACGATGCACTGTTCGCGCTGCGCCTGCAAACCGACGTTGATGACAATCTGCTTCCACTGTGGGCGGCACTCGACCAACCCGGCGACCTCGTCCCGCTGGAAGAACTCGAACGGGTCGAGTTTGCGCGCGAGTGTCTGTATGAATTGCACGCTACCGCCGGGCGAGTGACCATCTCCGAACTACTGCGAGACGCGCTGCGACGCACCGGCTACCTCGCCGTGCTGACCGGCCTGCCTTACGGCGAACGGCGGCGCGGTAACGTCGAAAAACTGCTGGAAAAAGCACAAACCAGCGGCAAGATTACACTGGGCGCGTTTACGCAATATCTACAGGATTTGAGCGCCCGCGAGGCTCGTGAGGGAGACGCCCCGGTTGATGTGACCGGTGCGGTGCAGATGATGAGCGTCCATGCCAGCAAGGGGCTGGAATTTCCGGTTGTCATCCTCGCTGATGCCAGTTGGTCAATGCGGGGTGGTGCGCGTGATCTGGTCATGTTGGATCAAGATAAGCAGCTTGTGTGTAAAGTCTACGACGAAGACGCCGACAAGATGCAGCCCACCTTCGCCTATGACCACGCCGCACAGCAGGCCAAAAAGCACGAGCAGGCCGAACGGCTGCGCTTACTTTACGTCGCCACCACCCGCGCTCAGGATTATCTGATCGTCAGCGGACACACACAGCAGCGCAAAGGCGAGGAGACATGGAACGCTAGCGGCTGGTTGGACGATCTGCTTAATGTGCTGGAACTCAAAGACGCCATCACACCGGGGCTGGACACCCATCAGCGGGCCTGGGGTGAGATGACCGTCTACATGCCGTTGAAAATTCCATCGGCGGAACAACGAGAGGAGCAGACTGGTCCGACCGGTTGGGAGCGTCCGCTGCCGGAAACCACGATCATCGCGCCACCGTTGACACAGCCGGTCGAGCGTGACCGGGCGCGGCAGATTCGACACATCGCCGCGACGCAGTTGGTTTACCTGGGTGGGCATGGCTACGCCCGCGACGCCAACGAACGCGCTTACTATGCCGACCGTTTCCGGCGACAGGTGCTACAAGATGCGCCCAATCACGTCGCCCCATTGGATCGGCAGCAATCACACCCGCGTCAGATCGGCGAGATGGTACACGAGGCGCTGCGACACTGGCAGCTCCCCGGTGATAAGGACGACGCGGCACTCATGGCGATGCTGCGCAGTTATGCGTGGCGGCAGGGCATCACCACCGACCGGGCGCTAGAAGATGCCGTTAATCAGGCGTACATGCTGTTGTTGGATTTCACCGAGAGCGATATGTGTGCGCGGATCAACCGGGCGGAGGCGGTCTATCGGGAACTGCCGTTCGTCTACGAATACGAAAATTATGTCATTCATGGGGTGATTGACGTGCTTTTCCGTTTGCCCGGTGACCGTTGGCTCATCGTAGATTACAAAACGGGTGCGGTATCCGCAGACCATGTTAGAATGAGGCGGTATCACTTACAAGTCGGGGTTTATGCGCAGGCGGTCGAAGCACAACTTGGCATCACGCCGGAGGTCTATCTCCATTACGTGCGCCGTGCGGATTCACACCTGCATGTGCCGGAAAACGAATGGCGAACCGCGCTCAAGACCCGGCTCTCGCAGCGAATTGTTGAAGTTATTGGGGATGTAAAGTCACGATGATGCAGCGTTTAACGACACAAATACCCGTCTGGATGCGACCCGACCACCCGATTCTCCGTTATGCACTGGGCAACCCGAAGCGAGAAATCAGCGCACGCGCCCGTTTTACGCGGCGCTTTGCTTTTATTGCGCTGGTCGCACTGTTGATCCTCAGCGGATATTTGGTCGCCAATGCCGTGCTTGATGAAAATCCGCTTGACCAGCCCGTCAGCGAGATGCTGATTAACGTGCTGTTCTGGCCGGCTTTTGTGCTACAAGTGATATTGCAAGTCATTGTCATGGCGATGACCATCAACACCGTCGGTGATGAGAAGCGCCGCCAAACGTGGGAAAGCCTCAAAACGACCGTTTCCGGTGCGTCGTTGGCGCTGCGTGCGCGTTGGAGCGCGGTGGTTTTTTATCGTGTGGGTGGGTTGCTTGCGGTGTTGGTGTTGGTGCGGCTGGTGCTCATCGGCGGCGTGCTGTTTGACCTGACCGCGTTTCGCGGCGAATATCTCAACTATTTGACCGGCAGCATCGAGCCGGATGTGCCGCTGGCAGCGGGAATCATCCTATTGGCGCTGACGATGACCGCGAGCCTGTTGCTGCCGTTTACCGGTGTCGCGTTTGATGCGTCGGTTGGGTTGCTGGTCTCGACGCTAGTACAGCAGCGCACGTATGTGGTGCTGGCGCAGATCGCGCTGACGGCGGTGCGTGTGTTGATCGTCGGGGCATTGCTCATCGGCGTGACGCAGTTCCGTGAGGGCACGCTCACGCCAAGTGCAACCGAACTCGGCATCTGGATGCTGTTGTTCGGCTTCGCGGTCATCGGTGATTGGGGGCTGAGCCTGCTTTATCTCGGTTACTACGGCGCGGAAGTGTGGGCGGAAGTGCCCTATGGCATCTTAATCGGATTGGTGATGTTGGGTTTTGTGGTCGTGCAGGCCGCGCTGACTGACCTGATTATGGCATTGTCGGTACGTCGCGCCGAACGTAGCGAGTAACGCGGTTACAACGCCTTGTCCGAGATGATGTAAGCGGCGGTCGCGTCACGGATGCGCAGCAACCCTCGGTTTGTTTGAGTCTATTAAGTCATCATCAGGCGAATTGAGCTATGAAACATTTGCGTAGACTCTGGTTGCTGCTGTCGTTCGTCTTCGTGCTGCTGGCGGTCGCCGGGGGGGTATATCTCGCGGGGTTGCTCGGCATCCAGCGCGACGAGACGACCCTCACATTACGCCGCACACCGACCGCCGCCGTCGCTCTGCAAGAGTTACAATTGCCGCCGGTGAACCCGGCAATCGCCGAGTATCTCGAACCGGGCATCGTACCATCCGACCCACAGGTGCCGCCGTTAGGCGCTTACCTGCCGCGCACGGGGAACACGGTCTTTGACCTGACTGAGCCGACCCTCGCGCCGACTCCGCTGCCGTACCCCACGTCGCCACCGCTGCCCACCCCCGGCGACGATGCGGATGCCGCCGGTACCGTCATCCCGACCCCCTCATCGTTCACCGAGGACGGCACCCCTCGCACACTGCCTTACAATGTCGAAGACGGCATCAACTGTGCGCCGACCGGCAACCCGGTCGATGGGGTGTTGACGCAGCGGTATCATCTGTATCACAAGGGGGTCGATGTGGGGGTGCCGCTGGGTACACCGGTGCTGGCAACCCAGAGCGGGCAGGTCATCTTCGCGGATTGGAGCGAGATCGGCTATGGTTATCTGGTGATCGTGCAAAGTGGCCCGTTCATCACGTATTACGCGCATAATACATCGTTTAATGTGTCGGTCGGGCAGTATATCGGGCGTGATAGCATCATCGCGTGGAGCGGTAGCACGGGCAATAGTTCTGGCCCGCATGTGCATTACGAGACGCGCATCAACGACATCCCGGTCGATCCGCTGACGTTTGACAATCGTGGTTTTTCTGCGTGCTGAAGGGAACTTTAAGCTGCGCAATCCCCGGTTTGCGCCTATAATGCCGTTATGACGAACAAACACGACTCCCGGTTTATTTCCCTGCGGTGGCGTTTAATTTCACCGTTGTTCCTTGTGGTGCTGCTGGTGGCGGTTGTCGGTGCCTATGTGCTGGCGCAGAATGTCTCCGGCGGGTTAGAAGTCTCACAGCAGAATGTGTTGCTGCAAAATGTACGTGCGGTCGCGGATCGCACCGATACGCTTTATGCCTTCCAACGCGAGGAGGCGCGGCGTGTCGCGTTTACGTCCGGTGTGGCTGCTGCCGTCCGTGAGGGTGATGCGCCAGCCCTGCAAACCCCAGTAGAGAGCTTGCTGCGCTTAAACAGTCTTGATAGCGTGATCGTCACAGACATCAACGGACGTGAGGTCGTCGGTTTGTTACGTAGTGGTGAGGATTACGCCGTCAGCACCGATACTGACCTCGCTCCGCTGCCGATACTGGATGCACTGCGGGCTGGTGATGTCGGCACGGGTTTACTCAACACGGCAAACGGCATTATGTTGTATACCGGTGTTCCCATCAGTCAGGCTGGTGTGATCGTCGGTTATGCGCTGGTTGGTCAAACATTGGATAGCGTCTTGACTGACCTGCAAGGCAGCGCCACCGCCGACCTTACATTTTACGGACCCGACGCCGACATCCTGCAAAGCACGTTGATCTCGACGGACGACCTGCCATCGTTAGCTATCTCGCCAGATTTATTCACGCAGGCGACCACCGGCGATGGGCAAATCCCCACGCGAACGGTCACACTGCGCCAGGTGCCTTACCAGTCCGCCTATCAACCGTTTGCATTTGGCGATCAGACGTTGGGCGTGGTCGCCGTGCTTTTGCCTGACGATCTGCCGTTCATCACTGAGACAGGCCGCCAACTGACCGCCATTTTCGCCGCGCTGCTGGCAGGTGCGGTGGTGACCGTTGCATACATAGGCATCAGCCGCGTCACCACCCGGTCAGCACAAGTTACACAGGTGGCGGCGGCGCTCCAACGTGGGGAGCATGACGCTCGTACCGCCATGCAGCCCACCGATGAGATCAGCGCCACCGGGCACGCCTTAGATCGCTACGCGGAGAGCGTGCAGGCGCAGCAAGACCAGTTACAGCACGGGCTGCGGCGTCAGCGGCGAGAACTCAACCATCTGGTAATGGTGATTGACACCCTGCCCGGCGGGGTGGTCGTGCAGGACTCACAGGGGCGCGTGGTCGTGATAAACGACACGGCGCGGCAGTTGCTCGGCTCCCATCGGATCTTTCGCAGTTCCGGGTTGCACGAACTGGCATCTGTGGTCGCCGCGCAGCTTGGCCCCGCGTTGATGCCGGGGTTATACACGTTGGGTGCGCCGCAGCGTCTCGCGCTTGATGAACGGATGCTCAGCGCCCAGGCCGCAGCGGTCATGTCGATGAACGATCAGCGCATCGGCACGGTGATTTTGCTGCGAGACATCACCGACGAGGTACGGCTGGAGCGCGAACGTGAACTCATGCTCATCCGGTTAGCGCGTGATATTCAGCAACCGTTGGCGCTGTTGGGGCGGGCGGGTAGCACCAGTGACTCGTCGCTGGTGAATGTGTTTGCACGCGAGGTCACCCGGCAGTCGGTCGCGTTGCAAAAGATGATTATGGATATGCGTGAGCTGGCGCATGTGGATCTGGTCAGTTTAAAACGGCGGCAGCGGGCGCTCCGCTTGGAGACGCTGTTGTGGGCGGTGGCGAACGAGTGGCGGCAGATTGCACAGGCCAATAGCCTGACACTGCATGTGGTGTTCGAGCAAAAAGGGCTGTATATCCTCGGTGATGAAAAGCGGTTGCGCTGGGCCATCGGCAACATCGTGGATAACGCGATTAAGTACAACGTCCCCGGCGGGGCGCTCACGCTGGAAATCAACGGCGAGCAGGGGGGTATGGCCTCGCTGCGCGTGCGTGATAACGGCGTCGGCCTGAGCAAGCAAGATCGGCAAAACGCCTTCTTGCGTTTCTACCGGGGCACACCGACCACTACCGACGGTGAGGTGATCCGTGCGCCGGGGATGGGGCAGGGGCTATATATCGCCCGGCAGATCGTCGAAGGGCACGGCGGCGCGGTCAAGCTCAAGAGTGCGCCGGGTGTGGGGACGGCGGTTTACTTCTCGCTGCCGCTGACCGCGCCCGTTCGTTTGGAGCTACCCCAGTTCCAGGCGGATATGGAAGGCGAAACCGTGCAGCTCCCCGTGAGTTTGCTAGCGGAACTCGACCGCGATTAGTCCTGCAACGTCATGATGTAGGCGACGAGGTGATAGAGTTCGTCGTCACTGAGGATCTCGCCCCAGTTCTGCGGCATGATGCCCTCGTTGTAGCCTTCTACAATGTATTCGTTTGAGTTGACGATAGAGTTGTAGATATAGCGTCCCGGCGCGACATCGGGGTTACGCTCATCGGTACGGTTCGCTAATCCCCAGAAGGCCGGGCCGATCCCGGCGACACCATCCGGCGCGACACTGTGACACTGACTGCACGCCCAGGGGCCGAGGTTGGTCTCATACGTCTGCTGGAAGATCTGCTCGCCGGTGGCGGGGTCGCCGATCAAACTCACCAACTGCACGATCTGGTCATCCGAACCAGCAGCAGCGGCGGCTTCTTCGGTCGGTGCTGCGGTGGGCGCGGCTACTGTTGCGGTGGGTGGTATTTCGGTGGGCGTCACGGTGGGTGGTTCTGCGGTGAAGGTCGGTGTCGGTTCTTCTTCGGTCGGTTCCTCGACAATTTCTTCGATCTCGTCTTCAGCCGGTTCAATAGCGAGTTCTTCCTCAATCTCAGCATCGGCGGTAGCGAGGGTGTCCGCATCCGGGGCGGGGGTGGCGACGCTGCCGCAGGCGGCGAGGGTGACCATTAAAACGATCAGACTCAGTAAACCAAATAGATTATTTCGCATAGTGATGATCTTTCTGTTGGAAATGCAATTCTAGGTATTTGTGAAAGCCGGTACATAGTGTACCGGATGACGATTAATACGACAACGGACAAGCCACCTACCGCGCTTTAACATCACATTGACGCACCATACCCGTTCCGATACAATATCCGCATTCGGATGTAGAGTCGAAGTGTAAATTTTTATGAAATATCACATCTGGACGTTCGGCTGTCAGATGAACACGGCTGACTCCCAACGTCTCGCCTCTGAACTGGAACGCATGGGGCATCACGCTGCCGAAGACGCGGACGAGGCCGACATTTATGTCGTCAATACCTGTGTCGTCCGGCAGAGTGCCGAGGACAAAGCGATGGGGCGTTTGCTCATGCTGCGTGAGGAAAAAGAACGCCAACCGGAAAAAATCATCGGCGTGATGGGATGTCTGGTCGGCGTGCGTGACCCGCTGCGGCTGCGCAAAAAGCTCCCGTTCGTTGACGTGTTTCTGCCGCCTTCTGAACCAGCGCCGATGGTCGAGTTCCTGCAAGATCGTGTCTCCGAGGCCGAAGTGCTGGAAATCACCGAGAGCGAACGCCAGCGGCGAGACGCCCTCCAGGATGGCGATTTGATCCTGCCGGCGCACGAATCGGGCAATCTGGTCAGTGCGCATGTGCCGGTCGTGTACGGTTGCTCCCATGCGTGTAGCTTCTGCATCATCCCGTTCCGGCGGGGGGTAGAGCGCAGCCGCAGTGTCGGTGAGATCGTCGCGCACGTTCGCAGCCTGGCCACGCAGGGTGTCAAAGAGGTGACGTTGCTCGGCCAAATTGTGGATCGCTACGGCAAAGACATCCCTGATGGGCCGGATTTGTCAGATTTGCTGCGCGTCGTACATGAAGTATCGGAGGATACCGGGATTGAGCGGATTCGCTTCCTGACCAGCCACCCGAACTGGATGGACGATAAACTGCTGGATACCGTCGCCGAACTGCCGCGTGTGATGCCACACATCGAAGTCCCTGTGCAGGCCGGCAACGATCAGATCTTGCAGCGTATGAAGCGTGGTTACACCAGCAACCAGTATCGTAAACTGGTGGAAAACATCCGGCAGCGCATCCCGAACGTCGCCATCAATACCGACATCATCGTCGGTTTTTGCGGGGAGACGGAAGCACAGTTTATGGATACCTATAATCTGCTGGCGGAACTCAAGCTGGATAAGGCACATCTGGCACGTTACAGCCCACGTCCGCACACGGTCAGTGACCGGCGGATGGTGGATGATGTGCCGGAAGACGAGAAGAAACGCCGCCACCATATGCTTGACGACCTGCAATCGCAAGTCGTCGGGGAGATCAACGCGAAGTATCTGGGCGAGACTGTCGAGATCCTGGTCGAAGATCAACACAAGGGCAAATGGCGTGGACGCACCCCGCAGAACAAACTGGTCTTCTTTGAGGACGATAAGCGTGATTGGCGTGGTGAATTGGTCGATGTCGAGATCACCTGGACGGGTCCGTGGAGTATGCAGGCGCGGTTGCCACAAACCACCGCCCGGCAAGACCCGTTGATCGTGCTCAATAGCTAGATGAAATCATAAATTAAGAGATTGAATTGGTCACAGACGGTATTTGTGTGCTATACTCCACAACAGTAGATAAAGTCGTCTGTAAGAAACATCTCCGTCTATAGGGGATAAACAAATTATCCGAAACACTCGGTTGAACGATCTGTAGGGTTACAAAACCGCGGTTGGTTTGACTCACCGATTGGAGGACTAGGCGTGAAGCCAATACCGTTGTCGGGATATTACTATCCAAACAAATTCGCTCGTATTTTCCTCGAAGCAATGGAAGAGATTATGGGGAAGAATGGCATCAATGCTATTCTGAACCTTGCCGGGTTGCAGCACTTGCAAGACAACTACCCGCCGTCTAATCTCGAAAAAGAATTTGATTTCGCGCACTTCTCGATGCTCAACGGTGCGTTGGAAGAAATGTATGGGCCGCGCGGTGGTCGTGGTCTGGCGCTACGTGCAGGGCGTGCAACGTTCGCAGAAGGTCTGCGGTCGTTCGGTGCGCTGGCTGGCGTGGGCGACCTCGCATTTAAAGTGCTACCACTGAACGCAAAGCTGAAAATTGGTGTGCCAGCGATGGCGAACATCTTTAACCAGTTCTCAGACCAGATTTCCAACGTCTACGAGGAAGGGAACGACCGCATCATCTATACCATCGAACGTGACCCGGTAACCTGGGGCCGTACCAGTGAACGTCCTTCGTGCTATGTCGCGCAGGGATTGCTGCAAGAAGGTCTACGTTGGGTTTCCGGCGGTCATGAATTCAAGGTCGATCAAACGACCGGTCTAGAGATGGGCGATGACATGACGCGCTTCGTGATCTACAAGGAACCGATCAGCTAGCGTCCGTGTCTCATGATGTACAAGTTAAATAAATCGCACGCCCTACCTTATATCGTAGGGCTGCTTGTTTTACCACTAATCAGCCCTGGTGACTTCTGCCGGGGCTGTTTGATTATGTACTGACAAACTCATTGGCGACGATGATTGGAGAGAATACATGCGTCAACGGTTGATCTTCTGGAGTGTGCTTGTTTCGCTTATTTCTGTGCTGGCGGCTTGCAATCTCGGTGCTGCCGAAAGTGACGACTCTGAGGCGATTGCGACCGCGACTGATACCGGCCCACGCCCTACGGTGAACATCCTCTCGCCGGACGACGGTGATGAGGTGGTCGCCAATGAGCAAGTGCTGGTCGAGGTGTCTACCTCCGGCAATGCGGATAACGTCGAATTGTTCGCCAATGGTGACTCCGTGCGGCAGGTGTTCATCAGTGACAACGACGGCGACACGAGCCGCAGTGTCTTAAACTACACGCCGGAGCGCAGCGGTGAGGTCGTGCTGCGTGCGGTCGCCTATCGTGGGGAGATCGCCAGCCGCCCGGATCAGGTTGTCATCGAGGTGCGCCGCAACGAAAATGAGGTCACCGCGACGTCGGAAAACACCGTGCCGACCATCAACCCCAGTGACCGGACGTGCCGCGCCTTTGTCGATACCAACCTCAACCTGCGTGATGCGCCGACATTAGACTCTAACGTGATCCGTGTGCTAGTGGCCGGGGAGATCCTCCCGTTGACCGCCCGCCTCGCGGATAACTCCTGGATACAGGTGCGTGACACGTTCCGCATCGGGTGGGTGAGTGCGCTCTACGTCACCCTGTACGGCGACTGCAACAACATCGCCGTGATTAACGTCAGTCCGACCGCCGCGCCGACACTCACGCCGCGCCCGACCAGCATACCCATCCCGACCACACAGCCCAGCGCCACCCCACGCCCGACGGAAACACCCTCGATGCCGGATTTAATCGTCAGCTCGATCAACGGGCCGACGAGTGTCACCATTCCTGCCGGTCAGGCTTCGGTGAGCGTCGAATACAACGTCACGGTGACAAACCAGGGTGGGCCGTTCAATGGGCAATATAATACGGTCGGGCGGTTGCTGCCGGGCGGCGCGGAGTTCGACTTTGCGACCGCTTCCAGCCTGGGTGTCAATCAGAGCATCACGCTGCGAGGTGAAGTCACCTTCGAGCAGACCGGGACGTTCGCGCTTCAGGTGACAACGGATAGCGACAACGAGATCGACGAGAGTCGCGATAACAACAATAGCACGATCATTAACGTGACCGTAACGCAAGGCGAATGATTTCCTATCGAAAATCAACACCGCATAGGGGCATTCCCCGTTACAATGGATATGAATAAGTTTTAAGCGGGATGGATAGCGACTTATGGCAACTAGATTGCTCATCATCAATCAGCAGCTCGGCTTCTCTGTACGTACCAAACAGGCGCTAGAGGAAATTGGTGGGTTCGAGGTTTCCCCCTTTACCACCGCCGATGCCGCACTGGAATATCTCAATGCGCGCCCACATCATGTCGTACTTTTGGATTTCACGTTGCCGAACGCGGATGGCGCAGACGTTGTGCGGCGGTTGCGACGGGTTCAACCGGAGATCGCCATCATCGCCAGCCCGGACTTGCCCGAAGTAGCCACGTTCGTGCGTTCTCTCAATTTGGAGGGCTTAATCGACGTGCCATGCAGCGCGAGGGCGTTAATCCCGGTGATTAAAAAGGCTATCACCGGTTCCCTGGATGCGCTGCCGGATACGGCACAAGCACCGATTATCAATGAGACGCGCACCGAGCCGGTGACGACCGCTCGTCCGCAATCGCCGGATTTTACCAGTCTGGATAGCGTGCTGGTACGGTTGGGCGGTCTGGAAGACGAAGTCGGTACGTCTACGTTGGATGTCGATACCGGTGACACCGACAAGCTCGACAACGCTCAAACCATCGAGTTCGTCATCCGTGGGGATGAATTGCCTCGACCGCCACAATCCGCCGAAGATATCGATGCCGAGATCGAAGACGCGGTCGGGCTGTTCAGGCAACTTGCCGCCGAAGAACCGCCCATGCCTTCGCTGGAAGAAAGCGGTACCGTCGGCGACCTCAAGCGGAGCATGGAAGCGTCAAATTTATACGACATTGCCGAGCGCGTCCTCGAAGATCATACGCATCCGACCGATGCCATCATCACCAGCGCCGAGAGGCAATCTGACGTTAACGACAACTCGACGGCACAGTTGATCTTGAAAAGCACCGAGGACGACACCTCCGGCGAACAGGTCAGTGATGACATGGCACAGTTGATCGACGAAATTTCCAGCCAATTTGAAGACGATGTCGAGGAACGTCCGGGCTGGGTTAAAGACATCGAACGCTACGTGCGTGAGCCGGATTTTCTGATAGATTTGCCACAGCAGGCCGAGCGGCCAAAGCCTGAAAGCAAACCCAATGCGCCCCCGCGCACCTTGCCGGGTGAAAAAGCACCCCCGCCGACCTTGCCGGAAGAAAAGCCGATTGCGGCGACGACCGAGGACGAACCCACCCCACCGCCGCCGCAGGAACTCCCTGCCTTGCCGGAGAACATCAACACCGACGATCCACGAGTGGCGCAGATGGCGCTCAGCCTGACAAAAGCATCACTCGAATCAACCGCGCAGGCCGTGTTGCTGGTCAGGGGCGATGACGTCGTCGCCTACGCCGGGGACATGCTGCTGGAAGACATGGCAAAATTGCACGACACCATCGCCGGTGATTGGGACGCGCCTCCCGGTGATACCCGTATCCGCTTCGCCACGCTGCCTGAAAATGGGCAGGATTACATGCTCTACTCCCGTAAGACCGAAGGTGACTTTACCCTGTCGATGATCTTCACCGGCACGTTACCGCTGCGTGTGATCCGTCAGCAGAGCGATAAGTTGATCGACGCGCTAGAAGAGGTGCCGCTGCTGCCACCGCCTTCGACCTCCAGTAGCGACCTCGAAACCATTGATGAGTTATATGCGCTGGAAGACGAGGCCGCCCAAGAAGAAGAGGAAGCGCTGCAATCCACCACACAGTTGATCGTCGCGCAGAACGCCAACAAAGAAGCCACCGGGCAGATGCCAGCCATCACCGAGCAGACCCCGCCGGTCGAAGACATCATCGAGCCGCGTGTCATCAAACCGGCTGAGGACGCCGTACTCATGCCGTACACCTATTTGTGGATGCTGCGCGACCCCGAACGGGCGCTTAGCCAGCAGGCCGCCCAGAACATCGTTTTCAAGCTCGATCAATGGCTGTCCTCCATCGGCTGGAACGTCAAGATTTTGCAGGTCTACGAAGACTATGTCTATCTGCTGGCGGATGTGCCGGAGGAAGGGCTGGCGAATGAGATCATCGCCGACCTCAAGGACTTTACCGCGCAGGTGGTCGAACAGACCGACCCCATCACGGATTTGAACAAACTTTGGGCGGAAGGCTACTTCGTGCTTACCCCCGGTCGTGAACTCAAACAGGACGAAATCCAACAGTTTATCAACTTCGAGCGGATGCGCTGAGGCACGCCGTTGTGGTATACTCATCGCTCAAATGTTCCCGGAGCGATGAGGATGCCTATGTCAAAAAGACCTATCTTTTACCTGCTAGACGGTCACGCCATCGCGTATCGTCAATTTTTTGGTTTACCGCTGGATAGATTCAGTACGAGTGACGGCGAACCGACCAACGCCACCTACGGTTTCACACGCATCCTGATGGACATCATCCAGAAGGAAAAGCCGGATTACCTCGCCGTGAGTTTCGACGACGGACTGAGCGGTCGTGATAAGATTTACCCCGAATACAAGGGCACTCGTGACAAGATGCCCGACGAACTCGACCAGCAAATGAAACGCATTGAGCAGCTCGTACGGGCGTTTAACATCCCGGTGTTGAAGATGCAAGGCTACGAGGCCGACGACCTCATCGGCACGGTCACCCGGCAGGCCGAAAAGCAGGGTGTGCATATTTACATCGTCACCGGAGATTATGACCTGCTGCAACTGCTCACCGACCATGTGACCGTACAACTTCCTCCACGCAGGGGAGAGACTGAAGTGCGGGATTACAACATCAAACGCTTCATCGAGGAGTATGAAATTCGCCCCGATCAACTGGTCGATCAAAAAGCGTTGATGGGGGATACCTCCGATAACATCCCTGGCATCGCCGGCATCGGGGAAAAGACCTCAATCAAACTACTGAAGAAATACGACACCCTCGACAACATCTACAAAAACGCCGAGGACGCCAGCGCTATTCGCGGCATCACCGGCAAAATGCAGGAAAAGCTCATCGCAGGGCGAGATCTGGCTTACATCAGTCAAGATTTGGCGCAGATTCGTTGTGATCTGCCGGTAGACCTCGACCTTGCGGCTTGTGTCTCGCATGACTTTGCAGGCGAACCGCTGCTCGAACTCTTCGATGAATTGGAGTTCCGTACATATAAGCGCCGTCTGCTCGAACTGCTACAAGCGAAAGCAGAGCAGGAAGAAGAACATGATGACGAGGATTTTTCCGCGCCGCTGCAGGCTGAAAACGAGATCGAGACGGTGATCGTCACTGATGAGGCCGCGCTGCGTGATCTCGTCGCGGTGTTGAAGGACGCTGACGCCATCACCTGGGACGTGGAAACGACCAGCATCAACCAGATGGAAGCGGAATTGGTCGGTATCGCGTTGGCAGTGGATGGCAAGCGGGGTTATTACGTCCCGGTAGCGCATGTCGAAGGGGATCAATTGCCGATGCAAACCGTGTTAGACGCGCTGCGTCCGGCGTTGACCGATCCCGACATCCCCAAGTATGCCCATAACGCCGCCTATGATCTGGTGGTGACCGAGCGGCACGGTGTCGAGGTCACCCCGGTGACATTTGATAGTATGATCGCCGCATGGCTGTGTGACCCGATCAGCGATAACCTCGGCTTGAAGAACTTCGCGCTCAACGTGCTCAAACCCTGGATACAAATGAAACCCATCACCGATCTGATCGGCACCGGCAAAAAGCAGAAGCGCATCAGTCAGGTGTCGATTAAAAAAGTCGCCCCCTACGCGGCAGCAGATGCGGCGGTCACCTATCGGGCGGTAACGTTCCTGTGGGAGAAGATCAAAGCTGAAGGATTGCTTGACCTCTTTTACGAACTTGAGATGCCGCTGGTGCCCGTCATCGTCACGATGGAGCAACACGGCATCATGCTGGATACACCGTACCTGCGCCAGATGAGCCAACATCTGGACGATCAACTTGCTGCGTTGGAGCAAAAGATCCACGAACTCGGCGGTGCAGGGGAGTTCAACGTGAACAGCACCAAACAGCTTAGCGCGGTGTTGTTCGACAAGGACAATCTCAACTTGCCCAAAGAAGGGCTGAAAAAGACCCGGTACGGCTACTCGACCGATGCGGCGACGTTACAAAAGGTTCTGGATGATACCGGCGCGGAGATCGTCCGCGAGGTGCTGGAATACCGTGAACTCGCCAAGCTCAAAGGCACTTATGTTGATGCCCTGCCGGAACTGGTCAACGCGGAAACAGGGCGGCTGCACACCAGCTACAACCAGACCGGCACCTCCACCGGGCGCTTGAGCAGCAGCAACCCCAACCTGCAAAGTATCCCCATTCGCACGGAGATCGGGCGCGAGGTGCGCCGGGCGTTCATCGCGCCGCCGGGGGCGACTTTGCTGGCGGTCGATTATAGTCAGGTCGAGCTGCGTATTCTGGCACACATCAGCGGTGATGAAACGTTATTACGCGCCTTTGAAGAAGATCAAGACATTCATGCAGCAACGGCGGCGGCGGTCTATGGGGTGCCGCTCGATGAAGTGACCTATGATCAGCGCAGTTTCGCCAAGCGGGTGAACTTCGGCCTGATTTACGGCATGGGCGCGTATCGCCTGGCACGCGACAGCGAACTTACGCTCGGCGAGTCCCAACGCTTTATCGAGACGTATTTCAAGCGGCTGCCAAAAGTGCAGGACTACATCGAGGAAACCAAGCGTTCCGCTGCGTCTAACGGTTATGTCGAAACGCTGTTAGGGCGTAAGCGTTACTTTAAGGCGCTGCAAGAAGACCAGGTCAACCGCCGTAAGATCGAAGCTGAACAACGGGCGGCGATCAACATGCCGGTGCAGGGCACCGCCGCAGACATCATGAAGCGGGCAATGATCAACCTGTACCACGCGCTGCAACAAAGGGGTTTGAATGCCAAAATGATCTTACAGGTACACGACGAGTTAGTGCTTGAAGTGCCGGATGCCGAACTCGACACGACCCGCGCCCTCGTCGTTAAGGTGATGGAGGACGCCTACACGCTGCGAGTGCCGCTGCGGGCGAATGCGCAGTTCGGGCAAAACTGGCGTGATATGGACGACTACAAGTAAGAATATCTGGTTCTAACGTTTTCTGTGGTGAGCATAAATCGCCTGTCCTGAAGTCGAAATCAGCAGATTATGTAACCAATTGTCATGATAGACAAAACCATTGAGCTTGTGTG
>DAOTTX010000175.1:0-1945 GCA_034437515.1 Anaerolineae bacterium
CAGGACGACACATAAATTATGACACCGAACATCACCCGGATACGGCAGCACATCCAGGACTTCCGGTTTGAAGACCTGTTTATCGAAGAACTCGGTTGGGATCAGTACCGCGACCAGCTTGAGGTCGTCGTCAACGGCGACTATGTAACGCTGAGCGCCTTCGCAGAAAAGCGTGGCATGGTGGCATTTACTGTAGGTGACATTCCCGAATACAAGCTACGGCGCAAGATTGAACAGCAGGTGGCGAAAGCCCACCGCGAGAACATCATCATCTACGTTGACCCTGACCAGACGCAGCAGGTGTGGCAGTGGGTGCGGCGTGAGACAGGCAAGCCGCTGGCGAATCGCGAGCGACCGTTCACCAGAGGGCAAAGCGGTGAGAATATCGCGCAGATTTTGTCCGTCATCGCTTTCAGCCTCGATGAAGAAGATGACCTGACCATCGTTGATGTGACCAGCCGGGTGAAAGCGGCTTTCGATCTGGAAAAGGTCACGAAGAAGTTCTACGACCGCTTCAAGAAGCAGCACGACGCTTTCCTGAAGTTCATCGAGGGGATACCCGACAGCGACTTCCAGCGGTGGTACGCCTCGGTGATGCTCAACCGGATGATGTTCATCTACTTTGTGCAGCGAAAAGGCTTTCTGGACAACGATCCCGATTACCTGCGGAACCGGCTGGCGCAGGTAGCTACCCTCTCCCCGCGCAGCAGTGGGAGAGGGGCTGGGGGTGAGGGCCGTAACTTTTATCGTGACTTCCTGATTCCACTGTTCTTCCAGGGCTTTGCCACGAAAAATCACCCGCCGGAAGTGCGCCGCCTGCTCGGTGATGTGCCTTACTTGAACGGTGGCTTGTTCCTGCCCCACCAGGTCGAAGACATCTACGGCGATGCCATCCACATCGAGAACGAAGCGTTTGAGCGGCTATTTGACTTTTTCGATGAGTATCACTGGCATCTGGATGAGCGCCCGCTGCGCGATGACAACGAGATTAACCCGGATGTGCTGGGCTACATCTTCGAGAAGTACATCAACCAGAAGCAGATGGGCGCGTACTACACCAAAGAGGACATCACCGAATACATCAGCAAAAATACCGTGATCCCCTTCCTGTTCGACCAGGCGCGGAAAGCCGTCAAAATTGCGTTTGAGGGCGAGCATACCGTCTGGGATTTGCTGGTGGAGAGTCCCGACCGTTACATCTATCCGGCGGTGCGGCATGGTACAGAGCTTCCTCTGCCGGAGAACATCGCCGCCGGGCTGGATGACGTAAGCCAGCGCGGGGACTGGAACACACCCACACCACCCGAATACGGTTTACCCACCGAAATCTGGCGGGAGACGGTGGCACGACGAACACGCTATGCGGACATACGCGGACAACTTGAACGCGGTGAGGTGCGTCAGATCAACGACCTGATTACGCTCAACCTGGACATCCAACAGTTCGCGCAGGACGTGATCGACTTCACCGACTCGCCCGACGTGATCCGCGCCTTCTGGAAAGCGGTCAACCGTGTGACCGTACTCGACCCGACCTGCGGCAGTGGCGCGTTTCTGTTTGCCGCGCTGAACATCCTGGAACCGCTGTACGAAGCCTGTCTGGAGCGCATGGAGACGTTCTTAGCTGAACTCGACCGCGTAGGCGGCGGGCATCCCCAGAAGTACAGCGACTTCCGCGAGGTAATGGCACGCATCGACCAGCACCCCAACCGCCGCTATTTCATCCTCAAGAGCATCATCATTCAAAACCTTTACGGCGTGGACATCATGGAGGAAGCCGTCGAGATCGCCAAGCTGCGGCTGTTCCTGAAGCTGGTGGCGCAGGTGAATGACAAACGCCGCATTGAGCCGCTGCCGGACATCGACTTCAACATCCGTGCCGGGAACACGCTGGTCGGCTTTGCCACGCAGGACGAGGTGCGCCGTGCCATGACGGTGACAACTG
>DAOTTX010000176.1:0-42630 GCA_034437515.1 Anaerolineae bacterium
TCCCGGTCTACCGCATAGATAGCGGCGTCCTCAGGCAGCAGTGTGGCAAGTGCGCGGGTGAAGTTGCCTCGCCCCGCGCCGAACTCCGCCCAGATGCTACCCTCGCTGACACCGTCTTTAATTAATGTGACCATCTCTTCGTGTGTCATCGTGTGCCGTCCTTTTTGCTTGTCGCTGAAACTTATGTTAGATTTATTGAATTAAGTAACAATGAATGCCTTCCCGGTACAAAAGAATAGTTACGACGATGCTGAACACGCAGACCTTCCAGAAAGCACAGCAGCGCTTTGCTGTTCATTATTTAGATCGATTAAAAGCTATCAATGCGATCTATGCCACCGACCACGCCACCGCCCTGCACACGCTCGAACGCGACATCGCACAAATCCAACATGGGCAAGGTTGGGCAGCGGAAAATAACGCGCACCGATTGTGTAGCGACTTCGCCGCCGCCGCCGGTATCCTTTTCGAGCTGCGGCTTTCCCCAAAAGAGCAGATTAGCTGGTCGCGGGACGCGCTCCACGCGGCACAGCAGCAAACCGACCTCGCCAGCGAAAGCCTTCATCTGCGACAGATGGCGGACGCGCATCACCGCCTGAGTGATTACGCCCACGCCCTTGATCTCTACGAACAGGCACGCGAACTTGCCGTCGATCACGGGCCATTGTCGGATTTCACACATATCCTGCTCGGCATGGGGCGCACCATCGCCACCACCGGCGACTACAATGAGGCTCGCGCCCTGCTTGATGAGGCGCTTTCCATCGCCGGGGAGATCAGCGACGATTATCTGATGGCGCAGGTGCTTAACGAACTCGGTGACCTCGACCGTGCCACCAACAACTTTGAGTCCTCACGAACTTACCATAAAGACGCGCTCTCACTCTACGAACGGCTGAACGACCGCCAACAGACCGCCGTGACGCTTAATAAGCTCGGTGAGGCGTATTTCGCGTCAGGCGCGTACTCGGATGCCTACGAATACTACCGAGAAGCCCTGCAAATCAGTGAGATGCTCGGCTACCGTCAGGGTGTGGCAAGTAGTTCGATCAATCTGGCTTATCTCCACCTCGAAGCCGGTGATTACGACGATGCGCATCAGGCGGCGACACGGGCACTCAAGGTCTGGCGACGGCTGGGCGAACGGCGTCAGCTCGCGATCACGTTCTCGCTGTTGGGGAGTGTCGCGGACTACACCGGACGTATCGAGCAAGCGCACGACTACTATCATCAATCTCTGGTGATCTGTCAGGAGACGGGCGACCTGCCCGGTGAGGCATTCTCGTTGGCGAACCTGGGCAGCGCCGCCCTATCGCAGAATGACCTGGAAGCGGGTCAGGATTATTACACCCGTGCCTACAACGTCTACAAGACCCTTGAGGATGCCTGGGGCATCGCCATGTGTGGCGCAGAACTCGGCAACATCTGCTTACGCGCCGGGGACTACGCCGCCGCCGAACCTTACTATCATGAGGCGCTCGATTTATGCCGCCAATTCGATGACCCACGCGGGACGGTCTTGGCGCTGTGCGGTCTAAGTCGTGTGCTGATGAAAACCCGACGTTTTGAGGCTGCCCGCCAGCATCTACGTGAGGCGTTGGTCATCGCCCAAAAGGTACAAGCGATTTTGTTCATCCTGCGTGTGCTCGTCGATATTGCCGGTCTACTGCACTACAGCGGTGAAGATCACGCCGAGGCATTACGTCTACTGACCATCGCCAACGGGCACCCCGCCGCCTCGGACTCGATCAAACGTGCGGTGGTGCTGGTGCTCGACTCGATGCGATCTCAAGGCTTCGATGTCGATTCCGCACCACCCACACCGAACGAAATCGACATTGAGCAGTTCACATGGATGTGAAACCTCAATCGCTGAAATCCATGTGGACGAAACAAACCACTGTATCACTTTGTCGTCAATCAATTTAAAATTAACCTACAGTAACACGACAAATTAAATTTCAGGAGCACACCCCCAAAATGTATTACAAGCAATTGGGCGAGATCCCGCACAAGCGACACACACGGTTCCGCAAACCGGATGGCACCCTCTATCGCGAGGAGGTCATGGGGTTGGAGGGCTTTCACGGTATTCAATCGCTGTTGTACCATCACTTTTTGCCACCGCGAGTCAAGCACACGGAATATCTGGGCGCGGCGAAACCGGAATACACCGAGTTCGGCGCACTGCGTCACCGTGCCTTCACCACGCAGAACATCCCCGCCGGGGGTGACCCGGTGCAAGCTCGGCGTGTGCTGCTGGGCAACAACGATGTCACGATGGGCGTGAGCCGGTCTACCGAGAAGATGGACTATTTCTATCGCAACGCGCAGGCTTACGAAGTGTGGTTCGTCCACGAAGGGACGGGTACGCTCTACACGCAGTTCGGCACGCTGGCCTTTGAACCCGGTGACTACATCATCATTCCGTTTGGCACCACCTGGCAGATGCACCCCGACGGTGAAGCGCGGTTCTTCGTGGTCGAGTCACCGTCGCAGATCGAGCCACCCAAGCGTTACCTGAACAAGTTTGGTCAGTTTTTAGAACATTCACCCTACTGTGAGCGTGACATCCGCACGCCGGAATACGTCGAGCCGAACACCACGCAGGGTGAGTTCGAGGTGCGCGTCAAAGCACGGGACGGGATCAGTCGTCATATTCTCGACCATCACCCGCATGATGTGGTCGGCTGGGACGGGCAACTTTACCCCTGGATCTTCAACGTGCGTGATTTCGAGCCGATCACCGGGCGCATCCACCAACCGCCACCCGTTCACCAGACCTTCCAGGGGTGGAACTTCGTGGTATGCAGTTTTGTACCACGTCTGTTCGACTATCACCCGGAAGGCATCCCTGCGCCGTATAACCACAGCAACGTCAACAGCGACGAGGTGCTTTACTACTGTGACGGGAACTTCATGTCCCGCAAGGGGATCGATAAGTATGACATCACGTTGCATCCGTCGGGCATCCCGCATGGGCCACAACCGGGCGCGACCGAGGCCAGCATCGGCGTGGAGAAAACCGAAGAACTCGCCGTGATGGTGGACACGTTCAATCCGTTGCACGTCGCCGTTGACGCGCAGGAATTCGAAAAGCCGGAGTACATGGCCTCCTGGATGGAAGGCGACGGGCTGTAATCGCATCGCTTGTTGCTGCCGCCGCCCGTTCCGGCGCGACGGAGAAGGTGGCATTTTGGCGGTATCGATGAAGCGTCTTTCCCGCGGGAACGCAATATGGCAAACGGCGATTTTCAATATCCGGCGAACTTTTGTACACTCAGTGTTCATTGTTTGCCGTATTGAAATCGTATTTGAGAAACCATGACCGACCTGCCGCTTAATCAGATCAGCCAGGGGGATTGCGTCGAGGTGCTGCGCGACCTGCCCGGCGCGTCCGTTGACCTCGTCTTCGCCGACCCGCCTTACAACCTACAACTGCGGGATGACCTCACCCGACCGGATCAAACATACGTCGATGCGGTCGATGACGGGTGGGATCAGATCGGCACGTTTGCGGATTACGACGCCTTCACGGTCGCGTGGCTGCAAGAGGCCCACCGTGTGATGAAAGACGACGCTACGCTGTGGGTGATCGGCTCGTATCATAATATCTTTCGTGTAGGAAAGATCATGATGGATCTCGGCTTCTGGGTGCTTAACGATGTCATCTGGCATAAGGTCAATCCAATGCCGAATTTCCGTGGCATGCGCTTTACCAACGCAACGGAAACGCTCATCTGGGCGCGGAAATCCGAGACACAGAAGCAGTATACATTCAATTATCACGCGATGAAGCATCTCAATGAGGGTAAGCAGATGCAGAATGTCTGGCATATCCCGCTGTGCCGGGGCGCGGAACGCATCAACATCGATGGCAAGAAAGCACACTCCACGCAAAAGCCGGAGGCGTTGCTCTACCGGGTGATTCTGGCGTCCAGCGATCCCGGTGACGTGATTCTGGATCCGTTCTTTGGCACAGGGACGACCGGCGCGGTCGCAAAAAAGCTCGGACGGCATTTCATCGGCATCGAGCGTGAGGCGAGTTACATCGAGGTCGCCCGCCGCCGCATCGACTCGGTCTCACCGGCGACGACCGACCGAACCGCACTCGAAACCCCATCACGGCGTAAGCTGCCGCGTGTGGCTTTCGCACAACTGGTGGAAACTGGCTATTTGCAAGTGGAGGATCCGCTTTACGCTGCCGACCGTGTCCATACCGGCATCGTCCGGGCGGATGGACATTTGATTTGTGACGGTGGCGCGTTCACCGGCTCGATCCACAAGACCGCGACACACTTCAGCGGACGCAACACCAACGGCTGGGATTACTGGCATTACGCCGACGCGGACGATGTGCTGCATTCCATTGACGTGCTGCGGGCACACTACCGTAAGGATCACGATCTTGTGTAGAGATATAAACGACATTTTTGTCGTCCGCCGTGCATCAACTCACAGCAGGGTGGATCGGTACCGCATTAGTCGGGAGTCGGGTTGGTGCGGTGTCCCCTACACCTGTAATACGATTTTGCCCGCGTTGCGATTATCGCGCATGGTGGCGTGTGCCTCTGCGACCTGGTCGAACGGTATCACCTGCCACACGTTCGGCTTGAGATCGCCGGCCTCGAACAGCGGCAACGCCCACTCACGAAACGCCGCGATCAGTCGGGACTTACGCTCGGTGGTGCGGTTGCGCAGCGTACTGCCGGAAATGGTCAGGCGTTTTTGCATGATGGTGCCAAAGTTGACCTCTTTGGTCGCGCCGCCCTGCAAGCCGATGAAGACCAGCCGCCCCCATTTTTCCAGCACGCGCATGTTGTCATCCCAGTAGGGCGCGCCGACCATTTCCACCACCAGATGCACACCGGGGTATGCCGCCTGGATGCGCTCGACAAAGTCCTCGGTCTTGTAGTCGATGGTCATATCTGCGCCGTTGGCCTTGCAGATTTCGTGCTTGCCCGCACTGGCAGTGACGATGACCGTCGCGCCGATGGCTTTGGCGATTTGAATTGCGGCGAGTCCGACTCCGCTGGCCCCGGCGTGGATCAACACACGCTCACCGGCTTGCAAACCACCGATCTCGACCATGTTGCTGTAGGCGGTCAAAAATGCTTCGGGGATGGCGGCGGCCTGCGTTAGATCGACCGTCGCCGGGACGGGCAGGGCGTGTTCATCAAGGACGAGCGCCTTTTCCGCATAGCCCCCACCGCCGACCAGCGCCATCACCGGGTCGCCGATGTCGAAGCCGCGCACACTCGCGCCCATGCCGGTCACTGTGCCGGAAAATTCCAGGCCGAGTGTCTCCGGTGCGCCTTCGGGTGGTGGATAGTGCCCGGCGACCTGCATCAGATCGGCGCGGTTGAGCGCGGTCGCATGGACGGCGACCAACAATTCGTCTTTGCCTGGTTCGGGGTCGGGCAGGTCGATGATTGTGGGTTGTTTGTCACGAGCGACGACAGCACGCATAAGGGTTTTCCCTTGACTAATGGACGAATGAAAAGGAGATCATATACTGTAGGGGCGTACCGATGTGTCCGCCTAAGGGCGCACATATAAATGCTCCCCTACGAAATGAGAGCTATTCTGGTCAGTATATCCATAAAATTTTGTATGTGATTGTAACATGCACGACCGACTTTGAGACTCGCGCTATAATAGCCTTAATGCGCGTGGCTGAATGAAACGAAAAAACCAAAGGACAAATCATGCAAATTCTCGGAATCGAGTCCTCATGTGATGAAACGGCGGCTTCGGTCGTGATCGACGGCAAGTCTATCGCTTCTAACGTGATCGCCTCGCAGATCGACTTGCACGCGGAATACGGCGGCGTCTACCCGGAACTGGCGTCCCGCGCTCACGTCGAGGCCATCGGCGCGGTGGCGAACCAGGCCGTACAGGACGCCGGTGTGACCTACGACTCGCTGGACGCCATCGCCGTGACGCAAGGCCCCGGTCTGGTCGGCTCGCTGCTCATCGGCTTGAACTTTGCGAAGGGCATCGCGTTGGCAAGTGATGTGCCGCTGGTCGGGGTTAATCATCTGGAAGGCCATGTATATTCGTTGTGGCTGACCAAACCATTTCACGAACCGGAATATCCGGTGCTGATCCTGATCGTTTCCGGCGGGCATACGGAGTTGTTGCTGATGCGCGGACACGGCGAGTATACACGGTTGGGCGGCACCCTCGACGATGCCGCCGGCGAAGCGTTCGACAAGGTCGGGCGTTTGCTGGAATTGCCCTTCCCCGGTGGCCCACACATCGAACGTGCCGGTCAGCTTGGCAACGCCGTCGCGTATAAGTTCCCGCGCCCCAAGCGTGACCGCAGCTACGATTTTAGTTTCTCCGGGTTGAAAACGGCGGTGATGCGAGAGGTCACGGTGCAACCCTCGGCGCAGTCACGTAATTCTCGCTCGGTGGATAAGATGTCACAGTTGCGCTCGGATGTCTCCATAAACGACGTCGCCGCCAGCTTCCAGGCCGCGCTGGTGGATACATTAGTCGAAAAGACCGCCCGCGCCGCCAAAGCCTATCACGTCAGCGAGATCTTCATCGCCGGGGGGGTGAGTGCCAACCAGCAGCTCCGCCAGCAGATGCGCCGTGAGACTGACCTGCCGGTACGCTACCCGCCGCTGAACTTGTGTACGGACAATGCCGCCATGATCGCCGCCGCCGCGTACTATCGCTATGGCGAGGCCATCACAGACGGGACGCTAGAAACCGATTACACGATAGACGTCACCGCCATGTGGCCCCTCACCGAACACACCTACAATCCCGACGAAGACGAGGAATAATGCGGCGTTAAACATCCGCTGTTACACTACTGCCGTTATCGAGAAAACCACACAGACAAAGGAAGACGATGGAACTTTATATCATCCGACATGCGCAGTCAGAGAATAATGCCCTGATGCGAGATCAAACCGACCGCGTCTACGACCCAGACCTGACTGAAGTCGGAGTCAAACAGGCGGAGATGATGGCGAAGTATCTGTCGGAGACGACCAACGTCGAAGAGTACGTCATGCACAAGTACGACTCCGAGAAGCGCCAGTCCATCATCCCACATCACATTTCGCATCTCTATTGCAGCGCGATGCGCCGTTCACTCAAAACCGCCCGTCCGCTTGGTGAGGCACTCGGTTTAACGCCGGAGGTCTGGTTGGAAATCCACGAGCACGGCGGTATCTATCTGGAAGAGGACGCGGTCGTCACCGGGTACGGCGGCATGACACGCTCGCAGATCCTCAACGAGTTCACCGATTACATCTTGCCGGAAACCGTCACCGAAGAAGGCTGGTGGAACCCTGCCAACGGTAAAGAGGACTTCTCATTGTGCCAGGCGCGGGCTATCCGTGTGGCGGAGGCGCTGCGCGAACGCTCCAAGCGTAAAGACAGCCGGGATGACGCGGTCGCGCTGGTCTCGCATGGTGGCTTTATCGACTGTTTAATTAAGGCCATGCTCAACAACATGCCCGCACCCGGCTATTTCCACTGGCACTACAACACCGCCATCTCACGGTTTGATCTGCTGCCGGACAGCGCGGTACTGGTACGCTATATCAACCGTGTCTCACATTTACCACCGGCACTTGTCACTTAGCACATCAGGGCAATCGTATATGACATTTTTGTGCGATCTGTCGTGGGCAGACACACCGGTCTGCCCTACAATATCTGCGATGATTCGTAGGAGAGCACCCGCGTGTGCTCCTCCTGCCCCAAATGCAATTGCCCTCCGTAGCACATTGAGGCGACTTGCACTACAATATACGATAGTCAAGTAACAGAATATTCTCATTTTTACATATAATCCGGCAGTAGATAATGCAACAATACGAGGAACTCGACCAATCCATCGGCAGCCGCTACAAGATCTTGAACCGCATCGGTCAGGGAGGGATGGGGCGTGTCTATCGTGTTTTGGATCGCCTGACCCAACAGCATATCGCGCTTAAACAAGTCACGACACCCGGCGAACAACTCGAATTCGCTTCTAGCGGCGCAAGTATTGACTTTCGGCTGGCCTTAGCGCAGGAGTTCAAAACTCTCGCTAGCCTGCGCCATCCGAACATCATCAGTGTGCTGGACTACGGCTTCAATGCCGAGCGCCAACCTTACTACACGATGGAGTTGCTGGAAGATGCGCAAACGATCATCGAAGCGGTAAGCGACCGCTCACCAGCGGAAAAAACCGATCTGCTGATCCAGACTTTGCAGGCACTCGCCTACCTGCACCGGCGCGGCATCATCCACCGTGACGTTAAGCCAGATAATGTCATGATCAAAAACGGTCAGGTAAAAGTGCTGGATTTTGGGTTGGCCGTAGCACGACAATACCTCGGCGATAGCAGCCCGGAAGCGGATGAAGGCGTGATTGGCACGCTGGCATACATGGCTCCCGAAGTCATCCAGAGCGCCCCCGCCAGCGAACGCTCCGACCTGTACGCGGTCGGTGTCATCGCCTACGAGATGTTCGCCGGTGAGCATCCCTTTGACGTGAAGAACATCGGCAATCTCATCCGTGATACCGTGATGACCGCGCCGGATTTCGACCGACTCGATGTCGCCGCGCCTTTACTGGAAATCATCCAGCGATTGCTCGCTAAAAATCCTGCCGACCGCTACCCCAGTGCCCGTGCGACCATCCAGAGCTACATCGAGATGACCGGCAATATCATTCAATTCGAGACGGAAAACATCCGCGAGAGTTACCTGCAAGCGGCGACGTTCGTCGGACGTCAGATAGAATTAGAACGCCTGACGGACGCGCTGCATAAAATTGTCCCTAAACGTCACATTGAACCCGAAAACATCCCGCCGCCGGAGGGTAGCGTATGGCTCATCGGCGGGGAGTCAGGCGTGGGTAAGTCTCGTCTGATGGAAGAACTACGCTCACAGGCGTTGGTCGAGGGGGCGCTGGTGCTGCGGGGGCAAGCGGTGGAACGCGGCGGTTCGTCCTATCAACTGTGGCGGGATGTGCTGCGCTATTTGTGTCTGCAAACCACGCTAAGTGATATAGAGGCGAGTGTGCTGCGGTCGCTGGTGCCGGATATTGAAACGGTGATCGGCAGGCCCGTTGAGCCGCCGCCGGAGGTCGATGCGCAGGCGGCAGAACTGCGGTTGATCGGTGTCATCGAGCGTGTGTTCCGTCGTCAGATGCAGCCGACCGTCGTCCTGTTGGAAGACCTGCAATGGGCAGTGGAAGGGCTGAAGGTCATCAAAGCCTTGAGTCGTATGGTTGACGAACTGCCCTTGATGTTGATCGGCAGTTACCGCGAGGACGATGCCCCACAGATCGCCGATGAGTTGATCGAAGCAGAACTCATCATCCTAGACCGGCTGACCAACGAGGAAATCGAAACCCTCAGCGCCTCGATGCTAGGGCCTATCGGCAAACAGGAGGAAGTGCTGCAATTCCTCGAACGAGAAACCGAAGGCAACGTCTTTTTTATCGTCGAGGTGGTGCGGGCATTGGCGGAAGAAGCCGGTCAGCTTGACGACATCGGACGAATGACGCTGCCCGAAGGGGTGTTTGCACGCGGCATGAAGACCATCGTGCAGCACCGGCTTAACCGCCTGCCGGAAGAAGCCCTACGGTTGTTACAGGTCGCTGCGATTGGTGGGCGTGAGCTTGACCTCAACATTTTGCAGGTCGTCCCGTCGGAGATGAGCTTCGACGATTGGCTTTATGTGTGCGAGATGCAAACCGTGCTAGAGATCGAAGACAACCGCTGGCGTTTCGTCCATGATAAGCTGCGTGAACAACTACTCAACGACCTCTCCGAAGAAGCTAAAGCCGCCCTGCATCAATACTACGCCGAAGCCATCGAAGAAGTTTACGCCAGCGACCCCAACTGGACGATGAAGCTGGTGCATCACTGGGAAAATGCTAAATTGATGGATAAGGTCGCCCATTACACCGCCCTTGCCGGTGAAGAAGCCCTGGTCGGCAGCGCCTACACCAAAGCCATCTATTTTCTGGAACGCTCACTCTCGTTACATCGTTTCAAGACCGGCACCCGTGATGTGCAGGCCAATCTGGAACGTCAGATCGCAGAAGCCAAATATGGCCTGGGAGACGTCGGCGAGAGCTTGCACCACATCCGGCGGGCACTGCGTTTGATGGATATGACCGGTATCTCCACCGAACCCTGGCAGATCCGTGTGCGATTGTTGCAGCAATTGGGCTGGCAGCTCGCCCACCGTCTGTTGCCGGGTGTCTTTCTCGGCAACGCCGCCGATCAGTCGAAGCAAATGCTGCGGGCGACCGTGCTTTACATTCAAGCGGCACAATCTCATATGTTCCGGGGGAATACCATACCAGCAGTCCTCGCGGCACTGTATGCGCTGAACACAGCGGAGAAAGCCGCGCCGTCGGTCGAACTGGCATACAGTTACTCAGCATCGGCTATCGCAACCGGCATCCTGGGCTGGCACGGCCTCAGCCGACGATACCTGCAACGGGCGATGGAAACACTGGAACTCGTCGGCGAAACACGCACGCAGATCGTCGCGTTGGCGTACCATGCGGCGGCAACGGCCTGGGTCGGTCTGGCGGAGTTGGATAAAGCCGATGAGAACGCGCACCGTGCTTGCAGCATCTTTGACGACATCGGTGACCAGCAACGTTGGGGCGAGGCGCGCGCGAACCAGGCGTTCATCGCCATGCGACGTGGTGACTTTGCCGACGCAGTCGAACATCGTAAAGCCCTTTACGAGCGGACAAAACGCACCGACATGACTCGTGGGGAGATATGGGCGCTCAGCGGGTTGGCGCAGGCGACTATACGCCTGGGTGATCTCGACGCTGCAAGCGATTACCTGGAACGGCGCAGCAGATTGATCGACGATCCCGAAAATGCGAACGGCAGTTTCACACGCATGACCTATCATGCGCTGTTGCACTATCGGTCAGGCGAGCTTGATATGGCGCGGCAGGTCGCGTGGGAAGCAATCGAAGAACTACCCTCCGTAGGCTACACTCAGGTGCATGACTTTAACGCCTATTTCGACACCATCGAGGCTTGTTTGGGGCTGTGGGCAGAGGGTGATGTCACCTTCAAGACACCCGTTGCGGAAATGCTAAAGTTGGTCGAACCTTTTGTGAGAAGTTACCCGGTCGCGGAGCCACGCTTTCTGCTGTGGCGGGGCTTGCAATCGCAGCTACAAGACCGAACCGGGGCCGCCTTGCGTGACTGGAAGCGATCCGCCGAACTCGCTGCGAAATATCAGATGCGTTACGACGAAGCCCTGGCACTCTATCACCTCGGCCTTTATGGGCGCACAAAAGACCGTTCGGCGCGGCTCGAACGGGCGAGAACACTTTTTGCGGCATGTGACGCCGCCTGGGATCTCAAGCAGATGAGGGACAGCGTCCCTCATCCCTCGTGAAGCTGACTACCACACATTATGAAATTCCAGCATCAGACGGAGCTGTTCGTATTCTTGCGGTTGCTTGATGATGTCACCATCGACGATCACGGCGTCGGTGCCGTATTCGACCACTGCCGAGATGTCTTCGAGCGTTTTCAGGCAGCCGGTCGGCATCACACGGGTGTTAAACGGCAGGTGCTTATGGAGCAGTTCAAACAACGGTAGATCACGCTGACGGTTGAAGAACAAATCATCACCGATGGCGATCACATGCGGGCTGAGTTCGGCGGCGACGGCGAGATCGTCTTCTGTGCTGACCTGAACGATAGCCGTCATACGCCAACGCTGCGTGATGCTGACCAGACGCCGCAGTTGGACGTAATCCAGAATGGCGGCGTAGAGCATAATAGCGGAGGCACCCGCCGCGCGTGCTTCCGCGACGTGATATTCCGTGAGGATATAATCCTGACAGATGACCGGCGTCCGCTGCACCCCGCGTGAAACCAGCAGCATGTCATCCATGCCTTTGGTGTAAATGCTCTTATCAGTAAAGAGTGAAACCGCGTCCACACCATTTCGCACATAACGCAGCGCCGCAGCGACCGGATCATACATTTCTGTATAACGAATTTGCCCGACTAGCGTAACGTGGTTGCCCCCGGTGACGATATTCAACACCGGCTTCGGCCTTTGCTGCATATCCGCCAGGGCGATGACCGCTTCACTAGGTGTTTTTTCTTGTCGTAAGTCGAGGTACCGTTGTTTCGCATTGACAATGGCCGGCACATCGATCTCAATTTCTTTAGTCGTCATACGTTCACCCGCTTTTTCGATCAACTCTTATTGTAAACCGTTTTCGTCATTTGCGGGGAACCAATCACGCTTACCTGCCCGGCCCCACCAGCCGAACATCCATCCCTGGTGTGGGCTTGCCGTAAGACCGCACTCAAGCGATGATAATTCTTGCGAATGAGCGGTCATCAAACGCTCATACTAATTTACACTTTGTTAAAACTTCGCCAACATCAACGTAATACCTCATCCATAACATATGATTACACACATACAGAGCGTACATGCGTTATCTGACCAGACTTTCTTCCCCCATGCAAATCTCCCTCGATAACGCACAACACCAGACGCACTCAGGTGCGTCTGTTCCATTCTAAAGATAACGGGTGTCACACCAGTGACCCTCATCACATAAAGAAGTGATATTCGCTACTATCCCCCACCTACCCGTTCGGTGATAATAGAGTCATCAACGGAAGCAATCCACCAGGGGGTGCCAAGATGCAGACCTTACGCAACCGGCATACACCCGAAATGAGGGTGATGCTCAGAACGCTCCAGATCGTCGCTTTAGCCGGACTTGTGATCGGCATTGTGACACTGGCGAAGGCCACCGCACCTTATGCGGAATGGAGGCTAATGCTTTACATCTCCTGGTTTGCAATCGCAGTTATTAGTGCGGAAGCAATTCTCTATTGGCTGAAGGCGGGCGTTCATGCCTTACTCGGTATGACCCTGCTGGTCACGTTAATCGAATTGGTGAGCGGCAGCGCGAGCCTGGGCGGCGCAAGCCTGGGGCTGCTGATGATCGTGATCCTCGTGGGGTACCTCTACCCTCTACGTAACCAGTTCGACTAACCCGCACACATACGATGCGGCGAGCGCCCTCAATTTTGAGGACGCTCGTTTGCGTTGCATGGATGGTTCAATCGCGTTTGTGATTCGTTATCTCGCTTGCAGGTGATGTTTAGTCCAAGTATACTGCAACTATGCTACCCGTTTTTGCGGAAATATTTCTATGACGTCCAAGCAGCAATCAACGATCATCAGCGAACTACGCAAGGTCAAGTCTCTGGTTGAAGAAACGGCGACTTCCCTACGCAGCCAGCGAGAAATTCTCAAAAAACGAGGGATGAACCTGCCACCGATGGTCATGCAGTCCATCGCCTCACTGACGAAAGACCTCGCTACACTCGAGACGGACATCTTCGGGGAGCAGACCGAACTCGGTCAACTGCGTTTCCTGGTCGATACATCGTCGCTGACCAACTCTTCCTTAGACCTCGACACCGTGTTAGAACAGGCCATAGACGTGGTCATCAATTTGACCAACGCCGAACGCGGGTATTTGATCCTGGTGGAGCCGGAAACGGGCGAATTACACTTCCGTGTGACGCGAGAAAGTGACCTCACGCCCAAGCAGGGCAGCAGCGAAGCCCCGCAGATCAGCCAGACGATTCTACGCGATGTGGTCGAAACCGGCGAACCGCTGCTTGCGGACAACGCCTACAAGGACGAACGCCTGCAAAGCGGTATGAGCATCGCCGCGATGACGCTACGCTCGGTGTTGTGCGTGCCACTGAAGTACAAAGACGAGATCATCGGTGTGGTGTACGTCGATAACCGGCTGCGCTCCGGTGTGTTTGAAGAACGTGAGAAAAACCTGATGCTGGCGTTCGCCAATCAAGCCGCCGTCGCCATCGAGAACGCCCGTCTGTATGAGCGCATCCAACATTCGCTCAACGAAATCCGCGAGGTCAAAGAACTGCTCGATAGCGTGTTCGCCTCGATTGGTAGCGGCGTCATCACGGCGAATTACGAAAACAACATCATGGACTTTAACCGTGCCGCCGGTGAAATCCTGCAACGCGATGTGGAACAAGCCCTGGGTGCGAAACTGGCGACCGTGCTTTCCGGCGTCAGCGCAGATCTGGAAGCTCATTTAGTCTCCGTGCGTGAAAACCGGAACAGCCAGGTCTTAGAGGCCGAAATGGAGATCGGCTCACGCGGGCGGGTGGCGCTCAACATGAAGGTCAGCCCGTTGCAAGACAAGGTACGCGGCACTCAGGGGATCGCAATGGTGCTCGACGATGTGACTGCACAACGCGGACGTGAGGAAATGCTCACGGTCATGAAGCGTTATCTGCCGCCGGAGATGGTCGATAACATTCACACGATCTCCAAACTTGACCTGGGTGGGGTACGGCACGAAGTCACCTGTATGTTCGTGGATGTCCGCCCGGTTGATACCTTCCCCGAAGGTTTTCGCCCGCAGCAGATTATGGAAGAACTCAATATTTACTTCGCCCGTGCGACGGATGTGATCCATGCGGCGAAGGGGGTGATCGACAAATACATGGGCACGGAAATCATGGCGTTGTTCAACACCCAGTTGAACCCCATGCCCAACCACGCACAGATCGCGCTTGAGGTGGCTCTCAGTATCCGGGAGGCGCTGACCGCGCTTTACGACGAACTTGGCATCGACCCGCAGCCACATTATTATCGTGTGGGCATCCATAGTGGTGTCGCCACGCTCGGCAACGTGGGCAGCATGAACCGGCGCGAATTTACCGCCATCGGTGATACGATCAACCTGACCAAACGTCTGGAAGAAAATGCCAGCGCCGGGCAGATCATCGTCAGCGAACACTTACAGCAAAAACTGGTGACAGCGGATGTCTCGAAAATCCGCTTTGAAGAACGTGACCCGCTCAAGGTCAAGGGCCGCCAGCAAAAGACACGGATTTACGAGGTTTTCAGAGCCTGATGTCTCACGATAAAACACAATTCCAGCCCAGCGTCGAACCAGGGTCGGACGGCCCACTTCCCATTCAAGAACATATCCGCAAGATCGTTCACCGCATTAGCGACCTGACGGACTTATTACGCAGCCAGCGCGAGATCCTCGCTAAGCGAGCGGTCAGTCTGCCGAGCGGCTCACTGGATAATCTGCGCCAGGTCAAGCAGAAGATCGACTTGTTGGCGCGAGACCTGGTACGCTCTCAGGTCGAGCTGCGCCAACTGCGTGCGTTAGCGGAGACAACCTCGCTGATTAACTCCACTTTGGAAACCGATGTGGTGCTCAATCAGGTGATGGATACCGTCATCCAACTGACCGGCGCGGAACGTGGTTACATCGTGATGAAAAACCGCGAGACCGACGAACTCGACCAGTTCCGTGTGGCGCGTGGCCTGGATGCGGAGATACTTTCCGGTCAAAAACAGACCGACGACCCCAGCGCCAACAAGAAAAAGAACGAGTTCATCGTCAGCAAGACGATTGTGAACGATGTCGCCAACACCGGCGAACCGGTACTCACCGACAACGCCAGCACCGACGAACGTTATCAAGGGCAGCAGAGCATCGTCGGCTTTGCGTTGCGTAGCATCCTCGCGGTGCCGCTGAAAGTGCGCGGCGAGGTCATCGGCGTGGTGTATTGTGACAATCGTGTGCTTTCCGGCTTATTTCAAGATAACGACCGGGATATTCTGGTCGCATTTGCCAATCAAGCCGGGGTCGCCATCGAGAACGCCCGTCTGTTTGAGGAAGCCCGCGCCCAACTCGGCAACCTCACTGAAATGCGTGACTTGATGAACAACATCTTCGACTCCATCATCAGCGGTGTGGTTACGACCGATGCGAACGGCAACATCTTAACGGCGAACGCCGCCGCCCGGCAAATCCTCGATCGTGAAGACTTCGACGGACAAAACCTACGCGATGTCGTCCCGGCGATGGATGACCAGCAAGAGGTCTACGGGATCTTAAATGATGTGTTGACTAAAAATGAACAGCATCTGCTCAATGTTGAGCCGCAACTCGCCGACGGGCGCAGAGGTTACTGGCGGCTGGTCGTCAGCCCGCTACGTGATGACGAGGGCAGCGGTCAAGGGTTGGCAATTGTGATTGATGACCTGACCGAACAGCGAGAACGTGAGGCGCAACTTACCGAAGTCCGGCGTTATCTACCGCTGGCACTTGTGGAAAACATCCGCAGCCTCGCTGATGTGGACATCAAGGGGCAGGAACGTGAGATCACGATGATCGCCACCGATGTGCGCGGCTTTACTTCGTTTAGCGAACTGCTGCAACCCGAAGAACTGATGGAAATCATCAACAAGTATCTGAGCCTCGCCAGTGATGCTATCAACCTCTACGAAGGCATTGTGGATAAATATGCCGGGGACGCCGTCACCGGATTGTATAACACGCAGTTGAACCCCCAACCCGACCACGCCATCCGGGCGGTGCGGGCGGCGATGAGTATCATCTACGACCTCTATGCACTGCATGAGGTACTGCCAGAAGAACAGCGCCTATATTACGGTATCGGTGTGCATACTGGCCCGGCCTACCTGGGGAACGTCGGCGGTACGGATCGCAAGGAATTCTCCGCATTGGGTGAGGCGGCGACTATCAGCAAAATCCTCGAAGGGCAAGCTGGCCCCGGCGAGATCATCATCAGTGAGGCGACCTACGAACTCATCAAAGATCAATTTGAGTGTGAAGCCCATGAGCCGAACCCCGACAAACTCAAGGGAAACACCGAAATCACAAAAATCTACAAGGTGACCAAGCGCAAACGCGGTTCCTCCAAATCCGCTATGCTGCTTGACCCCGAACTTGCCGACTTAATGAAGGAATTGGGCGAAGACACCAAGTGAACTTCCCACGCAGTCGGGTGTTCTGGGCGGTCGGCCTGGGGCACTTCGTCAACGATACGTTCATGAGTATGGGGCCGGTACTGCTGGCCTTTTTAAGTGTCAGTGTGCTGCCGATGACCAACACACAGATCGGTCTGACGGTCAGCGCGGCACAATTCGCCGGGGCCATCAGCCAGCCGGGGTTTGGTCTGCTAGCTGATCGCAACGGCGGACGCTGGTTAGGGGCGGGTGGCGTCGCCTGGACGGTCAGCCTGTTCATGCTGGCGGTGGTCGGTGCGCAAACCGGATATTTCTGGCTGATGTTCATCCCGTTTGTTTCGATGGCACTGGGCAGCGGTGCGTTTCACCCTGCCGGGGCCATGCACGCCGCCGATAGCGACCGCGACCGCGCCGCGAGTAACCTTGCTTACTTTTTTCTGATGGGGCAAACCGGTCTCGCGTTGGGGCCGCTGCTCGCCGGGGTGATCCTCGATGCGTTTAACGGTTCCGGGCAGAGCCTGTATAACGGCGCGTTCATGCCGGTCTATGAGATCCCGTTCGTGTGGTCGGGCAATGCGGTGCCGGTGGTCTTTGCCGGGATGATGATGTTCCCGGCGGTGGCATTTATGCTTTCCACGCTACCCAACACCCAACGCTACGCCGGGGACGCCGCCGGACGCGCCGCAAGCAAAGGCGGGTCGCTCAAGCTACCGTTGGGTGCGTTCGCGCTGCTCGGCTTGATGGTCGCGCTGCGCAGCCTCGCACAACCCGGCTCGGTGACGTTCATCCCGGTGCTGTTTCAGCAAAAGGGCTGGTCGCCCTCGGAGTACGGCGCGATCACCAGTTCGTTCTGGATCGCGTCCGGCATCGCCGGGGTGGTGTTCGGTAACCTTGCCGACCGCTATGACCGCCGCCTGATCGTCGCGGCGAGCCTTGCGTTAGGTGCGCCGGTGTTCTTCGCGCTGCCGCTGGTGGATGGCCCGGTTGCTTTTGCCCTGGCGATCACCGCCGGGGGGTTGACGGGCGGTTCCCACAGTATTATCGTCGTGCTGGCGCAAGAACTCATCCCGGCGGCGAAAGGCTTCGCATCCGGGGCGATCCTCGGCTTCATCTTCGGCACGGGGGCGCTGGGCAGTGTGTTGATCGGCTTCATCTCCGACGTGATCGGACTCGGCCCCACGTTTCAGATCGTCGCGGCGACCACGTTTATCGCCGGGGCGTTGGCGCTGGCTTTACCAGGACGCCGTGCACCACTGCCCGTCACTGAGCGAGCCACCAGTTCATAACCACACATCCTCCTTTCACTTCGACGCCACACGCTAATCGAAAAAGAAAGGTTTGTCTTCCCATGTTTGATGCACTACAGGGCTTGAATCCCGTGTTGCAAGCGTTGATCGCCACCCTATTCACCTGGGGGGTGACCGCGTTGGGCGCGGCTTCGGTCTATGTGATCCGCAATTACAACCAAAAAATCATGGATGCGCTGCTCGGCTTCGCCGCCGGGGTGATGATCGCCGCGAGTTACTGGTCGCTGCTGGCACCGGGCATCGAACTTGCCGAACAGCAAGGCGTCCCCGGTTGGATACCGGCGGCGGTCGGTTTTTTGCTGGGTGCGCTCGCCATGCGCGGCATCGACGCGGTGCTGCCGCACATGCACCTGGGTGCATCACGCGAAGAGGCCGAAGGCATCCCGACGACATGGCGACGGTCGATCTTGCTGGTGCTGGCGATCACACTACACAACATCCCCGAAGGGCTGGCGATTGGTGTGTCGTTCGGTGCGGTGGATGAAATCGAAAGCGCGACGTTCGCGGCGGCTTCCGCGCTGGCGTTGGGCATCGGCTTACAGAACTTCCCGGAAGGTATCGCGGTCGCCATGCCGCTGCGCCGGGAGGAGATGAATCGCAACCGTGCCTTTCTTTATGGGCAGGCATCCGGCGTGGTCGAACCTATCGCCGCTGTATTCGGTGCGTTGGCGGTGTTGACGTTTCGCCCGATATTGCCCTATGCGCTGAGCTTCGCCGCCGGTGCGATGATCTTCGTGGTGGTTGAGGAACTGATTCCGGAGTCGCACCGTTCCGGCAACGGCGACATCGCCACGATGGGGACGATTGTCGGCTTTACGGTGATGATGGTGTTAGACGTCGCGCTGGGCTAATCGGTGATGCGGTAACGTTCGCAGTGGTCGATACTCTGGCGCATCACCTCGACCTGTGCGGTTAAACCAAGTGACTCAAAATTACGCCGCGCGGCCTTGAAATATTTGATCGCGTCTTCGTAGTGTCCGGCACTCGCCAACACGTTGCCGGTACTGCGGAGCAGCTCCGCTTGTGAGGCGGTATCACCAAGCTTTTGTGCGATGCTCAGCGCCCATGCGTATTGAGTCAGCGCGGCGTTAAAGTGGTCGTTGCGCCCCTGTTGATCCTCAGCTTGGCGTCCGAGTTCGGCGTGCAGGTTGCCGAGGATGCCCAGGCGCAGCGCCAGTTCGTGCTTTTCTCCGATACGCCGGAAGATCTCGACGGCCTCTTCAAAATGGGGTAACGACGCTTCGTATTGTCCCTGTGAAATATTTGTGTTGCCCAGGTTGCCCAACCGCGCCGCCAACCCACGCTGATCTTGCAGCTTACGGGCGATTTCCACTGAACGCCGGTGCATCTCGGCGGCTTTCTCGTGCTGTTCGAGGCCGTCATAAACCAGACCGATGTTACTAAACCAGATGCCGCGACCGCGAATATCACCCGCTTCGTTGGCGATGACCATCGCCCGGTTGAGGTAGTTGAGCGCCTCCGCAGGCCGCCCGACCTCACGTAAGATATTGCCGATGTTGCCGAGTAAGCCGCTCATGGTAAGGCGGTCGTCTTCGGCCTCCGCGATTTCCAGCGCGGTCTTGAAATGCTTTAACGCCTGTTCTGGTTGCCCGACGCGATGGTAAATCAGCGCCAGATTGCCCAGATGCCGCCCGGCAGCACCGGCATCACCGACTTCACGCGCCAGTTCGACCGTGCGCTCTAAATAACCGATTGCGGCGGGGAAGTCCTCATCACGCAGTGCAAGCCTTACCCGCCGTAGTAAGTCGGTCTGTTGGCGAAGATGATCGTCACTCATGATTGTTTTTTACGGTGTTTCGGCAACCCTGGCACCGGTGGTAGGCGCTCGGTTGTGCCGCCCGATTGGGTGTCGATGTTGACCGGGCGCACAAACATCTCATGGGTGGCGGTCGTTTCCTGATCGTCTTCCGGCAAGAATTCAAGCTCGTGTTCGATCTGTTTTTGCTCCGGCACTTTCGGCTTAGTATTCTTCGCGACTGGCAGCACGTCGAGAATGGGCCGGTCGAAGGTCGTCAGTGAGATGTGATGAACGGTTGATCTCAGCATTTGACGAAGCAACTTGACGCCATCTCCCAGCAATTGATCGAACGTCGCACGCGGCAGGTCACCCGCTTCGAGTTCCATCAAGACCACGTTCATCAAGCCGTGCATCTCTAGCTGGCTGGCTGGCCTGTGCTGCCGCACGCTGACGTAAGGGTTGATGAAACCACTCATCACACAGGCGACCGGGGTCGCCTTGCAATGCATGACGATCACCGGCGGCATCCGCTGGTCGGCGTAGGTCGCCGTGAAACTCGCCATCGACGGGAACAAGCTCTTTGAGAGCAGTGCATACATCTGCTGGTAACCGCGCACCCAATCGGGAATGTGAATATCCGGCAGGTGGGCGATGTCGTCCGGTAGTATCCCGGCGATCACCATCAGGTCATACTTGGCGAGTTCGCGGGCGACATGCTGCACTTTGCTAATAGAATCACCGGGCAAGGCTGCCCATCCATTCGGGGTTATACTCGGCGCGTGCTCCGTTGTCAATTTTTCTAAAATGCGTCTGATACGAGCGGTCATCATCGGTCTCTAATTCGTTACGTGTCCTTCTCATCATAACGGAAAAAGCCCGGCTCCGGCAAGCGTATCGAGAACCTTTTCAACAGTTTCTTCGATGGTCAGGTGATTGTGTATTTCCCCGCTGCTACGACCTATGGAAGCCGCTGCGTTTGATTATCATGGTTCTTCAGGATCTTGCGTGGTGAACATAAGTTCTTCGGCAGATATGATGTGTCTCGATGGATTTTGACCTATATCTGGCGTCGTTTCTGCACAATCTTGTGGATTTTGGGGAGCTACCACGCGAAATCCCAAAGAGCCATTATCATTAATCTTTCGTTTTTGTGCTGTTCGTATCTTCTCATAGAAGACCAGAGCAGTGGTCGGTCGAAGGTCAAGGGGTGCATTTCACTTTAGTGCGGAGATGACATAGAATAGGGTATCGAGCAAAAATGATGCCCTATGCCCTATAATGGTGATGTCCGTTCCTACTACGGCACCGCCCCCAATCGTGAACTACTGAATGTGAGTAGAGAGGCTTGCTATGTACACCATCCGTCCCTGGCTTTACACCGCCACTTACGCCACCACGCAGGATAAGTCCCTGCTCGATGAGGTGGGGATCACCGCGATGTTGCAACTGTACAAACCGGTCGAACAGGTCGGTGTGACGTCGCTGCACCTGAGCATCGAAGACGGACATCACATTGCAGATCAGGCATTTGACGACGCAATCGCGTTCGTCCGTGCGCAGCACAGCGTCCAGGCGTGTTTGTTGATCGCCTGTGGTGCCGGCATCAGCCGGTCATCGACGTTTGCGGTGCTGACTCTCAATGTCATTGAAGGACTTACGCTGGAGCAAGCTTTCTGGCAGGTGCGTAAGGCAAACCCTCGTGCCATGCCGGATCAAATCCATTGGGAGGCGTTGGCGAAGTACCGCGACGACGATCAATCCTTCTGGGAATTGTGGCGCAGAGCCGAACTTTAAATCGCCTCTATTGGCTTACTCATCACATCGTAGACTCCGTGTGTAACCGTGAAAGACTATAGACGAATTAAAACAGATAGCCTTAATTTTGAATATTCTCACCCCTTCCGAACGCAGCAAGTGGGAGTGAGGATAAGTCTTCGTGCTACGACCATGTGTTTTCGAATGCACAGACCCATTAGAAATCGTAACGAGTATCAGAGTCTATAGATATGATGAGTAAGATGTTTCGTCTGGTTCCTCATGCGACCAAGTCCCTGACGGCGGGGGCGGTTATTTTCATACTGGCACTTATCGGGCATTTTGTCCTCAGCCAGCGTGTTTACGGTGAGGTATCTTCACGTCAGTTGATCGAAGCGATGGGGCCGGCTTTACGTACTTTGTGCTTCGCTACGATCACCGCCGCCTCGACCATCACGCCGTTGATGCTCAATCTCGTCGGGCGAGCGTAGCAAGCGGATACCGAATTCAGTGAGGCATTTTACGCGCAGGTCGAACTGCTCGGCATTCTGGGCACGGTTGCGATTATCTCTGCAACCGTGCTGCTACTTTTGCTCAGCATCCCATTGACTGAGGACATCGGCCTCGGTGTTTGGTTCAACGTGATTTACTTCATCAATGCGGCTTTGTCCTCGGCGTTGGCGGCTTTGTTGATCGCAATCACGATCATCCTGTATAACACGTTATTCGGCTTGATTATCGCGTTGAAGCCCTAGTTCGAGGATTGATTATCCTTCGTATAAAGAATATTTAATCATTTCTTATTCTCGTGTCGTTGATGATCGACGCCGATACTGGCTATAATACGATACAGTTCAAAGTCAATTGTTCGCTTATTTGGGAGAAAACAGATACATGCGTAAATTATTTGCACTGGTCGCCGTTCTACTGCTGACCTTCAGCCTGGCAAGTGCCCAGGAAGATGATATTGTGATTGACTTCTACTATCCGATTGCCGTTGATGGCCCATTGACCGAGGTCGTTGAAGGCTATGCCGAAGACTTTATGGAACAGAACCCCGGCATTACGATTAATCCGGTCTACACCGGTAGCTACACCCAGACTCGTGAGGTCATCCAGACCGAAGGCATGGATCCGGTGGTTGATGTCGCGGTGATGCTGACCATCGACCTGTTCAGCTTCGTCGAAGAAGGCACCATTGTTCCGCTGGATGATTACGTTACCGAGGAACAAATCGAGGATACGTTTGACGCGCTGCTGCTGAACTCCCTTGACGAGCAGGGGACGATCTGGAGCATTCCCTTCCAGCGCAGCACACCGGTACTTTACTATAACGTCGCCGTGCTGGAAGAGGCTGGTTATGATGCGCCGCCTGCCAGCAACGAAGAATTGCTGGAAATGGCGCAGGCCCTGACGACCGACGACCGCTTCGGCTTGCTGATCCCGGTGCAGGGGAACTTCCCGATCTGGATGTTTGAGAGCTTCGCCAACGCTTATGGGCAGCCGCTTTCTGACGCGGCGACCCCCGCGCAGGTCTCCTTTGATACGCCAGAGGCGCTGGCAGCAGTGTCCTTCCTGACGGAACTGGGCAGTGTGCATGGAGTCATGCCGGAGGGCGGCTCCGCCTGGGGGGATACGCCGACGGCTTTCACCTCCGGTAACGCCGCGATGATCTATCACACCACCGGCTCGCTGACCAGCATCCTCGAAAATGCGGACTTTGAGGTCGGTGCGGGCTTCCTGCCGAGTGGCCCCGCCGGTGAGGACGAAACCGGTTATGGTTCCCCAACGGGTGGCGGTAACCTCTATATCTTCGACAACCCCAATGACCCCAAGACCGAAGCAGAACTCGAAGCGGCCTGGGCCTGGGTCGAGTACCTGAGCAGCCCGGAAATCCAGGCGGATTGGGGTGTACAGAGTGGTTACATCGCTGCTCGTGAAAGCGCCTGGGAGATGGAACCCCTGACGACGCACGTCGAAGAGTTTCCGCAGTATGCCGTCGCCCGTGACCAGCTTGAAATTGCCGATCGTGAGTTCTCATCCTGGCGTACCATCGATGTGCAGAACATCATCAACAGCACCCTGAGCGAGATTATCTCCGGTTCGGTGCCGCTGGCAGACGCCGGTGAAACTCTGGCAGACGCCCAGGCGCAGATCGACAGCCTGCTCGAAGAGTATCGCTAAACTGCACCTTGCAGTTTTAACGTAACTTAGCTACTCGGGCGGGGACACAAGTTTCGTGTCCCCGCTTTGTGTTATATGGATGGAAAGGAGCAACACGCATGGCTCGTCCTGTTATGAAAGCGCGGAACCTCGACCGGCTCGGCGAAACCAACACCTCGCGCAAGTCTTTGCTGGAATACCTGCTGCCGTATTTGTTGATCGCCCCCACGCTGATCCTGGTCACGATGTTTACGCTGTACCCGGCAGTGCAGACCATCGTCAGCAGCCTGTATTCACCAGGCCGCCTATCGACCGACCCGCAGGAGTTCGTCGGGTTTGAAAACTACTTCGATCTGTTTGACTCGTCACACTTCCTCGGCTCACGCTTTACGCAGATCTTAGAAAATACACTGATCTTCACGTTTGCGACGGTGTTGATCGCCGTACCGATTGCGTTGTTGATGGCGATTTTGTTGAATCGCTCCATGCGCGGGTTGGGCTTCTGGCGGTTCAGCATCTTTTACCCGTCGCTGCTGCCGCTGATCGGCGCGGCGAGCTTCTGGGCGTTTCTCTATTCCAACGAGGCCGGGTTAATCAACACCGTGCTGCGGGATTTCGACCTGCCGACGGTCAACTGGCTGGGCAACCCTGACCTGGTGTTATGGAGTGTGATCGTCGTCAACATCTGGAAGCAGGTCGGCTATTACATGATCTTTTATCTGGCGGGGTTGCAGGGCATCCCCGACGACCTCTACGAGGCCGCGGAGATGGACGGCGCGAACATCGTGCAGCAGTTCTTTTACATCACACTGCCGCTGCTGCGCCGGACGACGTTGTTTGTCTCGACGGTCGCTTTTATCTTCGCCTTCCAGACCGTCGAGCAGTTGCAGGTGCTCAACATGGGCCAACCCGCAGACCGGGCGAACCTGGTGCTGTATTTTATCTTCCAGAGCATCGGCTCCCGGCGTAACCTGGGTTACATCAACGCGATGACCATCATTCTGGTGGCGATTTTGCTGATCTTTACCATCACCAACTTTTACCTGAGCGAACGCGGAGGCCGCGAAGATGATTAGACGTAAACGTAACCATTGGAGTTTGCTCGCTGATGCGGTCGTGGTGGTGGTGTCTTTGTTGTGGTTGCTGCCGCTGGTCTTCGCTGTGTTGATGAGCTTTCGACCTGAACGTGACGCCATCACCGAGGGCAACGTTTTCTTCGGCAACGAAATCACACTGGAAAATTATGAGGCCGCGCTGGCGGTCGCCCCCTGGGAATGGCATTTCTTCACCAGTGTGGCGTTCGTAGTCGGGGTGCTGGTGGTGCAGTTCTTCACGGTGACGATGGCCGGTTACGCCTTTGCGCGGATGAAGTTCGCCGGGCGCGGGGTGCTGCTGTTTTTGATCTTGCTGCAATTGATGATCCCAACCGGGGTGCTGCTCGTGCAAAACCTCGCCGTGATCCGTGATGTTGGGTTGTTCGATACCCGGTGGGCGTTGATGGCACCGTACTGGGGCAGCGCGTTCGGTGTGCTGCTGCTGCGGCAGACCTTCCGCGAGATCCCGCGTGATTTGGAAGAAGCCGCCCGGTTAGACGGTGCCAATCTGTTGCAGGTGATGCGACATATCTACGTACCGTTGAGCATCCCGGCCTATGTCGCGTTTTCGCTGGTGAGCATCAGCAGCCATTGGAACGAGTTCCTGTGGCCGTTTATCGTCACACGCACGCCGGAAGTACGCCCGCTGACGGTCGGCCTCAACCGCCTGTTCCAGACGACCGAGGTGGGGGCGCTTTACGGGCAGCTCATGGCGGGCACAATCATCGTGATTTTCCCGCTGGTGGTGCTGTTTATCATCTTCCAGCGCCGCTTTATCGAGAGCTTTGCGTCCAGCGGCATCAAGTAGATCGAGTGAAGCGGATGACCAGCTTGACCGACCGTTTGGGGATGACCAGTTCGCCCGGCTGTGGCGTGTAGGGCGCATCCAATGGGTAGATCGTGATCTGCATGTCATCGATGTTCGGGCGACCTGCCGCGTCCCACGCCTTGACCTGACCCAGCAAGCGTGCCGCCAATGCCATGCCAGTGTCGCCATAGGCAAGGGCGACGAACTCGTACCCGGTGTCACGCTGTTTCAACGTCCACAAGGCCATGCCATCCGGTGCGACCAACCCGCTTGAGGTACGGCTGGTCTTGCCATCACCAAAAAGATTGGGCAGCCGCTTTCGTGTGGCGGCACGGCCTTCGACAGAAAGCATAATCGTCGGCTTCAGGTGCAGGTCAATCCACGTCAGGGCGGCGGTGATGCGGTTGCTATCGGTGGTTACCCCACTGGGATAGTCAGTTGGTCGGCTTTTGAGGTGCTGATAGGCCGCTTGCCGGTCAATCTCGACGGACTGGTCGATGAAAAATGTGATGCCGTTTTTGAGTTTATCCACCTGCCAGCGGTCATCCATGCGATAATCGCCGCGCAGTACCATGAACCGGCAGGGGGTGATGCTGTCGCTGTGTAGAACAGAGCCGTCTTTATCCAACGCGACGGAAAACTGTACAGTGTCTTTGAGCGCCAACGGCAACACCAGCCGTCCATCATCACGGAGTTGATCGTGCCATGCCGGGGTGATGTCCTCGGCGGCGACGGCGAGCAAGATGCGGTCATACGGCCCGGCTGCCGGGTAGCCGTAAGCGCCGTCCGCGCAGACAGCGGTGACGTTGTGGACTCCGGCAGCGTCTAAGTGGGCCTGCGCCGCGTCGATCAAATCATCGTCGATGTCTACCGTGACGACGTGCCCGGCCTCCCCCACGATGTGGGCCATCAACGCCGCGTTGAAGCCGCTCCCCGCGCCGATTTCTAGCACGCGCATCCCCGGTTGCAGGTCGAGTTGTTCCAGCATGAGCGCCATCATCGTTGGTTGCGAGGAGGAGCTGATCGCCTTGCCAGCATCGAATTTGATCGTCACGACACGGTCTTCGTAGGCTTCACCCGGCTCGACATCCGGTACGAACAGATGGCGCGGCACTGACCGGAACGCCGCCTCTATCGCCGGGGATTGTATACTGCCTTTGCTTTTCAGTTCGTCTAAGAGTTGCTGCTGGTTCATCGGCAGAAACTTTCTTTTTGTCGTCGGTCGTCTATAGTTTAATCATAGCAGATAGAGAGATTGGAAATGTGCGATGACCTATCGTGAAGATCATAAAGCCGTCTTGGATGCGCTTTTGCTGGAAATGCCCGGTGTTAAAGCAGGGCAAGCGTTCGGCTACCCGGCCTATAAGATCAATAAGAAGGTATTCTGTTTTGTCGGTGGTGAGGGGATCGCGTGTAAGTTGCCGGCGGTGCGCGTTACGGCGTTAATCACCCAGGGCGCACCTTATGCCCCGTTTGAGCCGGTGGAAGGAACAGTATGGCGTGAGTGGGTTTCGATTGACCGCGAACAATCGAAAAACTACCGCGATGATGTGGCTTTGCTAGAGGAATCGGTGGTTTTTGTCACCCAACAACAAAAATGAGCTTCATGAAGAAGCCCATTGGATTTAATCTGATTATCGACTTGTGGCTTACGCACGACGCATAAAGTGCATCGCCAGTGAGACGACCAACAGTACCAGAAATACGAAGAATAGAATTTCAGCGATACCAGCAGCGGCACCGGCAATACCACCGAAACCAAAGACTGCTGCGATCAACGCGATAATAAAGAATAAGAGTGCCCAGCCTAACATAGTTATTTGCTCCTTTGTTTGTTTATTTATTCTACTCATAATTTAGTCCAAAGGGGTTGATGGACACTGAGCTTGATGTGACATTTGTTTAAGCTCTGCATGAACGGTAGATGAGGGCGGTCGCGGGGAATCAAAAAAGAACGCCGCACTCGCGGACGTCCTTGTGAATTGTATTGTCGGGCGTATGCTAGCTCCCTTGATAGATTTCAACACGGAAGCGAACGGCAGTTCGATCCTGCCCATCAATGACGACATCAGTGAAATGCGGCTGGAACATAATGTCCAGGTTGTCGCGTTCCAGGTAGCCACGAGCGATTGCCAGCGCCTTGACGGACTGATTTACCGCTCCGGCACCAATCGCCTGAATTTCTGCATAGCGATGCTCGCGGATGACACCGGCAATTGCGCCTGCAACCGCTGTCGGCGTCGATCTTGCAGAAACACGGATAACTTCAAGTGCATCGTCTTCGTTGCCGCTACCGTCGTAAGTCGTAGGATTGTCAACTTCGTTCAGGTTCATATTTAGTTTTCTCCGGTTACCAACCAATTTCAGTCAATTTGACCAAGCTGACAATATTGTAAGCAATAAACCAAAAGAAAACTATAAGACCAATTACCTATGCCCTTCTACACCTATTGACCCTTGAACGATGGTCAGACTACTGTTTGGTGTGCCGCCGAGGAAAGAAACTAAGCATGGCCTAACAAATAGATTGATAGTTGCCAAAATCGGTTTCTTGCCTCTATGCTGAATGCATTGTACATGAATGTGACGAGGTAGAGATGGCGACGAGTGCAAACCGGCAACAGGTGCGGCGCGTGCTGTTGGTGACCATGATTTTTAATTTTCTAATCGCCGCTAGCAAGATCGTCATCGGCCTGGCGACCGGGGCGCTGGCGATCACCGCTGATGGGTTTCATTCTCTGGTGGATGGCCTCTCCAACGTGGTTGGGTTAATCGCCAATGCTATCGCAGCGCGTCCACCGGATGACGACCATCCCTATGGACACCGGCGCTTTGAGACTCTCGCCGCGCTGTTGATCGGTACGTTCCTCGCACTGACGGCCTGGGAAATCGCACGCGGTGCGCTGGATCGTCTGCAAAATGAGGCCACAATCACCCTGACTCCGCTGGCGTTTGGCGTGCTGCTCACCACGTTGATCGGCAATCTGATCATCAGCACTTATGAAACCCGGCAGGGGAAACGGTTAAACTCCGAACTGCTGCTGGCGGATTCTGCGAACACGCGCACCGACGTGTTCGTCACGCTCTCGGTCATCGCCAGTATGGGGTTGGTCGCGCTGACCGGCTGGTCGTGGATTGACGCGGCAGCGGCGTTGGTGGTGGTGCTGTTGATCGCCCGTGCTGCATGGCGCATCCTGTGGGAAACAGGCAGTGTGCTGGTCGATACAGCGCCTTACTCCTCGGTGGCACTCACCGATCTGGTCACGGATGTGCCGGGGGTGCAGCAGGTGATCCGCGCACGCAGCCGGGGCACCGCCGACGATGCCCACATCGACATCGACGCCGAGGTCGCGCCACACATGACCACCGCGCAAACCGCCGCCATCGCCAGCGCCATTCGGCAGCGCCTGACCGGGGAACTGGTCAGCGTCAACGAGGTTGAGGTGCATTTTGCGCCACAGCAGAACCCGGCTCGTGATTATGGGCTGGTCGTCCGGGCTGCTGCTGACCAGTTCGGACTACGCACGCATGAGGTCAGTGTGGTCAATGCCTATGGTCGCTGTGTGTTGGATATGCACGTTGAGGTCGTACCGCAGCAAAGCCTCTATGAAGCGCACCAGCAGGTTACACGGCTCGAAGCGTGTTTGCACATGCGCCTGCCGGAGATCGACGAGATCGTCTCGCATATTGAGCCGATGCTCACCCACCAGCAACATGACGCCAGCGTCCGGCGTGAACAGCGTGAGTATATGCAGACTCATGTGTTACAGATGTTGCAAAAACACTACCCGCACATCGACTGGCATAACTTACAGTTGTTCCATCATGGAAGCAATCTATCGCTGGTGCTGCACGCCACCTTGCCCGCACAAATTACCGTCGAGGCCGCGCATCTGCTCGCAGAACGTGCCGAAACGCTCGTCCGCACCCGTCTGCCCGAACTTGGTCGCGTGACGATCCACACGGAGCCGTTCGACCACAATGATAGACAATCGTAAGCATTCTGCGGCACAATGGACATATTATGATAAACAAACAGACGATCTTTATAGTCGATGACGAGCCGACGCTGCGTGATGTGGTGCGGCGCTATCTCGAAGTGGATGGCTACAACGTGCTTGAGGCCGAAACCGGCACACGGGCACTTGATATGCTGGAAAATCATCACCCTGACCTGATCTTGCTGGATATTATGCTGCCGGGTGTGGATGGCTTCTCTATCATTCGCTCACTGCGTAACGCCTCAGCCTATGCGCCGTTGCAAACCGATGGCGGCATCCCGGTGATTATGCTGACCTCGCGCAGCACCGAGGAAGACCGCATCACCGGGTTTGGCCTGGGTGTGGATGACTACGTGGTCAAGCCGTTCAGCCCGCGTGAACTGGTCGCACGGGTGAAGGCTGTGCTACGCCGCGCCAACCCTGACGACGCACAGGAAGAAAAGCCGATCCGGTTTGGACGCCTTTTAGTTGATCCGTTACGGCGGACGGTCGAGGTTGAGGATGAAAATGTCGCCCTCACCGCGAAGGAGTTTGACCTGCTGTGGTTGTTGGTGCGGCATCCACAGCAGGTGTTCACCCGCGAACAACTGCTCGACAAGGTGTGGGGCTACGAGTTCTACGGGGGTGAAAGCACCGTGACCGTCCACATCCGGCGTGTGCGGGAAAAGATCGAGCGCGACCCCTCCAACCCGGTTTACATCCAGACGGTGTGGGGCATGGGCTACAAGTTCGAGCCGGCCTAGCGCAAGGACAAGCTGAGTTTGCATGGTCACGTTTGCCCCTCACCTCCGTCTCGCTGTGCGAGCCACCCCCTCTCCCATCTTTCGGTTCCTACGGAACCAACCGATCTCCGGTCAGCCTGGGTGGGGGCGAAGGCTGCATTCTTATTTCGCTCGTCTACTAGCGCCTATGATTCCGGCGCGCCGATAGGTGCAACCGGCGTCACATCCGCGCCGGGGGTGCCGAGTGGTGCATTGGCGGTCGCCTGGCGCTGCTGCTCACAGCGTTCTTCGGCGGCGGTGCGCTGCGCATTGACTCCCTGGTTGGCGAACAGGTTCAGCGCGTTCTGATACTGCGCAACCGCCCGGCACGGTTCGCCGGTGGTGTCAAACACCCGCGCATAACGCACATACTCGTCGAACAACATCTGGTTGAGATTTTCGCCCTTATAGGTGGTTTGATACTGCAAGATCGTGTTGATCGAACTCACCGCGAGACCGTGATCGCCCAGTTCAACGGCGCGTCTTGCATCCAGGTATAGGCCGGCCAACAACCGCTCATAATCCAGTTCACCAATAGCGAACCCTACATCCTCAGCGAGGTTGGTCACACGGATGGCCTCCGCGAGGTTTTCGGTATTCGGTGTGCTGTAAAGATTATTCGCCCATTGCGTTAACGTCTGCTGGAGCAGGCCGCGCACGGTGGCGCGTTCGTAGTTCTCGTCAATGCGGATGATGGCATCAAGCAGATTATAGGCATCTTCGTAATTGCCGAGGTTGAGTTGTGCTTGCGCATCGGTGAGCAGGGCGGCGGGGTCAAACCCACCGGCGATCTGTGGTGTGGGGGCTTCTGCGGTGACTTCGACGGTGGGAGCCTCTACGATAATATCCTCAGTGGCTTCGGGGGCGCTCTGCTGCACGACAAGCGCACGGACAGCGGTCGCGGTCGCTGCGATTTGTGGCAGCGCCGGGTTCGCCGGGACGACCGCACTTAAATAGGCGAGGTTGTTGCTCAGTTCGGCGGTGTCGTTCGCGGCGACGGCACCAGGCACTCGCGTCAGCACCGGGCTGATGGCGTCGTCAATAGCGGCGGTGGCGTCGGCGGCGACCATCGCGGTGACGGTAGCACGCACCTGCGGTACAACGGCGGCATCCGGCACAACCGTTTCAAGGTAATTCAAACGAATGCCGACCAGCTCTAGATTATTGTTCGCCAACTCGCCGGGGATGCGGGTCAACTGTTCGGCGATGTCAAGTTGTTCGGCCTGTGCTGCGCGACGGTCGCCCTCTTTTTGTCCTTCCGTCCAGGCGGCGGCCCCTGCTAACCCGACGATTGCCAGTGCGAAAACTAACATCAAGCCGATGATAAGGCTCCACATCAGGCAGCCTGGTCCGCTGGATGCGGGTTCGTCATCATAATCACGCCGGTACGGTTGCTGCACCGGGATGTTCGGTTGTGTGTCGTCGAGTTGGGTCATGCGACCGCTCCGTTATCACCATGTCAAAACGCAGGCATTATAGCGAAGCCTATGACGACCGTACAGCGAGAATCAAAAATGGTATCTCATGACTCCGTCCTGTGTTCGCATAGATTAGCTTGTGTAACGGCTGGTCAGGTTGAGCTGGTGTGCGTGACGCGCCATCGCCTTGACGCGCATCAGCGAGAGCATCCCTTCGAGATAGAGTGCCTGGTCTAGCTCGACTTTTTCCGCTTCCGTCAGTTCGCCATGTTCATCACGGGCGAGTAGTTGCGCCGTGTATGCCTTTGTATGGGGCGCAAGTTCAAAGCCGATGACCATGTTCGGGTCGGCACATGTGGCGAGGTATTCCAAAAATTCCTCAAGAATTGCGGTGACAATCGGTGATTGCATAAGACCATCCTATGTTCTCTCTGCGATCAAGGTCATTTTATCACGCAAAGCACCAGCGCTTTGTTATTTTCGCCTTAATGATTGGGACGTTCGTACCAGAGATAACGTAATTCTCACCAATTTGTACCGTTCTCTCATATGATAAACTACATTCATAATCAATAATCTAATCAGGGTTCGGGAGCAGAGACTTTGAGCGAAAACAAAACTGATGACATGATGAAGCAGATGGCAGAACAAATACCGGAGGAACTATCACTCGAACTGCCGCCGAAGGTTTTCACCGAGATGAAGGGTGAGTTGATCGAATTCGATACAGATGCGCAGTCCATCATCGTGCGCTTTCCGGTCGAGGAACGTTTTCAAAATCCGCTAGGCTACACGCAGGGTGGCATCATCGTCGCCGCGATTGACAACACCTTCGGCCCGTTGAGCTATACGGTCGCGCCACCCAGCATCACTACCCATATGGACATCGTCTACATCCGCCCGATTACACAACAGATTGACCATTACTTCGTTGAGGCGCACATGTTGGAGCGCACCCGCCGCCAATTGTTCATGAGCGCCCGTGCCTACACCGCCGAGGGGAAAACGCTCGTTCGCTGCAATGCTACCGCGATGATCTTGTAATCATGGATATTGCGTACTTTCGCTTTCACGGCGCACTGAACTTCTTTTTGGATACAGAGCAGCGGTCGCAGGTGATCGCGCATCCGTTTGATTGGCGGGCGTCGATCAAGGATATGCTCGAATCGCTCGGCCCACCCCATACGGAGGTCGGCTTGCTGGTGGTCGGTGGTCGCTCGGTCGATTTTGACTACATCGTACAGCCGGGCGACCGCATCGAGGTGTATGATTCCTTTGAGGCGGTTGATCTGCCGGAGAAAGTGCGGTTGCGCCCACCGTATCCTGGCAAGCCGCGCTTTATTCTGGATACGCACCTGGGGCGGTTGGCAGGTTATCTACGGATGCTCGGCTTTGACACACTTTACCGCAACGATTATCCCGATGACGAACTGGCGCAAATTTCCCACGATGAGCAGCGAATTCTGCTCACACGGGACATTGGTGTGCTAAAACGTGGTCTGGTGATCTACGGGTATTATGTGCGCGAAACTGACCCCAAGCGCCGCGTACCGGAGATCATCAAACGTTATAACTTGCTTGACCATGTGGAGCCGTTCAAACACTGCATGAAGTGTAACGGGTTGGTGCACCCGGTGGAGAAAGCCGACGTCATCGCGGACATTCCGCCCAAAGCGGCGCAGTTCTACGATGTGTTCCATCAATGCCAACAATGCGGGCAAATCTACTGGAAAGGCTCTCACTATGACCGGATGCAGGCGTTTATGCAGGCCGTCACCGATCTGTAGTCGGGATGGCCTGCCGGAGATAATGAACTGTCGCTAGACGATTGTTGTTTCCGTTTCTTTGATCTCAAAGTTGCCGACACCGCCTTTGAAGATCACCGTGATGGGATGTGCGGCGTCTTCAAAACCCTCGGAGACCCAGACGCCTTTCTCGGTGAACATAACGCGCTGTCCGCTGAGACGTTCCAACGCCTTTGGAATATCGAGGCCGCCCATGCCGATCTGCGCTTTGACGCGCAGCGCCGCGTTCGCCGGGACGCTAAGCACGACTGAACCGACACCGCCCTTAACACTCACATTGACAGCGGTATTCTGGGCGATGTTGATGCGTGTCTCACCAGCGCCGCATTTGACCTGCACGTTGTAGGCGTCATCGGCGGTGGGCAGGTCGATCTGTGTTTCGCCTGCACCTATTCTGAAATCGACACGCTCAAGTTGCAACCGGGAAAGGTCAAACAGAGTTTGTCCTGCGCCTGTTCTGGCATCAATGGTCAGCGGAATGTGTGGTGTCAGGCCGACGGCGTGTTCGCGCTTGCCGCGCAAGTTGTTGACCGCATTTTCGCTTTTCGACTCTAGCTCAACGATGTTCTCCGGTGGGGTGGCGGGGGTAAAGGTAATCACTTCACCGACCGGATGCGTGACCGTCGCCTCGATTAAGTTCTCGTCATTTTCCAGCGCGGTAACGGTGGATTTGCCGAGCGGCAGCGCCAGCTTGACCGTTGCCTCGGTTTTATCGCCCAACGGATCGCTGAAATCAGATGTGGTCACTTCGACTTCTTCGTTCCAGTCTTCAACCATTTTTCCGATGCGGTCGCGCAGGTCGGTAAAAGAGAATGACCATTCGGTTTCATAACGTTTCTTCTGGCTCATGAGGGTGCCTCCTACTTGATGGGTTGATTGTCTTCACTACATACTACGCAGTGGGAGGCGAAAATGTTCTAATTTGCTGTGCAAATCGCCGGGCCTTCGGGGGGATAAACCCACGTTTGGGGTAAATCTGCCGTCCGTACCATCGTTTGAAACTCCTCATAGACCGCCAGTAGCCCCGCACAATCCCCCCGAATTTCCGCGGATTGTCCTTGAAAATACCAGCATTCGAGTTCACGTTCTTCGATGGGGATGCCCTGCACGACCGACAACGTGGTACAGCGGGCGAGTGACTTTTGTGCCTCGGCAAAGTCCCCACGTAGATAATACTCGCGTCCCAGGTGGTACCATCCCTCGACCCAACCGGGTGCTTCCTCGGTGACCTGCTGGCAGTAGAGCAGCGCGTTTTCCGTCTCACGCAATATGCTTGAAAGCGCACATAAGCGCAACCGCGCCTTGATGTTATCGGCATCAAACGCCAGTATGCGAAAGTAGGCGGTGGTGGCAGCGTCCGCGTCACCGAGTTGCATGGCATAGAGGGCGCGTTCAAAATACAACATCGCCAGACGATCATTTGCGGCGATGGCGTCATCAACCGCAACCAGCGCGTCCTCGTAGCGACCGACGTCACCCAGGCTCAACGCCAGGGCGCGATTTGCGTCCATTTCTAAGTTGTGCTCGCCCTCAGCGATAGCGGTCACGGTTTGCTGGTTCTCTCGGAGTGCGTTTTGATGTCCGCCGACATCGCTGTAAGCCATCCCCAGGGTGACCCGTGCCAGCATGTCATCCGGTTGTTGCGCGAGGACGATGCGTGCCAGCCGTGCTGCTTCGACGGCGGCACCGTTAGCATGGAGCGCGAACGCATGGATAGTCAGCACGTCGGGGTTTTCCGGCGTGGCCTCGAATGCTTCTGTGGTGTAGCGCAGCGCCGTGTCACGGTCGATGACGTGGTTATAATCGTCATAACTGCGGTAAACCAGGCCGCGTACCAGCAGTGTAAGCGCCTTGACGTTCTCCGGGTCATCGAGCCACAGACGCCGGGCGGTCTCGATGGCTGCATCAAGTTGCCCGCGTTCCAGCGCTTTGGCGGCGGAAGTCAGTGTGTCACGCTCGGTGTTCCCCGGTAAGTTAAACGGCTTGCCGCCCCAACTCCAGGCGACTACGATCACCCCGGTCATGATCCCCATGACGATGATAAGCGTCATACATCCCGCTTGCCGGTAGCGTAGACGTGTCGCCGGACGGTAGCCATAGCGATTTATTCGCATTTTCTTTGCCCTAAAACGGATTTTGAAATGGTATTTAACCCGTATTATCCCACAAAGACTATACTCGATGCGGGATAGAAATGCACGAGATTTTCAAGGCAATTTTACGGTGCAGACCTCACCGGGGTTGTCAGGTCTGCATTTTGAAGCAGGTTGGGCCAATTGCTATATGACCAATTCCGCCATCGCCCGCAACGTGTCCATGTCCTGCACGGTGAGAGTCATCGTGGTAACCGGGCTTTCCTTCCACATTTCCAGCTTGTCCTTGATGCGCTCTTTCGGTCCGCACAGCGCGACCTCGTCCACAAGCTCATCGGGGACGGCCATCATCGCCTCACCCTTCTTGCCGCTCAAGTAGAGGTCTTGTACTTTGGTGGCGGCTTCTTCGTAACCGAAGCGCACCGCGAGATCGTTGTAGAAGTTTTTGTTCTTTGCCCCCATCCCGCCGATGTAAAGTGCCAGCCAGGGCTTGATCTGGTTATAGCACGCTTCGAGGTCGTCGCCCATCGCCACATTAACCGTCGGGCAGACGTCAAAATTGTCCATACTTTTGCCGCCGCCCGCTTTGGCGAACCCGGCTTCGACGTCGTCTTTGAACGTGGTTTCATAGAAGCGTGGCGAGAAGAAAATCGGCAGCCAGCCGTCGGCTAACTCAGCGGTGAGTTGCACATTCTTCGGCCCGATGGACGCGATGTAAATCGGCAGGTCAGTCCTTCCATGCAGGATGCTCTTGAGCGGTTTACCCAGACCTGTCGCGTCGTCGCCTTCGTAGGGGATGTTGTAGTGTTTGCCTTCATGCGTCAGCGGTTCCTCACGGGAGAAGATCTTCCGCATGATGCTGATGTACTCGCGGGTTTTCCCTAGAGGTTTGCCGTAAGAAACGCCGTGCCAACCCTCGACCACCTGCGGACCGCTCAACCCCAGGCCGAGAACCATGCGTCCGCCGGAAAGTTGGTCGAGCGTCATAGCGGTCATGGCGGTCATGGCGGGGGTACGGGCGGGCATCTGCATAATCGCCGTGCCTAGATGAATATTTTCGGTATGTGCGCCGATCCACGTTAACGCCGTGACCGAGTCCGAACCGTAAGCCTCGCTCGTCCAGATGATGTGATAGCCAAGTCGGTCGGCTTCCTTGATGAGTTCCATCGGCAGTTCAATCTTCGCGCCGGAATACCCGGCCATCAACCCTAAGCGCATTGTAAACTCCTAAAAGAATATTGTTAAGTAGATTATATTGTAACGTGACTCGACAGAAATCAAACGTGATTTGGTTAATAGTCCAATAGATTTTCCGTTGTACAATAGGGGCAATATTCGCACACTTGAATCAGAGGAGTTGCCATGCGTGCCTGGACTCGCAACCTTTCCATCATTGAGTTGACGCTTATCGTGATGTTGGTCGCCGTGATTTTCTTTGCTGGCATCGTATTTTTTAACCAACAGCAGGAGGAATCTGAACGAGTGATTGACGCGACTTCGACTTCGGTCTTCCTTGACGATGATGCACAGGCCACACTGCTGCAACCCACCTACGACGCTTTGACCGCCAACCCGATCCCGACGGATACCCCTGTCTTTGCTGCCAGCCGCACCCCGGTTCCTTGATGCCGCGTATCGTCTTAATCCGTCCCTGCTGCATCGGGGATGTGCTGCAAGCCACCGCCGCGCTACAGGCCCTGCGTCGTCACTATCCCGCCGCGCACATTACATGGGCGGTGGGTGGATGGTCGAAGGCGGCGATTGCCGACCACGACCTGCTTGATGCGGTGTTGGATACAGGCGAGGCCGCCAACCCTGCCGCCGGGATCGCCGGATTATGGCGTATGGTACGCTGGCTACGCGCCGGGGGGTTTGACGTCGCCGTGTCGCTGGTGCGCTCCCCGTGGATGAGCTTAGCGGTGCTGCTCTCCGGCATTTCGACACGCGCCGGCATCGACAGTGGTGGACGTGGCTTCGGCTACAACCTCAAGGCCAACGTTGATCCGCGTGTGCCGCGTCACGAAGCCGAAATTTATCTCGATGTAGTGCGTTTACTCGGCGCGGAGACGACCGGCTGCACGGTGAATGTGCCGGTGAATGTGCCTAATCCGCTGGATGATGTTGCATCACCTTATGTCGTTCTCAACCCGACCGGGGGCAACAACCCCGGCATGACCATGGATAGCAAACGGTGGCCTCCGGCGAGCTTCGCCGCATTGGGGGATGCGCTGGCAGCGCGGTTCGGTGTGCGGTTGGTGCTGGTCGGCGGGCCGGGCGATGTGCCGATCTTAGAAGCGGTCAAGGCGAGTTTGCGGCATCCTGCACAGATTTTCGCCGGTGATTTAACCTTCGGGCAGATCGCCACACTCGCGCATGAGTCGTGTTGCTACATCGGCAATGACACCGGTTTGACACATCTGGCGGCGGCGGCAGGTGCCAAAACCGTGATGATCCTCGGCCCCTCCGACCCGGTGCGTTATGCTCCGTTCGCGTCGGATACGTTGGCGTTGTGGCGTCCGTATACGCTGAGTGGAGGCGGTGTGGCAGACGACGCACCTGTCGATTTCGATTGGTCACGGCATGGCATCGGCGCAGATGAGGTCATCGCCCAGGTCAGCACGTTTATGGAGTGTTTTACATCTTCGTAGCAGAATCTAAAGATTATCCCGGTCACATCTTCATAATATCTGAACAGGTTTTGCCTACCATGAGGTTAAATCAAATCACAAATGGAGAGTAAAACCATGAAACGCACAATGCTTATGATCCTCGTTCTGATCGTCGCCGCTTTTGGCACAACTGCCGCTTTCGCTCAACGTGGCGACGGTGACCGCCCGCCACACTTTGACCCGGAAGCCGCCTGTGAGAACTTCGAGGCACGCCTGGGAAATATCGCTGAAACGCTTGGGCTGACCGTCGAGGAACTGGAAGCCATGCTCGACGAGGGCATGACGTTCCGTGAGGTCTTTGAAGCGCAAGGTGTGGAGCCGCGTGAGATGTTCGCTGAACGTGGTGACGCCCTGCGTGAACGCTTCCCCCGTTCAGAGATGCCGGTGGAAGAAATCGCTGAGGCATTGGGCATCACCGTCGAGGAATTAGAAGCCGCTCGTGAAGCTGGCACCACCATCCCCGAACTTGCTGCCGAAAACGGTGTTGACCTGAGCGACGTTTTCCCTCGGCACGCTGAAATGCAGGCCGAACTCGCCGAACGCCTCGACCTGACCGTCGAAGAACTGGACGCGATGCTGGCAGAAGGCATGAACATGCGTGAGATCGCCGAAGCACAGGGTATTGAGCCGCACGAGGTCGCCCCGCGCATGGGACGGCGCGGTGAGCGGCCTGGCTTCCGCGCGGGTGTTCGCGCCGGTCGCTTCATCGAGCGCGGTCAATTTTGCGACGACATCGACTCATAGCGCCAATCTCGAAAACATACACCACCAGGGTACGGGCAACCGTACCCTTTTTAAGTCCCTGGTGAGTAAGAATTTACCCGCTTATCATTTCCAAAGCGATGTGTGTTAAACTATGTGATATTAAGGATTGGAAAAGGAATGCACCCTTGTCTTTCATACTGTTACTTATCGGGCTGTTTTTTCTCGTCTATGGACGCTTACAAATAGGCGAGGTCGACACCGAAGGCTTACCTGTACGTGCGGCTGGCGGTGTGTTAATGGCACCGTACATCTTGACCCTGTTGTTTGACCCGATTAGCGGTTCACTTTTGCAACTGATCTTGATGGCGGGCGCAGTCGGGACGGCTTATTACATCCTGTTTAACGCAACCAACGATATGCCCAACGTCATTTCGTTCCCTTCTTCTGATGAGGACAAAACAGACTCCTCGAAGAAATCCGAAAACAATGTCAGTAATCTGTTCGACTCGATCCGCGAAGTGTTGGAAAATGCCAGCCAGGGCAACCAGAATACGCCGCGCCGCCCCCGGCAGAATTATCCCAGCGTGATGACGCTCAAACAAGCAGCGTCTTACCTCAAAACCGATGAGGATCAAGTGCTGCGTCACATCAACGACGGGAAGCTTGCTGCCTCGAAGGATATGGGCGGTTATCGCATCTCGAAGATGGCGTTAGATGATTTCATCTCGGAGAACTCCGGGTCTGGCCTCTCGACCTAGAGGCGATCATTAAGGGGGCAACCATCAGTGGTCGCCCCGTCTGTCCTTTAGAACGTGACAATCCGCTGGGCGACCCGAAGTTGCTTCGGGAAGATCGGCAGAAACTCGATTAAATTCTTATATTTATCCCCACCGACCTCTTGCAGATAGCGCCGCAAAACACTGACCGTGCCCGGTAGATTGGTCAACCCCCGCGCTTTCTTCTCCATCAGCATGTAGGACTTATACTCGCTCTCATCGACGTGTTCTTCGAGATACATCGCCACCATCGCGGAAAGAAACAGCGTCGAAAATTGCTCCTCCCAACTGGGATACTGTGCCTTGAATTGATCCGTCAGCGGCAGTTCTACCGTGACGATCTCTTCGAGTTCTTTGGCATGGCGGCGTAGATAATTACGCAGCAGCGTATCGCCATAGGCCATCATTGCGGAGCGATACGAATGTGTGACCATCGTCGCTTCGTCGTAAGGCCAGGGTGGGCTGTCTCCCCAGGCGAGCGGCGGCGGCGCGATGCACACCAGTTGGTCGGAAATCTGGAAGCCGATGTCCTCAGCAGAGGGGTAGCTGATATTCGGCATAAACAGCAGTGAGGCCGTGACTTCCCCCAGGAAGGGGCGGAAGAACGTCTTAAACTCGACATCCTTAAAGACGTTGCTGACCTGCGTGGTACTCTTAGACCAGGTGGATTTCTCTTGCTCCCAGAACGCCGCTAACTCAGCCTTTTCGTAAAAATCACGCAGCATATCGTTATAGCGTGCGGGGGTAAAGGCGGGCAACGACGCGATACTAAGATCGGGCCATTCCATCAACATGACCAGTGCGAACATAGCCTCTAAGGGGGTGTTTTCGTCTAACATGGCCTGGGTCGCCTGCACAGCGGGGTGCATCTTATAAGGTGCAACGTGTTTGCGCGTCATGCGGGCGTGGGCGTGTGTGCCGTGCGGTTTACGTTTTTGTGCCTTTTCCGGGTAGTCCGTCGCAGCGATTACTGCTGAGAGCAAGCGTACCCGATCATCAACTTTGACAGTTACGTCACTTGCGTTGCTCATTATTTATCCTGAGGTCGAGAGGAAACGATTAGCATATGATTTTAGTTTCATTCAACTATTGTAAAAGGCAAACGGTGATGCGGCAAGCAATCCCCTTAATTTTCACCGGTTTAAGACCGTTTTAAGCATTTATCAAATGCGTGACTTCTATCAGAGGGGCGTGTTATAACACAAAACGTGATGTAAGTACGTTAAAATTACCTGAAGGGGGATTCATGCGGGTCGCACTCTTTACAGAGACATTTCTGCCGAAAGTTGACGGCATCGTCACCGTGACGTGCCTTCTGCTCGATCATCTGGCGCAACGTGGCATCGAATCAGTCATCGTCGCGCCGCGTTTGGGCGAAGTCCAGACGTATGCCAACACACAGGTGATCGGCGTTTCCGGTATGACTTTGCCGCTATACCCGGAACTCAAGGTCGGGCCGCCGACGCGCTCCACCTACTACCAGCTTAAAGAATTCCAGCCGGATATTGCCCACTTCATCCACCCGGTTTTGATCGGCGGTGTGGGGATGCTGATGGCAAAACGGCTGAACATCCCGACGCTGACTTCGTTTCACCTCGATTTTGCACAAATGGCGGATCACTTCCGGTTGAGTATGCTCAAACCGATGGTGAACAAGTTTACCCAGTTGATGTTCAACGCGGCGGATTATTCGCTGGCACCGTCCAAGCTGGTGCAGCGTGATATGTGGGAGATGGGCATCAAACAGGTTGGGTTATGGGGGCGCGGTGTCGATGCCGAACGCTTCAACCCGCAGCATTATAGTGATGCCATGCGTCATCAACTTTCCGATGGACACCCGCAAGAAAATATCTTGTTGTTTGTCGGTCGTTTGAGCAACGAGAAACAGGTTGACAAACTGCGCCCGATCTTAGAGCAGGTGCCGAACACACGGCTGGCTGTCGTCGGGGATGGCCCGGCACGCGAAACGCTGGAGGCGCACTTTAAAGGGTTGCCGGTGAAGTTCATGGGTTACATGACCGGTAAAGCCCTTTCCGAAGTTTATGCCAGTGCGGATGTGTTTGTGTTCCCTTCCGCGTTGGAGACGTTCGGGCTGGTCGTCACGGAGGCGATGGCGGCGGGGTTGCCGGTGGTCGCTTCACAGGTCGGCGGCATCCCGGATGTGGTTGAAGAAGGGGTCAACGGTTACACCTTTGCGGTCGGTGACCGGCAAGCGATGATCGACGGGGTACGTAATATCATCACCAGCCGGGGACGCTTGCAGCAGATGGGATATGACGCCCGTCAATTTGCGGCAACCCAAACCTGGCCTGCGATGATGGATCAGGTCGTTGAACATTACGTGCGTTTGATCGAAGAGCATCGCGTCATCCACGCGATTGCGTAAATATATCCCAAAATATCCCAAATTTGGGATATATGAACTTATCCCAACTGCGATTCATCATGTTTGCTTGTTTTTGGTGGTGAATCTGTGGTTGAATCTTTGGGATAACGACCTCAATTTGGGATATATCAAGCGATGACTGATCGACTGGCACCACTCATCGAGGGATTCACTTTTTCAGGTGACCCCACCCAGGACATTCCGGCTTTTCTGCGCCACCATGATTGCCCCAAAACCGCCGTTCACGTCACCGATGTGGCGATAGAGGCTCGTCGGCTGGCGCGACGTTTTGGCGCGAACCCGGCACAGGCC
>DAOTTX010000177.1:0-38577 GCA_034437515.1 Anaerolineae bacterium
GAGAGGGACGGGAGGGTGAGGGGAAAACAGGCGATTACCTGATTGTTTTTATCGAACATAGGCAAATTTGCCTGAAATACACGACTCACTGACAGGTCGTTCGTACACCCCGGCTGCAAGCGTGGATAGACATCGTCGAAAACGAGTGGTATACTCGCCTTGAGATAATTCGGGGCATGGCGTAACCAGGCATCGCGCTCGCTTTGGGTGCGAGAGATTCCCGGTTCGAATCCGGGTGCCCCGACATTTGCGGGTGTAGCTCAGGGGTAGAGCACCTGCCTTCCAAGCAGGGTGTCACGGGTTCGAATCCCGTTACCCGCTAGCAGCCTTCATCGCCCGATGAGGGCGTTTTTGTTATCTACGAGGAGTTCATCCCATGAACGAATTCGTTTTGATCACGGGGATGGCGTTAGTGACGTTCATCGTGCGCTACCCGGTGCTGGCGCTGGTCGGGCGCTTCGACCTGCCCGATGGCATGGTGCGGGCGCTGCGCTTCGTCCCCGCCGCCGTGCTGACCGCGATCATCTTGCCGGAGATCTTGCTACCGGAAGGTAACCTGGATTTCAGCCTGGGCAATGCGCATCTTATCGGTGCGGTCGTCGCCGCGTTGATCGCATGGCGCACCCACAGCCTGCTATGGACGATCATCCTGGGCATGGTGGCTTTCGTCGCGTGGAGGGCGCTGGTGGGATGATCCCTGTCATTGCACTCGCCGGGATGGACGTCACAGCGCCGCCGGTCTGGTTGGCGGCAGTTCGCACACAACTTGAAGACGCATATACCCTGCGTGATTACGACAAAGTCAATTACGTTACGCGCCTCATCGAAGACCATGTCGCGCTGGCACTGGTCGATGGTGATGGCGACGACTGGCAATACTGGACGGCAACACCTAAAAGTAGCCCCGCCAGCCGCCGCATCCCGATCTTTTTAATCGCTACAAGCGAAGAAACACGACAGGCCGCACTCACCGCCGGTGCTGATCTCACGTTATCACCGGACGAAGCCCGGCAGCGGTTGCCCGCCCACGTTGCGGATTTCGCCCGCGTCTACGATCCCGAACGCGCCGAACAACTGGATTGTGAATGTGACGAACCGCTGCCCCCACTCGCGGAACAGGGATTTGCGCAGTTCAACGCCGGGGAATTCTACGCGCAGCATGACAGCTTCGAGGAACTATGGGTCGCCACCGAAGGCCCGGTTCGTGACCTCTACCGGGCGATTTTGCAGGTCGGCGTTGCTTATTATCAGGTCGAACGCGGCAACTATCGCGGGGCGCTCAAGATGCTGCTGCGCTCCGTGCAGTGGCTTACGGTGCTGCCCGACACATGCCAGGGAATCGATGTCGCCGCGCTGCGTGCGGATAGCTACCGCGTCCGTGCGGAGCTGGAACGGCTCGGCGAAGAGCGACTCGATGAATTTGACCGGGCGTTGCTTCAACCCGTCAAGAAAGCCTGACGCACGGTTGTCAGGCTCACGCTCATCTCATCGCCTGGGGATAAAATAAGCCCACAACTTAACGGAGCTACAACGGAGCAAGTATAGTGATTAACCTCGCTAACCACCCTCGTCTGGCGGCGTGGTACAGTGCCACCCGTCCGCGTGTGTTCACGGCGGCGTTTGTCCCGATGGGGATCGCCGCTTGCCAGGCCATTGCCGATGATGTCTTCGATCCGCTACATTTTGTGCTGGCGCTGGTCGGCGTGATGCTGTTGCAAACCGCCGCTAACCTCGTTAACGAATACGCCGATTATCGCAAAGGGGCGGATACGTATAAGGTCGCCGGTCAGAGTATGGCGATCAAAAACAAGTTGCTTTCCCCCAACGAAGTGCTATTCGGTGCGGTTGCCTCGACGGTCGCCGGGTCGCTGATCGGCCTGTATCTGCTGGCGCAGAGTGGACCGCTGCTGTGGGCTATCGGCATCAGCGCGGTGCTGGTGGCGATTACGTACACAGCAGGGCCGTTCCCACTGGCGTACAACGGCCTGGGCGAACTGGCGGCAGGCATCTGGATGGGGCCGTTGATCGTGGTTGGGGCTTATTACGTGATGGATACGAGCATCAGTTGGGAACTGGTGCTGATCTCACTGCCGATTACCTTCACCGTCGCGGCGATTTTGCACGCCAACAACATCCGTGACATCGACGCCGACCGTGCCGTGAACAAGCGCACGCTGGCGGTCATGCTGGGGCGCGAGGCCGCACGCAAAGAATATGCCCTGCTGATCGGCGCGGCTTACGTCTCACTGGTGCTTATAGTCGTCGCCGGGTTGATGCCGCCGACCGCGCTGCTCGGCTTGCTGACGCTGCCGGTCGCCTACACTCTGGTTAAGATTTTCAACACGGAGACAGACCCAACGCTATTGCATCCCGCGCAAGGACGCACGGCGAAGTTGCACGGGCAGTTTGGTCTGCTGATCTGCGTCGGGTGGCTGGCATGGCTGGCGGGTGCGGCGATCTTTTGAGCGATCCCGCCGGTAGGCACAGGGCCGTTCACAACACGTCGAACAACGTGGTCAGGTCGTCCAGCAGATGATCGGGGTTGGCGGTTGCCAGCGCGGCGGGGTCTTCAAAGCCGGTGCGGACGGCAATCGCTACGCCCTCCACCGCCCGCGCACAGGCGATGTCCATCACCGTATCGCCGACCACGTAGACGTCCTCCCCGGCGATCTCTTGCCCGTATAACTCCAGAAAGCGTTTGAGCGCGAACACCGGCAGGTCATTACGGTCGGTCGATTCAGTGCCGAAGGCCTGTACCGGGAACCAGTCGAGGTCAAAGCCAGCGGAGTCGAGCTTGATACGGGCCGAGGTCGGCGCGTTGCCGGTGACGATGCCCAGCACGGTATCATCGTCTTTGCGCAGTTTGGCGACGGCCTCCTGTGCGCCGGGGAGCGCGGTCGCCGGGTGGTCGTGGATGTACTGACCGGCATATTTTCCCATCGCGGCGATGAACAGCTCCAGCTTGAGGCCGACCGACTCTTTATCGTAACCGTGCGGGGTGAGCAGTTCGGTCAGTGTGTACCAGTCGGTTTTGCCGCCGAAGTGGTGAGTCGCAATGGTGGACTCGGTGCCGAAGACCTCATGCATCGCCGCCGCCGTCGATTTACGCCCGACGCCTTTGGTGCGTAACAGTGTGCCGTCAATGTCAAAGAGAATGAGCCGTTGTGTCATGTGTTTTGTCCTAAATGTCGGTTCACCTGATACGACTCGCGGAAATACGGGAACGGATCGTCTAACGCGAGGAACGTCCGGGCGAGGGCGAGGGTTTGCGCGTCGTCGGTGTGGTGTTGGTCGTACCACGCATAGAAGGCGTTAATCATCGGGCTTGCGCGTCTGAGCTGCTCACGATACAGCAGCGCGATCATGCCGAGCCGCTCGATCAGACGTTGGTCATCAAAGGCCGCCGCCACCCGCTCGAAATTATACGGCACGCGCCGGAACTGCGGCACCCACACGCCATCGACGGCACGCAGCAGCATGTAATTCGCGGTGCGGATGCCGTCCTGTGACATGCCGACCGGGCCGGGGTTGAGGATGTACCAGTCATCCACACGTCGTTCGACCGCGAGATGATAATGGCCGCTGATATAGACCGGTTCTTCGACCGTCGCCAGCATCTCGCGCACCTCGTTTTCGGGGGTGAGCATGGTGATCGCGTCCCGGTTGGTGGTGGGCAACCCGTGAAACACACGGATCGGCGGCGCGTCGTCGTAGTGCAGCGTGAGCGCGTCCGGCATGGCGGCGATGTAAGCGTGCCAGCCGCGCAGCACCGCCGCCAGATAAGCCGGGAGCGGACTATATTTATCGCTGTCGCCATCCAGCAAGAAGAACTCGTGATTGCCCCGGAGTGCCGTCCAGCGCAGCGCGTGGACTCGTGCCATCACCTCAGCGGAAAAAGGCGCACCGTTGATGAGATCGCCGGCGACGATCACATGATCCGGCGCGAAGGGTTGCATATCCGCGATGACGGCTTCCAGCGCGGGCAGGTTGCCGTGAATGTCCGCAAGGATGGCGAGAGTGGTCATGCGGACATCATCGGTTCGGGTATTCGTTCGTATTGTGCGGCCTCATCGCCGACCGGCGGCGGTGGGGACATCTCATCATCGGGACGCATCAGCGCGGCGGGGAGCATCGCCACCACGCACAGAACCGCCCCCAGCAGGCCGATTTCCGACAGCACGTCAATCGTCGGGGCGACCAGCGCCGAGGTGCTCAAGTTGCTGATGGACGCCCCCAGTTGTTCCTCGGCGAGCTGCACCACCCGCCTTGAGGCGAACGCCGACAGCGTCGAGACGCTGACCGTCATACCGATCAGTCGCATCACCAACACCAGCGCGGAGGCCACCCCGCGTTCGTCATCGTGGGCGGCGTTAATCACGGCGGCGCTGATCGGGGAGAAGGTCAAGCCGATACCCACACCGATCACGACCATTTCCGCGATAATCAGCGGATCGCCCATATCGACCGACCACGTCTGCCAGATGAGCAGAAAGCCGCCGCAGGCCAGCGCCAGCCCTAATAGCGTGGTTTTGCTGTAACCGATGCGCTCGCTCAACCAACCGCCGGGGATGGCGGCAATCGCCATCGGCACGGTGAGCGCGGAAAGCAGCAGGCCGACCTCTAAGGCCGCCGCACGTAGGTCACTCAGGTCTTCCTGTCGCACGTTGACCAGGATCGGCACCATCACCAACCCGATGAAAAGACAATAGCCGACGAACAAATTGGTCAGCGACCCGGCGGCGACGTTGCGCCGTTTGAACAGATCCGGGCTGATGAGCGGGTCGCGCACACGGGACTCGATCAACACGAACAGCAGCAAGAACACCACCGATGCCGCCAGCAGCGGCCCGGCATACGGCGGGAGCTGCGTCAGGTTATCTACGCTGGTGGTGCTGCCGATGTCGATGTTAGCCCCTAACCCGATGTTAAAGCACGTCAGCGCCCCGACGATAAAGGCCGCACCGAGGAAGTCAAAGCGACCTTTGGCCTTGAACTCCGGCACACCCCGCAGCGCGAACAGCGTCATCACCAGCGCGAACAACGTCAGCGGCACATTCATCCAGAACAAGCCCTGCCAGGGCATAATTTGGATAAATACCCCGCCGTACAGATGCCCCAACACCCAGCCGAGTGTATCCACCGCGCCGACCAGCCCGACCGGACGCGCACGCTTCCCCGGTGGGAACAAATCACCGACCAGCGCCAGGCTGACCGGCACCAACGCCCCCGCGCCAAACGCTTGAATCACACGGGCGATAATGATGGCCTGCAAGTTTACATAGGCGATGTCGGGGCGTTCCCCGGCACGGCGATAGAGTGTGTTGAGTATCTCGGTAGGCCATTGATGCGCGACCGCCACAAGCATCGAACCAGCGATGAAAATAACCAGGCTGACCGCATACACCCCACGCCGCCCGATCAGATCACTGACGCGGCCCATAAACGTCAGGCTGATGGTGTAGGCCAGCAGGTAGGCACTCAACACCCACGCGGCGTCGTCGATGCCGGTGAGCGGGTCGATTTCCAGGTCGGTGATGAGTTCCGGTAGGAAGGCCGAAACGACCGTCAAATCGAGCGAGCCGACGAAAACCGGGATGCAGATGATAAACATAATCAGCCAGCGCGGGAGCTTGGGCTGGCTGGCCTGTGATTGTGCTGCGCCGTTCATCGCGCTTCGACCTCCTCCGGCAGGATGAGATCGGGGTCGGCGTTGATGTCGAACAGATCGATGATCCACCTCATCGGGTCGTCGGGGTCGGTTTCCTTCTGGATGATGGTGATGCGGATCGGGTAGCGTGTCTCGGTGTCGATGTAAACTTCAACATCGACCTCGCCCTCGTCTTCGATCAACCCGACCAGCAGGTCGGCGACATCGGTGCCGTCCGCGCTGCCGCTGAGCTTATACGTTTCGGTGCCGTCAACGGAGGCCAGTCCCTCGTATTCAAGGTCGATGAGTGAGGCCAGCGCCGCCTGAAAGCCGGTATCCTCCGCGATGAGCGTTTCCGGGTTAAAACCGGTGGCAAAATCGGCATCTTGCCAACCGAAGATCGGCACACGATACCATTGCTCGTCGCCGCGCCCGTAGATCAACACGTTGACCGTCACACCGCTGACGCGGATGCTGATGTCGAGCTGGATCTGATCCGGCGCGACATACTGCCCAATCGCCCGACGGAAGGTCACCAACACCTCACCCTCGCCCAAATCGGAGATAAACTCGTAGTCGATCCCCTCCTGGCGAATCTCAATGCCGAATGTCTCCACCGCACGCATGTTATTAGCGGCTTCCGTCAGCAGTTCGACCGGGTCATCGGGGGCTTCGGCGGTGTCACCACCATCACAGGCCGCGACAATCATCATCACGATGACCAGGCTAAATGTTAAATAACGTCGTCCGAATTTCCGCATGAAACCTCTTGTGTGTCCCGTTCGATTTTTGCTTACCCGTAAAACGGCTTGTCTTTATAGTACGCAGTCGCTGCCGGTGCGTTTCAAATTGACGTCACCCATGCCCGTGCTTGCGCCAGCCAATCGGGAGCGTCTTCGTCGATGTGCGCGGCAAACAACAGCGTCCGCCTGGCGAGGGTGGCATCGACATCGAGCCGGTTGTACGTATCGAGATCGTATTGGATAGTCTGCAACAAGAAATGGGCATAACGTGGGTCGCCGAGCGCGGTAAGTAGCGATGCCCCGGCGGAGATGCGTAGCTCCGCATTAACTTTGTGGTTGGCGATGTCGAGGAACTCCGCCGTCGTTTCCCAGCCGGGCATGTCGGTCATCTCGGTGTTGAGCGCCTGCGCGTAGGTCAATTCCCAGCCACGTAGCACCTCGACACTTTCCGCGATGATCGCCGCCATCGTTTTATGCAACGGTTCAACCTCTGTGGCTGTGATGGGTTGCCGGGCCGCTACATCCGCGCCGATTTGCTGCATCTGCGCATCGGTGAGTTCGACACCGCGCTCTGCCAGCAGTCGCTTGAACTGACGCAGCAAGATCACGAGTAGCTTGTCAAAGTCCCAGTTTTCGACGTTCCCGGCGCGGTCGGGGATCATAAAACCACCTCTCAAATGACGATGGGCTTATCATATCATAGGCGATGGGACTTTGAGGGGGGATTGATGGCTTACTTAGAGATCGTTAAAGGGAATGACGATGGTGAAGGTACTGCCTACATCGAGGATGCTTTCTACGGCGATATATCCGCCGTGCGCCTGGACGATGCGCCGGGAAACGGAAAGACCCAGCCCTAACCCGCCGACCTGCCGCGTGCGTGCTTTATCCACCTTGTAAAACAGGTTGAAGATTTCTTCGAGGTCTTCCTCGGCGATGCCGATGCCGGTGTCTTTAATGCTGATGTGTAGCATCTCGCCCTGGGCTTCTGCACTGACGACGACCTCGCCAGCCTCGGTAAAATTCAGCGCGTTGTCGATCAACTGACCGACCGCACGGGTGATCTCGATCTCATCGGCGTAAAGTGGCGCGTTGATCGTGATCGGCAGCACACGTAGCTTGACCTCCGGGCGCTCCTCCAGGCGGTGGGTGAAGTTTGCCTCGAGGTTGCCCAGCATCGACGCCACACTGATTCTGTTCGTTTCCAGATCACCACCGGTCATATCCCAACGGGAAAGCGTAAACAGGCTGTTGACCAGTTCTTTCAGATGTTTGGTCTGCTGTTCGAGCCGGTCGAGGCGTTCGGTGCGCTGGTCGTCGGTTTTAGAACGCCGCAGCAGGTAAATGCCGGTATTCAACACCGAAAGCGAGGTGCGGAAGTCATGCGAGGCAGAATGGATGAAATCTGCCAGTAGTTTGACCTTCTGGCGTTCAACTTCGAGTTCAGTCTCATGTTGCTGGGCATTTTTCTTCTCGGTGATGTCCCGCACGATGACGACCACACGCTCAAAGTTCATCGGCGAGAGCGTGGCGCTGTGCCAGTGTGTCTTGCCTTTATAGACCAACGAGTATTCAATATCAAATGGTTTTTGCTCTGCAATTGCCTGCGCCAAAGCTGATCGGATGCGCTGGCTGAGTTCCGGCGAGAAGATGTCCTCAATTTTCTTGCCGACAACATTTGCGTCCTTCGGCAGCAAGTTACGCCCTCGTGTGTTGATCACCTGCGAATATGTGCCATCTTCTTTGAGGATCAAGATCAAGTCGTTCATCGCCGCAAAGAGCGCCCGCAGTTCGGCCTCGGATTCGCGCAGTCGATCTTCGGCGGCGGCTCGTTCTCTGGCTTCCTGCCTGGTTTTTTTCTGTAAGCGCAGCATCTCCCGTACCCGGCGCTTGTCGTCGGTCACGTCCTGGATGGTAAACATGGCGTAATAACCGCCGTGTCCGTCGTCCACCGGGATGACGGTCGTCTCCTGAATGCGTTTTTCACCGTCCGGCAGCGGCGCGGGGATGATGTGATTGTGCAGCGGTGAGGAGAAGATCACCGGCGGGCCGCCGGTAAAAACCCCTTCGAGCCGGCTGGTATAACGTGGTTCAGCCAGATGCGGATAATGGTCTTCGATGGCGGCATTAAGCATGGTGTGGCGGTCGATGCCCGTCCACTCTTCCAGACGACGGTTCCAAAAGACAACGGTATAGTTTGCGTCCAATGCGAACACACCCAATGGAATGTGATCCAGAATGGCGAAGACATGATTAGTCGTATGCAATTGGTTCATCAAATGTTGCTTCCTGTTGGTTAGACTTCCGCGTTCATCTGGTCGATAGCCTGCGTCAGCACCATGACAGACTCGACCCGAAACCACAGTAAAATCGTGCCATGAATGTGCAGCTTCGGCAACGTGAAATCTGCCTGTGTCAAAATGACCGTATCCTCTTCTGCCGCTGACCCAATGTGCGCGAGGTGCAGCACGTCAGTCTCATGGTAGGCCGGCAACGAATAGTTCAACGACTGCCCCAGCAAGTTGCCCAGGGTGCCCATCACGTTGTTGATAACGATGTTGCCGATTTCGGTCAACATGCCGACTCGCAGCGCGTCCTGGTCTTCGTCATCTTCGATGTGGTCGGCAGCGAGCGCACAAACCAATTTTTCGGCACTTTCCGCCGGGAAGACAAGCGAAGTCGCCCCGGAAAACGCCCCTTGAAAATTCAAGTGAATGGTCGCAAGCTGCTGGTCACTCTCCACAGCGAGCTTCTCGCCTAATTCCGAAACATTACAGATACGAATATCGGGGATCGCCAGCTTGACGACTGTATCCAACATGACGTTGAGTGTGTTCGCCGCTCTACCGACCCCGATGTTGACCAGTTCTCTGAGCGTATCGCGTTGTTCAGGGTTCATGGCGGCTACCGTAGTGCTTCCTGGACCGCTTGCTGCACTTCACTACGTTGTACAGGCTTATGCAGGACGCGAATCGCGCCGAGTTCTATACAGAGTTGCTGCGTTTGGCTTTGAATATCAGCGGTTAGGATGATGACGGGTATGCTGATGCCTTCATCGTGAAGAATCTGCAAAAACTCGACACCGCCCATCTCCGGCATCATCAGGTCAAGCAGGATGCAATCCGGCAGGCGGTCTTGCATCAGGTGGAGGGCTTCGCGCCCGTTACTGGCTTCCAGGATTTCCGCATCAACACCGATCATTTTGCTGACGAGGCGGCGGTTAAACTTGGAATCGTCGATAATGAGAATAGTCAGCATCTTCTGTACCTTATACATACACCTGCCAATCATAACATTAAGTGCGCTGGCTTTACAAAAAGGTTTGTTCCGGAATAGGATTTCCCTGGGGATATCATGATCATCTAACTGGATTGTAACAGCACGTCAAAATTTGACAGCTATGGGTGAGCTTAGTGTATACTCATATTTGTCTATCATTTAATCTGAAAAGAGAGATGCATGGGTAAGAAAATTGCTTTATTCGTCGTGGTTTTGCTGGCGAACGCACTGATTATCAGTGCGCTGCTGGCGCAAGAACCCGGTGACGCAACCGGCGGCGATGATTACGCTGCCGGTCAATCTGTCATGCTGGAGGGTGAACTCCGCGTTATCCACAAACACTGGGAAGACGGACGCTATGAGGCCTTCGTCGCGCTGTATCCCGACAACGCGGCTCCCGTCGTGCTGGATATGCCGATTTACCGAGCCGATGCATTCCATCTGACGCGAGTTCGTGTAGACGGATTGGTGACCGCAGCCCCGACAACCGCCGGAGCCGCCGCGAACACCAACCGGGCAGTGAGCGTCAACAATCTGACGCAGCTTACGGCGCGTGAGCGCATCACCGAGGCGCAGTATCTCAACCTGCTGTGTCACTTCTCCAACGAAACCCCGGTTGCCGCCGCTTCGACCCCGGCCTACGCCGATATGTTCAGTGACCCGAACAACGGCCTCACCAAGTATTGGTCGGATATGTCCTACGGGCAGTTTGACCTGACCGGCAGCGGCGTGACCAGCCAGTGGTCGGTCACTGCCGAAACGGGAGCCTCCTACCTTCAGGAAGCCAACGACAACGATCTCGACATCTTCGGGTTCTTCGGGTTGGTCGGGCAGGCTTGCGTGGAAGGCATTGACGCGCAGGTCAACTTTGACAACTACAGCGGTATAAACGTGCTGCTTGCCAACAACCCGGCGGGCAATTTCGCCATCGGCATCAGCTTTGACATCACCGCTGACGGTCGTAATGACGTGAACATCCCGGCGACGTTCAACCCGGATTTCTTCCACAACAACGATGTGATCGGTCATGAGATGGGGCATACCTTCGGCCTGCGCCACACACCGGGCATCCCGACCGGTGAGGGCAACCCCAATGGCATTGGGCGGTCGCCCTACGACTCACGCTGGTCGATCATGAGTGAAGGCAACTACGATACGATTGCCGCCTGTCGCGGCGTCCCGGCGATCTGCCAGATGTCCGGCATGATCGGTTATCAGGTCGATCAACTCAACTGGATCCCGGCAGCGCGTAAGCAAACTGTTGACCCCAGCACCAGCACAACCGTCACCATCGAGAAGCTGCGTGATCCCGCGGATAACGCCAATCTGCTGTATGTCGAGATCCCCATCACCGGTTCCGATGAGTTCTACACGCTGGAAACACGGGTGCAAGAACTGAGCACCAACGACTACAACGTCGCCGGTACCGGTGTCGTCATCCATAGGATTGACGAAGATGATATTAATGACACCGTGACGACCGTGATGGACTCCGACGGCGACAACGATGTTGACGACGACGGTGGTTACTGGGTCACCGGTGAAGTCTTCACCGACAACACCAATAATATCCAGATCAGCATTGACAGCCAGCCGACCGCGACCTCGTTCGAGGTCACGATTAGCCCGGTGGGTGGTGCCGCAGACACTGTGACTCGGTTGTTCCCGGCGGATGGCGAAACGGTCACCATCGGCACAGACTGGCAACCCAACTTCACGTTTGAGGCGCTGGATGGCGTGCAGTGGTACGGCATGTGGATCGGCACGAACCAGGCCGGTGGTTACCAGCAGTATCTGTATCAGTGGTACGCTGCGACTGACGGACTCGCCCCCGGTTTCGAGGGGATCTGCGAAGCCGGTACCTGCACTGTGCCCGACCCGCTGTGGATGCCCAACGGTGGTTATGAGTGGTGGATGACCTACTACGGCCCCGGCCTGACCGATGTCGGCGGGCAGTGGGGCGACAGCACGTTTGAGGTAAACATGCCTGCACCGCAACCTGTGACCGACCGTGAACCCAGCGGGACGATCGGCTTCATGCCGGACGCGATTAGCTGGACGCAAGACCTGAACACCCTGTGGTATCAGGTGTGGATGGGCACCGACCCGGCGAGCGTCTCTAATAATAGCCAGATCGTCACACACGTTGACGTCGGCTGGCACGAAGCCGCCGAAATCTGCAATGAGGGTGTGTGTACCCTGCCGCTTGATGAGCCGATCACCGCTGATGGATCCTTCCAGGCGTGGATGGAACAATGGGGGCCGGGTGATTACCTCACCTGGACGGCGAACGGCCCGTCAGACTTCACCGTCGATAGTTCCTCTAACTAATCGACACAGCACCAATGCCCCCGGTCTGCACAGGCCGGGGGCTTGCTATTTTCTAACCAAATTCACCCTACTATCATACTTCTCGATAGAGAACGCCTGTGCTATCATAAACTGACGCTGGCAGCACTGCTGGCAAAACGGTAGACTCTGGTTGATTTATGCAACCGGACAAAGGGTAGGGTTCCCCGATTGAACGAGATGAATTGCATCGGCGTGCTGGCACATCCCTTACGACCGCAGACGTTTCCCGTCGCACAACACATCCACCAGACGATCCGTGAGCGCGGCTTGACAAGCTGGGTGCATACGGAATGGGAAGAAGCCGAAGTGCAGGCTGATGTCGCCGGGGTGGATATGGTGGTCGCCATCGGCGGCGATGGCGCGATGCTGCGGGCGGCGCGGGTCTGTGCGGCGTATGAGGTGCCGGTTTTGGGTGTCAACATGGGGCAGCTTGGCTTCCTGACGGAAATCCGTGAGCCGGAAAACTGGGAGCGCACATGTGACTCCATCCTCACCGGCGATTATTGGATTGAACAACGGGCGATGTTGACCGCAGCCCAGATTCGCGGTGAGGAAACCCTGAAAACCGTCGATGCGCTCAACGATGTGGTCATCAGCGGTAGTGTGGTCGGTCGGATGATCCAGATGGATACTTATATCGACAGCGACTGGGCCACGACCTACCACGCCGATGCGTTGGTGATCGCCAGCTCGACCGGCTCCACCGCGTATGCACTCGCTTGTGGTGGGCCGATTCTGCCGCCGGAACTGATCAACATCTTGATCGTCCCGGCAGCACCCCACCTGAGCATGTCACGCCCGATTGTGCTGGCGGCGGGCGCGACGGTCGATGTGGTCGCGTCCTCACAGAATCGTGGTGAGGTGATCTTATCTGCGGATGGGGCGACGGTGTGCGCGTTGGAACAAGACGACCGGGTGAGCATCAACGTGAGTGACCTGACCAGCCGGTTCGTGCGCACACGCGGACGGAATTACTTTTATCGGTCGATCCTTGACCGGATGGAGCCGCGCATCCAACGGACGGAGCCGGACGAAAAAAATGGAACATCGATAACTTAGATATAATACTTTGATGTTATTCTCTGAAAACAGCCAGTTGCTTATTCACATGGAGCAAAAGCCTAACAATGTCCGATCAAACCATACCCCCGGTGATGGACGATGACGACGAAACACATTATTGCGCCGTCCACCCGGAAAGAGAAACCGGCCTGCGCTGTAACAAGTGTGACCGCTATATGTGCGGGGCGTGCGCGGTCGCTACGCCTGTCGGTTACCGCTGTAAGCAGTGTGTGCGCCAAACCGAAGACCGTTACTTCACCGGCACCCAGAGCGACTATCTGGTCGCATTCGCTGTTGCGACGGCGTTGAGTGCTATCGGCGGAGCGATTGTCAATTGGATCGGTTTCATTCTGTTGGTGATCTTCATCGCAATCCCGGCCGGCGGTTTGATTGCGGAGACGACCTTCCGAGCGATCAACCGGCGGCGCGGACGCAACACCGCACAGGTCGCGGCGGCGGGGGTGGTCGTCGGCGGCTTGTTGGGTGGTGCATTCCACGCCTGGTTGAGCTACCCGGATGAATTCCGTGAGTTTCGCGCTCAGTTCGAAGAATCCGGGATGCAAGTACCGCCACGACTCGATGATGTCGCCCCGGCGCTTTCAAGTTATGTGCTGGAAAGCACGCTGACCATCAGCTTGATTCTCTTTATCGCATTTGCGGCTTATGCCGTCTATACCCGGATGAAATCGTAACGATGCTTGACGAACTACGGATACAAAATTTCGCTATTATCGACCAGTTGGAACTTGAACTTGATGGTGGCTTGAACATCATCACCGGCGAGACCGGCGCGGGGAAATCCATCATTGTTGATGCGGTCGAACTGCTGCTCGGTGGTAAGCCGGATACCGCGCTGATCCGTTCCGGTAAACAAAAAGCGGTCGTGGAAGGTGTTTTCGTGCTGCGTGGCAAGGTCAAGCAGGCGATCTTAGAGGTGCTGCGCCGCGAAGAATTGATCGAAGGTCACGACTCCGACCATGTGATCCTCGCGCGGGAGATGCGCTCTAACGGGCGCTCAATGGCGCGGATTAACGGGATCACGGTCAAGCAAGACCTGTTACGCGAGGTCGGTGATCTACTGGTGGACATTCACGGACAGAGTGAGCACCTCTCACTCTTTAACCCACCGCACCATCTCGACCTGCTCGACCGCTACGCCGATCTGATGGAAATCCGTGAGGCGTTGCGCACGGTGGTGGGCAACCTGCAAAAGACCCGTCGTGAGATCAAGTCACTACAACAGGATAAGGAAGAGTTGCAGCGCCGCGCCGACCGTCTGCGCCGTGAGGTGGAAGAAATCGAGGTGGCGGTACTCGAACCCGGTGAGGACGACGAGATCAAGGCCGAACTCAAGCGCCTTTCCAACAGTGAACGGCTGGCGCAGCTTTCCGGCGAGGTGGCGATGATCCTCAGTGGCGAAAATGCCACCGATGATTACGTCGCCGCCGTTGACCAACTGATGCAGGTCAGCAACATCATGAAAAAACTCCAGGCGATTGATCCCGAACTCGATGAACTGGCGGAAATGGCAGACGGCCTCGCCGACCAGGCACAAGAATTGGCGATTCAAATCTCTGGCTATGGTGATGAGGTCGAATACGACCCGGTGCGCATCAACGAACTAGAAGAACGGCTGGAACTCATCAACGGGTTGCGGCGGCGCTATGGCGTCTCGATTGAACTGGTCATCGAATATGGTGAGAAGGCCCGTGCCGAACTCGAAAGCATCGACCACAGCGAGGAACGCCTCGAAGACCTGCGCAAAACCGAGGAACAAATGCTGCGCCAGATCGGTGACCTGAGCGCGAGCATCAGCAAGGTGCGTAAGGACATCGGCAAGCAACTGAGCAAGCGCGTGGTCGAGGAACTCAAAGACCTGCGGATGGATCGCACCCGGTTTGAAGTACAGGTCGAACACACCCCCGACCCCGACGGCTGTTATGTCGGCAAGCACCGTTACAAGTTCGATATCACTGGCATCGACAACGTCGAGTTTATGATGAGCGCCAACCCCGGCGAACCAATGCGTCCGTTGGCGAAGGTGGCCTCCGGTGGTGAGGCCGCACGGATCATGTTGGCACTCAAGCGGGTGCTGACGCAGGCCGACCATACGCCGACCCTGATCTTCGATGAGGTCGATCAAGGCATCGGTGGGCGTGTCGGCAGCGTGGTTGGTGAAAAGCTGTGGAGCCTGACCGACGGGCATCAGGTGATGGTCGTGACGCATCTGCCGCAGCTCGCCGGGTATGCCGACCGGCACTACAACGTCCGCAAGGCGATGGGCGATGAACGCACCACTTCGGAGATTATCTCGTTGGACGATGACGCCGCCCGCATCGCGGAACTCTCCGACATGCTCGGCGGCACCGGTGAGGGCAGCAAGCAGAGCGCCCTCGAAATCCTCACGGAGGCACGCGCCAGGAAGGGCATCGGCCAGGGCAAGTTATTGTGATCTTTCAACATACACCGGCCCGCATTCTTGATGGGTCTAAAACCTGAACACGTCGGATGATCCGCGATGGTGAGACGACACAGCGTGGTCGAAATAAGATTGGGTGTAGCCACTCTTGAGCTAGTACAGCCGGGCTGAAATAGTCAATCAGCTAGTTTTAGGAGTGGTGAGTAAACTGTTAAGCCTCTTCTTTGGATTATTCTGATTTCCCATACTGTAGCTGTACTTCCGCTGACGTGTACTAGTAGGAAAAACCTTGGCTCTTTGGGATTTCGCGTGGTAAATCGAAAAATCGGTGAACTCACGGCTAAAAAACAGCAAACATGGGTGATTACTGACCATATATTGCCAATTTTGGCACAGAACTTATGTTCATCACGCAAGATCCTGAAGAACCAAAACCTTTTTTCAAGTGCGTCTCTATCCATGTTAAACTACAAATAAGAAGCAACGATAGTTTGAGAAGCAGAGCATGGATAACAACACACGCATCCGTTCAATTGCACCAGCGACCTGCCCCCAATGCGGCGGGGAAAGAACCTTTGCCGTCCTGGAAGATCGCGTGAAGTGCCGCCGCTGCGGTTACATCCAACAGAAAACGGCGAAAAAGCCCAAACGTCCATCCCCACAACCGGCGGCGCAACCCTACGAACGCGCCCAACGCAACAAGGCACAGAGTCGCTTTAGTCGTACCCGGCGGGAAAAGGTCAATCCCCGTGCGGAGGCGGCCTTCAGCAGTGCAGAAGCGCATGTCTGGCGCGAGGAATGGGACGAGGCCATCAACGCGCTGCGGCGTGCCATCGACAACGAACGCGATTTCATCGACGCGCATTTGTGGCTGGCAATGATTCTCGATGACCCCGACGAGCGGCGCGATCACCTCTCGACCGTGCTTTCTAACGTGAATAACCATGTCGAGGCCACCCGCGAGATCATGCTGCTCAACGGGGAGCTGACCGAGAACGAGGCCGAACGTGCTTTTGACCAGTACGCCGAGCCGGAAGTGCGCCGGGTCGAAGGTGCGGTCGGCACGCAAACGGAGAACCTGCGCTGTCCGCGCTGTGGTTCCCCCAATATGACCATCGATGACGAGACCGGTGATGCCCTCTGCGGGTCGTGCGGGTTTGTCGGTGACCCGGCAGCAGCACAGTCCAGCGGCGGCGGCACATTAGCGCAAGCCCTGCTCAAACGACGGGCACAGCCGGTGCGTTGGGTCATCGGGGAGCGGCTGCTCTCGTGCGAGAGCTGCGGCGCGGAGCGCACCATCCCGGCGCGTAAGCTCTCGATGATTTGTCCGTTTTGTGGTTCTAACCACGTCATCGAGCGCGACGTACTGGACTCGTTCCAACAGCCGGATGGCCTGCTACCGTTTAAAATCCGCCCGGAAAACGCCCGCGAACTGATCAAGGAGAAGCTCGACGGCTGGCAGGAGCGCATCAAAGGTTGGTTCACCAACAACAACGTCGAAAACACCCGGCTGGAAGGCGTCTTCTTGCCGTATTGGGTGTTCGACTCAGCCGTTGAAGTACGCAAGACGACCACGCGCACCGGCTCCTACCAGGGTAACGAACGCAACCGTTACACCCCTGTGCCCGCCTACGAGAGTATCACCATCTCGGATGCGATGAACAACGTGATGATCTGCGCGGTGAGCGCCCCGCCGCCGCAGCTAACACGCCGCCTGGATAATTTTTCGCTCGGCGATATGCGGGACTACACACCTAAACTGCTGTCGAAGTTCCCGGCGGAGATTTACGACGTCGATTTTGATAAGGCCTCGCTCAAAGCACGCGGAGTCATCAGCACGTACATGAAAGAGCGACATCAAATACTGAACCCCGCACGGGAAGGCGCACGGGTGACCATTACCGCCAGTGTGCAGGCGATGACGTTCCAGTTGGTGCTGGCTCCGGTGTGGGTGATGACGCTGTTCGAAGAGGATGGTGATGTGCGCCCCGCGCTGGTCAACGGGCAGACCGGGCAGGTCGTGTTGGGTAAAGCACAAAAACCGGTGTGGGATTAATCACGGTCGCCAGTGGGGTTGGCGGTAGGACTCGCCCGCTGGCGTGATGACGACCGGTGCGCCGCCGTCGGGACGTATCTTGTAGATGCGGCTGCCGCCCGGCTCAAAATTGGTGTAGGCGATCCATTCACCATCCGGTGACCACACCGGTTCTGCCTGTGCGCCCTGTTGATCTTGAGCGATAGGTGTCAGCGCGGTGCCTTCCAGACTGGCGATACCAATGGTAGAACCCGAATATGAAGAGTCAAGATCAGTAAATGCATATTGATCCCCCGCCGGGGACAATGCCGGTTGAAAAGGGTTGGCGATTGCATGAGATAACTGCTCGCTTTCACCTGATGCGCTATTGAAACTCATGATCTCCGTATAATAGTCTCCGCGGTCTGATGATATGGAGACAAACAACAGGGATTGACCGTCAGGTAACCAGACCGGCGTAAGCTGCGCTATCTCTGTGCCATAAAAGAACAACTGCGTGCTACCACGTAAATCGTAGGTGTAAATATCCGTGTTAGGCCCGACCGCCAAGTCAAATGCGTGATAGGCCAACCGCGTGCCATCCGGTGACCACGACGGACTGTTATGGTCGGTCGTGCTGCCATCGCCGGTGATGCGTTCCACCTCACCGCTGACCACGTTGAGAATGTGAATGTTACGCTCGACGATGCCGTCCTCAAACATGCTAAAGGCGATGCGGTCGCCCTGCGGTGACCAGGCCGCGTCCGCACCCCAGCCGAGGAAGTCCGTCACCAGCGCGTGCTGTGTAGCCGTGCGCAGGTCATAAACGTAAAGGTTGGAGACGTTACCGCGGGTCGCGTCTGCCTGGGAAAGATAAAGCAATTGGTCGGCGGGGTTGTGGGCCGCCCACAGCCGCACGCTCAGCGTGGTCACGGTCAGCATGGCGGTGATGCCGGTGATGCACAGCAGCAAGAACAGATATTTCCGCATATTGCGGCTTACGAAAGACTACGCAGCGTTTGTTGGTTTTCCACCAGCCAGTGCAGCAGCGCCTCGGTTTTGATCTCAATGGCGTGCAGCGCGTCTTCGTTGATCTCGATTTCGACGGGGATGAACTCGCCGCGTGTGGGGTCGTTGAATTCCGGGCCGTTGCGCTGGTCGAGGTCGTATTCAATCAGCCGGCACACGTAGAAATGTTCGCACAGGTCTTTACCTGCCTTGTGATGCTGCAACACGAACGCTTCCTGCACGACCTGCACGGTCGCGCCCAGTTCTTCGTAGAGTTCGCGGTGCAGGGCGTCGAGCAGGGAGTCGTCCTCGTCTTCCATGCCACCACCAGGCGCGACCCAATACGGCGGCTTGTGAGGCTTCACCCGCTTGATGAACATCAGCTTGTTATTTTCCGTAAGTAAAATAGCCCGTACCCGCTGCACATAGCGCGGCGCACATGCGTCGTATTCTGTGTTTAACATTTGATCGTTCCCATGCACGCAAACGGACGGTATATTATCAGAATGGTTCTCAAAAGACCAGAGACATTCTTACTAAACAATTTAAGGGTGAATTAAGTATATTTACCCTTAAGATTGTACTATTGCTCAACATATGTATGATGGCTGCCAACTAATGATCCTCGCAACGATTTTCTTGCTGCTGCTGGCTTACCCGGTCTACCAATTCGGCTTGCGTGGGGTGACCGAACCTCAAGCGATACGAAAGTACGTCCCGGCGTTTGTGGTGTTCGGCGTGCTGCTGCTGTTGACGGCGGCATTCGCTTTTAACGAACGGTTGGAAGCACTCGCGCCCGGTGACCTGCCGCCTTTACGCACGACGGAAGCCCTGCGTGCGCAAGCGACCGACCCCCAAACGGATGTGCTGGTACTGGGCGCGGTCGGTGAATTACAAAACGGTGTGACTATCTCCACCCGACCGCAGACGCGCTTTCCGCTGGTGTTGGAGGGCGGCAGCGTCAGTGTTCTGCTCGGTGAGAATGTACTGGCGTTGAGTTGGCCCCGACAGGGAGATCGGCGTGTGCTGGAAGCGGGGCAACCGCTGGTGGTGGTCGGCAGCCTGCAAGCGGCGGACGACGTCGAAGCGGATATTGACACCGCCCTTGACCGGCGCTACCTCGTCGCGGAGACGGTCTACGCCGGGGACATTACCGGCTATCTCGACCTGCTGCCACGCTTCGCACTCATCCCGACCATGACCGCGTTGCTCTCGGTAATCCTGGGGATGCTGCTGCCGCTCGTGCCGCTGCTCAAATGGCATAATTTGCGTAAACGTGCGAGTTAAAGGTATGGTTAAGGCATAAACTAGACCAATCCAAGGACAATAATATATGAAAGCCGTTGTTTGTAAAGAATTAGGCGGTACAGATAAGCTCGTCGTGGAGGACATCCAACCGGGGAAACTCGGTCATACCGATGTGCGAGTCGCGGTACATGCCTGTGGGGTGAACTTTCTGGATACGCTGACCATCATCGGTCAGTATCAGGATCAACCCGATCTACCATTCACGCCCGGTGTGGAGATCGCCGGCGAGATCATCGAGGTCGGCCCCGGTGTGCATAACTTCAAACCGGGGGAGCGTGTATTGGGCTTCGTGCAGTCTGGCGGCTTCGCAGAGGAAGTCATCGCCAGTTCGATGCAGATTATCACCATCCCCGATGACATGGATTACAAGGACGCGGCAGCGTTCCCCATCGCCTACGGCACCTCACACCTCGCGCTGACGCATCGCGGGCGTTTGCAACCCGGTGAAACACTGCTCGTTTATGGGGCGGCGGGTGGCGTCGGCCTGACGGCGGTCGAGATCGGCAACAAACTCGGCGCGACGGTGATCGCCTGTGCCAGCAGCGCGGAAAAACTCGAACTGACCGAGCGTTACGGCGCGGCCTATACCATCAACTACACCAGGGAAGACATCCGTGAACGGGTGAAAACCATCACCGGCGGCAAAGGCGCGGACGTAATCTACGACCCGGTCGGCGGGGATGCGTTCAAGGCCGGTCTGCGTGCCATCAACTGGGAAGGGCGCATTCTGGTAATCGGCTTCGCCAGCGGTGAAATCCCCGAAGTGCCGGTCAACCTGACGCTGGTCAAGAACTGCGCCATCGTCGGTGTGTATTGGGGCGCGTATATGCAGCGCAACCCCGAAGTGCTGATGGGGTCGCTGGAGACGCTACTGTCATGGTACGACGGTAAGACGCTGCATCCGCACATCTCACAAACCTACACGTTAGACGAAGTCCCGCAGGCGTTGGAAGATATGCAGTCACGCAAGTCAACGGGTAAGCTGGTCGTCGTCGTCCGTGAAGACCCTGACGACGAAACACAGGACGAGTAACCCGTCTGTATACGAGGGCAATCGCATATGACATTTTTGTACAATCTGTCGTAGGCAGATCGGTGTGTCTGCCCTTCCCGCGCCAAATGCGATCGCCCTCGTATACCACATATGCAGTTTGACATCCCCTTAAACATCGCTTAAAATTGATGTCATCAGAGCAGAGTTTTAGGGGATATGGTCGCGTGAAGATCTCGTTAAACAAGCCTCAAAAAAGGCACTGAAAAGCGCATGGGTAACATTTGCCGTGCGCTTTTTTTATTTCATTTATTTACCGTTTGCAATCAAGAGGAGTACAAAAATGGATTACAGCATGATCGGTAAGATCCAGAAGGCGAAAGAATACGCCGAAGACCCCAGCCGTGTCACGTTTGACACCCTCGCCGTCGAGTTCAAAGGCGACAACGACACCTACACTGTGTCGCTCAGTTCTGAGGGATGGCATTGCACCTGCCCCGGCTTCCAGAAGTACGCCATCTGCCCGCATGTGATGACGCTCGAACGCTTGCTAGAGCCAATGCTCAAGCGCCCGCGCCTGCCGTATGCCAACGGTCAGAACGTGGTCAGCGACGTGGACAAGTCCAAGCGTTATGCCGAAGACCAAGAAAAGCGCATCCGTTTTCTGTCCTTCACGGCGAGCTTCAAAGGCAATCACAATACCTTCAACGTCAGCTATGACAACGGTAAATGGGATTGCGACAACCCGTACTTCGCCAGTCGTGGGGTGTGCAGCAACACGATGGCGCTCGAGCGCATCCTCAGCGGGATGGTCGAGCCGGTGACGACGATGGTAATAGAATAACGGGGTATCCCCAGCAGACAAGCGTACAAGCACACCGGCGATGGTTCCTTTGTTGTCGGTGTGTTTTTGTCTCTCTGTACCGCTCTTTATCTATGGAATATGAAAATTGCTGCACTTTTTGTGAAATTTCCATTAATTACGTTATAATCCCTCATATGTGAATGATGTGTGTACCGTGTGCAGCGGCATTTGTAGAGAATGCACAGTTGCTTACAATTCAAGCATGTCAATTGTTTCGATTGACATGCTTCCGGGAATCATGCAAACTAACACACACTAATTGAACTCTAATTGGACACAGTCGTAAACTATTTAAGGAGGGTACCCTTGAGCGTACTCATGGAGGTCAAAGACCTCGTAGTCCGGTTTTATACACAAGAGGGAATTGTCTACGCTGTCAATGGTATTGATTTCCAAATTGAGGAAGGCGAGACCCTCGGCATTGTAGGGGAGAGTGGCTCCGGTAAGAGTGTCTCGATGCTCTCGACTATGAGCTTGCTGCCCGTCCCCCCGGCGAAAATCGAAAGTGGTGAGGTGATCTTCGAGGGGCGTGATCTGCTCAAGCTCTCCAAAGAGAAGATGCGGCTGGTGCGCGGTTCGGAAATAGCGATGATCTTTCAGGATCCGATGACCTCGCTGAACCCCGTGCTGACCATCGGGACGCAACTCACCGAAGGGTTGCGGCTGCACCTCGGCATGAACCAATCTCAGGCTGATAACCGCGCCGCTGACCTGCTCGATATGGTCGGCATCTCGGATGCACGCCGCCGCCTGGGGGATTACCCCCACCAATTTTCCGGTGGGATGCGCCAGCGCGTGATGATCGCCATCGGCCTCTCGTGCAACCCGAAGCTGCTGATCGCCGATGAGCCGACCACCGCGCTTGACGTGACCATCCAGGCGCAGATTATAGAACTCATCAAAGAACTGAAGAAAGAACTCGGTATGGCGTTGATCTGGATCACGCATGACCTCGGCGTGGTCGCCGGGATTGCGGATACGATCCAGGTGATGTATGCCGGGCGTGTGGTCGAACGCGGCCCAATCGAGTCCGTCTTCAACGATACGCGCAACGCTTACACCTACGGCTTGCTGAAGTCCCTCCCGCGACTTGACCAGCGCGGCGGTGGGCGTCTGCTGCAAATCGAAGGTTCCCCGCCGGATATGCGTATTGAGCCGGTCGGCGATTCGTTCGCGCCACGCAACCCTTACGCGACCGAACGCTGCTTTAAGGAAATGCCACCGCTGCGTCCTGTCGAAGGTGGAGACCCCGATCATTACGTCGCCGCATGGTATGACCTGCCGCAGGCGCTCAAAGAAGAAGCAGAATCACAAAAAGAGGTATCCTAAATGGCTGTAGAAACCGAAGCTGCTCGCGAAGATAGATTAGAAAACGCAGAGCCGATTGTTGAAGTAGAAAATCTCGTCAAGCACTTCCCCATTACCTCCGGCATCATCATTCAACGGCAGGTAGGCGCGGTGAAAGCGGTCGATGGGGTGAGCTTTCAAATCAAACCGGGCGAAACGCTCGGCCTTGTCGGTGAATCCGGCAGTGGGAAAAGCACAACCGGACGGACGCTGCTGCAACTGTATCGCCCGACCGCCGGTTCGGTAAAGTTCATGGGGCAAGAACTGACCACGATGAAGGGCGATGATCTGCGCCGGATGCGCCGCGAGATGCAGATCATCTTTCAGGACCCGTTCGCCTCACTCAACCCGCGTATGACCGTCGGCAACATCGTGAGCGAACCGCTGCAAATCCACAATATTTATTCTCGCAAAGAACGTCAGGAATACGTCGAAAGCCTGCTGGAGCGCGTCGGCCTGAACCCGTTCTACATCAACCGCTACCCGCACGAATTCTCCGGCGGTCAGCGGCAGCGGATCGGCATTGCGCGTGCGCTGGCGTTGAACCCCAAGTTCATCGTCGCCGATGAGCCGATCTCCGCGCTGGACGTATCGATTCAGGCGCAGGTGGTCAATTTGATGCAGGACTTACAGCGCGAACTTGGCCTGACTTACCTGTTCATCGCGCATGACCTTTCGATGATCCGGCATATTTGTCGTCGCGTCGCGGTGATGTACAAAGGTAAGATCGTCGAGTTGGGTGATACGGACGATATTTACGAGCACCCGGCACATCCTTATACGAAGGTGCTGCTCTCTGCCGTGCCGATCCCCGACCCCGCAATAGAAAAGGATCGCCAACGCCTGATGATGGATCCCAACTTCGACTACGGCGAAGAAGACCCCACGATGAAGGAAATCTCACCGGGGCATTGGGTGTCCGCCAGCCGCGTGTAACCTTCATCCCTTCAGAACGTCCTCCCCTCTCCAATGTGTTGGAGAGGGGAAAACGAGCGCAGCGGGTAGGGGTGGGGACATCAAAAATTGCGGCGATCTCTCCCCATTTAAACCCGAAACCTCACAAGCGCGTCCTACGTGACGATGCCTTTGGTCACACCCATGAACAGTGACTCGAGGTCTTTGATCTCCTCATTGAAGCCGTAGATCAAGAGTTCGGACTGCGCGAGCTTCTGGTTGATGGCGGCGACACCGTCGTCATCTCCGGCGTAGTCGATCTGCACGCGGGAGCGGTTGTTCTTCGGCGCGATGATCTCCACTTGCAGCACATCCGGCATAATGGCGACCAGCGACTTGACCTGTTCGGCGGCTTCCTGGTCGCGCACGGTGACCACGATCTCACGATGCGGCGTGAGCTGCGCCTTCATCTCGTCCATGCTGCCTTCCATCACCATCTGCCCGCCTTCGATGATGCCGACATGCGTACAGATATTTTCCACGTCGCTGAGGATGTGGGTGGAGAAGAAAATCGTCTTGCCCATCTTCGCCAGCTCTACCATCAACTCACGGATTTCGATGCGGGCGCGGGGGTCAAGGCCGGAGGCCGGTTCGTCGAGAATGAGGATCTGCGGGTCGTGTGCCAGCGTCCGCGCCAGTGAGAGCCGCTGCTTCATCCCTCGGCTGAGCTTATCGACCATGTCCTCACGACGATGTGACAGATCGACGAGTTCGAGCAAGTCACCGATCAACTGCTTGCGCTCGGTTTCGGGGATGTCGTAACAGGCGGCGAAGAAGTCGAGATACTCCCACACACGCAGGTCGTCATACACACCGAATTCGTCCGGCATGTAGCCGATGGCGCGGCGCACCGCCCGCCGGTCTTGCAGCACATTGTACCCGGCGACGTAAGCGTCACCGCTGGTGGGGCGCGTCAGCGTGGTGAGGATGCGCATGGTGGTGGTCTTACCGGCACCGTTCGGCCCGACGAAGCCGTAAATCGCCCCGGTCGGCACGCTGATATTAAGTCCCTGCACTGCCATAAACTTATTAAACGTCTTGACGAGGTCGTTTGTTTCGATAATCAAGTCAGTCATCACACATCTATCCTGGCTTTATGGTCATTATTTATTATACCGTAATCCGATATTTTGTCCGTTTCCGGCTAAAAAACCGAGATGTATTTCAGTTTCGTGCGTTTTGCCCCCTCATCCTAAATCCTTCTCCCACACGGGGGGGAAGGACTTGCGAAACCTACGGTTTCGGTTGCCGTAGGCAACATCTCTCCCTCTCCCCACTCTTGCAAAAGGCGTATGTGGGAGAGGGGGAAAAGCGACGCTAGTCGCAGGGGGTGAGGGGCAAGCACACGGTTTGCACTAGCTTGAAATACACGACTAAAAACCGCCGGTCTGCTCCACGCCGATGTTGTCGATGAAAATCTGCCCCTCGATGTTATCGGGGACGATGCGCATTTCGACCGCATTTAGGGGGCCGAGGTACGGTGCCGGGTTGTTCAAGACGAAACTCCGCTGAGAGCCAAGCTCGATGGACTCCCATTCACTGTCTTGCCAGTTCCACAGGTCGATGCTGTTTTCACCGAACGTCTGCCGCCCGAAATCCAGTTGGAGCGTCATCGTATCCACACGGTCAAGGCGGGCGGAGGGCAGCGGCGTAAAGCGAAAAATCAGTTCGCTATCGCTGTAGAGATTGATGTTGTTGGGGCCGAGGTCGCCCACACCTTCCCGCGCCAGCGACACCCACGTAAACTGATCTTGGGTGACGGTCGTGGTGCGTGCGGGGTCAATTTCTACCGCCAGTTCCACGATGTACAGCGTCGTATCAACCACTTCGTAGCCCGCGCCATCAACGGTCTCTGCGGTCGGCGCACCTGCACCCCAACCGACCAGATAGACGTTATTGCCGCGTCCGGTCGTCGCGTACTGGTCAAGGATAAACGAGGTCAAAAAAGCCTGACGGCGGCGGCGTTCCTGCGTTTCCGCGTCATCGGTGAGCGAGATGCCGAAGCTGCCCTGTGTAAACGCATCCTCACCGAGAATGTCACGGGCGGTACGGGTCGCCTCATCGACATAGCTGGAAAGCCTTCCGGTGAAGCCGGTCGGCGAAGACCCAATGTGCGGGTCATCATCGCCTGTGGAAAGCTCTAGCGATGTCGGCGGTGTGAATGTCTCCCCGGTGAGCGTAATATCTGCCAGCGTCACCAGATCGCCCGGTTCTAGCGGTGTGCCGAGTTCGTAGGCCACCCCCCGCGCCAGCATCACCGGTTGTTCTAACGTCACGTCACTGTCGTTGAAGACCGTACCCTGCAAGATCTGGTTACCGGTCTGCCGGTCGTAGCGCATCACCATACTGCCGCCGATGTCCGGCTTTTCGATCATGCCATCAGCGTTGAAGGCAGCGATGAAACTGGCATCTACCGGGAAATCGACCGCTTCAAAGGTCGCGTTCTGGCTGATCTCGACATTGGTATTGGTGCCGGTGAAGACACTATCGTTTAAATCACTGGTGATCGGGCGTAGCGTGCGGTCATCTTCCAGGGTCAGGGTGTAGTCACCCCGGCGGGGTGCAAGCAAGCCGATAAGTTGGTCAATTCGTGCCTGGTCGGATTCTTGCCAGGATTGTACCACACTAAGCCGGCTCAATGTGGCAGTGTTGCCGCGCAGTTCCGCTCCGAACGACCATGCAAGCACACTGAAAACGGCGATAAAGATGGGCGTGGAGATCCACGCGAGTTCGCGCCGATTGAAGCGACTCAGCAAGAAGTAATTCACCGGGCCGATCAGCACGATATACGCCCCCAAAAAGACGATCAAACCCAGCGCGGCGGGCAGCAAGCTCACCCCCGGCAAAATTTCCACCGCCGTGACCGCCTCCGACCAATCGGAGAAGCCATCCGCCCAACTGGGCCGCGCTTCCGTCGAGGTGAGCAGCGTGAACCACAGATCGGTCAACCCCGACCATTCCCGCAGTGGTTGGCTGCTGAAATCCGCCGCGATGAAGTCAACCGTACCGTAACCGTAGTCACGCCGGGCGACCAACGGCAGACCGTCACCAGTCTCCGCCAGTACGGTGGCATCCGCGGCGAGCTGCCCGGTGGCGATGGTCGTGCTGCTGTCCAGCGCGTCACTCAGCGGTAGCCCTGCCAACGTGCCCAATGGATTGAGGTTTTCGACCGACTGCGTGTCATCAGCGTTGAGCGGCAGCAGGTCGTCAAAACCCGCGCTGACCGCCTGATAGCTCAAGCCGCTGGTCAACACCAGATGCCCACCGCGCAGCACCCAATTACGGATCGCGTCACGTTGCGCCGGGGACAAATCGGCGGTGTCGATGTCGGTGAACAGCATCGCATCGACCGGATCCAACGCGCTGACCACTTCGGGGATGTCCTCGATTTGCCAGTTGGCCTGGAAAGCCTCATACGCGGCGACCGACGCCCCGGAAACATCAACCGTGCCCGTCGCGGAGCCGCTCAACACGGCGTACAGCCGGTCACGCGGGAGCAAGCTACGCAGGTTGAACGACTGTGTCAGCGCGATGCCGCCCTCGTCGGTGATGAGTTCTACGCGCATGTTGTTGGCGTTGCTGCGGGCGCTAACGTAGAGCGTCAGGTTTTGCGTGCTGCCCCCGGCGATGTTGACCGGCGTGCTGTAGGCGTTCAGCAGCGACGTACCCGATGTCTCAGGACGGACGATCACCCGCCCGCTGATGTCCGGGCCTTGATTGTTGATTTCGATCTGCAAAGGAAACCATTGGTTCGGTCGGTAGCGTCCGTCATAACCGGCATCGACCGACATCGAGAGAATGTCGCTAATCTGTCCCTGTGCGCGGGTAGGCAGCACACCGAGCAGCATAATCACAAAGAGAATACCAATAAAGCGTAGTCTGGTCATCAAGTCGTCTGCACCTTACGATCAATCATTGACTATTGTAGCACGCGATGACGGATTTCTTCTGTACGGAATCTCATCGCTCCCGACCATCACCCGAAAAACAGCGCCGGACTTGCTACATCTGCGGGGTGATAGCATAATATCCACGACATGAACACGCATATAAAAGAGGGGTATTTCGTGAGTCGCATGATCAAACTCGCGTTTTTTATCAGTTTGGTAGCGGTGCTTGCCGCCTGTGGTGGTGAGAGCGACAGCGGCGAGAGCGCACCCATCGTACAGGCCGCAGACGCTACTAGCATCGTCACGGACGACATCCAACCGACCGCCGCCGCCACCGAATCACCGACGGCGACCAGCACCACCACGACGACAGACGAAACCTTGCCGCGCAACGAAGCCGGTGAGCAACTCGTCGCCCGCGTCAACGGTGAGGGCATCACACTGGCGGAGTTCCAACGTGCTTTAGAACGCCAGCGTCCCCCCGATAGCACGACCATCAGCAATGACGTGCTGGGGCGGTTAGTGCTGGATACGATGATCCAGCAGCGGTTGATTAACCAGAACGCCAACAACATCGGCATCACCGTCACCACCGCCGAGATCGACACAGAGTACCAGCGCAGCCGCAGCGGTATGCCCGATGATGCTGAATGGCAAAATTGGCTGGAACAGAACAACTTCACCGAGGATGAGCTGCGGCAGTCTCTACGAGAATGGTTGCTCACCCAACGGATGCAAGAGCAGGTCGTGCAGGTGGCCTCTATCGAGGTCGATCAAGTACGGGCACGGCATATCGTGGTGGATACTGTCGAACAGGCCAACACCGTGCTGGCACGTCTAAGCAACGGCGAGGACTTCGGCGCGTTGGCGGCGGAATATTCCAAAGACGTGACCACCCGCGACGACGGCGGCAACCTCGGTTGGTTCGGCGTCGATGATCTACTTGCGCCGGAACTGGCACAGCAGGCGTTTAACATGCAAATCGGAGAAGTCACCGGGCCGATTGAAACCATGCTCGGCTATCATGTGGTGCAGGTGCTTGACAAGGGCAACCGTCAGGTCACCGCTGAAGACGGCTATGCCGATGCCGCCGCGCAGTTTGAGATCTGGCTGGCCGGGCAGATCGAAAATGCCGACGTGGAACGCTACGTCAATTTCTAACAAGCAGGGGCGGCGTGTGCGGCGCTCCACAAACGAACCACAAATGAATAATGAGGAGGCATAAGATTATGCTCGGCAGCGGAAAAGATCGAATCTACAACCTTGTGAGCATTGTTTTCCTGGTGTTGACCGTCTTATGGGTGATTTTCGTCGCCATACAGATGGCGTCAGGCTAAGACACCATTATGGGTGAAAACAACGCACGGATCTACAACATCATCAGTCTGGTTTTTCTGGTGCTAACGGTCGGCTTGCTGATCTTCTTCACGATTCAGTTTGCCAGCCCCGCCCCGGAAGAGGACGAGAGCTTTTCCGCAGCGGATCTACCGACCACGATTCCGCCGACGGCGACGTTTACGCCGACCGTTACATCAACGGCGACCGTCCCGCCATCCTTTACGCCGACACCGTCCAACACACCGACGCCAACGTTAAGCGCCACCCCCACACCGACCACATCGCCCTCACCGACTATCACGGCGACCCTGGGGCCGACCGAAACACCATCCGTCACACCGACGCCGTCCGCTTCGGTGACGCCGCTGCCCTCACAAACCTCAGAGTTTCCCACCGAGACACGCACACCGACTCTCTCGCCGTTTTTCTTCGAGCTGCGTACACAACCGCAATTCGTCCAGAACCAGAACTCGGTCGGCTGCGCGTTCCAGGCAGTCGCGGGGACGGTGTTAGGACTCGATGGGCTGGAAACGACGCAGCAATTCCGTATACGGGTGATCGGCCCACAATTTGACCAGGTGCAGCAAACCGGCACCGCGTCGGCATACGGCGCGACGGCAGGCTTTGAGATCCCGGTCGCCCAGCAGATCATCGCCCAGGAGTATGTGGTACGGCTGGAGTCACTGGCAGGCACACCGCTGACGGATAGTATCTCCGTGCAATTCCCCGGTGATTGTTTGCAGAACATCGCCATTCTGACATTTGTACAGACCCGCCAGCTAGGCGGCGGCGCAGGCTAACCGATGAGCGACCACCACGACGACCAGCCGGAAATCCGCCGGGTGAGCCAGGACGACCGCAAGACCCGGCTGGAAAGTGGGCCGCTGTTCCCCGACGATGACGGCCCACTCCCGGATGACGACACGATCCGCGATGAGGCGCTGCTGGACGACACCTTGCTGCCCGATACCAGTGCCATCGAGGAGAATACGCTGCGCCAAAAGCTGCCGGATACCGCCGAACGCTTCCCGCCGCTGACATATGACTCACCCGTGCAGCCGGAGCCAAGCCGTCAAGCAAAGGTCGCCAAGCCTCGCCGCAACCCCGGTGATTGGCGGCATAACGTGGTCGCGCTGCTGTTTTTGATCGCCACTGTCGCGCTCGCCGGTGTTTATACATGGCTGTGGCAGAACCCCTACAATCCTGATAATCCGCTGGCGCTGGCGACCGATTTCTACTTCGTCACCGAGACTCCCGCGCCGACTACCGCCGCCGTCGCCGAGGCGACCGAGGACGCGCTGGCGTTTATCCCCTCGGTGGGCGGCCTGCCCTTCGCCATCGCCGAACCGGGCGTGACCTACACCGCAAACAGCACCGATGACTGTGACTGGGCCAGCATCGGCGGCACGGTCACCGGCTTGCAGGGTGAACCGTTGGACGGCTACCGGGTGAGCATCACCGACGCCGACGACCCCGGCCGGCTGGACGTCGGTGTGTTCAGCGGTGCGGTGTTGAGCTTCGGCCCCGGCGGGTTTGAGTACATCCTCGGCAACGCCCCCCGCGCCGGTCGTTATGATGTGCAGTTGCTCAGCGCGGCGGGCGTGCCCCTCTCCGACGAGATCCGCATCACCACCCGTGCGACCTGTGAGGAAAATGTCGCCATTATCAACTTCGTGCAAACTGAGGCGATCTGAATGAGTCAGCGGCTTGGCGAGTGCGATACGTCACGCCACAACGGCGACAAAACAATCGTTATTCCCCCAAAATGAGATCAACGGCTTCATAGAGCAAATCGGGATCGAGTCTGAGGTCGGCGTGCAGCAATACCACGATCATCTCTTCCTCAACCAGGTAAAGCGCATCGCTGCTGAAGCCTAACACCGATCCGCTGTGTCCATAGATCATGCCGTAGTCCTGGTCGTCGAAGACCTGGATACCCAGACCATATTCACTATCGAGGGTGTCGGTCAACATGGCAGTGAGCGTCTCGTCTTCCAGGAGATCCCGTTCGTAGAATAGGCTCTCGTAGAAGCGGGCGACATCGGCGGCGTTAGCGACCAGTGCCCCGTCACCCATCCCGGCTCCGTCGTTGATGGCAAAGGTATTCTCAAGTGCGCCGTCACCATCAAGGTCTTCGTAGCCGTAGACGAACGCGCCGGGTAATATCTCTTGAATCTGTGTATAGGTGTCGTCCGCGCCGATGGGTTCCAGGATGTTCGCACGGACGACCGCGTGCAACGGCTGCCCGGTGACGGACTCAATGATGAGCTGCAACAGTAGATAATTGGTGTTGGTGTACTCGAAATCGCTGCCAGGGGCGAAGTACGCCGCCTCACCATAGACGAACCCCGTCATGATCTCGGTGGGTGTCCAGGCGTAAGTCGGGTTAGCATCAACCGCATCATAAAAGTCATCTTGAAGATATTCGTACAATCCGCTGGACATATTCAGCAATTGGCGCGTGGTGACCGCGTCCGCGCCGTCGATATTGGTGATGAGGTCGGCGGGTAGATAGGTGCTGATGGGCGCGTCGAGGTCGAGTAACCCTTCATCGACCAGTTGCAGCGCGGCGACAGCCGTATAGGTCTTGGAGACACTGCCGATGCGAAAACGATCATCGACGGTCGCCGGGTTGCCACGATTGAGCCGGGTCAGGCCGGTAACGGCGGCATAGGTAGCGTCCGGCGTCCACACATAGAGCACCACCGCCGGGGAATTGGCAGCGCGGTAATCATCGAGCAGGGCTTGTAGTGCGTCGTCGGTGGGTTGCTGCGCGAGGGTCACGGGCAACACGGACAGAAACAGGCAAACGAAAAACAGAACTTGCTTACGCATGGTGTTGAACTCCGGTGAATGAACGATAGCCTCAGCATAACACGAATCCGGTGACGGGTTGCGTTATGATCCGCGCAGCAGGCTGTAGCGGTTCATGCGATTGTCGGAGCCATCAGCGCGGAAGGTACGGATTTCGTCTAAACCGGTCGCGTCGATCAAGGCTTGATGCTCGGCGTCATCGACGTAGTGGCAATAGCGCCACGCGACCGCACCCCGCCGCCAATCCAACAGATAATCGTGTTGCTCGACCTTCGGCGCGAGGTCATCGGGCCAGTCGATCAACCGCTCACGGAAGCGGTCGTACTCATAGAAACGCCAGCAAGCGAAGGCCAGCATCCCGCCGGGTTTGAGCAGCGCCGACAGCCGCCGCAGAAACGCCTGCCGGTTCGCCGCGCCGGGGATGTGGTGCATCAAGCCGAAGGCGGCGACCAGATCGTAACTGCCACGTTCCGGCGGGGAAAGCACCACGTCGCGCCGTTCGACGGTCGCCGCGAGGCCGGGTGCGTCTCGTAGCGCCTCAAACGCCCGGTCAAGCAGGGCTGGATTGTTATCTACGCCGTGATAGTCGATTTCCAATTTTAGATGATCGCCCAGGAACACACCGAAACGTCCGTTACCACAACCGACATCCAGCACGGCAAATGTCGCGCCGTTGTGCGGACGTTTGAGGTCGGGCAGCAGGCGCTCCCAACCGGGCCAGGCCGCGCCGCGTGTCTGGTCGAAGGCTTGCGCGGTGGTCTGGTAGAATTGCCGGTTGATCGCGTTCAGGCGTTGGATGGTCAGCTCATCCATCGTCACCGCCCAGATAGCGACTCAGGTCGGTTTCCGGCGCAAAGACGTTGGTACAGTCGATCTCATCCGCCTGCATTACCACGATCAGCGATTGCAGTCCTTCGCCCTGTGCGGACTGGTTGACGACCCCAATATCGGCTAACGCACCCAACCGATCATCCTGTGCCAACCGCACCTCAGCCCGCAGCAGATGAGCGACGGTATACGTCGGGCGCAGGTCGATTAACCGGGTGTAGGCCGCTTCAGCTTCGGCATAGTTCGCTTGATTGCAGTGGACGAATCCTTCCAGCAAGAACATATCCGGCATATAGGTCTCAATGAACGGTGTATCCAGCGCGTAAGCCGCGTCCAGCGCGGCGAGGGCGTCACTCCACTGGCGTTGGGTGGCGTAGCCCAGCGCGGCAGCACTCTCCGCAATCTGACTCTCGACATCGTAGACGCTCTCCAACAACTGAGTGGTCAGACGCGGGTCGGAAAAAGCCGCGACCGCCTGCCAGCTTTCCCAGGCGGCCTGTAAATCGACCGCACGCAAGGCCACGAGCAGATTAAACATATAGGGGAAATTGAAATCAGGCCCAGCCGCGATGCTCTGGCGTAAATAGGTGGGGGCGGCGTCGTCCTCGATCATCACCCCGATGATGCCCGCCATGCCGCTGGCATACCAATCGTCAGGGTTAATCTCAGCGGCGGTCTGGTATTCAGGATAGGCCGCCGTGGGATTATCTCGCAAGAAAATAGCTTCTTGTGCTTCAAGATAATGCGGGATCGTCCATTCATCCAACGATACCTCAGAGATCAGGCTCAGGCGTTCCAGGTCTTCACGCGCTTCCTCCAATTGACCGGTGCGCTGGTAAGCAAAGCCTCGCCCGATAAACACCAATGCGTTGTTCGAGATGCGTTCCGAAACCGCCGTCGCCAAGCGCACGGATTCGTCTGTGTCCGACATCAGGTTGTAATAGTAGCGGTGCCAGTCATCACCGGTGCTGATGCCGATGATCTCCGGTTGGTCGATCTCGCGTTCTGCGAGAATATCCAACATGGCGAAGACCTGCACCAGATCGGCGACCGCGCTATTCGCAACATGCAGCACACCCAGCACCGCCAGCGCGGAGTGTACCATCGACTGACGCGAGCGGTCGTCCAGTACGATGCGCGCATCGGTCAGCGCGGTGATCGTCTCCCGTGAAAACTGGCTTTTCGTTAACAGGTCGAGATCACCGCTCTGCACGCGCACCTCGCTGCGATCTTCGTAATACTGCCCCCACAAGATCACATGTGCGTCGAACTGTTCGGCGATCTCGGTTGCTTGCTCGGCTGAGTCAACCGTGATAGGCACCGTCCGCACCTCAACGTTGGAAAGACCGCCAAAGTCACGCTCGAACCAGTCGCGCAGGTCACGGGCGATGAGGGTTTGCGGGTTGGTGCGCTCGGTGTCGATGGGGTCTAGCGCCGCAACCAGTACCATGTAGTTGCCATCAGCAACGGGCGCGACACTGACCGCAGCGGCGGGTGAGGGGGTGCCGCTGTTGCTGAGCGCGAACACCGTACCGAGAATAATCACAAGCATGGCGACCACGCCGAGAACAATCAGCGGTGCGAGTTGGCGCGTCTGCCGGGGTGTCATCTGAGCGCGGTTCTCGCGGGAGGTGGCCTTTTCCCCCGGCAGGAACTCCCCGGAATCGACCGTGTCCGGCACTTGAGGCCAGACAGGTGTCTTTGCAGCCTCGGTGATCGGCGGTGTGATGACGGGGGCTTGGGTCGGGGTGGGTGTGGATTCAGGCAAGTCACGGTCAAAGAGAATGGCCTCTAACTGTGCGCCGACGAAGCGCACACTGTTGATGCGCTCATCAGGGTCTTTCGCCAGCATCCGCTCCACCAGATTGACCAATTCCGGCTGAGTATCGGGGCGCAGTTCTACCAGCGAAGGCACATCCTCCTGCATGATCTTCAGCAGTAGCGCGGTGCTACCATTGGCCTCGAACGGACGGCGCAATGTAAGCATTTCGTAGAGCAGCACCCCAAACGACCAGATGTCGCTGCGGCTATCCGCACTTTGCCCCATGCACACCTCCGGGCTGAGGTAGGACATGGTGCCGATCATCGCGCCGGTTTGCGTCATGCGGGTGGCATCGCCGAAGTGCGCGACGCCGAAATCCGTCAGACGGGGCGTGCCGTCCTCAGCGAGCAACACGTTCGCCGGTTTGAGGTCACGATGTACGATCTGCAAACGATGGGCGCGGGTGAGCGCGTCGGAGAGGTCAAGGCCGATCTCCATCACCCGGCGTAGCGGCATCTGTTCGCCTCGTTTGCGCAGGTCATCGAGGTGGACACGCAGGTCACCCCCGCCGACCAATTCCATCACCACATAGTGTTGCTCGTCTTGCTCGACGGTCGCCAATACCTTGACGATGTTGGGATGATTCAGACGACGCAGGGCTTGCCCTTCACGCTCGAAGCGTTGGACGATGTCGGGGTCAAGCGCGATGATCTCCGGTTTGAGTAGCTTGATCGCCACAGCCTGACCGGTAACGGTATCCAGCCCGTGATAGACCGTCGCCATGCCGCCGTAACCAAGCATCTCACCGAGTGTGTAGCGTCCACCGATAACGTGCTGATCTGCCATGTTTTGTGCCGTTCGCTAAAAGATCGGTTTATCCCCTTCCCAGGGGAGTGTTTGTGGAATGTCGATGCCGCGCTCGTCCAGAAATTGCATTAACGCGGCACTGAGCTTGTACTCGCCACCGGCTTCACCGTAGGTCTCGCGCAGGTGCCATAGATACTCCACCAACCAGATGTAAAGGTCGGCCTCGGTGCGTTTCGGGTCGTGGCGCACCACCTCATAACTGCGGATGAGTTTGATAGCCGGTAGATAGACCTTGTCGTACCAATGCCGCGCCGCTTCTTCGTAGGTGGTCTCCTGCACCCAGCGATGACCCAAAATCTGCTGTGTGACGTGGATGTGTTCCAGCAAGTCACCATAGCGGGCGGGTTCGGTCAGCACAATCGGCTCCAGACCGGGACGCGCCCGGTCTAGCCCGGTCTTTTCGAGGAAGTCGGCATAACACGTCGCCGATTGCAGTTCACGCTCGGACATGCCCGGTTCCAGATCGACCGCTGTTTGTAGCTCAGTCACGTAAGCCTGGATGGTGTGGTGGCCCATCTTCCGCGCAACCGAGACACGGTGATTGCCATCCCGCACGAAGAACACATCATCCACCTGATATAACTCAACCGGTGGCAGCCCCTCCATGCTGTGAAAGCGTTCGTAGATGCGTTCCCACCGTTCCTGTGTGCTGCGCTTGCGGGGGAGGAACTTGTTGGTGAAATCGTTGTAGCGCCCCACACTCCCTGCGATGCGATCCAACGGGACATCGAATAATCCTTTGTAGCTCTCTTGCTTGAGCTTCAACCGGGCTTTGATTTTGTTGAAGTCCATGAGTTCGGTCGGCTGGCCCAGCAGCACACCTTTGATCTCATCCCAGAAGGCACGGAAGCGGGCACGGTCGAATTCGCTGCGCGGGTCGCTATATGATTGCATAGATGGGGCGCTCCTGACTCGTTTTCTCTCTATTTTACTCAGACTTGCCGTTTTTCACGGGGAATTTTTAGCTTGGCGTTGATGAATTGCTCATGTGAAAGCAAGAGACTGCGCGAGATCATGCGGATTTCTTCGATCTCGTCGCGGGTGACCATACCGTCCGCCGCCGCGACCCTGAACAGCACATCGAGGAAGGCTTCTAACTCCTCGTGTGTGCACATATCGACGAATTCTCGTGCCAGCCGGTATTGATCCATCATATCGGCGGTCTTATCGACAGCGATGCTGGCGACGAACGCGGCCTGGTCACGGTCAAGATGCCAGTCGGCTTGCAGCGCGTTGACGATAACGTCTAACTCCTCGTGGCTGACGTTGTCGTTAGTACGGGCGACCTGCCCCATCAACCCGCCCACCATCGAGAGCTTACGCAGGGTGGCTTCGGGCAGGTCAAGCTCGACCTCGTTCATATCGAGGCGGTGGCGCACCCCATAATAGACCTTATTGTTCATAAAATCGTGCAGGTACTTCTCCCGATTGGGGGCGTTCCGTGCTGCGGTTGACCGACGCTGTACCGATCCCTTGACCAACCGCGAAAACGCGCCGATCAAACCGGTATCGGCTTCTTCTACCGCTTGCTGGATCTCCTGCACGACGGCTTTTTCTTCGTCGGTGACCTCGCCATCGGTGCTGACCATGTCGTTGAGTGCTTCCAGCGCCAGCCGTTTATCGTCGTCGGAGCGAATCGCCGTCTCTAATTCATCTAGCAGGCGTTGCCGTTCGGCCTCACCGACCGGCGTCTCGATGTACATGTCCAGTTCTGCCCACTGCCGTGCTTTGAGGTTGGGCAGGTGGAACAGCAGGTCTTTCAAACTGTTGACTTCTTCGTTGGTGACTTCGCCATCCGCCCAAGCAGCAGCGATGATGACCTTACCGAGGGTCATAATCAGATCGGGGTTTGCCATAGTCCTTGATTCCTATAAAGGCTGTTAATTGATTTTCTATTGTACCGTATCTTTAAGCGGGGATGCCCAAAGAAATCCCCGCTTCAGTAGGGCAACCACACAGCTTTTTCAACGGCAAACCACGGGATTTGTGACCCTAAGAACAACCAGCAACAACCAGAATTCTGATGTGAGTGCGATAGTCTAAAATGCTCCGCCATCAGCGCCAGATCGGGTTGAAATCTTCATCGAGTAGGACAGCGGGATACCTTTGCTTCCATTTCTTCTGTCTGATGACGATTTCAATGTAGGGATAGGTGATCACTTCGTTGATACCACTCAGTGCTAAGTCAAGATATCTTTCATGCTCCAGTTGAACATTCATCTTGTTTAACTGCCGGTTAAGCTGATTTGTGGTGATGCCGTCCGGTGGAACGAACGATTTGCGTTTGAGCACTTCGATAGCAGCATCTGCCATGTGAATCGCCATTGACTCACGCGCCTCGTCAGACAGATTATCATCTTCCAAGAACTCTCGGTAAACGTAATCAACTTCGTTGGCGAGATTGTAGCGAACCCAGTTTTCCCAGTTATAATCTTGCTTGCTGCCCATAAACTGATTGAAGGGAAGCATATAATGGTTAGTGATGTCTTCTTCTTCTTCCCAATCTTCTAATAAGGGTGGCAGCATCTTGCTTGCGCTGGCGATGCCATAGGTCACGAACATCGTTGCGATCATGATGAGCAGTGCCCCCTCGAACAGCGTGAAAGGCAGGACAAGCGTGAGCAGCCAACCCCAAAACAGCGACCACGATAGCAACACGGACAAGAGAAACCCAATTAAGAGAAATGATCCTGATAAAGCAGTTGGAGATTGTCGCATGAGACCTCCTTAAGAATATGACCTCAATCATAACGCGAACATGTATCATATCATAGGTGCCTCTGCAAAAACTCAACATAGCTGGTAAAAATCTCTGATTACGCCGGAATTGGCGAAAATAGGATCTGACATCGCCCTCGTCCTAAATCTTTCTCTCAGCATAGCGTTGGGGATTTCGCAAATATGTGGCGCGTGGCCGGGGAATGAGGGCAAGAGGCCATTCCACCAGAAACGTTAGGACGATAACTCGCTATCAAAATAGTAACTACTCAGGTACCCCCACGTCATTCGGATAACAAGGGGTCATAGCGGGTATCTATCGGGCTACAATTTATTACACACATTCACAACTATATTGTGATTTGTGCCAT
>DAOTTX010000178.1:0-2558 GCA_034437515.1 Anaerolineae bacterium
CCAAATATGTGAACAACTACGAAGCCGCGCCCGATTCTGCGTGGGGGATGCTGGCCGTACTGCATATAGAGCGTTAACGTTTCCCATACCACAACACTTGAAGCAAAAAAATAGCTGGTGAACGTGCCTGCTCACACGCTCACCAGCCGGGCGAAACCGTCGGAATCAAAAAGAGGCTGCCCGTCCGTAGGCTGCCTCAAGGCGTTTCAGTGCTGCGCGCCGGTAGCGCGTCACCGTGCGCCGGTCCTTCTCGCAGGCGACGTAATGCCGCACCTTTGCCCGTGTCGATAGCGTGTAAAGTGCCGCCAACGCCAGCGGACGATCCTCGTAGTGCGCGACCACCTCCAGATACGGCGCGATCTCACCGCCATCCAAACGTTCGCGCCAGGTGCGACGCGGTGTTGGTTTGTAGTCCGCCAACAGTTTCCGCAGCCGCTCACGGATCTGATCCAGCCGTGCGTACACTGACGACTGCGGCAGATTGTAGGCAGCAATAGTCGGCAGCGACTCTACATCCGTTGTGAGAACATAGAGCGCGATCAATCCGGTGATGTCGTCGGCGTAACGTTCAGCAATAGCCACAATCGCCCGTTCAAGGTCAATCTGGACGTCAGTCCGGGTGGCGAAACCAGCCCAGCGCTCTTTCGCATCCCAGATCTGCACGCGGGTGTTATCGCCGTGAACGCCGTACTCGTCCACATCGATGCCAGTGTTGGCTTGAATATCCGCAAAAAAGTCGTATCGCTTTTGCTTATCGACGATGGTGGTGCATCCGCAGACGGCAATAGCTCGCCACACCGTGCGCGTCAGGTCATCATGCGCCAGCAGTTCCGGCTCATCGACCAGCTTGAGCCACAGCTTCATCAGCCCGTTCTGCACACTGTCGGGGATGTCTTGGCCGAACACACCAAAACGGGTGATCTTCTTCGCCATCAAGGGGCCGACCTGCTCGGCGATTTGCTCGAATGTCAGATCACCGCCCCATCCGGTGGGATAGGTGGTGACCTTCGGAAAAGGCTTGATCTGACTGCGGATCTTGTTACGAGATGTTGTTGTCATGAGGTTTTCTCTCCCTCACAGGCCGGAAATCCGTCCGGCGCGGTCGAGCACAACTGTATGGTTTTTCAAGTTTGTGTCTTTGAATGGCGTAGCGACATCGTGGCCTACTCAGGAGTGAGGGGGTATTCGGTGGGGGTTGAAGGGGAAACTCAGGGGATGGATTACTTGGTTTTCAGGGTGCGGGCCTCCTCCAGCATCCGCTTCAGGTATTCCTGAAAGGTCATTGGCTTGCCAATCAGATCAGCGATTTCCAGTTCACGGATAATTTGCCCCTTGTGAAGCACATAGAACATGCGCTTCTCGGCATCGAGCATGACACCAACCCGTGCTTTGCTGTGTTGATGTCCCACATAGTACGTGTGATTGCCGACCGAAATGTTGCCACCCGTGACCCGTCGCCTGAAAATCTGACGATGGTAGTGCGCCAGCCACCGATCAGGATCAATGATTTCGGGGATGTGTGGCAAAGCGGGTAACTCGGGGAACGCTTCAAACGGTGGACGGTTGCCGCAGGCCAGTGACTGGTTGGCGCGGTCGTGATTATAGAAATGGCGATACACATCCAGAATGCCTGCCGCGTCGTGATGGTCATGAGGTGGATCGATCCAGAGGCATTCATGCTTGAGGGTGCGAACGGAACGTTCGGCAAACGGCTTGTGGTAGGGTTTGCCAGGTTCAACCCGATCCGGTTCGACACCCAGACACAACAAGAAGCGCATCAGCGGGGAGGGATAACCATCACTCAGGGCAGTACCCACAAACCGGGTATCGTTATCAAAGCGCAACTTTTGTGGTAATCCCGTCACCATAAGCAGAACCGCAACCGCCATCAGCGCGGTTTCAGCGTTGTAGTAAGGCTGTGTCTGTGTGTCCACCAGAATGGAGGTGCCACGATCCACCACCGTCAAGAATTCGAAGGCATTGCCAAGCTGCCCGAAGTCCATTTCCCAATGCTGCATCGGCTCGGGACGCACAATCGGGTGGTGCTCGCGCACTCGTTTTGGAATGCGTCCGCCATCGCACAATACTTGCCAGATGGTGCGTGTGGAGCGTGGCAGATACAGCCCCTGTTTCTGTAACAACGTGTCCCGGTGGAGATGGTAAAGGATGGTTTTGGGTCCCACCACACGTCCATAAACCTCGTTGAGGCTATCCCGAAGTCCCAAAATGGCATCGCGCACCGCCGCTACGACCTGACGGGGGCGGCGATGAGGTGCGCGAGACTGGCTTTTGAACATCTCCAGCGAAGGCTGCTCCGCTTCACGAAAGCGCTTGAGCCACTTTTTCACCCAGCTCAGGCAGCGCCCAACGGCTTGAGCCAGGTGCTTTAAGGTCCACTCGGGATGCTCTCGACGAAGCTGATACAGTCGCATCCGATCCAGTTCCCATTCACTCTCCATCGTCAATTCTCCTTTCAGATTCCCTAACAAGCGTTGGCAATTTTACTGAGCCACGATGTCAGGAAGCCACAGAAGGAGATGAACGAGAAAAACCATACA
>DAOTTX010000179.1:0-9956 GCA_034437515.1 Anaerolineae bacterium
GGATCGACGTCTGCGCCAATCGAATAAAGGTCGAGGCGGTCGAAACTGCCAACACGCCAATCACCAGGCCCAACACCGGCGGGATGCGCCGGGTCAATTCTTCCCCTTGTAGCTCTTCCATTCTCATCTCCTTTGTCATCATCTGTATGCATCACCTCACATTCTATCCGGGAATAAACCTAAAGCAATCGGCAAAACATCTATCTTCCCATCTTCTCTTCCTACCTTCCGGGAAGCTACCGGACATTTTATCAAACCAACATCCTCCAGTTGGGCCAGTCCTTATAAGCACGGATAATTCGGAGCTTCCCGGAAGGTTTGCCGGGGAGGCCGGGGGGATAGCATTTGCGCTCCTTGGCTTTCGGCTTATAATTTGGTTATAGTTTTGTTAATATGGTCACAGCGTGGCCAAGCGAGTCAAGTCAAATGACAATTCAAGCGGTGATTTTTGATCGAGACGGCGTCCTCACCTACTTCGATACGCGCGTCGTGATGACCTCGCTGCTTTCGATCCTGCCGCTCTCCGTCGAAGAGCTGACGGAACGTTGGTGGGCGTGGGAACACGAGCACGGCGTGCCGACCGACGCGGAGGAGGAAGCGCGAATGTTCACGCTCTTCTGGGAACGTCTGGCCGATGAGCTATCTCTCTCGGCGGCGCAGCGCGAGAAGCTCCACCAGTTCGACTATACCACCGTCTTCCGCGCCTACCCCGACGCGCGACCAGCGATGGAGGCGGCCAAGGCGCACGGGCTGCGCGTAGGCGTCCTCTCCAACTTCGACCTGGCCAACATCGAGGCGACGCTCGAGGCGGTCGATCTGGCCGACCTGGTAGACGTGGCCTGTGCCGCGCCCGTCATCGGCGCCGAAAAGCCCGCGCGCGCCGCCTACGAGATCACAGCGCGCAAGCTGGGCGTCCCGCCAACGGCGTGCCTCTTCTTCGATGACGTGCCCGCCTACGTCGCGGGCGCACGCGTCGCCGGCCTCCGCGCCTACCATGTAGATCGCGAGCGCAAGACACACGATCTGGACGCCGGCGTTGTGCGAGATTTATCCGCCATCACCACACTGCTTCAATCCTCCTCCTAACACCATGGCTGAACAAGAAACAGTTAAGCGTTCCCTGGCCAAAACAGGCATCTCCTACAGCCTGATTCGCGTGGGCGACTCGATTATCTGGGAAATCATCGCTAGCTGGCAGAACTACTTCTACTTCCCCCCCGATGGCGTCGCTCTGATCCCGGTGGGCCTCCTGTATGGCCTCTTGATGTCCGCGCACGCCGCCATCAGCATCGTCATCGCCTTGCCCATCGGATATTGGTCAGATCGTACCCGTACACGTTGGGGGCGACGACTGCCATATATGTTCGTCGCGGGTCTGCCGCGCTTGGTCTTCTTCATCCTTTTGTGGACGCCACCTATGCGGTCCAAATCAACGCTCAACCTAATGTATCTTACCCTTATCATGATCGGCCATAGCGTTACCTCGGCGATCCAGCAAGTCCCTAGCGAGGCCCTATTCCCAGAACTAGGCAAGACCGACCAAGAGCGCGTGAAGCTCTCGGCCTGGGCCGGGCTACTCCAGCCGCTCGGCCTCATTGCCACCAGCTTCGTCGGCGTCGCTATCGAGCGCTTAGGCTACCTGAACACGGCTTTGATCTACGCCGCCTTCGTCCTCCCGCTCTTCTACCTCCCCTTCCTCGTCCTGCGTGAGCGCGCCAACAGGCCAACAAAAGCCAAAGAGCAACTCAGCATGCGCGAAAGTTTCCAACTGCTCGGACAAAATCGCCCCTTCTTGATCTTCACTGCCGTAAACACGCTCAGTATGAGCGGCGGAATTCTGGTACGCAGTATGTTTCCCTTCATCGTCACCGAGCTGCTGCTCCTCACCCAAAGCGACACCGTCTACTTCTACATCGCAGGCCTCAGTATGATGCTGGCTTCTTATCCGGTGGCGATCCGCCTATCCGAACGGTGGGGCAAGCGCCGCGTCTTCTCCATCGCCATGCTCGGTTCGGCCTTCATTATGCCAATGCTGATGCTCTTCGGAGACTGGATTCCCATCCCGCTGATCATCCCCGGCGTCGCCTGGGCAGCCATGTTGGCCCTGACGACGGGCGCAGCCGGCGTGTTCGAGACCGCGTTTATGGGGGAAATCATCGATCACGATGCCAGGCTCACCGGGCAGCGGCGCGAAGGCGCATATTACGCCGCGCTCGACCTGGTCGACCGCATCATCTACAGCGCGATTGGCCTGCTGCCCCCCGTATTGCTCATTCTGGGACGCGGCGAAGCCGGGCCATACGGTACACTGGGCATTCAACTGGCGGGCCTCATCGGCGGGCTGATGACCCTCGCGGCACTCTTCCTCTTCCGTTCCTATAAGATTCCCGCCCCCGACGCCGAAAGCGTCCCGGCGACAAGCTAGCCATGCGCGTCGTGATCCTGGTCTTCGGCACACGCGGCGAACTTCAGCCCCTCACGGCGTTGGCCTTGGGGCTGAAGGCCGCCGGGCATGAGGTGCGCATCGTCACGCAGACCGATTTCTACGACTTTGTAACCTCGCGGGGCGTAGAATGCGCGCCCATCCACGTAGATATACGTTCGGCGGACAAGAACCGCGACCGCGAGGGCAACTATCCACTCTTCACCGTTTACAAAATCGCGAGAGAGTTTATGGATCGCGCTCTATCCGACATCTGGGAAGGCTGCAAGGATGCCGACGCCATCATCTTGTGCGATATGGGCGTCGTGCCCGGCGTCCATGTCGTGGACAAGCTCCAAGTGCCGACCTTCATCGCGCGCTTCTACCCTGATCTGGAGGTCGAAAAGCATTGGCGGCACGGGCTGGCGGGCCGCTTAGCCAAACTCAAAGAGGTACTGGTCTTCAAATTGAGCGCCCATTTGGTCATCTATCCGCTCCTGCGCCGATGGCGCAAACACCAACTCCAATTACCTCCCCGTCCCCGAGAGGCGGATCAGGGCGAACTGATGGACAAGGGCATCCCGATGTTCGACGCCTACAGCCCCACAGTCTTTCCCAAGCTGGCGCATTGGCCGGACTGGGTCCACGTCACCGGCTACTGGTTCCTGGATCGTCCGGCGGATTGGCAGCCGAGTGATGAACTGCGCGACTTCCTTGCCGCCGGCCCACCGCCTGTCTACATCGGATTCAGCAGCGTGATCAACTATGATATGGCGACGATGACCAACCTTTCGCTCGAAGCGCTGGCGAAGACGGGCCAACGCGGCATCCTGGCCGCCGGATGGAGCAACCTGGGCCAGAAGCCCTCGCTGCCCGCAAGCGTGCTCGCCATCGAGGGGGCACCGCACGATTGGCTCTTCCCGCAAGTCGCGGCGGCGGTGCATCACGGCGGCGCCGGCACAACCGGCGTCGCGCTGTGCACGGCCACGCCGAACATCATCATCCCCTTCACTTACGACAATCCTTTCTGGGCCTGGCGCGTCGCCGAGCTAGGCGCTGGGCCGCCCGGCATCCCGCCCAAAGAGTTGACGGCAGAGCGCCTGGCACGCGCGATCCACACCGTGCTCCACGACGAGGCGATGCGGCGGCGGCAGCGAGAGATCAGCCAGGCGATCCAAGCAGAAGACGGCGTCGCCCGCGCCGTCGAACTATTTCACCAGTACACAAACTGGAAGCCGGAGTAGCTATGCAAATCACCCTCCTGGTCTTCGGCACACGCGGGGAGGTCCAACCGCTCATCGCGCTGGCGCGCGGACTGAATGCCGCCGGGCACACCGCGCGCATCGTCACCCAGGCGGAATTTTACGATTTTGTGATAAAATATGATATAAATTGCGTGCCTATCCACATCAACCTTCGCGAAGCTGAGCGCAGTCGCAAGCATGGCGGGCAATACTCCATCTTCGCCATCCGCAAGCTATCCCAACGCGCACATCAGGTATTAATCGAGATATGGGAAGCGTGCCAGACCAGCGACGCGCTCATCTTGTGCGATATGGGTATGATCCCTGGCTGGCCCATCATGGAAAAGCTGAACGTGCCCACACTCGTCGCCGCCTTCTATCCCGAAGACGTCTGCCTGGCGATGATGCGCGAGACTTCATCTGGCAAGCTACACGCCTGGGTCCAGCGCAATATCGTCACCGCGCTCAGTTCTCGGCTGATTCTACATCCGCTGCTCAATCGATGGCGTAGAACGACGCTGGGACTGCCGCCTTCGCGCACCATTGGCGGCATCGAGGCCGCGCAGACATCGGGGGTGCCCGTGCTCCACGCCTTCAGCCCGCACGTCTTCCCAAAGCCCGCGCACTGGCCGGACTGGTTTCACATCACCGGCTACTGGTTTCTGGAACATCCAGACAGTTGGCAACCCTCCGCCGATCTGGTAAAATTCCTCACGGGGGGACCGCCGCCTGTCTACGTCGGGTTTGGGAGCGTGAGCGCCAATGATATGCAACGCATGACGGACATCGTGATCAAAGCGCTGACGAAAACTCAACAGCGCGGCATTTTGGCCGCCGGCTGGAACAACCTCGGCCAGCGCCCCACCTTACCGAACACGATGCTCGCCATCGAGGGCGCGCCGCACGACTGGCTCTTCCCGCAGGTTGCGGCGGCGGTGCATCACGGCGGTGCGGGCACGACCGCCATCGCCCTGCGATCTGGGACACCCAACATCATCATCCCTTTCACCATAGATAATCCATTTTGGGCACGGCGCTTAGCAGAACTCGGCGTCGCGCCGCCAGGTATTCCGCCGCAAGAATTGACCGCCGATCGGTTGGCTGCGGCCATTGATATCGCGGTACACGACGAGGCAATGCAGGCACGGCAAGCCGCTTTGAGCGAAGCCCTGCACAACGAGGACGGCATCGCGCGCGCAGTTGAGTTGATCCACAATTACCTGTGAGGACTGTATGAAAGTTGTCATCATAGCCTTTGGTACACGCGGAGATATTCAGCCCTTTGTCGCCTTCGGCCTGGGCCTCCAGGCGGCGGGGCACACGGTGAAGGTCGCGACCCACGCCAGTTATTGCGAATTCGTAGAGAGCTATGGCCTGAAGCCTCATCCCATCCCCTTAAATTTGCGCGCCGCTTGGCAAGATCAAAAGAGCGCTGGAGTTCATCTGCCATCGCTCTATCGGCTGGCGCGCGATATCGCCTTTGAGACCTTGGAAGCAACATGGGAAGCCTGCCAAGACGCCGACGCGCTGGTTTTCAACTATCTAGGGCGCATTCCGGGCATCCATATAGCAGAAAAACTTCGCGTCCCTGCCGTTTTGGGCCTGATTCACCCGCACCAGATGGATTTCTTCTACCGCGCCCGCTATTTCAACGACGTGGGCGAGCCGGTCTTTGATGTCAAAGAGTTCGTCCTAGATCGCGCGATGCAGATCATCTACATGCCATTTGTGAATCGATGGCGCAAAAAGACGCTGGGACTGCCCAACGCCCCACTCATCGGCAATGATCGAAAATTCTTGGCGCGAAGAATACCCGCACTCTGCTCGTGGAACGACCGCGTATACCCAGGTCGCCCGGAGTGGCCGGATTGGTTTCACGTTACCGGCTATTGGTTCCTCGACACGCCATCGAGTTGGCAACCTCCCAAAAATCTATTAAAATTCTTAGTGGAGGGACCGCCCCCGGTTTACATAGGCTTTAGCAGCGTGACCCATCTTGAGCGCGAGGATATGACCAATTTGATCATCGAATCATTGGAAAAAAGCGGGCAACGGGGTATTATAACCTCCGGGTGGAGTGAATTGGGAAAGCAAGCCACACTTCCCGAAAGCGTCTATGTCGCCGAATCTGTGCCGCATGATTGGCTCTTCCCACAAGTTTCCGTGGCTGTCCATCATGGGGGCGTGGGCACTACCGGAGCCGCGTTGCGGGCCGGCATCCCCAGCGTCGTGATTCCCTTCGTCGTCGATGAGCCATTCTGGGCGTGGCAGATCAATCAATTGAGCGCCGGCCCGCCAGGCATCCCACCGCAGCAACTGACAGTCGATAACTTAGCTTCGGCGCTCCAGACGGCGCTCAACGATGCAGAGATGCGTCAAAACGCCACCACGTTGGGAGAACACATCCGCGCCGAGGATGGCGTCGCGCGCAGCGTTGAATTATTCCATCATTATCTATCCCATCACGAGGGAGGGACGCAATGAAACCCAATCCGTTGCTCAAAAAACTGGGGCTGGCGGCTGACGACCGCGCCGTGATTCTCCACGCCGACGACATCGGGATGTGCCAAGCCTCGGTGGCCGCCTACGTGGATCTGGTGGATTTTGGCCTCGTCTCCTCGGCGGCCACGATGGTTCCCTGCGCCTGGTTCCCGGCGACGGCTATTTTCTGCCGCGAGCACGCCGCCAAGGTCGATATGGGCGTTCACGTCACGTTGAACAGTGAGTGGAACCCCTGTCGCTGGCGGCCGCTCTCCACCTGCGATCCGGCCAGCGGCCTGTTGGATGATGAGGGATACTTGCATCGCGATCTGGAAAGCACGCGCGATCACGCCGACGCTGACGCTGTCTACGCCGAGATCACAGCCCAAGTCAAGCAAGCGTTCAACGCGGGGATTGACGTCACCCACATAGATTCCCACATGTTCGCCATCGGCCAGCGCCCCGATTTCTTCCAAAGCTATCTGCGCGTCGCAATGGAGCATCAAATTCCCGCGCTGTTGCTCCGCGCCCGCGTCGAGATGATCCAAGAGATGGTGCAGGGCCGGATTAAGGACGAGTTTCTGGCGGCGATTACAAGTCACCTCCAGCAGTTAGAGGCCCAAGGTGTGCCGATGTTGGATACGATGCAGGTCACATCCCTGAGCACCCACGAAAACCGCTGGGAGCATATCCAAGGGATCATCGACGGCTTCGAGCCGGGCACGATCAACTACCTGATCATCCATCCCGTCAAAGACACGCCCGAAATTCGTATGTTAGCCACCGATTGGCGCGCCAGGGTGGCGGATTACCGCACCTTCACGAGTGAGAAAGCGCGCGCCATGTTTCACGAGGCGGGCATCCACCTCATCGGTTGGCGCGTCCTGCGCGACTTGATGCGCGCCGCCGGATAACAGCATGCGCGTCACGATTTTGGCCTTCGGCACGCGCGGGGATGTGCAACCGCTCATCGCCTTTGGCTTAGGACTGCAATCGGCAGGGCATACAGTCCGTTTTGTGACACAAGAAACATTCTGTGAGCTGGCCGCCGATCATGGTGTACAATGTGATCCTATCCCAGTAAAGCTTCAACTACCTTCACAGAAAAAAATAAAGACCGGGCGACTTTCCCATTTCCACCTATATAAACTAGCACGTGAATATATGAAAGATGCCCTCATAAAAATATGGGAAGTTTCCCAATATAGTGAGGCGATCATCTTCTCGGATTGGGGGCGAATTCCTGGAATACATATTAGCGAGAAATTAGATATACCCGCTTTTATGTTTTTTATACATCCTCAACAGATGCAATTTCTTTATCCTGAGACTCATGTATATGGTCATCCTTTAGCCTGGATAGGCTCTTGGATTCGCAAGCAATTGTTATGGCATATTGCATTTAAGGGGCTAATTAACCAATGGCGACAGGAAAGCTTGGAGCTTCCTCCCGCCCCATTTATGGGGAACGAAGCCGCGTTAAAAAAGAAAAGAGTGCCTTTTTTGTACGCACACAGTCCAACCGTCTTTCCGCGACCTGAAAGCTGGCCCAATTGGCTTCATGTAACCGGATATTGCTTTTTGGATCACTCGCAAGATTGGCACCCACCAAAGGATTTAGTACGATTCTTAGCCATTGATCCTCCTCCAATTTATGTAGGTTTCAGCAGTATGAGTAACCGCAAAGTTGATACTCTAACTAATACGGTGACAGCGGCTCTGTCAGCAACTAATCAACGGGGCATTCTAGTTTCAGGATGGAGTGATTTCGGTAAATCCACGATGCAATCCGCGGATGTTTTTACTATTAAGTCCATACCCCATAATTGGTTATTCTCAAAGATTTCTGCTGCGATACATCATGGAGGCTCAGGGACTGCAGCAGCAGCATTTAGAGCTGGAATTCCACAAATTATCATTCCATTCGCAATTGATCAGCCTTTTTGGGGCTGGCGGGCCAGCGAATTAGGCGTTGGTACATCCATCTCGCCTAAGCGCTTGACGGCGGAAAAACTGGCCGCAGCGATTGATCAGGTCATCCACGACGAAACAATCAGACAACGCGCCGCCGCGTTAGGCGCGAAGATCCGCGCGGAAGATGGCGTAAACAGGGCGGTAGAATTATTCAATCAATACGTCAAGGCAGCTAACACGTGAGTTTTTTCAAGGAATTCGTGTGGGAGTTTATCCAAAATCTGGTGCTACTGACTGGGTTCTTTATTTCCCTGCACGTCTGGCAACAGGGAAACGTCATTATTGGCATGCTGTGTGCAATTGGCGGCGGCATTTTAGGCGCGTGGAATATCCGCTGGATCGAGCGCGCGCACAAGGGCCACGATGAGCCGATCCGCGTGACGCTGACCAACAGTATCGTGATGCCCCTTTTGATAGTGGTTTTCGTCGCCTACTTGGCGGCCGGCTGGAGCAGTTGGCAGAGCGATCTTGCATTGGGGATAGTCGCGGGTATTACACTCTCGGTCGCGCAGCGCGCAGCGATCAAAGCGCCGTTGGATATAGCGCGCTCACTGGCTTTCGCGTTAGCGTTTCCTATCACGCTGCTGTGCATCCGTTGGTTGGCGGCCAACGCACCGGTCATCAGCAGCATCTTAGTCAGCACGACGGTCGTGACCTTGCCCATCGTCGCCATTCATCAAGGGTCGAAGAAAATTAAAACTACAGGAGGATCGTAAGTGGATCTACAGACATTCCAGAATCTGCCTATAGAAGACGTCGCCCGCTTAGTCCAAGAAGCGGGGACGAAGGTCGTGGTGTTTCCGATCAAGGGCACGCGGCGCTGGTTCTTGCTGGAGCATCCTGATATAGCGCCGGAGGACTTCGCCGAGGCATACTTGGAGGCCGTCATCCCCCGCCATATCGAACTCTATACGATGATCTTCGATCACGGCATCGAGACGCTGCTCACGCCAATTTTCGATGCGCCGCTGATGCAGCGCGGCGCGGCCTATATGCAGATGGCTGCACAGGGCATGAGCGATCTAGCCAACCACCCGGCCTTTCTGGAATTTTACGAGACTAACGATGTACGCGTGCGCTTCTATGGGGATTATCGCAGACACTTGAGAGAGACGCCCTATGAGGATTTGATCGCGGCATTCGATCCTATCATGGATCAGACCGCCGACCATCAACGCCGCCGCATCTTCTTCGGCGTCTTCGTCGAGGATGCCACGGAGACCATCGCCAATAAGACCATTCGAGATTACCAAGAAAAACGTAAAGTCCCCGACAAGCGGGCGCTGGTAACCAGATACTACGGCGAACCTATAGAGGCCGTTGATTTGTTTATTGGATTCGGCAAACTGCGCGCCTTCGATATGCCCCTCATCGGCGCCGGCTCAGTCGACCTCTACTTCACCATCAGCCCCTCGCTCTATCTGACACCCCAACAACTGCGCGCCATCCTTCACGATCATCTCTACGAGCGGCAACGCTCTCCTGATAGTTATCATGATTTGTCTTCTGAAGAACGCGCTGCAATGCGTGAATTCTATCAAGCGAACGAGGGCAAAACAATAGGCATTGGTCATAAAAACCCAACTTGGCGCGTATGGCATCCACTGCCACAAGTAAAGATAAAATTAGAGATGAAATTAGGAAAACTTATGGATTTACGAGAAGAAGTACGCAAATTACTTCAGAAAATCGGGTCGGGACAGATGATGAATACCGCCTATGATACGGCCTGGATCGCGCGCTTGGGCGAAATCGGCGAGCCGATAGGCGAACTGGCCCTGGAATGGTTGCGGGAGAATCAACTACCGGATGGCTCGTGGGGCGCAAAAGAGCCG
>DAOTTX010000180.1:0-25150 GCA_034437515.1 Anaerolineae bacterium
CAGATTGTTTGTGGTCGCTCATGGTTGTCACCTTTGCGAGGATAAGTCAGCAGTGTCTATAGAAAAGGCATGGCGCGTAACCATGCCCATGTTGTACTATCCGCTGCTTAGTTCTTGCGGAAGCGTTCGATCTGCTTGGTAAACTTGGTCTGGTCGATTTCGGGATGCTTATCGAGCATCGCCTTGAACTTTTCCATGTATTCGACAATCTGCGGCTCGGTGTAGGCTTCGAAGCGCAGCGTCACAGCCGGTTGTGTATTACTGGCACGGACGAGGCCCCAGCCGTTCTCGAATATCGCACGGGCACCGTCGACGGTGATGACCTCGTACTGCTTCGAGAGTTCCTCGCTGATCTCATCAATAATGCCGAACTTGACGTTATCCGGCGCACTAAGGATGATTTCCGGCGTGGCGACCAGCTTGGGAATCTCCTCGAAGATTTCCGAGACCGGCTTACCCAGCTTGGAGAAGATTTCAAGTGACTTCAACGCGACCAGCGGCGCATCGTCGAAGCCGTAGTAATTCTCCCCAATGAACATGTGCCCACTGACCTCACCACCAAGCGGAGACTCAATCTCGCGCATCTTCTGTTTCATCAGGCTATGACCGGATTTCCACATCACCGGTTTGCCGCCATATTTCTCGATCTCATCCGGCAGCGCCTGCGATGCCTTAACATCAAACACGATTGGCGCACCGGGGTGACGTTGCAGCAGGTCGCGGGCCAGCAGCGCCAGCAAGCGATCCGCCGCGATGTGATGCCCGTGCTCATCCAGGAAGCCGCAACGGTCAGAGTCTCCATCAAAGGCCAAACCGAGGTCGGCGTTTACTTCCACGACCTTTGCTTCCAGGTCTTTGGTCATCTCCGGGTCTTCAGGGTTCGGCAGGTGATTGGGGTACGTACCATCAGATTCGCAGAACAAGCACACGACCTCACAGCCGAGCTTTTCCAGCACTGCCGGAACGTAAGAACCACTCAAGCCATTGCCTGCGTCCAGCACGACTTTCATCGGCTTTTCCAGCTTGACCATGCTACGGATTTTTTCCATGTGCTTGTTAATCATGTCATAGTCTTGTGTGACCTCACCCTCACCTTCTGTAAAGGCTTTGTCCTGGATGAGCTTGAGCAACTCTTGAATCTGCTCACCTGCCAGCGCAAGGCTGCCGTAGGCCATCTTGATGCCGTTGTAGCGGGTGTCTAAGTGGCTGCCCGTAATCATCACCCCTGCACCTTTATCACCGTAGCTGGCGCTGGCGAAGTAAGTGGTCGGTGTCATCACCGGGCCGATGTCGGTGACATCAAGGCCGGTAGAAGCGACACCACGAATCATTGCTTCGCGCAGACCCTCGGATGAAGGCCGGTTATCCGAACCGACGAACATTTGCTCGGTACCAAGCTGCTGCGGCAGATAGGTGCCGAGTGCCTTACCAACCAATTCGGCAAGCTCTGGTGTGATCTGCGGGTTCTCACCAGAGACAAGACCCCGAATGTCATATTTACGAAAGATCGAAGTATCAATCTGAGTCATTAAATAGCTCCTCTAAAGTGGCTTTTATAGCTCTTGATAAAAATATACCAATCTCTATCATAGCTCATTCGAGACGCTATATAAAGCAAAAGAGTCGGCTGCATTACGGAACAAATGCCGCATTGCTTGCATAATCGTCGGGCCTGATGCACCAACGACAAGACGATGCTGATCTGCAAGCAACCGCACACGTACACGCGTATGAGGCACATCCGCAACGCGATAGAAAATGTATAATTGCCAATCTTCTCGAAAGGCGGAGCGAGCCGTCCACAAGAAGCGATGCAAAATATCCAGAGTGGGTAAGTCGAGCCAGTTATGTGGTTCGTAACCAGCAGGTGCACGCCACCCATGCGAGGGTTCCTCGAAGATGATGTGATGGGCATCGACCACGTCCCATAATTGATGTAGCGAGTCCGGCAACGTCAAACAATCTGACACACACTCGGCGATCTCGCCCCAACGTACCACGGCTGCCCAACGCAATCCGTTTTGCCTCATGGCGACACGAATTTCCAACATCGCATCCGGGGCGTGATGGGCATGGATATACCCTAATGTCGCCTGCCAGGCGGCGATGCCCGTTGCGGGGCTTGTCCCCTCAGCGGGTGCCATATAATGAACGCGCCAGAAAGCGATCTACATAATACTGCGTCAATTGTGCGCCACTACCGATGCGTACCGCATCAAAGCCGTGCCGTGCCCAGGGGACGCGCAGCAAGGCACACCTTACCGGTTCCAACTGCATCCGGTTGTAGAGTAATTCAGCATGTAGCATGGGGACGAGGCCATCTTTACCCCCCTGCAATATCAGCGTCGGCGGCACCGCAGCATCGACGAACTCTAACGGACTGGCATCATGATAGATATCGGGATTTTCATGCGCGGTCGCACCAAGCAGCATAAGCACGCGCTCGTCGTGTTTTGGCCCGGTCAGCATCAGATCGGTCGGTCCATAAGCGGCGATGACGGCCTGCACAGCGGTGTCAGCATGGTCATCACGGGCGCGAAATGCCGTAGACAGCGCCAGATGCGACCCGGACGAACGCCCATACAACGCGACCCGCGACGGGTCAACGTCATACGTTTCTGCGTGATTTTTGACAAAGCGCACCGCCGAACGCACATCTGCCATCAGGACAGGCCAGCGCACACGATCCGGTTTGGTCAGGCGATGCTGGATGTCAAACACAACATAGCCCTGCGCGGCGAGCGCACGGTTATGTACGGCAAAATACTTACCCTTATCTCCGCGACGCCAGCCCCCGGCATGGATCACGATCACCGCCGGGTAAGCGCGTCCGTCGATCTTCTCGACCTGCGGCTGGTAGATGTCACATTTGAGGGTACGTTGAGGTGTTTCTGCAAAGACGACATCATGTGTGATCTCGACGTCATCTTCCCACAGCAAATGCTTTAAGTTGCCGATTAAACTGCGGGTTGGTTGCATCCGTTTGCGAAGCTGCGGCGGAATAGACTCGACGTAATCCGCACCGAACGCTTCTTGCAACATCGCATCCATTTGCTTTTTAGAGCGCCGCCAGCCGGTATATGGCACCACCGAGCACGCGATCCCGACCAGTCCCAACAATCGCCCGATACGAGACGAACGCCCCACCCACGCCAGCACACCGGGAACGGCGGCAAGTATGGGCAGTTCAGTCAGCACAACTTGAGCCGTCCAGATTTGACGGTTGAAGCGTGGCACAAGAATCAACACGCCCAGCAACGCCGATAGCAAACCCAAAAACATCAAGAAAAGCCTACGCAGCATCGTTTATTTCTTAATCTTGACTTCTTCGCCATCGACAACGGCGGTAAACTTCAACCGCGAGTTCTTGCCGCTGACCGCGTCTACGCGCACCTCGGTTCCGGCGGGCGGGTTGGTCTGAAGCAGAAAATCCGCCAGGGGTTCACGCACCTCACGCCGGATGATACGACGCAGCGGACGCGCCCCGAACTCCGGTTCGTCGTTCTGGGCAAGCATCCAATCGATAGCTTTCTCGGTGAGAGTCAGGTTCAAACCGCGATCTTCCACCATACGTGTTTCTTTATTGAGCATCAAACGTAAGATCTTACCGAGACTATTGTTATCCAGCGCGTTGAACATGATGACCTCGTCCAGACGGTTGAGGAACTCCGGACGGAACCAGTCCCACACATCCTCCATCGCCTCCTCGCGCACGGCTTCCGTGATGACCGGTACCGCTAGCGACTGTGAGCCGAGGTTACTGGTAAGGATGACGACGGTTTCGCTGAAATTGACCGGGTTGCCACGTCCATCCGTCAGACGACCCTCTTCGATCACCTGTAGCAGAATGTCCATAATGCGCGGGTGCGCCTTCTCGACCTCATCAAATAACACGATAATGTAGGGTTGCTGCTTGACCCGTTCTGTCAATTGACCGCCCGCTTCGCTATCCACGTAACCAGAGGGCGACCCCAGAAGCCGGTTCAAGCTGGATTCGTCTTTGAACTCGGACATATCCAACGGCAGCATCGCATCCTGGCTACCGAACATAAATTCCGCGAGCTGACGTGCCAACTCAGTCTTACCTACACCCGTCGGCCCCAGGAACAGAAATGCACCAATCGGACGTTTAGGGTCTTTCAGGCCAACTCGTGCTGTTTTGATCGCCCGGCTGACCGCGATCACTGCTTGATCTTGCCCGATGATCTTCTCTTGTAGGGACTCGACCATGCTGGCATAACGCAGGCGCTCATCCTCACCGAGCTTGCTTACCGGGATGCCGGTCATCTGGCTGGCGGTGAGCTTGATGTCTTCAGCATCCAGAATGGCGTCTTTCAGTTCGGGACGGAACGCGAGGTTGTTCACCTTGCTCATATTGACCATCGCCGCTGCCCGGTGCAGCAGATGCTCCGCGCTGCGTGGTAGCGGCATGGTCGTCAGATAGCGTTTGGCGAGTTGTGCCGCCAGCGCGACCGCTGTCGCGTCGATCTCAATTTCGTAATCCGCTTCGAGGTGCGGTTTATGAATTTTCAGCATCGCCGTCGCCTGCTCGATGCTTGGCTCTCCCACACGCACCACCTGACTATTCTCCGTAATGGCGCTGACACTGGCGAGGCGATGGTTGTATTCCTGCTCCGTCGTGGTGAGGATCAAGACCGGGTTATCATCGAGGAACGCCTTCTGCACCATCGGGCCGGACTTGTTAAACTCGGCCTTCACCGGACCGCCGAAAAAGCGATGCACATGCGGGATAAACAGAATCCCGCCCTTTGCCGTGCTGATACCAGCGCGGAGCGCCTTCTGGTCGTTGTCGAGCAGCGCGGCTTCGTCAATTTGCACCAGTGAACTCAACCCGATTGGGCCGCGCCCTTCGGACATCAGCAACGCGAGGCTGTAGGCCAATGTACGCTTACCGACTCCGTCCGGGCCGATCAGAATAATGTGGCGGTTGATGGCCTGCGACAAGATATTAATCATCTCACGCAACAAATCCTCACGAAAATAGACCGCCCGCAGATCACCGGCCTTTGCCATCGAGACGAAGTCCTGCGTCGTACCATCCGGTCGGCGACGCACGACGCTATAGTCGGCGGTAATATCCTGAATGGCTTTGGGCGTGATCCCATGTTGGCGCAGCAGACCGCTGGTACTCATCGAGCTTTCGCTGAGGATTTTTAGCGCGTGGTCGGTGTCGATGCGCGTCTCATTCATCCCTTCAGCAACACTCAACGCCTCGTCAAGCATAACGACCGTCTGCCGGGAAAGCGCGTGTAACTGGTTGCCACGAGCGACAAATTCAAGGTTACCATCCTGGTCGCGCCGGTTTTCGATGGCGAGATGTAACTGCCGATCGAGACGATCCAGATCAACACCGCGTGCGGATTTGAAGATTTCCAACATGCGTGCTGCCGCCGTGTTCGGACGCCGCAAAATCGCCAGCAGTACTAATTCCGGCATCAAATTGTTTTTACGATACTCACGCTTCAAACCAACCGTATCGTTGAGCGCCGAGTCCATATCCTTCGAGAGTAAATCAGGGTTTAACGTGGTCATTAGAAAAATTTGTTCCTTCGCTGTGTGTCACGATATTAAAGTTAACCTGAAATCCATGCAGGGACAAGGACGTTTATGCCGTTTCATCGCTGGCAGCATCAATCTCCAAAGAGACACCGACACGCCGCAATTCCTCCTGCGTGCGGGTAATATTGTGCCAATCGGAACGCCACGACGGACGAATATACTCGCCATAGTGACGCGCCCAGACCTCGGTGAACTGGGCACCGAACAAGAAAATCTGCGCGGAATAGTAAATCCACACGAGCAGCACCGTCAGCGAACTGGCAGCCCCGAACGCGGAGCCGATGCTGGCGCTCGCCAGATATAACCCGACGGCGAACTGCCCGACGAAGAACAACAGCGACGTCAGCACCGCACCCACCAGAACATCACGCCAGCGGATCAACACATCCGGTAAAATCTTAAACAGCATCATGAATAAGATCGTTAGCATCGTCACGGTGACGAAGAATTGCAACGGGCGAATCAAGAACAGGACATTCGCAAGCTCGCTGGCCTCACGGACTAGAAAGTTAATGCCTGTGTTGATAATCAACGTTGAGAGCAGCAGAAAGCCCGAAGTCAGGATGATGCCGAACGACAAAATACGATTCTCGATAAACGCCAGCAGTGGACGCTGTGGCATCGGCTTCACTTCCCAGATTTTGTTAATCGCCGTTTGCACCTGCGTAAACAATCCCGTCGCCCCCCAGATGCTCACCGCAAACCAGATTACCGTACCGACGACATCGGTAGCTTCACGGCGATTTTCTTCTAGCAATGTGTCGATTGTCGCTGCCGCCTCACCGCCGACCGTCGTCTCAATGCCACCGACGATGTTGTCCTCGACGGTATTCTGGTCGATGACCGTCCCGACCGTCACCGCAAGTACGATCAGAATCGGCGTGAGGGAAAAGATCGTGTAATAAGCCAACGAAGCCGCAATCGCGGACGTGTGATCGTGCTGCCACTCCTCGACCGTCTCACGAATGAGGCGAAACAGGCTTTTCAGATAATCCACAATATGCTCCTGGTCACTAGCCTGTTACCAGTATAGCCGTTTTCGCGCATCAATTGTTGAAGCTCACTGAAGGGGTGCTCACCGGCTGGATCGCGCCGAACAAGAGCGCACAGGCCACCTCCGCTGCCGGGTCAATGGGGCTATAGGTCACAACATAACCGCCGACATCGGGAAAGCGCAGCAGATCGTAGGGCGAAGCCAACGCTACAACCAGCGTCTTTCTGGCAGGGAGCGCGTTGACCAATGCCGCCTGCTCGTCATTGATGTAGGCATCCTGTGTGAACACAACGACCGTCTCCACCTCGGAAGCCAAACGCACCGCACGCGCGATGTCGGTCACGTTCGCCCCCTCGGAAACCGCCAGACTACGTAAGTTCTCGTCATGTGTTTCGCAAGCACTCTGGATGCTATAGCGGGTGCCGGGGAAGATCACCCCGACTGAATCACCAGGGTCAAATGGGAGTACATCACGCTCATCACGGACAACGGTCACCCCGGCTTTGAAAATATCCCTGACCAACGTAGCATTTTCTTCGAGAGGTAGCCCCAAAGCCTCCGGCTCAACCGGTTCCCAATCAAAAACACCGAACTGCTGCTTGGCATATAACACACGATAGACTGATGCGTCGATCTGTGCCTCGTCAATTTCCCCGGCGCGTACCGCATCGACGACGGCTTGCATCGCCCGTGCCTGGATCTGCTCACCGGCGTTGGCACCGATCAGCACCATGTCGTTGCCGGCCTGAACCGACATCACCGCTGCCTGCGACGGCGAATAGGCGGTATCAATCGCGTCCATGTCAAGCGCATCCGTGATAATGATGCCCTGGTAGCCCAATTCGTTGCGCAACAAGTCAGTGACAATCGTCGGCGAGAGCGAGGCGGGCAGCGGCTCTGGGTCAAATTCGGAAAACCAGATATGCGACACCATCACCGCCCCGGCGGGCATCCCATAGATGAACGGCGGCAGTTCGACATCACGCAGCCGCCCCAAGTCCAACGGCAGTTCCGGCAGCGTTGTATGCGAGTCCTCGTCCGTCTCCCCGTGACCGGGGAAATGCTTGAGTGTCGCCATCACGCCGACGGATTGCATCCCGCCGACCAGACCGTACAGGCTATAACCGACCTGTAACGGATCGCTTCCCGGTGAGCGCCGTCCGATGATTGGATTGGCAAGGTTGGTTTGCAAATCTGCAACAGGCGCGAGGTTCATGTTCACGCCGACGGCACGCAGTTCAGCCGCCATCCCCTGCCCCATGCGATACGACAGCGCGGTATCGTTCGCCGCCGTGAGCAGCATCGGCACAGGCCATATGGTGAAGCCCGCACGTAACCGCTGAATCATACCCCCCTCTTGATCGGTGGCGATGAACAACGGCACACCACCCGCCCCGATGATGGTCTGCTGGTAGCTATTGGTCAATTGTGCGATCTGTTCGGGCGATTGTTCGGTGTTAGGGCCGAGCAGCACGACCGCGCCCGGTTGCCAGGTTTGCAGCATATCTCGCCCAACTTCGGTCAAACCAGACCCGTAAAGGTTGACCATAAACATCTGGGCGACTTTGCGCTCCAGGGTCATTTCCGCGATGATCGCGTTGATCTGGTCATCGTCTTGTGCCTGGACGGTGGTAAAACTCAGCAGCAGCAGCAAGCAACCAAGCAGATTATAGAGTCTCATTCAAGTAATCTCGTAACGTTAAATCAAAATCCTGCCGCCAACGCCGCCCAAAGAACTCCGGGTTCAGGCTGATTGTCGCGCTCGGCTGGATCGATTTTACCATGCGGAAGAACTCAAATAACCCGGTTAAAGTCACCGGATCCCAACCGACTCCCATACGATATTCCATCCCGATGTAATCCGGCCCGTCGATAAAAAAAGCCATCTCCGGCAGAGTCAACTGTTCGACCACCAGGGAAAACCATAATTCACCGACAACCGCCCCGCTGGAAAGAAATTTACTCACGACAGCCGGTGAGTAGATATACACCTGTTGGAACGGCTCACGCATGGTGAATGCACTCTCGAAGTTCTTCGAGTGCAGCAGAAAGTAGTCGATCAGTGTGACCGTCGTTCTTGGCATCAGACCACTCAGCTCAATTTCGGGATGGCCCTCTTGCTCTGTATCGAAGATACCGTGTAATCTTCCCCAGAGGTCAATCATCATTACATGCCACCATACTGTGTGAGAATCAAGAAAAGGAAGTTTTCGCGCTCGTCTGCGGTCATCGGGCGCGGACGTCCTTGATCTTCGATAATACCCGTAAACAGGTCAACCGTCAGTAATCGTCCTTCATAGATGAAAAATTGATCGATGAAAAACCGTACCCCGCCGAAAAATTCCTGGTCGAAGTACAGATTACCTAATCCATAATGGATGAACCCTTCCCCGGCGAACTCAAACGTTTGCGGGAAATGTGAGTGCGTGCCGACCACCACATCCGCGCCCCAGCCGACCAGTTCCCGATAATCACTCTGGATCTGCGGCCTCGGCGTAAACTCATCGAACTCAAAGTGCTGCGACGAGACAATCACCAGATCATTTTCTTCCGCTAGAACGGGCAGCGTGATCTGCAACCAGTCGCGCTCACACGGTGCCGCCCCCGGCCTGACCCCACCCAGCATCCCCTCATTCTCGTTGACCTGAGCATAATACGGGCCGGCCCAATTACAAGCCAAAAGCGCGATCCGGTTGCCGTGATGCTCGATGAGCAGTGGGCGTTGGGCGTCTTCTAAGGTCTCACCACCACCTAACGGTGCGATGCCGCGCTCTACATACCATTGCAGCGTATCGTTATAAGCATCGTAGCCATAATCATTGTTGTGATTGCCGGAAAGCTCAACGATGTCAAGATCGAGCAATGTCAACAGTTCAAAATGTGCCGGTTTACTGCAAAATGCCCCCAACCGTCCGGCGACATCCATACTGGGGCACGCGGGATGAAACGACACTTCGTTACTGGTATGGAAGAAATCCGCCGCTGTGACGTAATCCTGAATGCCACTCGCCGCCCATTCGACCCCTTCACGATCCAGCGCAGGCAGCATCTCACGGGTCAACGCCGTGACCCCGCTCATAGCGATGCGAGTCAACCGTACCGGGTAGAAGTTCGGGGTATCACTGGCAAAGGCGAACGGATATTCAGCCAGGTCAGCATCCAGTGGATGCGTCTCATCCACACGTAAAACGCGATAGCGTGGGGTCAGCCGGTCGAAGGGCAACAACGTGTATAAAGTCCCATCACGACTGAGTGTGTTGAGCAGCGCCCCCGGTTCGACCAACCGCGTCCCCTCAGCGACGTTGATGCCGTAGTCGAGCGCCAGCATACCAGCGACGTCTGTACTCAGTACCAACCGGGGATCGAGCAAACCAGCGCGGATGTTCGCCAATTGTTCACCGGTCATGTTGGCCTGCCGGCTGCCAAAGGCGATGGCGGGTAACAGCAGATACAGATTGTCATCTGCGGAAGAAGGCGCGGTGGTTGGGGCGAGTTCTGCAACAGGGGCGGGAACGGTCGGCGTCGGCAGCAGACCGAGGTCGCTTTGTGGGGTCGGGCGCGGTGTGTTTGTCACGAACAACGCCGGGGGATGGGTGGCTGTTGGTTCCGGTTGGACGTCACTCTGCCAACCCTGCATATAAAATTGAACGTATTCCGCGATGTGCTGGCCCCAGTAGGCGTTATTATGCTCACCCTGCGGCTTGACGGTATACAGATGCGCAACACCGCGCTCGCTCAGCCGCTCGTGCATGATCTCCAGGCCCGGCAGCGCGTAATCATCTACACCATGATCCAACCAGATGCGCAGCGTATCGACATTTTCGCCGTCACTAGCAAGGTGCAGCGGATTTTCTTCCGGCGGTGCGTGGTACAGGTCAAAAAACGCACTGTGTCCGCCGACCGCATCGAACATCGCCGGGTCGCGGAAAGCGAAATGAAAAGCCCAGAACCCACCGCGTGAGATCCCTCCAATCGCACGGCGACCGGTATCAATGCGATAGGTATCTTCCAACAACGGCATCACACCATCACGAAAAACACCACTCCATGAGTAGCGATCAAAGCGATTTTCGTTACCCACCCATTCCGCGAAAGGCATCACGGCGATGACCGGCGGGTATTCACCACGTGCGATGCCCTCATCGAGAAGGTCAAAAAGACCGAGACGACCCCATTGTCCATCGTCCTCGTTGGAGCCGTGCATAAGATAAATCACCGGGTAACTGTCGTCTGTCTGATCGTAACAAGCTGGCAGATAAACGGTGTAATAGATGCGTGTTTGAATGTCGCTCGCATAGTGAAAATCACGCTCGGTGCGTCCGGTCGTCTCACCACAGGTTGTTTGTGCCTGTGTGCCGATCATCACGCTGCATAGGGCAAAGAAGAACGCCGTCACCACAATCAGCCAGTTTTGCATTCCGTATCCTCAATACATGGGTAAGACAGTTGGGCATGATCTGTGACCCAACTGCCAGAGGATTATAGGTGATACCCGGCTGTAATGTCTAGCGAGATAGATTGCTTTGTTTTAATTCACACGCTCGCTGAGTCGATAACCAATACCACGCACGTTGACAATTAAGTCAGCATCCTGTTGCGCGGACTTCAACTTGCGGCGCAGGTTACTCACATGCGGGCGGATAACCTCACGCGCCTCAGCCTCGTCAACGGAGTAGCCACGTACCTCACGCACCAGCTCATGGCACGGCACGACACGTCCGCGATGTGCCGCGAGGTACAACAGCAGGTCAAATTCGGTCGGCGTCAGGTCGATGTCGGTATCACCAACCGCGATCTGATAGCGCCCCGGATAAACCGTCAGCGGACCAAGCTGCATGCTGGAGGTCGCTGGTTCAGTTACGGTTTCCACGTTGCGGACTTCAGGGGTTGTCTCTTCGCTGACGGTAGCCGTCACTTCAACATCGGTGCGTGCGAGTTCATACACATCACTGCGGATGGCGTCCAATAAGGAACGACGGCGCTTCAGGTTTTGTGCGCGTTCAACACCTCTGGAAACACTCTGCCGGATGTCCTGACTAGAACTTGGCTTAATCAGGTAGTCATGCGCCCCTAAGCGCAACGCTTCTACCGCCGTACCGAGGCTGGCATAAGCTGTCATCAAAATAACAATTGCATCGGGTGCCTCTTCTTTGATGTAGCGCAGCAACTCTACACCATCTAAACCCGGCATCCGAATATCTGTTAGTACGACGTCATAGTGCTGTTGTTTCATCAGTTCTAGTGCTTCTTCACCGCTGGCTGCCTCATTGACGACATAGCCAACTCTCTGTAAGGTCTTGCTCACCGAATAACGGTTTGCGCCCTCGTCATCAACGACTAGAACATATGAGTTTTCTTCTACAGATGTCATGGTACTCATGTCCCGTTTGTTTGTAAAGGTTTCCCTAATTCTTCCTCAAGAATACATCTGTATATCTATTTTGGCAACCCTTACAGCCACATCATTCATAAATTTTTACGAAAACAATAGAGGATGTATTGTTAATGTCTGCACTCCAAGTAAGCATAGCCTGATTTTCCGTTAAAATCATCATCAAATGACCATCAATAAAGAGTAATGGTAAACGATCACGGACATTTCGCGGAATTTTACGATCAATCATCCAATCTTTAATTTTCTTAGATTTCCCTGCCATACCCCGCGGTTGGATGCGATCTCCAGGCGAGCGACCGCGCAGGATCAGCGTTCCAGCAGGCAGCGCCACCCATCCCGGTTCATCGGTGGGGTCATGCCGGGTCTGGATTCCCCAACCTGCACCGGGGATGCGAACCGTACCAGGTACCGGGATGTACCGGGCAAATCCGGCATCCGGTAACAGAAAACGCCCCTGCATTGTCGCTGATCGGTGTTCGATCACCAGATGGTCATAATCAACGCGGAATAGATACCCACCGGGGAACTGCGCAACCGCACCGATCTCACCACGTTGCGCCACATCCAGTGCCTGTACAATGTGAACCTGCCCCACCTCAACATCGGACGAGAGATGCACCAGTGAGTCGAACAAAGCACGCCGCTGCATGGCGGTGTGCCAACGGGCAAACCCCTCACGCGGGATCAGCACCCGATTAGCCCGAAAATCGACCTGTGGTCGGAACCCCTGTTGGTACGCCTGTTCTATAAAGGTTTGATCGACGGCAGCATTCTCCGCGAGCCGTAACAACGCAATTTCGACGTCTGGGTTCAGATTTTTAAGCATCGGCAGCACTTTATGACGCACATAATTCCGTGTGAACGTCGTATCTTGATTGGTCGGGTCATCACGATAACCAAGACCATGCTGCCGACAGTACGCAAGCAGATCAGCACGGCGGGCGAACAACAACGGGCGCACTAAAAGCAAATCAGGGGCAGTCGGCAACGGTGCGGTATGTTGCATCCCTCGCAGACCTTGTAGACCCGCCCCGCGTAGCAGATGCATTAGAACCGTCTCGGCCTGGTCACCGGCGTGGTGGGCGGTCACGATACGCCGTGCGCCGACCTTACGAGCGACTTGCGCCAGAAATTGATAGCGTGCCTCGCGTGCGACGGCCTCGCTCCCGTTTGTCTGTTTGGAGAGATCGCCATGCCCTGTATGCGTAGGTAGTCCGAGCGCGTTTGCGACCCTCTGTACGAAAAGCACATCATCAATGGCCTGTGGACGTAGCCCATGATCGAAAGTTGCGACATGTAAAGTGATCTTTAAACGTTCTCGCAATCCATGTAAGATGTGTAGCAGTGTCAGCGAATCCGCACCACCGGAAACCGCCAAGACGACCGTTTCATCAGGTGGGAATAAGTGATTTTGCTGAATGTAGCGGGATAATTTGTTGGTCAATCGCATCATAAGCGTGTATATTTTGCAATGGCAAGGTCGATTATAGCCGATTGTGATGTTATGTACATCACATCATGTGCTATAATCTCGCGTCGCAACAGACCGCTGTGAGGAGCTTTGAGTGTTAAGCCCGTTAGATTATTTCTTTGGCCTGTTTTCGCTAGATATCGGTATTGACCTCGGTACAGCCAATACCCTTGTCTATGTGCGTGGTAAGGGCATCGTCCTGAATGAACCGTCATTTGTCGCCGTAGATCGGCGGTCTGGTCAACCGCGTGAGGTTGGCGCACGCGCCAAAGAAATGTGGAGCAAGAACCCAAAAGACATCATGATCGTCCGTCCCCTGCGAGATGGCGTCATTAGTGATTTTGAAATCACCGAGCGTATGCTCGATCATTTGATTCGCAAAGCTCACGAGCAGACCTGGGTGCCCATCCCCAGGCCGCGTGTTGTGGTCGGCATCCCTAGTGGCGTCACCGAAGTGGAAAAACGCGCCGTCTATGATGCCGCCATCAGTGCTGGCGCACGCGAGGTTTTCTTGATCGAAGAGCCGGTCGCCGCTGCAATCGGCGCTGGATTGCCCGTCACGGAGACACGCGGTAGCATGATCGTAGACATCGGCGGTGGAACAACAGAAATTGCTATTTTCTCCCTGGGCGGCATCGTTATCAGCCGTTCGATCCGTGTTGCTGGTGATGAGATGGATGAGGACATCGTGCAATACATGCGTACCAAACACAACCTGCTCATCGGTGAACCAACCGCTGAACGTGTAAAACTTGAGGTCGGCTCTGCCGCGCCCCTGCCTCAAGAACGCACCACAAGTGTGCGTGGTCGCAACCTTGTAAGCGGATTGCCGGCTTCCATCGAGGTCAGTACGATCGAGATGCGTGAGGCCATTGCGGGGTCGGTCGAGATTCTAGTAGATACGGTCAAGGATGCGCTCGATGATACCCCGCCGGAACTGGTCGCCGACCTGATGGAAAGCGGCATCTGTATGGCGGGTGGCGGCAGCCAGCTTAAAGGACTGGCGGAGCGTATAGCTGACGAAGTCAACATTCGCACCTGGGTCGCAGATGACGCAATGACCTGTGTTGCGCGTGGCTCCGGGCGTGTCCTGGAAGATTATGGCAACCTGCGACGGATGCTCGTCGGCACCGAACGTGGCAGTACCTGGCATTAAGCCAGTCTTCCCAATTGCTTATCCCCGTTTGTTATAATCATCCTCTAAAGTTATTAATCATCGGGTGATGTATGCGCTCTAATTGGCGATCTAACCGGCTTACCTTTCTGTTTGTCATGGTGGCTCTGTGTGGCTGCATGATTGTCACCAGCATTGTCGGGACGTTGGCTCCGGCAGAAAGTGTGCTGGCGACTCCCTTGACATTTATCACCGGCGCGGTGAATAGCGTCAGCCAGGATGGTGGACAACTTTTCGACGACCTGACCGAGATCCGCGATTTGAGAGAACGCAACCATGAATTAGAACGCCAACTCGCCCGGTTGCAAGCGGAAGCAGTCGCCCTGCGTGAGATCGAAAACGATTATAACCGGCTGGCTGCCCTGCTGGACTACGACGCCCCATCTCGCAACCAGGATACCATCGCCGCTGATGTCATCGCCAATTACGATGCCACCGGCAGCTTGAACACCATCATCGTCAACCGGGGCAGTCGAGACGGTGTCGAACGGGGGATGGCAGTCGTCACACAGGCGGGGTTGGTCGGGCGCATCACGGAGGTTTTCGCCACTGCCTCGCGTGTGCTGCTCGTCACCGACCCCAGCAGCAGCATCAGCGCCCGGTTGCAATCCACGCGAGCGGTCGGCAGTGTACGCGGGTTGCTCACAGGCGGCTTACGCATCGAGTTCATCCCGTTGGAAGACGAAGTACAAGTCGGTGATCTGGTCGTCACATCCGGTCTGGGTGGCAACCTGCCATCAGATATTCCTATCGGTCAGGTGACCAGCCGCCGCCAATTTGAGAACGAACTCAACCAGGAGGCGGAAATTCGCAGTTTTATCGACTTCGACCGGCTGGAAATCGTGATGATCGTCACCAGCTTTGAACCGGTCGATGTAACCGAATTCGACGATGACGAAGAAAGTTAACTGTGGGTAATTTCGTAAGTGTTCCGATTCTACTGGTGGCAGTCGTACTCCAGGTGACCTTAATGCCGCAGATTCGGCTGCTCGGCGGGATGCCCGATCTGGTTTTTCTCATCGTGTTGTCGTGGTCAATCAACACACGGCTGGAAGATGGCGTCATCTGGTCATTTGTCGGTGGCATCCTGTATGATCTACTTTCCGGTGCGCCGACTGGGACGGCGGCATTGGGGATGTTGTTCGTCGTTTTTGGCATCAGCGGCATCGGGCAGCAAGTGTATAGCATCGGCTTTTTGTTGCTGGCAGGTGCGGTCATCGTCGGGACAATTTTCAAGCAACTCATCCTATATTTCGTGCTGACCCTCAGCGGCTTCGAGGTCGAGTGGTTAGTCATGATCGGTTATGTGCTGGTGCCGACATTAATCTATAACATCGCTTTGATCGCGCCGGTTTATTGGTTCATCCGAGGTATTCAAAAGCGTGTTATCCGCGCTAAAGGTGGCTTTACCACCTGAAATCTTGAAGTTATGCGAGGTAAATTTCGATGCAAAACCTTTCCCCTTTCCAGGGTTGGCGTTTAACGCTCTTTCAAGCGGTGATTTTCGCCGTCTTTATCATCTTCTCACTGCGTATGTATCAAATGCAAATTCTGGACAGTGCAGATGCACAGATCGCCGCTGATGATAACCGGCTCAACGAACTGCCGATCCCGGCGGATCGTGGTGTGATTTTCGACCGCTATAACCAGATCCTCGCAAGTAACGTGCCTGCCTACGTGGTGCGTGTGATACCGGCGGCGCTACCCGCCAACCGCGAGGAAGAACTCGCCATTTTCAACGAGCTTTCCGCATTGACGGGTGTGCCACCGACGCGCGTGCTGGCTGATGCACGGGGCGAAGGCGTGCGCAGCATCGAAGAACTGGTCGCTGAGGGTGAAGGTATCGCGCCGTTCCGCCCGGTGCCGATCGCGCAGGACGTCCCGCTGGAAGTGGCGCTGCAAATCCGTGAGGAAAGCTACCGACTGCCGGGTGTTGATGTACAGGTCGCCGCTGTGCGCCAATACCCAACGGGTGAATTAACCTCGCATATCATCGGATACATGGGGCCAATTCGCCCCGAAGAACAGCTCGAACTCATCGAACGTGGTTATGACCCGGCCTTCGACCGCATCGGCTACGCGGGCATTGAGTCCTACATGGAAACAGAACTCGCCGGGCAGCGTGGCTCAATCTTGCGTGAGATTGATGTCGCCGGTGAAGAGATCGAAGAACTCGAACGGATCGACCCGGTCGCCGGGCAAAATCTAAGGCTGACCATCGACGTTGAACTGCAACGAGCCGCACAAACCGCCCTCAACGAGCAAATTAACCAGATTAATTCCTTCGTCGCGGATTGCATCGCGGCCCGTGCTGATGGCCCGGAAGCGGGCGGCTGCTTTGAGATCGACGCCAACGATTCGACCGATGCCGGTGTCGTCATTGCGATGGATCCTAACACCGGTGAGATTCTGGCGATGGTCAGCTACCCCAGTTACGATAACGCCCGCTTCGCCCGCGCTATCGACGTGGATTACTATCTGAGCATCATCGAGAACCCGCGTAATCCCCTATTAAATCAAGCGATTAGTTCACTGTATCCGCCTGGTTCAACTTGGAAGCTATTGACCTCGACCGCTGTGTTGGAAGAGGACATCATCAACCCTAACCAGACGTTGTTCGACCCCGGCGACATCATCGTACAGAACCGCTACGCGCCCAACGACCCGGCGGCCTCGCAGCGGTTCGTCTGCTGGAACCGCGAAGGGCATGGCAACGTCAACCTGCGGCGTGCCATCGCGGAAAGCTGCAACGTCTATTTCTACCAGGTCGGCGGCGGCAACGAGAACCTTTCGGAGGCGATGCTGCGTCAGGGCGGCCTGGGGATTAATCAACTTTTCCGCTATGGGACGGCGTTCGGTGTCGGCTCGCTGCTCGGCGTGGAGTTAATCGGTGAGGTCGCCGGACGTATGCCCGACCCGACATGGAAGCGCCTTACAGAGGGTGAGAGCTGGTCTACGGGTGATACCTACAACGCTGCTGTGGGCCAGGGCTATGTACTCACAACCCCACTGCAATTGATTACCGCTGTCGCCGCCATCGTCAATGACGGCACGGTCTATCGCCCGACGTTAATCCGTGAGTTTCTCGACGCCGAACGCAACATCACACAGCCCTTCCAGCCGGAGATCATCCGCACACTCAATACAGAGCGCCCCGCTGCCGATGGCACACTGGTGCTGCACATGGTCGAAGACATGATTATCCAGGGCGAAGACAGTATCGCCTGTCGCTGCGAGCCTTCCGCCGGGGAAAGTTACAATCCCGCCCGGTGTGACCCGGGAAATTATCGCGCTCAGCTAGATATTGCCCCGGATTTCGCCACTAACATGCGTGAATACACGGTCAACATCCCGGAGGACTACATTTGGAGCTTTAGCCGGTTTTGTGACCCGCGCCGCTTCGATTCAGATTTCATCCCGGCGTTCGCCGCATCAAACACGTTGGACTTCATCCGGCAAGGGATGCGCGATGTGATCGAATACGGCACGGCGAACCCTGAATACAGCGGACGCCCGACCGACATCACCGCTATGCTGGAAGGCGTGCCCAGCGCGGGCAAAACAGGCACGGCGGAATACTGCGATAACATCGCTGGTGCACTCGGTCGCTGTGAGCCGGGGAACTGGCCCTCACACGCATGGTATGTCGGTTATATGCCTTACGAAAATCCAGAAGTCTTAGTCGTCGCATTCGTCTATAACGGAGATGAAGGGTCGGCAAATGCTGTCCCGGTCGTGGCAAAGGTGCTGGATGCTTACCAGGAACTCCAACGTGAACGGGGTTCCACGAGCAGTGCAGTCGCCGTCAACCCTTGATTAAACCTTCAGGTCGTTTTGATGGCGGCCTGAGTTTTGTTTATATCGCGTGCAAAATTCGTGGATGCTTGTATAATGACAAACATTAATCAGCGTTTAAAAACAGATGGCAGGACTTACGGATGAGAATGCAAGACGACAGCGTGTCGATTAAGGGCGTCGGCAATGGCTTACTAATCGCACTGGACGCCACCGAACAGTGGTTGCATCTCACCGACCAACTCGCACGCAAGCTCGATGAACGTCAAGAATTCTTCCAGGGTGCGCGCATCACTATTGATGTCGGCGAACGCCCGGTTCAAAAACATGACATGATCGGCCTAAAGGCACTGCTGGAACGTCGCAACCTCAACCTGATTATGATTCTCAGCGACAGCGAAACCACGAACGAAGCCGCGCAAGCACTCGATGTGCGTACCGCAGCCTCCTCACCGGAAGTGGCAAATGATGCGTTGCCGGTCAGCCCGGAGGAAGCGGGGGAAAGTGGTGTGCTCATCCGACGCACGCTGCGCTCCGGTCGGACGGTGCATAGTCACGGGCATGTCGTCGTCATCGGCGATGTGAACCCCGGTGCTGAGATCATCGCGGCGGGCGATGTGGTCATCTGGGGACGGCTACGTGGTAACGTCCATGCGGGTGCTAACGGGGATGAAGAAGCGGTGGTCTGCGCGCTCAACATGACGCCGACTCAACTTCGTATCGCTAGCCACATCACGACATCACCGCCCGGCAAACACAACCAGATCAGGCCGGAGATGGCGCTGCTGCGAGGTGATCAAATCATCGTAGAAGCCTGGAAACAATAGCGAAGAAAGGATTAAGCCTAAATGGGGGCGAAAACGGTAACGGTGACATCCGGCAAGGGCGGGGTCGGCAAAACCACGACAACTGCCAACCTGGGGGTCTCACTGGCGCGTTTGAATAAGCGGGTGGTCGTCATTGATGCGGACATCGGCCTGCGCAATCTCGATGTGGTCATGGGGCTGGAGAATCGGATCGTGTACGATCTGGTCGATCTGGTCGAAGGCCGTTGTAAAATGCGCCAGGCGATGATTAAGCATAAGCAGTTCCCGCATCTGTATCTCATCCCGGCGGCACAAACCCGTGACAAGACCGCCGTCACACCGACTGATATGGTCGCCGTAGTAGACAAACTGCGTGAGGAATTCGATTTTATCCTGATTGACTCCCCTGCCGGGATTGAGCGCGGTTTTCGTAATGCCATCGCCCCCTCAGATGAGGTCTTGATCGTGACCAACCCTGAGGTTTCCGCCGTGCGTGATGCCGACCGCATCATCGGTTTGATCGAAGCTGATAACAAAGGCCCTGGCAAACTGATCTTAAATCGCGTCAAAATGGAAATGATCAAACGGGGGGAGATGCTCTCTGCGGCTGATGTAACCGACCTGCTCTCCGTACAAATTATCGGGATCGTACCGGAAGACGAAAATGTCATCCCGGCATCTAACAAAGGCGTCCCCGTCACCCTCAACGAGAAATCACGCGCAGGGCTGGCATTTCGTAACATCGCACGACGCATAAACGGCGAAGACGTCCCATTTATGGACTTAACCAATGATCGGGGCTTATTCCGGCGCTTGTCCCGTTTCTTCGGTCAAGACTAACTAGGAGGCAGCAATGGTGTCCGAATTTTTTGATCGCATTCTCGGTCGTAGCAAGAATGATCGTAGTGCTAACACGGCAAGAGATCGCCTGCAATTGGTGCTCTTTCACGATCGCATCAACCTGCCGCCGGAACGTGTGCAAGAGATGAAGAAAGAGTTGCTTGAAGTACTCTCAAAATACATCCCCGTTTCCGGCGAGGAGGTGGACATCATCCTAGAACCGCGTGACCATGCTCGTAATACACTCCGTGCAGAAGTTCCCTTCTTCAACACCGCTGACGATGACGACACAGATGCAAAAACCGCATCGGATGGACGATAGACACGATAAACATGCTCTCCACACCGGCGCATTCGTCCTTCACTGTCTTCAGCTACTCGTCTATAATCTAACATGACCTTCGAATAGCTAAACACCCTGGTATTTATGCGTTCTACGAATATCTGGCGTCAATTTGATTATACGCTGCTGGCACTGACGGCGATTCTTGTCGTCTTCGGCGTCTTGATGATCCGCAGCGCGACAATGGACGCCATCAGTGACGATCTCATCAGCCGTGTGCCGGATCAAATCCGCTACGCCGTGCTGGGCACCATCCTGATGCTTGTCCTCACGGTAATCGATTACCGTATGCTTGGCAGCCTGCACGTCTGGTTATATCTACTGCTGATCGGCCTATTGTTGATGGTAATTTTCTTCGGCACGGTCGGTGATGCGGGGGCGCGACGTTGGATCAACATCGGCATTTTGATTCAACCATCTGAACTCGGCAAAATTATCATTATTATCACGCTGGGGCACTACCTCGCGGTACGCTATCATGATATGGACAAGCTCACCACGATTATAGGATCGCTGCTGCATCTATCGATGCCACTTTTGTTGATCTTCCTGCAACCTGATCTTGGCACGACGATTGTTTACGTCGTGCTATGGCTCACGTTGATCTGGGCGGCGGGGTTGCGGTTTAAGCACATCGCGCTGTTCGGCTTGGTGGGGTTGCTTTCAATGCCGGTGATCTGGTCACAGATGGAAGCGTACCAGCAACAGCGCATCACCAACTTCGTTGCTCCGGCAGAAGACGACACACAAGGCTCGACCTACAACATCCGCCAAGCAGCCATCAGCATTGGCTCCGGCGGTTTGATCGGCAAAGGGTACGCCAACGGCACCCAGACTCAACTTCGCTTTCTGCGTGTGCGCCATACCGACTTTATCTTCAGTGTGATCGCCGAAGAATTCGGCTTTGTGGGCGGTGTAAGCATCATGGCGTTGATCGGTGTGATCCTGATGCGCATTTTGCACGGCGCACGCACCGCAGTTGATCCGCTGGGGAGTATGATCTGTTACGGCGTCGCGTCGATGATTTTCTTCCAGACGGTCGTTTCCGTTGGGATGAACCTGGGGATGCTGCCCGTCACCGGGTTGACCTTGCCATTTATCAGTTCCGGCGGCACATCGTTGATGGCGACCCTCGCCGGCATCGGCCTGGCACAGAGTGTGATCGTACGCCGTAAGCGTACCGCATAGTCTCTATTTTTTCACGAGAAACAGGAAACAAAATGACGGATACACCCGTAAGAACACGTTTTGCCCCTAGCCCGACCGGTTCACTCCACATCGGTGGGCTACGTACTGCCCTCTTCAGTTGGGCCTTTGCCCGGCATCATGACGGTAAATTCATCCTGCGCATCGAGGATACCGATCAGAAACGCTTTGACCCCGAAGCGATGACGACCCTCATCGAGGCGCTACGCTGGGTCGGCCTTAACTGGGATGAAGGCCCGGATGTCGGCGGCCCCTATGAACCGTATGTTCAGTCAGAGCGACTGGATATGTATCAAGAATCGGCAAAATGGCTGGTCGAAAATGACCATGCGTATTACTGTTATTGCTCGTCCAAGCGACTGGACGAAGTTAACAAAGCTAAACAAGCCCGCAAAGAGCCAACCGGCTATGACCGCCGCTGCCGTAACCTCACCCCCGAACGTGAGGCCGAACTCGCCGCAGAATGCGAAGCCGAAGGCCGCCAGCCGGTGATTCGCTTTAAGTTCCCGCTGGAAGGCGAAACGGTCATCGACGACCTGGTACGCGGTGAAGTCCGCTTTGAGAACGAAAACCAGCAAGACGCGGTTTTGCTCAAATCAGATGGTTTCCCGACGTATCATCTCGCCGTAATTGTGGACGATCATCAGATGGCGATTTCACACATCACCCGTGCGGTTGAGTGGCTCCCGTCGCTGCCGCTGCATTATCACCTGTGGCAGGCGTTCGGCTGGGAAATGCCCGCTTACGCGCACCTGCCGGTCATCCTCAACCCGGATGGCAAAGGCAAGTTGAGCAAGCGCAAGCCCCCGCGTGATAAGCACGGGGACCCGATGCCGGTGATGGTGCATAATTTCATGGAAGCGGGTTACGTACCGGGAGCGTTACTGAACTTCCTGATGAACATCGGCTGGAACTTTGGCGACGAACGCGAGGTCTTCAGCATGGAAGAAGCCATCGAACGCTTTGGAGATTTCAAACGCGTCAACCCGGCGAACAGCGCCTACCCACCGGAAAAGTTAGAGTGGCTCAACGGCATCTACATCCGTGAGAAGATGAGCAGCGACGAACTCGCCGAGCACTTGCGCAAGCCGCTGGAAGACGCCGGTTACAGCGTTGATATGGACTTACTGCGGCAGGTGACCCCGATTATCCAGACACGCATCAAGACGTTTAACGATGTGGTCGATATTGCCGGGTTCTTCTTCGCGGAGTCTTTTACACCGCCAGAGCCTAATATGCTCGTCCAGAAGAAGATGAACGCCGCAAGCACCCGCGCCATGATGGAAAAACAGCGCGATGTCCTGCAAACGATGGATGACTTCAGCCACGAAACCACTTACGAGCGTATGAAAGTTTTCGCCAAAGAACATGATCTCAAGAACGGTCAGGTGTTTGGGGCGTTGCGTGTCGCTGTAACCGGGCAGAAGATCTCCCCGCCGACTTTCGAGACGATGGAAATTCTCGGCAAGGCAGAATCACTCCGGCGGATTGATACTGGCATTGATGTCCTGGCGAAATCATCTTGACATTTATCGTAAGCCCTTGTAAGCTATCCTCACCCGATTGGGGGATAGTTTAAGGGCAAAACGGCTGGTTCTGGCCCAGTTGATCTTGGTTCGAATCCAGGTCCCCCAGCAGAGTAAGTTCAGATTCGAACATGTAGACTTACCCAGACCGTCATCGTTGACGGTCTTTTTGCTTGTCGGGATTTCCTCAGTTTCTTCATTGAGATTACGTACCCAGTCCGAAACGTCTTGCAAGTAAACGAACGGTGTGCGCAACTCTAGTGTTACATTTCCAGCCGAGTCAACCGTAACTTGCTCAACCATTTGCCGCAACAATTCACGTTGATCGTCACGGCTCAATTCATTATACACGATTCCGACGTGTGAGATAACTCGTAGTGCCGTGTCGAGATTTTCGATGTGTGTTTGTTGCCGTTCTTGCAACGAATCCAGTGTGCAGTGCAACTGGTTGCGTCGATCCTGCCACTCACGCCATAGACTGTCCCAGACTGCCTCGGTGATTTTTCCAGCAGCAAACAGGCGTGCAGCGCGTGCTTCTTCCTCATCGACTGTTTTGAGGGCAGCCTCCAACCCCTTGCGTTCATCTGGACGCAGATGTCCCATCTTTCGAGCAATATCGCTCGTGTAAACAGCCTGGATCGCTGGAATGTATTGGGGATCGACCTGTATCTCTTTAAGTGCAACCGGGATTTGTTCATCAATGTGTTTGCACAGAAACCGGACGTTGCGACCCGCAATGCGATAATACGCGGTGCCACCGTTTGAACGTCCAGAGTTCGCCGTCGAGCAGGTCAACCTGATGTCGCGACCTTGCTCCGCATCCCGGTAGTAAACCAGACCACGCAAGAGATAGTCATGCTTACGATTTGGTACACGCTTCCGGTTTCTTTTGTTGATGATCGCAAGGCCTTGCTCGAACTCTTCGGTGGTAACGATCGCTTCCCAATCCCCGCGAATGGTCTTAGGTGGCACGTTGTTGGATTTGCTGGTCACCCAGCCTGCATACGTCCAGTTACGAAACATGACCGACAGCGTGTTGTAGTTTGCTTTGCGTTCACCATTCTTTTTGACTTCGATATATGGACGTCCACTTCTGTATCGATAGCCACGACGATGTAGTTCTTCGCAGATTTCTCGTAGAATATAGCGGTCTTCCAAAAGCAGATCCCAGGCCAGGCGGATGATCGGCGCACGCTCTGGATCAAGTTCAATCCAATTTTCGTAGCGTCCGTTGATCTTCTTAGATTCGCCGGTTGTCTGACCGCTAACATTGCGATAGCCATCAGGGGCTTTGCCGATGAAACCGCCGCTATCCCTTTTTGCTTTTACGCCCCCTTTGACACGTAGACCAAGTAAGGCGGATTCACGTCGTGCCAGTGTAAATGACAATGCCACAATGACACGGTCGTCAGGGTCCATTGGATTGAGATCGGGCTGGTTGGCAAAACGGACACTGACGCCGAACTCGTGCAGTTCATCGATGGCACGTAATGCTTCGGTGTCGTTGCGACCGAAGCGGTCAGCACGCTCGACGATCACATGAGAGAATTTGCCCGCACGGGCGTCTTCCAGCAGACGCTGGTACGCTGCTCGCTGTGGTGTCGAACCCGTCAAGACGTCAATGTATTCATCGAAGACGGGCATGTCAGAACGTTCGAGCACATTCCGATTGATTGCATAACGCTGCCGTGCCCGCGAAAGTTCCGGTTTCTGGTTTTCATCGCTGCTCGTCCGCAGATAGATTGCCCATCCGGCGGTCGGCGTAGGGACGGGGGTACGTTTCTTCCTTGCCATCTTAAAAGTCCTAACTTCCGTACTGCTCTATACGATACAGCAAATCATCTGACTTGTGTTTTTTGACACATTTTTCTGATAGTTCGTTCTCTGGACGGTAACTGCCTGAACGGAAAATAAGCTCAGCGACGGCAAAGAGCCGTTTCATCATGTCGCGAGGCACTTCATCATGGCTGTCGATTTTCTTACGCATGGGTCGCTCCTTCATTTGACTGATTCGAGCATA